>CAKRPJ010000005.1:0-96237 GCA_934376955.1 uncultured Lachnospiraceae bacterium | reverse complement strand
TCATCCCGGTTTATGTCTATAACGGCAGAGGCTGCCGCTCAATCATCTGTTTTTAATGATTTTGCGACAGCCCCTTTATCTCTCTTTATTTGTCTACATACCACACTTCCATCGCCCCATTCTCCTTACTGTGCCAGCAAGCGCCCTGAAGATCTCCATCCTCTTGGAAATAATACCAATCTCCAGATCCATCCGATGGGTCTACTTGCTTTGTAGTTGGATTCCATCGATGCCAGCCTGTCCGGACATATCCATTAGCTCCGAACAGGTACCAATGATTATTAATTAATTTCCAAGCTGACTTCACCCATGTACCATCGGCATTCTGCCACCACCAACCGTGTGCATCGTGCTGCCAGCCTGAGGTAATCGCCTTCTTCTCCTCCTTAGACCATGTCTTCATGAACTGCTCCGGCGTCTTATACAATTTCTTAATCCCGCTCGTCGAGGATCCCCAGTCTGGAAGCTGGAAGTGAGGCTTGTCTGTGATGGATTTCCAGTTCCCGCCCCATTCCATGCCGATGGATACTCCGATCGCTCCCACTTGGGAAAAGAATCCATCTTTATCATAATAGGCTCCGCGGCCATCGGCTCGGTAAAAATCAAAAGCTGTGCCCCACTGATGATAGCTGCTATAACTGCTGCCTTTTGCATTGGTGACAATCTTTCCGGGCTTTGTACGTCCCTGAGCATACAGGGCATCTTGCTCAGCGATTGTCCGGTAAGTCTCACCGATTTTTATTTGCAAGCCCTGCTCTGCGCATTCTTTGATAAGCTCTGTAGCCAGCTTCCGGAGCCGCGGGTGGCATAGCGTAATATCTCGCATAGATTTCTCCTCTCTTGTTTAGAAAAGCCCGGAAGGATATCCCCTCCGAGCTGTTGCGACGTCGCAATGGCGGCCATGACCCGGGCCGTGACGGGAGATAAGATGGATCACCTCCTTCTATTCATCTTTTCCTGACTGTTTTAATAACTGATTTACATAAGTAGATAATCCTGCCACAAGAATTCCCTGCGTGATCGCAGTAAACACCGCCAGCGCAATATTCTGGCTACTGGTGCATGCACAGGTGGCAAATACATAAATGGCACAAATCACAATACCAATTCCTCCGTTAATCAGCGGAATGTATTTATCTTTCACTGTTTCACTCTGCTTCAACCATACGCCCACAAAATACAGTACCACTGCCACTACCAGTAATTCCGGCTTTACATAATCTTTCACCTGCATATCTAATCCTCCTTCTGATTTTCCAGATCCGCGATCCTGTGGTTTGCCACCTTGATCTGTTCTTCCATGACCGCCTGCGTCTCCTCTAATTTATATGTACGCTCGATCACGGTATTATGCTTATCTACTTTTTTCTCAAGCTGCTCTATCCGGTAGGCGGTCAGCTTAGCTGATGCAACTACACCAGCCAAGCTGCCTATCGCACTGCCGCACAAACCGACCAGAGCTACTGCTATCTCTGTCGGCATCCTATTCCTCCTCCGCAATCAGGTCTTCGCATTCCAGATCAATCAGAATCTGACTTACCTGAGCTTTTAATTTCTCCGGAACCTGAGCAAAAGTCTTTTTCCCTTTGATAATAAGCGTTGCGTAAATTATTGCCATGATATATATATCCTTTCTCGTTAAAAATAAGAGCATTAGTCTAAGCATTTAACAATGCCTCAACTTCTGCTCTGAGTTTTTCCGGGACATCATTGATAGTCTTTTTCCCCTTTCGGATCAGGTTTGCATATACAGCCGCCATTATACATCACCTCCCTTATTCAAATCTTTACAGGACATTTCTTCATAAAAATCAACCAGCGCAAGCTGGGTGTTCGTTAGTTCGTCTTCTAATGCGATATTTTTCACTTCCAGAGCCGATAACTGTTTTTGAAGTCGACCGATATCTGATTCTGGAAGATATGAAAATACCGCTTGCGGGTTTTTCGGGTCGGTCACATCAATCCTTTCAATAATTGCCCCATCTGGGATATCCACCCACATACAAGTGATTCCCTGTGGTGCTTCATTTATATTATAAATAATTTGCCATATTCTTCCTGTTAAATCATAAATTACTAATGCTTTCATTTGTTCTAGCCTCCTTTTATATATTATTGTTTAAACACTGCGACACCTCCACAGGTAAAAACCTGATTTGAAAGCGTTTTCAAAACTATTGATAAGGTTCCGGAAGATAAAATGAATTTAAGTTGTATATCCCACATTCTATTTGAATTTGCAAGATAATAGGGTGAAAATGTGATATATTCGTTAAGTTTTGGTACACCGACATAAAAACCATATTTCATAGTGGAATCTCTCTTACGAGCTACGATCTGATCGTATTCGGTTGAAGTGCAACTGCGCTGAATTCCAAAATATAAATATATATTTTGTAAAGTGCCTACGCATCCTGTCATAGAACAAAATGTACCATATTCCATTGCACTTTCTGCCCATCCAATTCTATTTTTGGGATTTATTTGCACAATGTTTTTCAAATCAGCTGCTTTCACTATAATATTACCAGACATATACTTTCCAGAACACGCCACAGTTTGCTGTGCAGAGGATGGTGTAATGGTCGATCCAGCCAAACTAGGAATTGTACCGGTAATTTTATTCCCATTAACCCAAGCAGTCTTATCTTTTAAAATATTTCCCGCAACAGCATTGGCAGCGGTCTGACTAGCTAATGAATTAGCAGCTACCTTTCCAGAGCCGTTATGGTAGCCTACGGGAATTGTATAAGAACCGCCACAATTTAATGCTTGTGTAACTGCACCTCGATTCGGCATTGTACCCGCAACCTTGTTCCCATTCACATAAGCCGTCTTTCCTGACAGGATATCTCCTGCTCCAGCAGTCGCAGCGGTCTGAGTCGCTAACGACTTCGCCGTCACCTTTCCAGAACCATTATGATAACCTTCCGGGATCGTATAAGATCCTCCACAGGCAAGCTCCGCTGTTTTGCTTCCGCAATTCGGCATGGTTCCTTCCATGATCTCATCATTGCTGTCAGACGTTACTGTGGTCTTCCCCTGTAAAATATCCTTTCTGGAAGCTGTGACATCATCGGATGACATGCCTCCGCCGCCACCGATCGGAATTAACACTTCGCTCATGTTCCGCTCACCCCTTTCAACCGAATTTTAAACTCGCTGATCGGTTTTTTATTTTTACAGATCAGTATTAGTTTGCCATCTGTTTTGATCTGAGCACAATCGATCATTGCAGCCATTTTATTCCAGAGCTTCGCATCTGCTGCAGTTGTTGTTTCATTCACCGCAGACCACATTTCTGCCGGATCTCCCACTTTAATTCCGGCCACAGTGATCTCCTGTGTATATGGAGCCGTGGAACCTATCCATGATGTAGGGACAGTCACGATGACATCATGGTACAGACATGATATATTATCCTGCTGACCTGAAAAGGCTTGATCTATGATGTCCATGTTTTTATTGATCTCATCAATGCTTATATACTCATTTCTGCCCTGTTTAATTAGCTGAAGATTATTTGTTTTCTCTGCCATTAATTTTTACCGTCCTTATCTGTTCCCACGTATATTTTGCTGCTTGTTCCCATGTTAGCTTCTCTGCATCTCTCCATGTGTTATAGACATACACATATTCCACACCCAGATGAGCCGGTTTTATCTCCTTAATCGTCTTCTTTAATCCGGCTATGTTCTCAGGTATACCAACAGTTCCTATGAATCGTATGATGAACCGGTTATTCGCATTGTCCTCTGTTATCTCAACTTCACCATTTGAATACCGAGAGGAAACATCTCGAATCATTTCTCGTGTTGTCGTTCCTGCTCCGAATACCTTAGCGGAAATTCGTTCTCTGCGGTATTTATCCGTTCCTATCTCAATATAATCCGGAATAATACCAAACGCTTTTTCATATCTCGAAAGCAATCCGCCCCCAGTTGCAGTTATCCAAAAAGCCTGATTTATTGTGTTGATAAGTTCCTCTCCGATATCGCTTGTCTGCTTCGATAATATATCCTGTAATTCTTTCATTGTTTCATTATTATCATAATAAGGCGGAAGAACACTACTCAAGTCCAAGTGTACTCACCTCCTCCAGATTCACGTCCCCTATCACAGGGATCTCTTTTTCGCCTACTATGATATTTCCGGATGTTCCGTTTAGAGTAAGGGAATCACAATCCCTCACCCCTTCGGTGCTCAAAAGCAGGCTGCCGACTTTAGCATAGCTGACACGGTACTCTTTAAATGTCGTAGCTTTAAGATATTCTTCAAGATTTGCCTTGAAGGCTGCCAACACATCCTCTCTTGTCTTTGTGCCATCCAGAAGCACCTTTGCAGAGACAGCAATCGTATTGGCTGCTGGACTCGATACTGTCACCGAGGCACCAATTGGCCGCACAGTCTCGATATGTTCAGATACAACCGATTCCAGTGAGCTGTTGATCTTGTATTCTGAATCGACGATCAAAATACCGACCGTGCCGGGACCGGAATCAAGCGGAAATACTTTTGCATCCCCAACACCCGGAACTTCCAGTGCCCATTGTCTGTAATGATACGCATTTCCCGATGTGGCAGGGCGGCGAACTTTTTCGTAGAACCGGGCTCTAAGTGCGTCATCTGTTTCTTCGTCTGCTCCATCTGTGATAATGTCAGTCAGCTCAGCGGTTACCCCATTTGCGGCCGTTAGGGCTTCCAAAGGACCGGAATAAGCGTTGCCAATCTTTCCGGCAGTTTCACATTCCGCTTTATATTCATTCTCTGCAAGCTGCCCTGTTATCCGATATGCCACACGTTGGATCAACCATCTTGTTCCGATTGCAACATCTCCTGTGGTGACGATCTTCCGGATCGAGGGGCTCGCCAATTTTCTTGTCATGCCATATCCACTGACAGCACGATCCAAATATTCTCCGACTGCAGTATCCGGTAAAACCAGATCAATAAAATTGCTCAATTGAAAATACTGGTCAGCCAGAAAATAGGCTGCGGGAGCAAGTGCGTCATAAATTACACTTCCTTCTCGCTTATCTACATCGTTGGAGACACGATTGAGCATCTCCTGAAGAATATGTTCATAGGTTTTATCTTCATACATCCACTTCAACTCCTTCTCTCAGCTGACCAAATATGCTTGATACATCAAAGGAACACACGCAACGCCTACCTATAAAATCAAAGGTGAAGCCTGATACGTCAAGGATCCGATCGTCCTGCTGCAATGTTTCTCGGATCATACGCTGCATTTCAGCCCGGATGTATTCCTGATCCTGTCCGATCAGATCCCGCCAGTCCACACCGTAATTAAAGCTGTAGATCGGATACTCGAACTGTTGGGTTGAGAGCCGCTTCCGGATTGATTGTTTCAACGCTTCTATATCCTTTACCACACCTCGAATGCAAACGCCGGAATCATTATAGCTTTGATTCGAGAAGGTCTGCTTCTGAATTTTGGTGTCAGTTGTTAATGACATTACTTCAGGGCCTCCTTTTTAATTTCATCTTTAAACGCCAGAGGGCGGTCGATGATTTCCAGTACATAAAATTCTTCCCATCCGGTTGATGCAAGTATCCGAACCTTATCGCCTGACTTCAGCTTTTCCTTCATGTTCCCAGACAACTGACCGGATGGAATTGTAAGTCTGGCGTCAACTTGCACTCCGGTTCCGTTGTACGTCCCGATCAGTATAGCTGGAAGCTTCACGGAGTTCAGGAAACCATCTACAATCAACTTGATTTTTTCATTAATCATCCGGCAATCACCTCCAATTCCATCGTATGCACCGGCAGATACTTATGCGTAACCGACTTCACAATCACACGGCGGTTTAAGCCGATATCGTCCACACTGCCGAAGATGCTGCATCCGGCCCTCACCGAATGATCTCCGAGACAGGACAGCTTGATCGTTTCTTTTTCATGGTTGTAAAGCTGCAGGAGCTTCTTCGCCTTCTCTTGCAGCTTTGCCGCATCCGCACTCTTGTCAGATAGATGCTCATAATACTGCAGGTTGCCATACCGATTCACGGATGCCTGATCTGATTCCTGCGCTGTCTGTGCCTTACCGCTTGCCTCATCCATCCATGACAGCTTTACGATGTTGTAAAATCCATCGTCGATGGACTTCTCCCAGCTATATCCGTAGGCAAGGGAAGAATCACCCAGAACAAGAGGCAGCTGCAGATCCCACAAGCTGTCAAGTCTGATCTCGCCATACACGTCAGCAAGGCGATACCAGATGCCCTGCGGAGCCTCTGCCGTCTTTGTGTTTAACAGCGTATCGGAGATAAGTCCATAAATCACATCAATCCATGTATCCTGATACTTAACCTTGTCCGCCGGCACCTTGTAGGCCACCACGGGCATAGTGCCGGCTTTCAGGTTGAGGAATTTACACATAGCCTGCGTTACTGTACCGACATCATCCAGCCCGCCTTTTAAGGTGATTATGTCCTTCGCCTTCCCATACCGGAGCTGGTCGTAGGCTTTAATCTTTATCTTCCGATTCTCGCCCATACTGACCTTAAAGACTGTACCGAAGAAATTTCCATCCGTCTCGCTTGTATTCGTCAGACGCACGATATCGCCATTTCGGAGCATCAGTTCATCGTCATACAGGTAAGAGAATTCAAGAACGGACGCTCCGTTATTCAGCTCGTCCTTCCAGCTGATTTCTGAGCATAGTTCGGAAATTTCCAAAATTTGCCCATTTGTTTCAACGCATAACTGCATGATCTCCCTCCTTTACGACGGTATCGAAAACGTTTGCCCCGGGTAAATCAGATTTGGATTCTTGATCTTGTCTGAATTGGCACTGACGATCTTGCCGTATTCAGCACCGTTTCCGTAAAACTGCTTTGCAATCTTCCAGAGTGTGTCGCCCTTCTGGACGGTATAGGTCTTACCCTGTTCAACTGCCGGATTTGCAGGCTGCGGAGTCTGGGGCTGTGCTACCGTGGCTGCCGGCGTCACAACTGCCACATACTTCTTACTCGGAGTCTTATACTGCACAAAAGAAAGAGACAGATACTTATCCCCTTCCTCTCCGGCTTTTTCCGTGATCGTACACGATTCAATCAGCACTTTCACGGATTCGTCATCTGTCTCGCCGTTTGAGTAGATCAACTGAACCGGTTTCTTTTTCTTCTGGGCCATTGTGATGGCTCGGATATATCGATCCGGATCGGCTCTGCCGCCTGATTCCATGTAATGCACTTCCTGATGAGGCAGCTCACAATCAAACTCATACGTCCACAACTCTGCGAATTTCGGGACAGAAACCTGCCCCGATTTAAGAACCTGATACTTTTCAATGCTTAGCTTCTGAGTCTTTTTGATTTCTTCCGGATTGACCGGAAGCTTATACTTTTTTCCACTGATCTTTAAATACACACTGTAACTCATCAGTACAAGCCCTCTGGTGCTGTATCAATCTCATCCTGCAGGATCTGCGCCACCGCCGGCCCAATCTTTTCATAGTCCATTTCCTGACTGATATCACCGGTAAATGTAACCTGAATGTTGGGGGCCAGAGTATTCTGGGCAATACGCGCCACATAGTCACGTTCTGCCATCTCCCGCAGGTAATCAATATCCTCGTCTTCCAGTTTCACATTCATGCTGCCATTCTTTCCGGTGCCTTTAACTGCAGCAGGGTTTCCGGCTGTACCCATTCCGGCGCTGGATGGGATGCCATCAAAGCAAGGCCGCTTCCGCCACCACCGATAAGGTTTGATGCCTTATTCGCAAGTGCAGAGCCCTTTGTATAACCTTTACCTGCCGCGGCTGTATAATCCATCAGCTCAGGCCGTTTCACATATTCCTTCCAGCCGCTCTCATCCTTAATGGTTTTTGATTTCGATTCTATTGAATTTTTAAAGCTCTCCAGACCGGAAGTTATATTTACGGTGACACCAGGAATCTTGTTGAGTATGCTTTCTATTGCTTTTGCCATGTTCAGTACATAGCCGATGCAGGTATCAGCCATATCGAGAAAAAGAACCTTTACAGCTGCGATTGGACTGTGAAATACATTCCCGATAAAATTGGCAAGCATCGCGAAACCATTCCATATCGGATAGATCGCATGGTTAAAAATACCCGCTCCCAATGTATAAAATGCCGCTCCGATTATCCCTGTCGCACTGACCGAAGCACCTGTAATCTTATTAAATGCCGCTACTCCTGCGTATAAGGCTGTCACTAATGCGATGATCCCGATCACCAGCCATGCCGCGGGATTCAACGCACATAGAGCTGTCCAGACGCCGGTGGCCGCGTTCAGGACCCACTGGGCTGCGGCCACTCCATATGTAGCTATGGCATAGACTCCAAGCCCGGCTGCCACGCCGAGTAGAATCGGCCCGATAATATCCATGTTATTGGCTATCCAGTTTAACGCCATGAGAAAAGGAGCTGAGGCCTTCTGGATTGCATTCATGGACTGCGTCCATAACTGTGACCAGGTCAATGGCATAGAATTAAATTTCTGATCAATATCACTCATTGCCGCAAGCTGTGCGTTCTTGACGATCTCAGCAGATACGGCTCCCTTTTCCGCGTAAGACTTGATGGAACCTTCGGCCCAGCCCATGTACTTCTCGATGTTTCTGGCAATACTGGGAGCGGCTTCCAGAACGGAATTTAACTCATCGCCTCGGAGAGCTCCTGCGCCCATTGCCTGTGTCAGCTGTGTCATGGCTCCGGCTGCTGCACCGGCTTCCGTTCCGCCGATTGCAAACTGCTTATTGATCGACTCGACAAATGCGATCAACTCATTCTGGTCTTTAAAGGCGCTGGATGCATTTAAGCCTAGGCTGGCGATTCCTCCTGCCGTACTCTCATAAGACGCTCTGGAGCGTTGTGCCGATGCATACACTTCATTCTGCAGATTCGGATTGATCACGTTTCCTGATGCATCTTGATTGATCAGATTCAGACGAGTATTCGCATTTAAATAACTGTCGGAGACATTCAAAAGCTTACTTCCGACATCCATGGCAGTTTTGGCCGCAAAAAGCTTCCCGAGTGTGCTGGCCACCTTATCCGCTTTTCCCTTCGTCTTGTCAACTTCATCCCCAAGACCTTTTACTTTTTTTCTGGCCTTATCTGCGCTTTCACCAACTCCGTCAAATCCATCCTTCGCTTTCTTTCCGCTTTTTCCGGCCTTGTCAAAGCTCGTCTGCACCTTATCTGCAGCCACACTGGCATTTTCTATTGATTGTCCTGCTTTATCCGCAGATTTCAATATTCTCTCGACTCCGGAAACAAATCCTTTCTCTGCCAACTCAAAAACCGCTCTCAATCTTGGCATTTATTTCTTCACCCCTTTCGCGGCACGTTTCTCTGCTTCAACCCGCAGCTCGCAGCTTGCCGCGACAAAAGCCTTCTCCCGGTAAGTCATGCTTGCCAGCTTACTCGGGAGAATGTGTAATCTTTGTAAGGCAAAGTGCGCCAGCAAAAACTCCGGATCACTTTGCCTTATTCGTTTTTTGCTTCGTTTTTCAGATCTTCAAAATCATCATCCATACCGGACAGCTCCTGAACGGCATCTACCAGAGAGTTGTATTCATTGGTATACAGCATCTTTTTCAAAAGCTTTGTTTCACCAAGAACTCCATACATCTTCTGCAGCTCTGCATTGGTCAGATCCGGGAATACCACTGCGATCGCAGTCACCTCATCGACATATTTAGCTCGATCAAAGGTGCTGTTTCCTTTTTTATCTGTCTTAATGCAGCCCTTCTGGATCTTATCGCAGATTTCCTGCTCCAGAGGACGGATCACGAAGGGCGTCGGAATGCCGTCTTTTCCCTTAAACCGATCCGAAACCCATACTTCTTTTTCCGGTGTGATCTCCGGATGTAAAAAACCATATAAATCTCTTGTTGCTTCGCTCATGTTTTCCTCCCTATCTAAGGTTCTCCGGAAGCTGGAAGGCTTCCAGGCAATCGCAGTCATCAAACGTAAAGTCCGAATCGAACGTGATCGGATCCTCGCTGTCATCCTCTAAGTACGCAACCGGGATCGTGGATAAGATTACGTGGAAAAGTGTAACCGTCTGCCGTCCGACTGTGGACTGCGGATCCTCGTTTGTGAACTGCATGGTTGATCCGGCGAATTTGCCGGTCTTCTTGTAATCAAGAAACTCCTTCAGTGCATCGGAGCTCATAAAATAAAAGGTGCCGGAACCGGAACCGGAAGCGCCTACTACCTTGTGCTGACTCATTCTGTGGCCCAGCAGCTTCCTCTCTGCGACTTTCAGCTCTACGTGGGCATCCACCTTGGAAATCTCGTAAAACTTTCGATTCCGGCCGTTTCTCGTGATAAATCCGCTTCCCTCTGACCCTGCAAGGGTATCGGAAAGCATGGTATAATTTTCTGCCATATCTTAACCTCCTTACGTCAGATTTACATTGATATACGCAAGCTCCATACTTCCTACCAGCTGGATACCGCAGTTTACCAGTACCGCATTGATGGCCGTGCCTGCCTCCACCGTCACATTGTCAGAATCAAAATTCTGGATTGCACCGCGTCTCTCTAAGTCCGTAAAATATTCCACAAGCATGCCTTTAAAGATCATTCTGCCGGCTGCGTTGTTATTGTACTTTCCCTTGATACTTGCATCCCACACGGCCTGAATATCACTGCGGATCCCACAGGCAGTACGGACAGAACGGTTCTGCTTCAGAATATCGCCCTTATCCTGCGTGGTGGTGGTCAGAGAATTCACATCTGCCACGACGGTAACGTTCTGGCTGCGATCCACGTCAAGAAGAAATTTGCCCGCCTTAATGGCCGTCTCCTGCTCAGAACGGGTCATTCTTGGATTGACGTCAATTGCTCCGACAAACTTCTGTGCCGTGTTCGACTTTGTAATGCTGGCACCAGCAGTGATGCCGCCGATCCATGCTGCAGTCTCATATACAGTCAAGGCAGAGCCGTCCGAAAGAGTAACCCCCTGCACGCTGTTGATAATGTATTCGGAGTCAGCCTCATATTTCGGCAGTATCGCCGTTACATTCTTTCCTTCATCATCCTGCATGGATTTAATCCATGTAGCGATCGTCTGCTGAGCGGTCGATGCACTGGTAGCAGATTTCTCATAAGGGTATACCAATACATCAAAATCCACTGTTTTCAGCTTCGCCAGCATGTTCTCAATATGCGTGTCCGTATGATCGGATGGCAGCTTATATAACAACACTTTCTTAGCGCCCAGAAGGGCAAGGCCCGTCAGCTGTTTATCTGCTGTCGTTGCATTGTTGGGATAATTTGCTTCGGCGGCCGTGATCTCATAGATCTGATCATCTGTACCTACTGACAGCTCCTGAGCAAGTACCACAACGCCTCGGTCTCCGGCAGTAATGCTCAGAGGCGTGTTTGTCCGGATGTTGATATATGCACCCGGAATCACCTTATTCTGGCTTTCCCATGTACCAGCCATAGCTATTCCTCCATTTCTACGTTCGTCTTCATATCTTCCATTCTAGGCTCAGTCGTCACCTTATACTCTGTATAAGTGACACTGAACAGGAAGTGCAGAACATCGTCTGTTATATTTGTGTCTCTTTCTCTTACATAAAAGGAGACGCCGTCAGCACCGATCAAATCAAAGTGCCTTAGCATCTCCTGCTTTACTGTTTCACATTCTTTTCTGCGGCCCTGTATCTCCGCGATCGGGAAATACTGGACATCAAAGCTCTGCTTCATCCTCTGCCGATTATCCAGCCGCCTACTTGGTTCCGTTGATACGGTGAGAACTAAGATACAGGGAAGCTCCATGTTCTGCGGAATGTTATCCCTGTATACCCGTTTTAATCCCGGAATGACTGCCCGGCATTCTGCTGCGATTGCTTTATACAGTGTGTCAATCCCCATTCTCATGCTCCCTTCTGATCCTTATCAGCTCCGCCTCAAAGAGTGCCTCTATTCGCTTATCAATGTATGAAACACCCTTTTCAAGTAGATAGGTGCCCTTTACAAAGCCTTTGGTCGGCCCGTCTATCTTTGTAACAATGCGGTGGCCATAATTCCAATAAGAAGCATATTCGGCTGTATTCACCAGTACCTTCCGCACAGTTCCGGACTTTGACTTTGAAGCCGGCGCTGACTTCCATGACTTTCTAAGCAAACCACCCACAACCGTGCCATGCGTCTTAAAGCTGACTACGGTTCCGGCCTTTGGCCCATTCTTAACGGTAAAGGTAACAGGATTCGGGTGCAGGCCAACCGGAGTCCGCTCCTTTAACCACCGCACACCCTCACTTACCGCCTGATTCAGCACCTTTTTGTCGATCTCTGTTAAATCCTCCATCTCAGACTTCAAAGCCTTCCGAAAATCGTCAACAGCTGCCTTATTCCGTCGATAATTCGAGCTCACAGTTTCTCATTCCTTTCCACACGGCACTGATACTGGAAGCTGTACGGATGCACTTCTCCTACTCTTAACGGCACCTTCTGTCCGCTCCTGAGCGTGACGATCACTTTATCACCTTCGCGGATATCCGTGTCAAGACCACAAAACAGCTGATTGCTGGTTTGAATACCGGGAGTGGGAATCCCGGCAATCGTCTGGCCAGAAATGCTGTATCTGCACTTGAAGCCGGAAGCCACACAGGTTTCACCAGATGTATCGAAACCGTCGCTGTCTGTTGCATCCCGATACCGGTACACATCCATCCTTGCATCATACATTATCTCATACGGATTAAGCATAACCTCTCAACCTCCTGAACCTTCTCAGAACCGTTTTATCTGCATCAGACAGACCATAGATGCCATCGCGGCTGTTACTGCCTCCTGTGGCGTAGGTGATGCTTCCATCACCCTCTTTGATGCCGGATATATCCTGCTGATAGCCGGTTCCTTTTGCTGCTTCATAATCAATGATCACCTTAACCTTCTTCCGGATGAACGACTCCAGAAGCTCCGGAAGCTCATCCCGATTAAGATGACAAAACTCACAGGTGCTAAGGATGACATCGGAGATGTCTAGATCCCGCGAGTCATCCGTCAGATTCAGGTTCCCCTTTACCTTCTCTAACATCTCCGAAAATGTCATACTGCCTCCTAACCCAGCTTGTGCCGGAATGCTACGATGCGGATCTGCTTCGGCTCATAGACCGGTTTCCAGTTCTTCGGATTTGCAACTTCTACTCTGGACGGGCCTTCTGTCTTATTAACCTCCGCGTTCTGCCATGCGATCCCTCTCGGATGCAGGATCATGGTCTTACGGTTGATCAGGTAATCAATGCCGGAGCCTTTACGCTTTGCACGGTCAGTCTCCGTCGGTACAAAGCCAACCGGATTACCATTACCAAGAGCTACAGCCCCGTTACCAAACAGATAAGTCGTATAGATGCCGTCAGATACCGGACAGCCATCATCTACGATCACACGTTTGCCCTGATAAGTACCAAATGCAACATCGTTGGACGGCTGAACGGTTTCGATCAGGTTCTGTTTCTTCAGGTATGCCTCTGTTGCCGAATGCATGCAAACTCCGGTTAACTGTGCCTTCGCATCTCCTAACTTTTGCTCCGCATCAATAAACGCAGCTCCGGACCAGTTTGCCTTTGTTCCACTCAATCCGGAAATATCCAGAATGTTGGAATCCAGTCTGGTTTCTGCCGGCGGAGTTCCGGATCCACCTGCCGGAATAGTACCGAATACACCCTTAAGAATGGCGATTAATTCTTTCTGCATATCGCGCTCCCAAAAGCGTGCTACAAGAGTACCGATTGCCTGCATCGGATCCGCTCCGGCCAGAGCTGCAGCTAAATCTGTCGCGGACCACATCTTTGCACGGCGGAGGATGGCTGCCACATCCTTGTTTGATGTGATTTTGTTATCTTCAAGATCCGTTCCCTCGATCACCTGCTCAGATTCTCCGGTCAGGTCCTCGAAGAACGGCATATTGACGGTCGGTGCCGCCTGAGATGCCAACGCATCAAATTCTGAATTATTCACGATAATACCGCTCTGCACCAGTGCGGACAGCTCCATCGTGCGGTTGATCACATACGGGTTAAAAAGTTCCGGGACGATTACGTCCTGTAATATTGTTCCTGCCATTTAAATGTCCTCTCTTTCTTAAAGTTTTACTCCTGCCGCAGCTGCCATCTGTCTAGCCTGTTCCGGATTCTGCTTAAACAGACGTCCCTGCTCCGTCAGGTTGTAGGTTTCTTTTGCAAAGGGGTTATTCGCCGGAGGATTTCCGCCGCCATTCGGGTTGTAACCGCCTCCTCCGGCATTCTTAAACAGATGCGGAGATGCTTCTTTAATTGGCTTCAGCACATCGTCAAGACCGATGACATTGCCATCTTTGTCGAAGGTAAACTTATCCAGTCCACCGTTCTTGTAGATGATGTAATCGGCATCCGTGGCGCCGGCCTCCTTAAGCTTATCCTTCAGAGCATACTCTTTTTTCGTATTCTCCGCTGCTGTTTTAAGTCCGGCTACCTCGGTCTCGTAATCTTTGACCTTTTTCTGCAGCTCCTCATTGTCCGCATTGTTTTTCTTCAGGTCTTTGATGGTTTCGTTGGCCGTACTGAGCTCTTTCACCTTGTCATTGTAGTCCTGCTTCGGTACTGCATGCTTCGGAAACTCCGCGTTAATTGTCTTCATAGTGACGTCAATGTCCAGTTTTCCCTCAGTAATTACTGCTTTTTCTAAGATTTCCTTTAACCACTCCATCGTTTCTTCCTCCATAGATTTTTATTCCCGCTCTCCGGGTGTTGGGATCAGCCGGTTATACTCCCGGCAGAGTAGGCCCAGTTTTATGCCTTATGGCAGGGCATAAAAATAACACGCATCTCTGCGTGCTTACCGCTCGATCTTATCGCATTTCGTGCACCGCCGTACATAACCGCCATAGGGGCCGGAATCCCGGCTCCAGTGCTTGCAGTAGTGATGGCTGCACCGGTGCTGTCTGATCCACTTGAAGATTCCCATTGTGATCACCTCCCTGTTGTTGCGACATCGCAATACTTGAAAATGGGTATAAAAATACCACCAGCCTACTGACCGGTGGTTGATTTCATTATCTTCCAATGCGTTGTTTTCCCTGACCTGGCGGAGTTTTGTAAACTTCTTCTATAAGACCATGTTCAATGTCTCCACCAACGTATCCTTTTCCATACAGCACATTCAAATGTTCCAACACTTCTTTGTCCCTAACAAGACTTCGGAATTTTTCTCTCTGAGGTTCATATTCTTCATATGTTTTGATTAGCAGAAGTTCTTCTTTTAGACTCATTTTACTGCCTTTTCCCTACAAAAATGAGAAATATCATAATGCACATCTGGGTTCAGTTCCTGATTTTCATACTTTCGTTTAAAGTATTCATCAAAGGCCTTTTTCACTGTTGCTCTATGATCATCTGGAACATATTTTAAATCAAGTTTTCCATTATTCGCTCTTTCGCGGATTACATTCCAGTTTTCATCATGTTCTAAGTCAGAAATAAGACTTTCGTATGTGTATGCCATTATTTCATCTCCTCATCAATATACTGATATATTTCCGGCTGTTTTCGCTTCAGATTATGCGGATTAAGAATATATTCTCTGTATGCCTCGGCAAAAAAGTCTCCTAAAGCATATACGTTAAACTCCATATTTTCATTGATGAGCGGCACCTGTTCTTCATACAAACGCCCTTGATAAATGCTCACCAATGCTTCTGTATCAGCCAATCTGGTGATAGGCCTTACAAAAGTATCCTCATCCAATATCGCATCCCAAAGCGGGTTGATATCACCTATCGTCTTATGAATTGCCTGCAGAAACCTTTCATCCTCGACCATTTCATCCACAAGAGGGCATTTCACAAATCTATCATCTTCCATGTTTCATCTCAAATCTACTGAATGGTTGCACTTATTACTTATGATGTCTGCAACACCTTCTTTATATCTTCTTTTTTTACGGTAATAGTTTCCCAATCCTCCGGAGAACTACCCACATCAACAATGTACTCATCATCAAAAATTTCAACCACAGCGGCAATTCTTCCGTCTTTCAATATAACGGTATCATACTGTTTCATCTGCGTTCCTTTCCAGTGACATAAAGAGACACTAATCTCGGCTCTGCTGATTTATTTTCTTTAATCCAGGCCGTCATTACATTGGCCGTTTTCCCGTTTGGCCCGGTAATCCTCATCAGCTGCTCATATTGCTTACCGTGTTCGTTTTCTTTCTTAAGGACTAATTTGTCTTCTCGGAATAGCTCGAGAATTTTTGACTGTAATTCGTCACTATTTTCCCGCGTATATCCCAAAGCTTCTTTAAAGGCTTTTGCCTTTTCTTTTCCAACCGGATGATCAGGATTTAAAGCGTAATTAACAAGCTTTTCTTTTGGTATATACGCAAACAATTGAAGGTTCATTTTCATTTTACCAGATTTAGACATTTTTTCAACTGACTTTTCCGTCTCATTATCTAAAAACTGTTTCTTCCAATCAGCATAGGTCATGTCCCCCGGAACTTCGATGTTGTTGCCATCCGCATCCCTTGCAGCTCTCATCTGGCCTTCCGTTGGAGTGTCCGGGTAATACGGCACGTCTGTGCACCTGCAGAATGGATGGAATGGTGGCATATTCTTTCCGGTTACCGCTTCCGATACCAGGTAGATCTTACCATCCAGTCTGCCGCAGATCCCGCAGGTCTTACTATCCAACGTGGCCAGGATCTGGTACTGTTCCACACCATCCTCTTTATATCCGGCATGGGTGGCTTCGCTCATCACGAATGAGCTCTCTGTGTGCAGGAGCCGGTAAGCATCAAACTTCTTGACCCGCATTTTTTTTGCAAAGTCTTTTGCTATGTTCTGTGGCGCTGTGCCCTGAATCATCATGGTGGTCAGTGATTCCATCAGCTGACTCTGCAGGTGATCCTTCTGCCTCCAGAGCCGATCAGAGAAATTAGCTCCATTGAATGGATACTTGATCAATTCTTCGACTGTTCTTGTATCTGTCTGAGCAAACTCTGCATGAAAGCCACGATACCGGTCGGAATCGTACCAGATACGATGATAGGTATCGGTATAGACTTCGCTCATCATCTTCCCGGCATCCGCTTCATAATCGACCGCATACAGTTCCCGAAGGATCGCATCTACCTGTGCCTCCAGCGCCTGATATCTTGTCACCCGTGCCTTGATGGACATGTTATTGACCTTCTGGTTGTACTTGCCGATGTTCTGCATCACCAGATCAATGTATTCGCGCAGCTCTCCTATTTCAACCTTATCGAGCCGTTTCTGGGCTTCTGCATACGTCAATCCATTCTCCTTCGCATATCGCCAGTAAAAGCTCTCTATCGTCTTTTGGAGCTCCCTCTTTGCCTGATTAAACGCTTTCTCCAATTTAGAAAAGTATTGGTTTACCTTCAGCTCGCCAGCTTTATAGGCTGCTTCCTGCCTTTTCTGCCAGTAGGCCATTAATCATCACCGTCCTGATCTTCCCCGTCTTCTTCTGTGTTGTCCGGCGGGAACATCCCGGCTATATCCTCCGCTCCGTCTCCTGCCTGTTCTTTCAATAACTCCATTTCTTTTTCTGGATCCTCCACCCACGGATGATGTGCCACAATCGTCTCGTCTGAAACAATACCTTTACTCTGGGAAGCGATCTGAGACAGCTCCTGATCATTCTTCACACTTGTTCTGGTCCATGTCTGGACAATGGTATCATCCTTAATTGGAATTCCCTGCAGTCTGCAAACACACCGAATGAAGCTTCCAAACGCTAACTTAAACTCTGTCTCCTGCAAACCTGCTTTTTGCTCCAACAGAGAATATAAAAATTGCAATGCAACACCGGAACTATTTCCAAAGTTCTGCGGATCCGGATCAATGCCCATGCCCTGTTCAAAAATACACTTTCTGGTGATCTCCAGCAGTTTCTCGCGGGCTTCTACTGGCAATTCAATCGTCAGTGTGGAAACGCCAGAATGATCACCGTCACCTTCACTCTCGATCTGAATTGCTTTATAGTCTTTCAGATCCCGAAGAAACTGTCCCATGTCCGTACCTCCATAATTGGTCAGGACAAAAATCACCTCCTGGATATCTTCCAGGTCATTCACAAAACCACTGAACACTTTACAATAGACATCAATCAGCGGTTTGATATTTTTCAGGTCATCCGTATCAATATTGTTATTAAAAAACGGGAAAAACGGCACCTCACCAACACCGTGCTGATAGGTATCAGTGTATTCGCAAAGTATCGAATCCACCATAAACATCTGATATGGCAGCAGCTGATCAAGCTCATCGCCCGTCTTTAACCGATACGCCGCACACTCTGCCTTATTCCAGTACTCGTAAATGGTGTAAGCGTCACCGGTCTCATCATCAATATTCTGATAGCTCCGGAACACGCCAAGCAATTCTTTTTCCAAACTATTCGACCACACCGGAATCACCTGCTCCGCGGGTACCACCGCATACTTCCAGAGTCCTTTATTATCTTTCCAGATATGCAGCCACCCAACAGTACAATTTGAGGCTTCAATGCACAGATCCTTACATATCTTTGCGTATTTGTCTCCCAGAAATTTCATCAATGTCTTATTGGCCGCTTTCTCTCCCAAATCAAAAAGTGGAGGCGCTGTGAACATATACGAAGCCTTCTGGTTGACCAGGAGACCATGAAAGTTAAATGGGATCCGGTTGTCTGCATTCCGGAGCGGCTTTTCTCTCTTGTCCCTTTCTTCCTTCAGCGTCGGAAACTTAATGTCCGTGTCATTCATGTAGTATCGTCTCGCTACTTCGGCCTTCGCCACAAATTCCGAATGCCCCGACTGATATTTCTGGATCAGCTTCTTGATTACTTCAATGTCCATGTTTTCTCACCTCACTTTAAAATCTTCATACCGCCAACTCCGCGGATGATCGTATAGCAAAAATAACGGAGAGCATCGAGGGCGTGATCATGCTCCTTCACAGGCCTGTCCTCGCCGCGATCTCCGGCTTTTGCATCCCAGATGTAGGAAGCAAATTCTTTAATCAGATTCTCACAGGATCTATCAACAAAAATAGAACCCGAAAGCAGCTGAGTTGCCACAAAACGGATCCCATCCAAAACATCATTTTTTGCTTTTTTAACTTTGTAACCATCTTTTTCTAGCTGTGCTTTGAAAGACGCTGCCGCCGGATCCAGAATCACCGCCCGAACCTTCTCGCCTGCAAGCCAGGCTATCAGATCATCTGCAAATTCTTTATCTGTCTTCTGCTGCCCTTTATCGCGTCCGGAATAATAATACTCCCGGCGGCAGTACCACTTGTTATCCGCTCCCTTGCTCCACAGCAGGAACGCTGTCGGGTTCTGGATACCATAGTCACAGCTGACATATTTGTCACCGATCCAGAACTCCTGTCCGGTTTTCTGCCGGTATTCCGCCGCAATGGCTTCTGTATCCACCACATTCCTGTCCGGATCAAACATGTCATAGATGATCCCCTCAGCCATCGCCCAGAGACCTTCAATGTAGCGTTTAAAGAACACGCCACTATACATGCTGCGATATCTGGCTTTGATGGCTTCTGACAGGCTTAGGTTGTCATCCATCGTGAAATGCACATACAGGAGCTTCTTGAGATTCAGCTCTGTGCCTTTCGCGGCCGCTTCTGCCTGCATTTTAGCTGCCTTTTTCTTGCCGAGATATCCGATGGCCTTGTCGATCCAATTGACCTTAAACCAATGATATGGCCCATCTGGGTTGCAGTTGAACCAGTATTTGGAACCAGTCACGGAGCAGCGGCCAGTCGCCTGATTGACGAAGCTCTCTGGCATCAGCGCAACCTCATCACAGAAGACACCTGCCAGAGTGATGCCCTGAATCAGATCCTGGCTACGTTCGTCCTTGCCGCCAAAAATGTAGAAGTGGTTTGTAACATTTCCCCGGGTGATTTCCACCAGATTGTCGATCCGGTGATCCGCAACCTTGTACCCTCGGCTCTTGAGCATCAGCTTCAGCCAAAACAGGACATTTCGCCGGAAAGAACCAATCGTCTTGCCACACATGGCAAAGTTCTGGCCATTGAAGCTTTCCATTGCCCAAAACACGAAGGACAGCGACATACAGATGGTCTTGCCTGATCGGATCGCACCGTCCGCGATAATGCCGTCATAGTCTTTCACTGGGCTATTCGGCATCCACCAGGTAAGAACCTGTTTCTGTTTTCGGGAAAACGGCTGAAACTTGAATATCTGAATCTTTGCGGAGATCCTATGCCGGTCTTTCCATTCACTCACTTTTTCTCTTAAGCCGGTGATACGTTCCTTAATCGCCATCCGCATCACCCCAAAGCGTAGCAGACTCGGCATTCAGGGCATCTATGAATCCGTCATCCTCCATTTCCTGCTCCTGACCGCCAAGCTTCAATGCCGCCAGATCAAGCCTCAGCATCTCGATCTCAAGGCGTGAATCATCTACTCCGTACCGATGCAGAGAGTCAATGGCGGCCTGTTTTCTGGCCTGGACTCTGGTTAATGCTTCCTCGATGCGCTGGATCTGCCCCAGCTTCCCCTGATATTCACGAAGATCTACATCTTTGTCCTTTTCGATTCCCATTTTATGACTCACAATGGTCATCCCTGTCTCATCTCCGGAGACCTCCTCGGAATCATCCGGAGACTGTCTCAGAAGATCGATCCGCTTCAGCATCCGGCGTTCCCGAACCGTAAGAAGCTGGATCTCCTGCATGAGCAGCGTCTGTTTATCTTCCGGAACCGCTTGTGCCAGACGCCGCTCCTCCGGTTCCAGACAATCAAAAAGGAGAGTCTCAAACTCTCCTGTGGTAACTGCTTTCTTATTCCCTAGCGGGCCGCCGGAGCTGTTCTTATTTCCGGGCTGTGCGCCGCGCTTTCGCTTATCCGAACGTTCGTTTTTCTTATCCGAGCGTTCGTTTTCCCATTTGTGCGTGGACTTCCATCGGCGGACCGTTCCCTCCGGCAGATTTAGTCGACTTGCAATCTCAACCAACTTCGTGCCTTCCAAATACATGGCCTTCGCCTTTTCAATTCTCGGATCCGGCGCTCTGGCCATGCTCATCACCTCCGATTCGTCGGTTTTGGGTAAAAGAAAAGAGCCACGCGGCGGTGGCTCCCCTTAATTACGTTTTTATCATCTAAGTCCTAACTTGGCTGTCAATGCTTCCTGCAAGACCTGTGAAAAATTCACATTCTCACGAATTGCCGCTTCGTTCAGCCATTCAGGAATGCTCAGCGTCTTTTTTACGGCCCGAGAGGAATTTCTCCTTCGGTATTCTGCCATATCAAACTCAACAATTACTAATGTTCCGTCTTCCGGATCTACCTTGTCAAGAGAAGACGCTTTCGGAATTGCTTCTCCATTTTCTTCCATTGTGCTTAATGATAATCCAAGGGCATCCACCGCCATTTCATAAGCCTGCTGCATATCATCCCCCTGCGTCATACACTCCGGAATATCTGGAAAGGTTACCCAGAATCCACCTTCTTCTGCTTTGTGAAATACTGCCGGATAAAATAATCGATTCATAACCAAACCTCCATTCAGGTGGCAGGGCTATTTAAGCCCCGCCTGTTTTAATAAACCCTGCTCCAATCCTTTTTTTAAGTCCTTGGAGTGATAAGGAACGATTACCGTTCTACCGTTTTCTGAATTTTTCAGTTTTACGTGTGAACCATTTTGGCTAACCACTTCAAAACCGTTTTTCTTTAGGAGTTTTACCATCTCCTTAGGTGTCATTGGCATCTTTTGTATCTCCTTTCCTTATCATGGTTTAATTATATCACGTAATATTACGTATGTCAATAGTTTTACGTAATGTTACGTATGTTTATCAATTGTCAGCACTACGCAAACAAAAGCACCCATCTTTCGACAGGCGCTTTATGGAGATAAAATGAAATTGAGGTAACCGTCAACGTTGCGAAGGCTGGATTTGAACCAGTCAGTATCATCGTTTTAATAATGCTGCAATTTTCTTAAGTTCGTAAGGAGCTGCCCAAACAATCGTGCTAATACACGAATTGTTCCGCGGCGCTTCAATCCTAAGACATGCAACCTTATTCGCCCTAAAACTTTTCATATCCAAAAGATAAGATTTATTAATCTGGCTACACCAAATAGCTATATAATCCACAACACCTTTATAGGAATCCTTTTGAGTTTTCTTATAGGTTCTCTTGTGGGTTATTTCAGCTACAACGCAACCGTTCTTATAGATTCCATGTTTGACTTGCACTGACTTAAATCCATCTTTCGTGTCTATAACAAAATCATATGGCTCATTACGACCAAAAGGAATGCTTACAGGAATCTCCATTTTCTGGAATTCTGACAAAACAACACTTTCTGTCATATTCCCGATTGTATTGGTATTCATCCGTAGCACCACCTTTCTTAATTTTACTGACGAGCTTCCCAGACTGCTCTACTCCGCGAATCAGGACGGAAGGACTTGCACCCACGACATACTGATGAAGCATCAGCTGCTCTGCTTCATGAGCTACGTCCTGATAGGCAACTTCTGGAGAATACCGTTGCCCGTGTATACCTACTGATTTGGGGGATGTAGGGGAGCCGCTGACTGTATGCATTGGCTTCAGGTTACACTATAACATTTTGATTCGTAACATGTGTAACAAACGTAACAAACTTTCATTTTTGTTCCCGTCATTAATGTCGGGAACATCAACTATTCACTCATGACTTTCTGCCATGAATCTCATGTACTCCATTTTTACACTTGCTTCTGTAACACTTCTCCCCATTCTGATAGCCACCTCATTCCAAGACATCTCCTCAAACACCCGGTACCGGATGATCCGCTGCATCCGCTGCGGGATCGTGAGCATCCATGCCTCCACTTGATGCTTGATCTCCTCAGCCCGCCTAAGCCTCTCCTGCAAGATCTCCTCGCGCCGATCCAGCTCATCCGGATCTTTCACTACCGGATATGCCAGACCTTCAATGCGGAAGCTCTTGGCAGTATACGGAAACTCGTGTGCCGATCCACTCACCCGATCCTGCACGATCTTCTTCCGGTTCTTCTTAAGCCTCAGTATGTCCTCTTTGGCTTCTTTCACCTGCTCGCAGGCGTCTATGTACTGCCTTAAGATTTCCTTGTCCATCGGAATCACCTCCTCGATAACGCGGATCCGGACACAGGCCTGTCCCCGCATACGCCGGATGTGTCGCGCTCCAGCTCTCTGGCCGTTGCGACTCCATTTCTACATACGTTGACTGCTTATGAGCTATCTTGCGTCTGATCTTAGTTTCCAGAGTCGTATTCATTGATTTCTCCCTGCATTATGGCGAGCATGTTAATCGTGCGATTAATTTCTTCGAGTTTGCCTTTTTCTTCCGCGATATACAGGCTTGTTTCCTGTCTACGGCGTTCCAGACTTTTGAGTTCTTCTTCGACCCGTTCCCTTAACATGGCCATACCCCCTTTATTTCCTGAATATTGTCATCAATAAATGCTTCCAGAACAGAGAAGCCTTTATTTTCTTCAATTCCTTTTCGTTTCAGCTCTGTTTTTATGGTATCCATCTCCTCCTTTACCGACTGATATGCGATTAACATTCCTGCTTTTATTTCTGTTTTTATTTCTTCGCTCATTGGCTTCACCTCACTATTCGTCTTCATGATACGGCTCCGGCAACGGCATCCATGCATTTACTATCAAGCCCTTACTGATGAGCGATTCGTCTTTATCTCCTGCAAAAAATGCTCCGCCTTCTTCATCCTCCTCATATCTGCCAGTAATCGGAACCGTAAAATTGGAAAATGAAATTAACACATGTTTTCCAGTCTCTGGCAGCCGTTCTGTCACCGGGATCCATCCGACACGGTAGTTTATGGCATCGCCGATCTCATCCGGATCCACTCCGGTATCCTCATAGTCCTTCAGCTTCCAGAGTGCCCCATAAAGCTTTTCCCAGATTTTCTTAGTGATCACTACTCCAGGCTTAAACTGATTCCACGGGACGTCCCTCAGACTCCAATGACCACTATCTTTCCTTTCTGTCAATCTCACCGCTTATCCCTCCAAGCTGCCTCTGTACGCTTTCATACATACAAATGCATGTGTCACAAACATTGAGTTCCGCCCAACTGCACTCATCACAATTAGGAATTCTGGGAATTTTTCCCTTTCCGGTTTTTCGCCGACACTCCATGAAGTCCTTCTCCATCTCGTCTGATACAAAGATCCGAACCTCCATATGCGGTGTCGGAAATAACTTAATTTTTTTCATAAATAAATCCCTTCCTTTGTCATAGGCGGAAACCCACTGCCTTTAGGCGGTGGGAGGAGCCTTGTAAATTGTTACCCAATATGCTACAATAACCGTAGCAGTTTTTAAAGAGAAAACCGTTAGATGTGCTGCTCATCAAAGACACTCTTTTGTGCATTGACAAGATATGAGGTTGCAATACAAAACTCGCGTATTGCGTAAAATCTTACCCGTAATAAAATTCCTACTGTATAGCATGGGAAGTTTAGTACCTGATACAGTTACAGATGAGTATATCTTGTCTGTAAAGGGTGCTGTCAACCACCCTATGATGTAACGCCACTTTAGGCAGCAATGCCTATTGGGGATAAAAGGTCGGAGGCGTAAGCCGTTACTACGACTGGGCAGTTACAAGCCCATTACCTTTAGGTGATGGGTAGTTGACGGCTATTCTCCTTATCTGCTTTCTGCAACTCCTTCAATTTTTCAATCATAGCTGACCGATTTGCACTGCAATCCCGGAAGAACTTTCCGGGTTTCAAAATATACTGCTCGTTTGCTCCGTACCCTTCTTTGTATCGAATCCCAACTCCCGCTTTATAGTCATGCAGCATCGAGTGATATGTTTTCACCACAAAGCTTGTCCCGTCCGGGAGATCGTACCGATAGTACCTCTCTCCGGTTTCCTCGGTTTCAATCCACAGCGGCCACGTCTCATAGGCGTCTACGAAAGCGGCTCTCTGATCGTTGTTTCGCAAGAGTGGGAGCTCTGGCTGTTCTGGTTTCTCATCAACAGATTCTTCCGGCTCGATTGTATTCTCCAGATCACAGAGCATTGACGCTAGTGCTGCAACCTCTATCTTCTGCTTCCGGATATGCTCGTCTGAAACATCAATTCCGGGAATTACAAGATTTGTAGCCAACAATCGCTTCTTTCTTTCCAGCATATCTTTCAAAAGTTGCAGATCTGTTATCTCATCACCTTCCTCGCAATTCTCCGGGACAACATCTTCCTGATTCTCTGAATCTTCTGCCGCAGATTGCTGCTCTGTCTGATGCAATGCCTCATCACATTTCGCCGCTTCCCGCTGTTCTTTCAGCTTTTCCCATTCTGTATCCAAACATTTCTGGATCTGTGTTGTAAATCTCTCATATGAGCAAACGCCCAGATCCTCAGTACCACGGGAAAATTCAATGATATCCTCGCATGCCGCCGCCTCGATCCCATCTCCCAATTCCAGTTTCTGCGTTCTCTGAAGATATTTCAGTGAACTTTTTGCCGTATTCAGTGAAATTCCTTTAAACTCATATTTCAAGCGTGGCCATCGTTCTCTCACAAGTAACGCTGCCAGACGCTTTATCAATGATTCTTTTGTCTGCGGCATATCCCCGAGATTGTAATTCTCATCCACGTGTTCTTCTTCTGGATTTATCCAGACTTCTTTCCACTGCTTTTGGGCAGCGTTTTCCTCGATTTCCTGCTGCTTATCGGCAGCATTCATCTGTTGCGACGCCGCAACACGGTCCTCCTGCATCTCTCCGATCAGGTCCTCAGCTGTCACGGTAAATGACGCAGTATCCGATGATTCTGTCCGGTCAGCTTCCTGAGTTATGGTTTCATCGGATTCCTGCTCAGCTTCCAGTTCTGGAAAGTCTGACAAACTCATCTGCCCCGGAATCTCGTAGTATGGGATCTCCTTTGACTTTCTCAACTCACGGATTTCCCGCACTGTCATGTCCGGTGTCACACTGTCCATCTGCTCCGCATCCAGAGACAGCATCTCCTGCAGCTGTGCCTTGCTGTATTCCCGGAATTTCTCCGCAATAACCGGACTGTTGCCACCTACGGAAAACTTGTCATTCCGTGCCATGTACCGACTGGCTGTCGATTTGCTGAATCCAAATGTGTTCGCTGCATAATCCCACACATTCTCATACCCAGCTTCTCGATACAGCTCTTTATTCCGGATCACCTTGAGATAATGCCCCACAGCAATTACACTTCGTGCTGCATCTCTTAAGCTGGCACGGATGCTTGTCTCGGCTTCTTCAAGATTTACGTCATGGTAGTATATTTTCTCCAGAAGTCTGGTTTCTTCCACCACCTCTGTTTTCTCCAGTTCCTTCATCCACCCACTCCTTCGCCCTTTTTATGCACTCTTGGAAAACCATAGAGTCATAGTCATACTGCCTCTCCTGAAAATTGGAGAAACGACTTGCTGGCTTCTTCGTGTTCTTTGCGCTGCTTCGATTTTCGTAATTGCCATCCAGAACCTTCGCCATGTTGGCATCAGCAATCAGCCAGTCAAATGTTGCTGACCAGCCCCGGTCATTTTCACCCTTCAGGAAATCACTTGCTTCTGCCAGCTCAAAGAGCTTCCGGAAATCCTTGACGGTATATCCGTCACTCAATCTGGCACGAAGTTCCTCTTTTCTCGCTTCTGACAGATTCACCGGGCGGGGATACGACCCACAAACGGAATCATATAATTCTCGAATCGCGATGATCTGATCTTCAAAAGGCGCCGACTTTTCTTGTACTGCGTCAGCAGTACTCTTTTTGTTTAGTTTATGTTTTTGTTTATGTTTATATAATGTGTCACCAATTTGCGTACTGTTTTGCACACCAATTTGCGTACTAACTTGCGTACTATTTGCTATAGTGATCTTATATTTGGTTGCCTTCGTAGCTTTTTCCTGAAAGTCAATCAGCCCTCTCTGCTTCAATTCGTTTCTCGCTTTCAGTATTCCTGACCTGGATAAACCTGTCAGTACCGAGAGCACCTGATTCGGCGCTGCAAACCACTCTGTCCAGTTGCTCCTGTTGCATACATGCAATAATGCGAAGTATAACGACACCTGCCCTGTAGACAACGGATTTGTTGTGGCCGAATCCCAGAACGCATTGATCTGGGCAATATAATTCATAAAGGCAGTCACCTACCTTTCATTTTTCTGTATCAAATCCATACCTGCTTCCCATTCACGAAACAAGGAAAACCAATCCTCTAACCGCATCGTAACAAGCCATTCGCACCGATCGCGTCGGTGAAAGACTGTCGGCAGCTCTCCCTCCCTCGCATCCCGCACGACCTGCTCCATCGCATTCAGAAGATTTAACTTTTCAACTCTCTTACACTCCACATGGATCCCCGGAAGCCCGATCACGTCTGCATCTCCGGAGGCTCCACAGTACTGCTGCCCGCGTCTTGCCTCATATCCATGTTCCCGGAAAATCTTTGCCAGCTCCCGTTCCCCGCGGCTTCCCTTCTGTCTGCTGTTCATACGTCCTCTCCTTTAATCCCCGGCGCCGACAGCCAAAACGCCGGGATATTCTGTGACACCTCAAGGGAGGAGATGGCTGTCTTTTTATGCTCTACCCGATGATCACGAACCTCCCCAATTCTTCTTCCGTAAGTTTCTTCGCGAGCTCGGAATAAAAGTATTCCTTAATACGGGCAACTGCCTCGTTCTTCCATGCTCCGCCCTCTGCCTCAATTAAGGAGAAGGCCGGAATCTGCTTGTCTCCCATGCGGAATACGAAGTTCGAGTATGGCTGTGCAATCTCCTGAAAGGTGCGGTATGGAGCCAGAAAAACCGGATTCGGCACGATCACATCTGACTTTGAAGCAACACCTGTGCTCATGGTCGCAACCTGAGTTTTTCCATCGTCCGAATATGTAGTATTATTTTTTTGTTCCACGTTACCGGCAAACTTGACCAGAATATCGCGATCCTGACTTGGTGCAAAGTTTGACTGGATTTCGATCATGAAACGCTCCTGGTCATACCAGTGATCAAAGTGATACTTCGAGATCTCCGCCTTACTGGTAAACAGGAACTCTCTTTTCCTTTCTGCATCCAGTGCGGACATAAGATTTACCGTTTCCGGATCCTCGATCCAGATAATCATCTTGCGTCCTACCGGGAATTCATCCGCGCATTCTGCTATATAATCCACCATTGATGACAGGGAAGATGCCTCGATCGCACTGGCTCTCTTTGGCGCTCCATAACGCTCCAGACGCTTGTTTGCGTATATCTCGCCACATATTTCAACGGTCTGAGGTTTCTCTGCTGCATTCCCAAGTCCTACCACATACTGTAAAGCTTCTCTTAATCCTTCTAACATTGTTTCTCCTTTTTATCTGCTTTCCATTGTCCCTGCGATCAATTGACTCTAAGATCAATTGGTCCTGTCTGTTCTTCTACCAGTATCTCACCGGTTTCCGGATCGCATTTTGTTACATGCCCATCTCGATCGGTATACACTACCTGCGGGCGGTTGTTATTATGTTCCGACATCTCGATCCGTCCGGTTCGTGCATCTTGTCCGATCAGGAACAAGGATTTTCCTTTTCGGAAGCCCGCAAGCTTTGTCTTGATGTCAAACTCCACATTGATACCGCCTGCTTCATTGGGCTTAAACTTTAAATTAATCGCCATCCCACGAGAAACATCCGGATCCATATTGGGATCTAATATATTCCTCCCGATCTGGGCCAAAGCCACTCGGAACTTTTCAGCCAATTCTCCTCCGGCAATCGTATCAAATGTAATCTTTCCCACTTGTCCTCACCTCCTTTCCTGCTTCCGCATTTTAATTTAATGATTAAAGAATGCTTCCGCCATTTCCATCTGTTCTCCATTCTCCGGCTGTGCTGCCTGCTGTAATGGAGCTGCCGTTGCAGTCTGCTCCTGTGCCGGGATTGCTGCAGTCTGCTCCACAGCCACATCCGGAAAAGTAAGGAATGCTGATTCTTCCGTTCCGGCTTCTTCCGCGCTATAGAGTCCGGAGAGATCTTCCGGGAATGCCTCACGTAATGCCTGCACCAGTGCAACCTTACGAATCATGGTTGCCGGCTTCTTCGACCACTGGCTATTTAACGTGCCGTCCTTCTTTCTGCCCGCATACTCATCGTAGGATACCTCGATACGGTAGGAATGGGATCGATCCTTCCGATATACCTCAGCATAACCGCCCACGAGCGTTTCTTCCGGCAGCTTTAAGGTTCCCTTCCTATATACCAGTTCATTACCGGACATAAGGATCACGCCCGCTTCGTAACCATCAAAGCCCGGGGCTTTTTCCGCACGCTTCGTGAACGCTTCCTTGCCGACAACCATGGATGCCGGCTCATTGCCAAATTTAATGCAGTATGCTTCCTTCAGCCACGGATTCAGGCCGACGTATTTGCAGAGATTGATAAACATCACGATCTCCTGCAGGGACACGCGCTCCTTATCTCCGCTCACAAGATAATCCCGCACGATTTGCGGAGAAAGAATAATCTTTTCTCCGGATACTTCAAATTCCACCCGTTCCATTTTCTGTGGTGTTTTTCCTACCAGACTGTTTCCCACTGCCATAATTTAATATCCTCCTTTAGTGCTTTGGTACCGGCTCGAACCGGATTCCAGAGTTAAGTAAAAACTGTTTCAGTTCCGTCATCTGAGCTTTGGTTACATATACGCGGAAATCAAGAGCGCATACCGTTTCTTCTTCCGGTGTTGTTTTCTGTTCTTCTGCTGCCTTCGGTACGTCCTGATGAAGCTGCTCCGGTACCGATTCTTCCCTCTTGCCTGCCCGGATCAGCTTCTCAGCCTCGGCTTTTTCCTTTGCTTCCCTCTCTGCCCTCTGTCTGGAACGCTCTGCTTCATACTCCTGCCTTCTTCTCTCTGCTGCTTCCAGACTGTTCTTAACTGCTAATGCTGCACCGATATCATAGGTCTTTAAGAACTCTGCTTTCATATCAGCTACATACGGGCTGTCTACCTCATTCAGTATTGCAATGCCTTCCGATACCTTCTGGATCGTTGCCATGATTTCTTCCTTGATGGACTTCATGCTCGTGGACGCATTCAGATATGCCGGCTTGATCACGCGCTCAAACGGAAGATACTTTTCCATATCAAAGATGTTCTCATCATAAAACTCACGGATCTTCTCTTTCTTCTCGATCCTCTGACGTTCTTCATAATCCTTAACCTGACTGTCAATATTATCAATAGCTCTTTTTACGATACCTGTTAGCTCTTTCACCTGCTGACCAAACAGCTCGTCCGGTTCCAGCAGCTTCTTACGGATCTCTGTGCGTTTTCCATTCAGGGCATCCACGAATTTATTAAATTTTGCCCGGTCAGCCTTTGCCGCCTTGATCGTATCATCCGTATATACAGAGGTCTCATATTCCTGTGATGCCGCGGTGATCTCCGCCTTCAGTTCCTCAAAGTTCCAATCGATCCGCTGGATGAATCCCGCATCCTGCGGGCTGTAAATCTTCAGTTCCATAACTATTCTCCTTCTAAATAACCGGGAGGATCAGATCCGGCCTGCGTCCGCTCTTTATGCATTCCCAGAACCGACGTTCCGCTTCTACCAGCATTTTTATATCTTCTTCCACTTCACTTCTCTCTATGAAGTAGTGTTTTTCCCGAATAATCAATTCACCATTCCACTCACTCTTTAGCCGTGCCTTCAGCACAGCAAAATCACATTCTGTAACTGCCAGATAATGTAAAATCTGGCAATAATAATTATCCGGGATCCGGTCATTCCACTTTTCACGTTGCATGCTCCGCAGAATGTTGGCCGTCTTGATCTCCAGAATCCCATGCCGTCCCCGCTGATCCACCAATTCACCATCCAGAGACGCGTGCATCCATGGGAAATCCGGATTCAGGAACATATTGTTCTCATCATACAGAACCTGATATTCCGGAAAGTCCAATGCAAAGAGCTCACGAAGATATTTCTCCGCTTCTGTCCCGTACTGGACATACTCTTTCTCCGAAATATCTTCCGGAAGTACCATGCCCATCTTTTCTTCCCACAGCTGGACATTGTTTTTATACGGATTCATGCCCACACAGGCCGCTGCATCAGATCCACCAATATGGTTCTTTCTTGCGTCAAGCCAGGCGGCCCGGTCTGGAAGTATGTACTTTTCGGCAGACATTAGGCTTTTTCTCCCTTCAAGATGTCCTGGAGTGCATCTGCTTTCAAGATGTCCTTAAGCGCATCTGCTAATACATCGGCATTTTCTGCGATGGCTAATCCGGTAGTTTTAGTCAGCAATTCTGACGTCTGCACCATAGCATCAAGGTAATCAATCGGAGTTTCATGAACCTCTTTAAAAAGGTCACGGATAAACTCTACAATGAGCTTGGAAAGATATTCCCCATCCATGTCGATCATTCCAAATCTATCCCCTGTATACGTTACCTTTTCGTCATCCAGCTCCTTTTTGGACATCGTCATTCCGATCACCGACTCGCCTGTATAAACTTTGGTTTTTCCATCTTTCTCAATTGTTACTTTTACCATTGATTTTCTCCTCTTTCTCCTCTAAAATAGAGATGTAATGTTTTTGTTTGTGATCCCCTCGGAGTTGCCGCTTCGTTATGGGGATCATTCTTTAAATTTCTCCATGACCTTGAGATACAACATCTCAAACAGCTCATGGATTTCCGTCACCGGATACGTCTTATCCGGTTCGTACTCCTCCGTTGCCTTAAAAACGCCCGAGAAATATGCAATAACATAGTCGGCGCTTTCGCCACGTTCAAACAGCTCTGCGGCATCATCTGCCAGCGTCCTCACATCCCCCATCTTCTCTGTAGGTTTCTTTTTCACACCTTCCACCTCCTACACCATCATCAGCATTCGTATCAAGACGTAGATCATCCCGAGGCTTGTCAGCCCGCTGATCAGGCTGCTGATCTTATCGATCACCATAACCACCGGGGGATCTTCCTTCGCCGCCGATACTCCGGATTCGCACACTCTGGACATGTGTACTCTCCTCGGATCTGCCGTGACCGGGATATATTCCAGACCCGGCCGCAGCTCTGGCAGAGCGCCTGCCGTCCTCTCATCCTTTTCATTCATTCGTTTCTTTCTCCTCTCTTATTGCTTGTCCTACTTGACCGCCATTAGGCGGTCTTTCCTTCAGCGTAATTATCCTTGTGAATTTCGTAAGATACTTTTACATTTTCTTGGTCCGCAAGTAATGCTGCCAATATTGCAATCACTTTTTCTGTACTCATGTAAAGCACCTCCTTCTTCCTTCATCATATGCGATATCGTTCGTCCTTGGTTCCTGCACTAAGCGTGCTTGAACTATCAGAATGTAGCTACCTTATACACTCATCGGATCCCGGCAAAACTTCTTGATTGTGCTCTCCCCCTTCCGCGTTCGTATTCTTGCTTCCATGCCTCCCTTGCGTTATACTTTCCATACAGTCTCCCGCCAGAGCCGAGTACAGAAGAAAGGAGACTTTGAATGTCCTATTACACAACCATCGCTAAGAATGTGCGCTGTCCTTTTCTTGAAGATCGCGTCATTATCACTGGTAAATACCAGATAAATGCATACACAGACAACGCTTCTTTTCTTTATGCCACCTGTTCATCGTTGAAAATAGTAAATTACCACCCTATGAGCAGAACGAATCTATAAAATACTTTTCATGTCCGAATGGCGGCAACTGCAATTTACTTGACAAATTCGAAGATTCTATTGATCTCACGAAATACGGTCTGTAGTTTTTCTCCGCTCTAAATGAAATTCAAAAGAGGATGCCTGATTATGAAGCTGCAAAATTCCTTTAATTCTTTTCCTCACTTCATCGATCGGAATATCCTCTTTTTCAAGTTGGGACAACAACATCGATAATGCATTGCGTTCTTTCTCTATGATCCGCTCCAGTTCAGAAATGTTGGTAATTCTTTCCGAAACATATACATGTTCCTCAGTCTTCTTATCCATTACCGATCCGGCAGTCCGTAGTTCTTCTTTCAGATATTTACGCACTGCCTCAGCAATCTCATCCGCTGACAGTTTCCTCTGTCTCTCCAACTGGCCTACCCGCACATTCAGAAGCACCCACATTTTACTTGTGATCCACACCACTTACTCCTCCTTTCAGAGCCTAGTGCCAATTGAAAGCAAAAGACCAATAATGACTCCCAGTTCACAGGAAATTATTTTCATTGTATTCAGCAATAATTTATCCATCTCTCTCACTCTCCCTTCTCGTCTTCCATTGCAAACAAAATATGGTTACCAAAGGATCGGTTAATCAGTAACGACTAAAATCACGGCAGGACCTTCCACAGAAACCTCTTTTTTCTGATAAGGTTCTGCCATAATTTTTTCAACACCTTCTCTCACTTCTAACTCTGCGATCAGGTCACAGGTCTTGGCACTTATTTCTCGCACCCCTCTCCTTCTGATATCTGTTAAGCCCAGAAGATACTCCAATGATACATTGAAGATATTCGACATCTTCATGAGAGCATCAATCGGTATCGGCGTCGTACCATTTAACAAGTTGTAATATGTTTTGATCGAGATACCCAAGGATTTTGCAAAATCATCTTTTGATAATCCAAGGCGTACTCGTTCGGCTTCGATATTTCCGTATTTCGTTTTTCTCACGCTCCCTTCTCGTTCTTGTATGCTTGCTTCCATATCTCCCTTGCGTTATACTTTTCTTACAGGCGTTGCACCGCCGAGTACATATAATTGGAGAGTTTCATGCCTACTGATATAACACCATTCTTAAGACCCGCCATTCCCAAAACAGATTCTGACTTAGAAAAAGATCTTGAAATTTCAAAAGACCTAGTTGATAAAATGGTTCCTTCATACCTCAAGGACTTATATAGAGATCCTTTTAATCAATCTCTAACTTTATCTGATGAGGAACTGGACGACATCCGCGAAGCCTGTTTAAGTGACTCAACCAGAATCATCAACTACCTCGACTCTGTTTTAAAAGAAAAACAGGATCTTATGGATCGTCAGGTAAAGTCTTTGGAACATATCGCTGAACAGGCCTATGATCAAGCTTCTTCAGCAAAGGCCTTATGTAAGACTGTAAATACAATTTCCTTAAATGCTGAGAACCAAGCCCGTAATTCTTCTCAAATTGCCGAAAGTGCCAAACGCCAAGCCGATGTTGCTGTTGCAATTTCCAAGCAGCGAGACTTAAAAGGATGGATTTCCGTAGGAATCGCCGCCCTCTGTGCACTCATGGAATTTGCCGTGAATCATAACGAAATCATAGAATTGGTTAAGAGTATCTTGGCAAAATAATGTGGCAAAAAAATATTAATAACAGGTTAATAATATTTATTACAATTGCGATGTCATAGGGATCTGGTTTCTTCACTCTGCTCTCACGCTCCCTTCTCGTCCTCTGTTGCGAACAAGTAGTCCATCGTACACCTCACATTTACTAACGATTTTCCAAACAAAACTATTGATTTTCCAATTTCATCTTTGTAAAATTAGAATCGTAACCTTTCCATCTCGCAACGAGGTAAAACTATGAATCCAAATGATTATTACTTCCACTCCTTTAAACAGATCGGAGCCCAAATAGATCGAATCAACAAATTCTATCAATCACCGATTGCTGATTTTGCCAAGCGTCAACAGGCTCTATATGAAAATATGGGCTCTATTGTTCGGCAACACTATTCGAATTATGCTACCGATGTTCTCACAAGCACCCAGCAGGTCCTTTCCATGTGCGGTCAAACCGCATTAGCAGCCGGACTCCAAACCACTGACAATACCCTACATACTCTGATCAATTCTTATCCCAAAATATGTGGAGCCGACTTCTCAGAACTTTTTAGAGTTTCTGCGGTTGCTGCTGCACAAAATACCATTTCACCCATTTCCAATTCACTTGCGTTCCAAAATGCTGCTCAAATTGGTGCTCAACTATCATGTGGGATTGGTCCTTTGCTATCAGCACTCAATGCAATACAGATAACACCTGCATATGTTGAAATTCCCGCTGAACTTATTCCTGATGATTTTGAGTATGACAAAAAATTAAACCCATCAACTCATTGCGGAGCTATAATTAAGTTATCACCAGCGCAAACTCAGTTTTTAATTGGATCCATCTTATTTCCCTTAATACTTTGGCTTACCTCATATATCATGAGCCTTTCTCCCACCGCTTGGCAGAAGCAATACCACCAGGAAGAAATGGAAAATGATGCCAAACTTATTCAGCAGAACGAAATCATCATTGAGCAAAACCAAACCATCATTGAGCAAAATGATCGCACTATCCAGCAGAATAATGAGATGATTAAAATTCAACAAAAACAATACGAAGCTTGTTTAAAAGGTCTTAAAACATTGGAAGCTATTTACTGCAGGTTGGATTCTGAATCCAATTCTCCAGAAGTCGATTTAATGACGTCTTATGCAGAATGTCATTCTGCTGATGCTCAATCAAACGCTGACCAAGCTGAACCAACTCCTGTTTCTGCTGAACCAACTCTTGACTCTGCTGAACTACAGCATTCCACAACTCCTGTTTCTGCTGAACCAACTCTTGACTCTGCTGAACTACAGCATTCCACAACTCCTGATTCTCCTGCCGAAAATACGCAATCGTCAAAATCTGAGTAACCATTAATAGAATGAGAATCCATTCCTTCCACTGGGATGGATTCTTTTTTTCACTGTCCATCAACCACCTCCTTAGACGGTAATCTTGGTTTTAAGAAGAAATCTGTATTCACTCCCAGCGCGCCACAGATCGCAGCATATTCCTCAAGGGTCATTTTTCTGTTTCCGTTTAAAGCCATGTTCAATTTTGTTAAATTAAGTCCCGCTCTTTTTCCAACGTGCGCTTGAGAGATTCCATTCTCCTCCAAATATTTTTTTATCTCCAAGCAAACTTTCATTTCATCACCTCTTTTCCAATTATCTTGGATTTCATTATTATAATATTCCAATAGTCTTGAATTGTCAATATGATTTTTTAAATAAATTTCAAAATTATTGGAATTTCTATTTACATTTTCTAAATAATATTGTAGTATCGTCTTATAAGGAGGTATGAACATGACATTTGGCGAAAAGTTAAAACAAGCCCGCACCTCTGCAGGTCTCACGCAGTCCGAACTTGCTAAAATAATCGGTGCTACAAATACAACTATTAGTAACTGGGAAAAAGGTGTTAGCAAACCAGATTTAGATATGCTTTCTTATATCTGTGGAGCATTAAAAGTAAGAGCCTCTTACTTTCTTCAACCAATAATTCCAGATGATGGCGTTACAATTCCTGAATTTAATCTCATAAAAAAATATCGCCAACTTGACCCACACGGAAAAGATATGGTCGATACTGTTTTAAATAAAGAATACCAACGATCCATCGACGCCAAAGAAACAAATAAGGTCACTCAGCTTCCTGATCGCTCCTATTTAGATGCCGATGCTGCTCATGACCGCACCGATATTCCTGACTCTGACCGTACTGCCGCTTCCATCCAGGCAGAAGATGATATTATGGATGATCCAAACTTTTAATGAGGTGATTGCCGCATGACCTATGAGGATTTACTAATTGAAGCTGAGAAAGCTGGACTTACAGTAAAAGAAAAAGACCTGCCGATCAGCGATGGCAGAATCAAAGGAAGAAGAATCGCTATTCGCAGGAGTATTCCTACTCTTTCTAAAAAAGCTGATGTCCTAGCCGAAGAACTTGGCCACTACTACACAACGGTCGGCCGCATCATAGACCAGGACACCGCAAATGCCAGAAAGCAGGAACGCATCGCCCGATTCTGGGCATACAACCGCCGGATCGGACTCTCCGGCATTATTGAAGGATACCGCAAACACTGCCATAATCTGCATGAATTGTCACAATGTCTGGAAGTATCAGAAGAATTTCTGAACGAAGCCTTGGAATGTTATCGTGCAAAATACGGATGTTATACGGAGCAAGATGGATATGTAATCATGTTTGAGCCACATCTTATGGTAATGGAGAAACTATAAACAATAAATTATCAAAATACTATATGAGGGGGATACAAATGGGTTTTTTTGATATTTTTCGGATCAACGAAATTAAAGCAGAGAATGAACAGCTTAAACAACGCTTAGCTTCTTTTGGATGTGATGAGTATGAAGACGCACAGAAGAAAATAGCAGACGCAAAAAAGGAAATTGCTAATCTCAATGAAGGTATGGCAGCCCAGAATACACTGATTTCTCGCCTGCGTGAAGAAATCTTTCAATTGCAAGAAAAGCAAGAAAAACTAAATAAACAAGTCGCATCTCAAACCCGAAAACTAATGCGTTCAAAAGAACTATATAAAAGCGTCGAATATTGTATTTCAAACTTTCTTGAAACTGATAGCACAGCGCGCTTATCTCGTTCTGATTCGGCTGCTTATGACTCCTACGCTCCTAGTGTTATTTTAAAATTGCATTCCATGGATATAAAATCTTTAAGGAATACTTTTAGAGAAAATGATAAAGCAATCGATCGCCTCTTATCTTCTTACGCTGCCCGATATACTACAAAAGCAAATCAGGCTATTTATCAGTTAATGGTCATTGCACTTCGAGCCGAATTGCAAAACATCTTATACGATTTAAAATATGAAAAATTGGATCAGTCCGTTGAAAAGGTAAAAAATGTTACACGAAAATATCTCCAGATTGCAGGAGATGGCAATAAAAGTATTGTCGGAACACTCACTCGTTTTATTGGCGAAATTGAATATTTATTTATTGATGCGGTGAAAATTGAATACAACTATTATGTAAAAAAAGAGCAGGCCCGACAAGAACAACTTGCACTCAAACAGCAAATGCGTGAAGAAGCTGAAGAACGCAAACTTCTTGAACAACAGCGTAAGAAAATCGAACAGGAAGAAGCCAAATATCAGGCAGAGATTGAAAAGGCAAATGAAGCACTTTCTAGTACAGAAGATGAAGCACAGATAGCTGCTTTGAAATCAAAAATTTTAGAACTACAAGGACAATTATCTGATGTAACTATAAAGAAAGATGAAATCAGTAAGCTTCAAAATGGTAAGGCTGGAAATGTTTATGTTATCAGTAACCTTGGTTCCTTTGGAGAAAATGTTTTCAAAATCGGAATGACCCGGAGAATGGATCCTCAAGAGCGTGTGGATGAACTCGGAAGTGCCAGCGTACCATTTAAATTTGATGTTCACAGTTTCATCTTCTCTGATGATGCCGTCAGCTTAGAGAATAAATTACATACCATTTTAAATGATAAACGTGTAAACAAAGTGAATATGCGTAAGGAATTCTTCTATTCAACGATTGATGAATTGGAGGCATTCGTAAACGAACTGGATCCGACTGCTGAATTTAACAAAACCATGCTTGCTGAAGAATTTAGACAGTCTCAATCTACTGATACTCCCTATACTTCTGATCTAAGTGATGACTCTGATGATGATGAATAAAGGAACTGGCTTTCATTGCAAAATGATTTGTCAAACCTAAGCCGCATCTGGCTGTGATGGAGAAGATATAAAACGAACCTTGAAAATAATATACTTACCCGGGGAACCGAAGGGGCGATACTCCAGCTCCCGGACTTTTTAGGAAGGAGCTGGTATACATGGTTACATACAGCGATTTATTCGCCTTTGTGAGCATGATCTGTTCAATCGTTACTCTTGTTTTTACTCTCAGCAAACACAAAAAGTAGCGCCCCTGTCCTGGTAAGATAAGGCGCTACTTTTAGTAAATTACTCTCGCCGGCGGCTGGACTTCACCCAGCTTTCGGTTCTCTTGTTAAGTATATTATACAGGGTTGAAAATGATTTGTCAAATGCAAGACGCATCTGGCGGTAATGGAGAAAATATAGAACTACGACAAAATTGGAAGAAGGTGGACCATTTCTTTTTCTATAATGATAATCAACACAATCCTGACGGAGGTAATGATATGACACAGGAAGAATTCGAAGCAAAAATAATGGAAATTCGGAACAGGGCACGCTCTATTCCATCCAGTCCCGAAAAGGAAGTAGACTATAGCGAATCACTTTTTGAATCAATCAGGCATGTAAATGAATATGGGCAGGAATTTTGGTATGCAAGAGAATTACAAGAAGCTTTAAATTATACCAAATGGGGGAATTTTAAAAAGGTAATTGATCGTGCTATTGAATCCTGTAGCAACAGTGATTATTCTGTATCTGACCATTTTGCTGAGGTCGGGAAAATGGTCTCTATCGGATCTGGTGCTACACGTAAGCTTGATGATTATGAACTCTCCCGTTATGCCTGCTATTTAATTGTTCAGAATGGTGATCCTCGAAAAAAAGTAATTGCACTTGGTCAAACTTACTTTGCTGTCAAAACCCGTCAACAAGAACTTCTTGAAAACTATGATGAACTCACAGACGATCAGAAGCGCTTAGCAATCCGTCAAGAAATGAAGGAACATAATAAATCTTTAGCAGATGCAGCTCATAACGCCGGGGTCATTGAACCTATGGATTATGCGATATTCCAAAACAAGGGATACCAGGGACTTTACGGCGGATTATCTAGGAAGGATATTCATGCCAAGAAAAAGCTCAAGAAAAACCAAGATATTTTAGATTATATGGGACATGAAGAATTAGCTGCGAATCTTTTCCGCGCCACACAAACAGAAGCAAAATTAAGACGTGACAATGTTAAAGGCAAAGAAAATGCTAACCAAACTCATTATGACGTTGGGAAAAAAGTTCGCCAAACGATTGCCGATTTGGGTGGCACCATGCCCGAAGATCTTCCTACGCCTGAAAAAAGCATCAAGCAACTCGAACGAGAACAACAGAAGAAATTATCTTCTAAAGATTCTTAACGGATTTTATTTGGAGGTGTTACAATGCCATTACTTAATGACCATTATACATCCGAAGACTACTGGAACTTACCAGAAGAAGAACGCGCCGAGCTGATCAACGGCAAATTTTACGACATGGCTCCGCCGAGTCGGATCCACCAGAAGCTTGTCATGGAGCTGTCTGCTACAATTCGGGAGTACATTAAGAAAAACCACGGATCCTGCGAGGTATACCCTGCTCCCTTCGCCGTTAACCTCGACGCCGATGATAAGGACTGGGTGGAACCCGACGTTTCCGTGATCTGTGACCCGAATAAGCTGACCGACCGCGGATGCTCCGGAGCTCCGGATCTCATTTTCGAGATTGTCTCTCCGGCCAGCCGCAAAATGGACTATGGCCTAAAGAACATGATCTACTCCCAGGCCGGCGTCCGGGAATACTGGATCGTGGATCCTGCCAAAGAAAGAACCACCGTGTACCACTACGAAGATGATGCAGCACCGGTGATCTACACTTTCAGCCAAGAGATTCCTGTTGCAATTTATGATGGTTTGACGATTCGGATCCTTGATCTGCTGTAACCCATTAAAACTTTATAAACAGCAAAACCGCCCGGTGTTACCAGCACCGAACGGCTTTACATAGATTTTCTCTTGCCGGATGCTCCGGAAGATATAATCAGTCTTGAACACCTGAATTATATCATCTCCGAAGCGTCCTGACAAGGGGCGTTCTTTTTATACCCATTTTTTCGTACTCTATCACAAGGAGATGATTCTATGTTAAAAACACCACCTGCCTGCCGTGCTGGTATCTATATCCGTGTCAGCACTGAAGAACAGCATCTAAATGGACTGTCCCTTCCGGCCCAGCGTATGGCGTTAGAGGATTACGCAAATAAAAACGGTTATATCATCGTAGGTGTCTATGCCGATGAAGGTATCTCGGCCCGGAAAAGCATGTCTCACCGTAAAGGCCTTTTGCGCCTGTTAGAAGATGTCCGTCAGAATAAGATCGATATGATTCTTGTTACTAAACTGGATCGCTGGTTCCGAAACATTAAAGACTATAACATCACTGAGGAGATTCTTCGAGAGAATCATTGTTATTGGAAGACTATATTTGAAAATTACGATTCTTCCACCGCAAACGGACAGATGGTTATCAATATTATGTTATCCGTAAACCAGGCAGAGTGCGATCGGACCTCTGAACGTATCAAAGCTGTATTTGACTATAAACGTGCGAAGGGAATGTGTGTTACAGGAAAATGTGCTCCATACGGATATATCATAGAAAACGGGTACATTAAAAAGGATCCTGCCACCAGATCTATTGTGGAGGATGCTATCCAGTATTATTTTGCCTGTTTTTCTATTCGCCATACGGCCCGGTACATTGCTGACAAATATGGTGAGAATGGCCCCGGCTACTATAAGGTTGATAAAATATTTCACAATCCGAAATATGCTGGTATGGATAAGGATGGAAAGCCTTACTGTGAACCATACATGACTATGGATCAATACCATGCCCTCCTTAAGTCGAGACAGGCAAAGTCCTGGAGCCCAAGTGGATATACCTATATATTCAGTTCCCTTATCACCTGTCCCATCTGCGGCTGCAAATTTTCCGGACGCCAGCGAAAAGCTGTACGAAAAAACGGCAACGCGTACTGTGATGTCCGGTATAATTGTATGGGAAAATTCCGATATCACCCAGGTGCTTCTCTCAGAGAAAGCGCTATCGAAAAATATCTGCTGGAACACATGGACTCCATCCTTGAAGCAGCTCGAATTGATATATGCCTGGAACCAGCCGGAGCTTCTGCCAAGCCTGTCCGATCACCCCAGTCCATCCAGGATGAAATCAATCGCTTAAATACAATGTATCAAAAAGGGCGGCTCTCTGATGATTATTATGACCAAGAATATATCCGCCTTACAGCAGCTCTTTCCGAAGTAAGTGATCAGAAAGCGGAATTGCAAAAGGAAAATTTAAAATGCGTATCAGAACGATTTTCTGGTGACTGGAAGATTCTTTATATGCGATTAGACAATGAACATAAACGTGCCTTTTGGAAACAAACAATTGAAGAAATCCTGGTGGATCCAGAAACCAGACAGATAAAAGATGTGAAATTATTGTTATAAATGCAAGGGCAGTATTCTGCATTACACCGTTGAATTTGAGCCTTTTGCTACGGGACTGGAGCTTGCCGGAAACGGTTATGTTGTCGCATCTCTCGGTGAAGAATCCGGCTATGTGCCCTACACCGCCTATTGTGCGAAGAAAAGCTTTATCGAAAAAAATCCGGAAACGATCCAGAAATTTACCAATGCGATCCAAAAAGGGCTTGATTATGTGAATACCCACTCGTCAGAAGAAATTGCTCGCACGATAAAACCGCAGTTTAAGGAAACGGAGGAGTCCGTCATTGCCACGATCGTTGAGCGTTACAAGGCGCAGGATACATGGAAGGAAAACACGATATTTGAAAAAGAAAGCTTCGACCTTCTCCAGAACATATTAGAGGAAGCCGGGGAATTGAAGGCCAGAGTCCCCTACGAGGAGCTGGTGACAACGGAATACTCAAAAGAAGCGGCGAAATAATCCCAAAGTAATATCGTTTCCGCAGATTCCATTTTTATTCCGGATGTGCTATACTTTATTTGCTTTCAAGATACGAATGACGCTTTATTCAAAGGAGAAATACTATGCAATATGTAACACTTGGAAAAACCGGTCTTAAGATCTCCCGTCTCGGCTTCGGCGGCATCCCGATCCAGAGGACAGATGCCAAAACAACGACACAATTAGTAAAGGCTATGGCAGAAAAGGGGATCAACTACATCGATACCGCAAGGGGCTATACCGTCAGTGAGGGCTATCTCGGCGAAGCGTTAGAGGGCCTTCGCGACAAGTTTATTCTTGCCACAAAGTCCATGGCGCGCACAAAAGAGGCAATGGCTAAGGATATTGAGATCAGTCTCGGAAATCTTCGTACCGACTATATCGATCTCTATCAGATCCACAACCCGGGTATGAAGGATCTTGATACGGTTACTGCTCCGGGCGGTGCTTTAGAAGCCCTTATGGAGGCGAAAGCAGCGGGAAAGATCGGCCATATCGGTCTTACTGCACACTCTACTGAGGTTTTTGAAAAAGCGCTGTCCTTCCCGTGGGTAGAGACCATCATGTTCCCTTACAATATCGTAGAGAATCAGGGTGAGGAGCTCATCAAAAAATGTAAGGAGCAGAATGTAGGCTTTATCGCCATGAAGCCTCTGGCCGGAGGTGCTATTGAGGACGGTGCCGTTGCAGTCCGCTATATCTGCGCAAACCCGGACGTAACTGTCGTGATCCCCGGCATGTATGATCTAAAGGAGATCGAGCAGAATCTTGCTGCTGCGGAAAATGAAGCTCCTTTAACAGAAACAGAGCTTTCCAAAATTTCTGAGATCAAGAGCCAGCTTACCGGAAACTTCTGCCGCCGCTGCAACTACTGTGCTCCCTGTACGGTGGGCATCAATATTCCCAGCGTATTCTTATTCCAGGGCTATTTAGACCGCTACGGCCTCGGGGACTGGGCAAAGGATCGTTACTCCTCTATGGCAGTAAAGGCAAGCGCCTGTATCGGCTGCGGGGTATGTGAAACCCGCTGTCCATATAATCTCCCAATCCGTGAAATGCTGAAAACTGCTGCTGAAAGATTCGGAGAATAAAAAAGTGAGGGTATCGCAAAATGACGCTTCCGTTTTGCGGTACCCTTTTTTCTCATGCGATGAAGCAGCGCTTCAGCACCTTCCGCCAGTAGTCTGCAAACCCGGCCTTTTCTACCGCCTCCGATGCCTCGATCGCAACACGTCCAAGCTCCTCCTCGCCGAGCTTATAGATCAGATAGCCCAGCACATCTCCTTTATTTACCGGAGCCTGAAGGGACTGATCCACAATAAGCTCCCGGCTGATTCCGGAAAAATCCTCTCCGTGAAGTGCAAGGTATGTAAATTCTCCGCGATATTCCGCCTTTACTTCATCCTTTACCCCACCTTTTACTAAAACCGGCTCCAAAGCCGGAATGCTCTCATCCCGATACATACGGCAGTTTCCGTAGCCATAATTCAATAATGTCATGGCATCCCGGAAACGTGTCTTATAATCGGGAGCCGCCATGATCGCCGCGATCAGTTCGATTCCATCCTTTTCGGCTGTTGCCGCAAGGCAATATTTTGCGATGCTGGTGGAACCTGTTTTTAAGCCCGTCACCCGGAAGTTTGCCGCCATTTTAAGCAGCTTATTTGTGTTCGATAAGCCAAATTCCTTTGATCCCTGTTTCGTAACGTGTGTGATGTTCTCCATCCAGATCGTAGAGTATGCGGTGATCTGCGGATATCTGGTGAGCAGCTCTCTCGACATCAGCGCGATATCTCTGGCTGTGGTCACATGCTCCGGATCCGTTGTGAGGCCACAGCAATCAACAAATCTCGTGTGCTCCATTCCAAGTCCGGCGGCCCGTTCATTCATTTTTCTCACAAATGTACCTTCATCTCCGCTGACATACTCTGCCATTGCCACAGAGGCATCGTTTCCGGAAGCGATCACAATACACTTGATAAGCGTTTCCACGCTCTGTACCTCTCCCTCCTCAAGGAATACCTGAGAGCCTCCCATTGATTTCGCATAAGCACTTGTCACCACCTGATCCTCCAGACGGATTTGTCCGGACGCAAGGGCATCAAAGATCAGGATCAGGGTCATGATCTTTGTCACACTGGCCGGATTTCTCGGTTCATCTGCATTTTTTTCATAGATCACTGTTCCGGTTTTCGCCTCCATCAAAAGCGCCGAGGGAGCAGAAACCTCCGGCTCCCCGGAGTGCGGCGCTTCCGTCACCCCGGCCTGAAGAAGACCTCGCGTCTGCCCGGTTGGAAAGAATGCTCCGGCCACTCCAGACGCTCCTGATGCTAAATTCTGACCAGACGCTGAAAATTGCCCGAATGCCGGTGCATATCCGGGGCTCCCAAGCATTAACACCACTGAACAGATTCCGGACACCATCTGCCTCATTACTCTTTTCAATTTTTCCTATCCTCTCACCTTATCTCCTCCTTATAAAATATGGGAGATACAAGCATAGTTATGTATCAGATCCTGATACAATCTCCATGACAGAAGCAGGAAACTATGATATACTGATCCTATACAAATAGATTAAACATTCGAGGTGATATCATGCAATTTGAAGAAGATTTTAATCAGCGCCGCACTTACGTTTCCCGAAGAAGAAAACAACGAAAACGCCAGCGCACGGTACGGATCCTAATCACTCTCCTGATCGTGGGCGGGATCCTGCTGGCAGGAGGGGTATGTGCGTGGATGTTCCTGCGGCATGAAAAAAATAAAATTGCCGAGCAGGGCTCCGAAACGATCAACCAGTCCGATCCCGCTCCGGATGATCCTTCTCAGAATACCGGCTCGGAGCTCCCGGCGGATACCGGGGACGGATCGGAAACAGAAGGTACCGCCGATCCTGCCGGCGTGGACGCCCTCCTTGCATCTGCCGAAAAACTGGCAGCCGGATACGATTATGACGGTGCCATTGCCCTCCTGTCCGAAAACGCAGAGCTTTCCGAGGATCCTGCTGTTGCCGCAGCAATCGCAGGATATGAAGAAACAAAAGGCACTCTGGTGCGTGCCGACATCCATGCCATAACCCATGTGTTCTTCCACTCTCTCATCATGGATAATGCAAAAGCCTTCGACGGAGATTCCGATGAAAAGGGCTACAATCAGGTTATGACAACTAAAAATGAATTTTTAAAGATCCTGGATCAGATGTATGAACGCGGCTATGTGCTGGTACGGATACACGATATCGCCCATGAGGAAACAGATGAGAACGGAAACAAAAAGTTTGTAGAAGGAAATATCATGCTTCCTCCGGGAAAGAAGCCCTTTGTCATGTCCCAGGATGATGTCTGCTATTATGAGTACATGAAGGGCGATGGTTTTGCCTCCCGTATCGTTATCGGTGAAGACGGAAAGCCTACCTGTGAAATGGAAATGGATGACGGAACGATATCCACCGGCTCCTACGACCTTGTACCGCTTCTTGAGGACTTTATTCAGGAGCATCCTGATTTCTCCTACAAGGGGGCGCGTGCGATAATCGCCTTTACCGGCTATCAGGGAGTTCTGGGCTATCGGACAGATCCGGAATATAAGGACTCTAATCCAAATTATGAGCAGGATAAGGAGACGGTAAAAAAGGTTGCCCAATGCCTTCGTGATAACGGCTGGGAGTTAGCCTCCCACAGCTGGGGACATATCAACATGACCTCCCGCTCTCTGGACGTGATCAAGACTGATACCGACAAATGGGAAGATCGTGTGGAAACTCTGATCGGCGATACCGATATCATTCTTTATCCCTTCGGCGCAGATATCGGTGACTGGCATGCCTACACAAGGGAAAATGCAAAATTCTCCTACCTGTATGACTGCGGCTTCCGTTATTTCTGCAACGTAGATTCCAACCCCTACTGGGTTCAGCTCGGAGACAGCTACATGCGTCAGGGAAGACGTAACCTTGATGGTTATCGAATGTATTATGATCTTCCGGAAACAAATCCAAAGAAGGATCATCTTAGTGATCTCTTTGATGTTACCGAAGTATTTGACCGGGATCGCCCGACTCCGGTTGCACCAATGTAAAGATGCTAGGGTTGTGAGAGTGCGAAGCACGGAACAATCCGCAGACATCAAAACGATCGGGGGCTTTTGCCCCCGATCGTTTTGATTATTTCTGTTTATTTTTCCGTATTATTTTGAGATCAGAGATCACCCAATCGTATTCACCGGTATTGATGACCGATCCGCAATAAGCACATTTTCCGTATGCGTTTGCTGTCAGCGGGGCACCGCACATCGGGCAGGTTGCGGAGCGCACACCGATGCCTTCAGCACTTGTTGTCATTCCAAGAGGTCTCCGAAAGCATACACGGTACTGAAGATACCAAAGGGCATTCGGATCACCCGCGATCACCTTCTGGGTATCCTCCTTGATCTGATAGTCTACCATCTGTGCATAGATCGTTACATAAGCGTACTCATCCGTCTTATCCTGCTCATAGCCGGAAAGCACACAGCTTGTAACCGAGATCCGCTCCAGCCGGTTGATGATGCCGTCCTTCTTTTTATTCTCTATCTGGCGAGCTGTCTGCTCATACAGGTTGGTATGCAGGACAGTCCGTACCGGCTCCAGATCCCGTGCGCTCCATGCCGTCTGGATATTGATAAATACGCGGGATGCATAGCTTAAGAAATCCTTTTCCGAGAATGACGGATCGTGTGCAAGGATCTGCTCGGCCGGGGAACCCTTTCCGCTTACGCTCTTTCCGACGCTCGTATCCATCTCTTTCTTAGCCTTCTTTTCTTTTCTCGTGTTGATATAAGAGACCACAAGGATCATCACAACCACAATTACAGAGATAAGAGCATCTCCATCCGAGGGGCTGCTGTCAGAGTCAGAGTCATAATCGGACGAGCTCCAGTCACTGCTATAGCTGTCTCCGGACCAGTCGCTGCTATAGTCATTGGAATCGCCGAAATCTGCTTTGGAGGATATCTGCCACGGAGCAAAGCACGAAAGAAGCAGAATTGCTCCCAGCAGAATCATCCCTCTTGATAACCAACGTTTAATTTTTTCTTTAAACTTATCCTTATCCATTTTTTCTTAACAGCTCTCCTTCCCTGTTTTGTGATAATTCTACTTTAACATAATTTCCGTAAAAATCAACAAAATAGAATCCTGCTTTGCAGGATTCTCCGCCTGCGGCGGGTCGCATTAGCGACATTATTCCATTCCGCCGCAGTGCGATCCCCCGGAGGGGATTTTTGCTCTATAGGAATCATGGCTTTCACACTTTAATGCAGCATGGTCTTTCCTATAGAGCAAATAAGGAGTACCCCTCCATAGTCTCAGATCGACTATGGGGGGTACTCCTTATTTTTAAAGCCAACGCCTTCCGATTCATCAAAAGCAGTATATCGGAAGCAATGTATCCGTAGGGTAAAGCGGATATTCGCAATCCGCTTCGCTACTTACTTGATTCGGTTAAAATTGTACGATATCTTTAATTTCTTCTGCCGGCTCCACGCTTTCTGCATAGAGGACCGGGCCGATCCCGTCATAGTCCTGCCAGTATTCGTAAGCCATTTTCGCACGGACCTTCACCCATTTTCCGGTTTCCAGAAGGCGGGCCTCCCGCGCTTTGCATACGAAGCCGAGGAAGGTCATATCGGCCTCACAGCAGGTCATTGCCATACGTCCCGGCACAAAGTAGTTTTTAGGAAATTCCGGGGATTTCAATACCATTGCGGTAAATTCCACTACCTTTCCCTTATACCTTTCCTCTTTATCCAGAGCATCGATATACCAGATCCCGTAATCCTCCGGCTTGATCTCGATCACATCGGCCTTCATATCGTATGGAAGATCCTCCTCGAGAACCTCCTGCTCGATCTCGCCCTCTGCATCCTCAAAGATCAGCTCAGCCTGTGGGTTTAATGCCTTCAGTCCACGACGGTATCTTGTGATATTCTCGTCCGGAACGTCGTCACAGCGGTTCATGATGACAAGCTCTGAATTCTTTACCAGAAGGGCAAGAAGCGGCTTCATATTGTTAAGATAAAGCTCAAAGGTAGAGCCGTCGATGATCGTAATCTGCTGATAAAGCTCCCATTCCCGGGGCAGCACCAGCTGATCCTGAGGCCACATTCCGTTCCACTCGATCAGAACACGGCACGGGTCATACAGTGCCTCAAGACGCCCAAAGAAATCAGCATCCATCTCCTCGGCACTGTCTACCGTTATGATCTTTGTATGAGTCTTTTTCAACAGCTCCTTATCGTATTCTGTATCTCCCTCCTCACACAGGATCAAAACCGTCGTTTCATCTGACTGAAAGTATTCCTGCTGTAAAGTAAAAGAGATAAACTGTGTTTTACCGGCCTCTAAAAAGCCATTGATCAAAAACACAGGCATTTTTTCCTGATTATTCCCGCTCATTGTTTCTGCTCCCCGACTTCTATTTGAAAAGTTCCTTTAATTCATCTTCCTTAAGCTTGGAGCCGATCACGCACACCTTACCTGTATAGATCGGGGCGCCCTCGCGGATCTCTGTCTCCTCCGGTACAAGGTCAAAGTAATGCCAGATCCCATTCTCATCCGGAAGCATTCCCTTTGCACGCAGCACCTGACCATACTTCTCTGTGTGAGCCAGATCCTTAAGGATCTCCTCCAGCTTTTCACGGCTCATGGAACGGCTCGTCTCTAAGCCCCAGCTTGTGAATACCTCGTCTGCATCATGGCCGTGATGATGGTGGTGATGGTCGTGACCGCAGCAGCACTCGTCGTCATGGTCATGATGATCGTGGTCATGATGGTGCTCATGGTCGTGACCGCAGCAGCACTCGTCGTCATGATCGTGATGGTCGTGGTCATGATGGTGCTCATGGTCGTGACCGCAGCAGCACTCGTCGTCATGATCGTGATGGTCGTGGTGGTGCTTTACCTCCTCCAGCAGCTCCGCAGCCATATCATCCGTCGGCTTTTCGATGATCTCAAGGAGCTGTGCGCCGGTAAGACGGCTGATCGGTGTTGTCACGATAGCGGCCTTCGGATTCTTCTCACGGATCATCTCTACGCACTGAGCCACCTTATCGGCATCTGCCACGTCTGTTCTGCTTAAAACGATCGTTCCGGCGCTCTCGATCTGGTTATTAAAGAACTCGCCGAAGTTTTTCATATACATTTTGCACTTCTGTGCGTCAACAACGGTAACGGAACCATTTAAGGTCACATCGATCTCCCCAGCTACGTCGCAGACAGCCTTACACACATCGGAAAGCTTACCTACGCCGGAGGGCTCGATGATCACACGGTCCGGTGTATACTTTGTAAGTACCTCAGCGAGAGATCTTCCGAAGTCACCGACAAGAGAACAGCAGATACAGCCTGAATTCATCTCACGGATCTCAATACCGGAATCCTGTAAGAAACCTCCGTCGATACCAATCTCGCCAAACTCGTTTTCAATCAGCACTACCTTCTCACCGGCAATTGCTTCTTCCAGAAGCTTTTTTATAAATGTAGTCTTACCGGCTCCTAAGAAACCGGAAATAATATCGATCTTTGTCATTTTGACTCCTTCTTTCTTAATAAAACTCTGATATCCATTCTCAAATACTGCCTGCTATTAACTTTAGCACATTTTTTTTCAAAGTCAACCCCCGCCTCCGGCTATCGGTTTCCAATTTTTCTTACCAGACAGAACAGGAAAAACATCGCGATATTCACGACAACTACGCTTGCTCCTGCCGGGATCGAATAGACATAGGAAAGAACCAGACCGATAAAGAAGCAGATCACGGAAATACATCCGGATGAAAGGATCACTCCGGAAAAGCTCTTGAACACACGCATGGAGGTAAGAGCCGGAAAGATGATAAGGCTTGAGATCAGCATGGCCCCCATCATCCGCATTCCCAGTACGATTGTAACTGCCGTAAGGACCGCAATGATCGTGTTATAGGCAGAAACATCCACTCCGGTCGCCTTTGCGAAGCTCTCGTCAAATGTGACCGCAAACACCTTGTTGTAGCACACAACGAACATCCCGAGAACGATCACGGAAAGGAACGCACTTAAGACCACGTCCTCCCGGCTCATGGCGAGTATGCTTCCGAACATATAGCTGCTTACATCCGTCGTCATGCCTGTCGTCAAGGAGGTCACGATTATGCCGACAGCAAGGGATCCTGCCGATATCATAGCGATCGCCGCATCGCTCTTGATCTTTCCGTTTCCGGTAATGCGAAGAAGCAGGATCGCTGCCACTACAACTACCGGGATCGATACCAGAAGGGGCGCCCATCCGAAGGCGACTGCAACAGAAAGCGCTCCAAAGGATACATGGGACAGGCCGTCCCCGATCATGGAGTATCTCTTTAATACCAGACTTACCCCCAGAAGGGAGGCACAAAGGGAGATCAAAAGACCTCCGGTAAGGGCACGCACGATAAAGGGGTAAGAAAGCATTTCTTTAATAATATCCATTTATTGGGCACCTCCGAGAAATTCGATTCCGTACTTTGATTTCTTATAGTCCTCCACAGACCCGTAAAACTGCACGGTCTGCTTCAGCTGCAGGATCTTATTTGCCTGAGTTACGATATTCTGGATGTCATGGGAAACCATCAGCACCGCAACCTTTTCATCGCGGTTTAAGTGGCGGATCACATGATAAAATTCTTGGATCGTAGCCGGGTCAAGTCCGGTGATCGGCTCATCTAAAATCAGGAGCCGGTCTGTCGCACATAATGCTCTGGCGATCAGCACTCTCTGCTTCTGTCCGCCCGAAAGATCACGGTAACAGCTTTTTTTCAGCTCGGTGATCCCAAGCCTTTCCATATTCATCTCTGCCAGCTTCCTCTCGCTGCCGGAATAAAAGGGGCGGTTCCCCCTTTTTCCCAGACAGCCGGAGATCACCACCTCTGAGACCGTTGCCGGAAAGTCCTTCTGGGCCGGAGTCTGCTGCGGAAGATAACCGATCCCGGAGCGCTTTAACTCCTCTGACAGGATCAACTCTCCTCCCGTAGGCTTTAAAAGCCCTAAAAGCCCCTTCATAAGGGTACTCTTTCCGGAGCCGTTTTCTCCCACGATGCAGATATAATCTCCCTCGCCGATCTCCATGGTCACGTCCTTCACCACATCATAGTTTTCATATCCAAAGTCAACATGGCTGCATATCAATAATGGCTGATTCATTTGCACAGTCCCTCTCGCAGATTTATAACATTTTGTTCCATCAGTTCCAGATAGGTCACTCCGTTTTCAAACTCCCGACGTGTCACATTATGACAGGAGTGAAATAACAGAGGTTTTGCCCCCGTTTCCTCTGATATGATCTCCGCCACCCGATGGCTGGATAATTCCAGATAGTAAACGGCAGGAAGCTTTTCCTCCCGGATCTTGTCGATCAGATAGGCTATCGTCTTTGCACTCGGCTCCGTATCGGAGGAGCAGCCGGAAAATGCCGCGCGGTATCTTAAATCGTATTCATCCGCAAAATACCTGAGGGGAAATTTATCTCCCATGATGATGATATCGTGGATCGCCTCAGCGCGTACTGTACGAAATTCCTGATCGAGCTGCTCCAGCTTGCCGACATACTCGTCTGCCGAGCTCTCATAAAAATTTGCATTTTGAGGATCTGCTTCCTTTAATACGGTCTCGATGGTCCTCACCATTTTTATGGCATTGACCGGAGATGTCCAGATATGCTCATCGTACTCGATCTCATAATGATGATCGTCGTCATGATCCTCATCCTCGTCGTGGTCGTCATATCTGTCGTGTACGTCGTCGTGATCATCATCCTCATCGTGATCGTCGTATCGGTCATGTACGTCGTCATGATCGTCGTCCTCATCGTGATCGTCATGGTCGTCGTGGTCATCTTCCTCAAAGACATGCTTGTGGTGATGACCTTCATCCGAGTGCTCCATTCCCTCGACGATCTCCTCCTCCACCGTATCCACATGATCCATCATCATGACGGTATAGGGAGCCTCCTGTTTAAAGGAATCAAGGACACGCTCGACCCACAGCTCCATGGTGCCGCCGTTGGCGATCAGGATATCAGCACTCTGAATCATGCGGATATCCTTTGGCGTCGGCTCAAAGGAATGGCTGTCCATCCCTGCGGGGATCACCATGGAAAGCTCCACACGGTCCCCTGCAACCTGACGCACAAAATCATAATACGGAAAAAGCGTTGTCACCACCTTGAGTCTTCCGCTTCCGGATGCGGCCTCTGCTTCATGTTTTTCATTGCTGCCGCCTTCCATCCCCACAGTCTGCTTCATCCCGCTTTCTGCCTCCGGCGTTTTCGCGCAGCCGAAAACAAAGGAAAGGAGGAGCAAGGCAAACGCAGTGAGGGTGAGACCTCGGATCCGGCTTCTTTTTCTGTCTGATCGGTTCAAAAAAATACCTCTACTTTCTTTTTTCTTTACAGTGCGTCGAGGATCTCCTGAGGTCTGCGGATCAGATGATCCGGTGCATATTCCCTTAATTCCCCCTCAGTACGAAAGCCCCACAGTACGCCCACGACCGTCATGCCTGCATTTCTTCCTGTAAGCATATCGGTATTTGTATCACCAAAGTACATACATTCCTCCGGTTTCGCGCCAAGCCTTTTTGCTGCGGTAAGCGCTCCCTTCGGATCCGGCTTTTTCGGGATCCCCTCGCCCTCTCCGATGATCGCATCAAAGTATCCCTTTCCAAAGACAGCTTCCACTGTATCAACCGCCTGTGCATGCGGCTTATTGGAGACAACGGCAATTTTTATCCCCTTCTTCTTAAGAGTATTTAAAAGCTCCATGATCCCATCGTATGCACGCATCTCATACAGACAGTTTTTCGCAAAGATCTCCAGATAGACCGGCAGGATCGCATCATAGTGGACAAGCTCTGTATCGCCGCTGGCGATCAGGGAACGCTTCATCTGGATCCGATAGCCGTCTCCGACGATGTTTTTCATCTGTTCCTCTGAAAGCGGCCCCAGACCAAACCGGGCCAGTGCAAGATTCGTGCAGTATGTCAGTGCATGGATCGAGTCTACAAGTGTTCCATCCAGATCAAAAATGCAACATTTATATTTTCCCATTGTTATTCCAGCTTTCTTATATGCCCGCAAAAACGGGAGTCTCGGTGAATGTCCCCAATTCTATCACATTTTTTCATTGTTTACAAGCATCCGTATATTCGTTTATTATGATATCGGAGTCAAAGGCCTCCAATTTTGATGTCGGCGAGTCGTTCGTGCTGCGCACTCTCACAATTCTCCCGATATTCGCATATCGTGAGGATTATCCTCCCGGAATGACTTGTTCTTCCCTCCGTAATATGATAAAATAATAGTTAGCCTGTTTTTCAAGTCGAACACACTTAACGAATTACAGCGCGAATCACGCACAGAAAGAGGAATTAACTATGAATGAAAAAACACAATACTGGCTGGATCAGTTTTTTCTGTTTCTGGTCCTTCTGGATCCGCTCGGCGGCATCCGCATTTTTGCCGGAAAACAGATGGAGCTTGGCCTGATCATGGTCTTTGTCGTTCAGCTGCTCTTTATCGCTTACCTTTACAATCATGTTCACACCCTGACGAATCTATTCAGTCAAGGCGCACAAAGACAGACAAAGAAGGTAAAGAAAAGCCTGATGTCCCAGGGACCGATGATCTTCTGTATGTTGATCTGCATGATCATCTTCGGAAAGCTGATGCCGTCTATCCTCTATGTATACAAAAGCCATAATTATTTCGACATCATCATCTGGTGTATCGTCATCGGATATATGGTCTGGAGATTTATGGATACGGAATTCTGTCGGAATATCACAGGCGCCGGCGAAGCACCTGCCCTGTATAAAAGGCTCCCATGGATCCTTATCCTTACCTCCGTTTTTACTCTCTGCACCAGCACCTTCCCAATGGCGGATACTCTCCCGCTTATAAAGATCTGGGCCGCTGCTTTTGCCGATCTCATCCTGCTCACGATCCTATGTAAGGTATCTCAAAAGAGAAAAACAGCCGTTTAAGGATATCCCGGCTGCTTGACTTATTTTTGCTAATTGTGTCAAGCGGATATTCGCAATCCGCTTCGCTACGCGGCTCTACACCGAATAACTGCTCCGCAGTTTATCAGAAGGAGCTTGCACTCCTCCTGATACAAGCAAGTCCCCACCCACTGCTTATTGCTTTTCGCAATTGAAGCAGGGGACTTACTTGATTCGGTTAAAATTATTATATACATACACGGAGGTAATAACATGAAAAAAGCTCTTATAGCGGCGGCTGCCGCACTTACACTTGCAGCTTCATTCAGCTCCTATGCCGTTGAGCTCCCGTCTGCTCCCGGCTCTACCTACAACTTCGGGAAAACAGCTTCTGTAGATGGCTCTGAGTCCAGCGCTATGGACGGAAAATGGGATACCTATAAAGGGGACACCATTTACAAGTACGCACACGGAGGCTGGGCGAACAGCTGCTGGCTTCAGATTGACTGCGACGGCACGCCGGAATGGTTTCATTTTAACGGTAATTCTGTAATGGAGACCGGATGGATCCAGGATAACGGAAACTGGTACTATTTGAATGAAGATGAAAATGATGTTCCTGGAAGAATGTTCACCGGATGGCATTACATTAACGGAAACTGGTACTATTTCTGTGAAGACGGAGACTTTAAGGGAATGCTCCTGCAGGATACACAGACTCCGGATGGATATACCGTAAATGATCTGGGCATCTGTTCTGACAATTAAATAAGTTTCACCAGCTAAAAAGGGCACTGCAAAGCAGAAACGATCTGCTTTGCGGTGCCCTTCATTTACTTTACTATTTAATCTCAAAGCATCCGTCCTCGGATACATGGATGGAGGATCCAAAGAATTCCTCGAATGCCTTTACCGTATAGGCCATATCCTTTGCACCTGCTGTCTCATACGGAGAGTGCATTGCAAGCTGAGGAAGTCCGATATCTACTGTATTTAAAGATACCTTGGCGTTGGAGATATTTCCGAGGGTAGAACCGCCTAAAAGATCGGAACGGTTTAAGAAGTTCTGGCACGGAACTCCGGCTCTTTCACACAGGCAGCGCATTACCGATGCGGAAACAGCGTCTGTTGTGTATTTCTGGTTTGCACTGTGCTTGATCACGATACCGCCATTGAGGTACGGACGGCTGGTCGGGTCTGTCATATCTGCATAGTTCGGATGAACTGCATGAGCATTATCTCCGGAGATCATAAAGCTGGAAGCTACTGCGGTCCAGTATTCCTCCTCTGTTCTTCCCATGGAATAGTTTAATCTGCGAAGTGTATCGTAAAGGAATGTAGAACCGGCTCCCTGCTTTGTACCGCTTCCTACCTCCTCGTTATCCATTACACAGAATACAGAAACGCTCTCATCGTTCTTTCTGCTTAAGAAGCCCTTCATGGACACGAATGCACACTGAAGGTCATCCAGACGCGGTGCGGAGATAAACTCATTTTCTGCGCCCCACTGGGTACCCGGCATTCTGTTATAGAGGAATAAGTCGGAACCGATGATCGCCTCCGGATCAACACCGGCTTCCTTTGCGATCATTGTCTTGAAATCCAGTGCGGAATCCTTCATTCTGAATAACGGAAGCATGTCCTTCTGGATGTTGTACTTATAGCCTTCTTCATTAATGCCGCGGTTAAGATGGATCGCAAGGTTCGGAAGCATAAGAACATCTCTCTTAACGTCTACAAGCTTTGTTTCCAGCTTGTTGCCGTTTTTAACGATTACACGTCCGGCAACGGAGAGAGGTCTGTCAAACCACGGAGAACAGATCAGTCCGCCGTATTTTTCCACGTTTAATTTTACATACTGGCCTTCTACTGTCATCTCAGGATTCTCTTTGATCTTTAAGGTCGGAGAATCGCTGTGGCTTGCCGCAATATGGAAGCCTGTAAATTCCTTACACGGAACCCGGAATGCGATGACTGAAGATTTGTTTCTTGTTACATAGTAGCTTCCGCCTGCCTTGAGGTTCCATTCACTTCCCTCTTTTAAATGCTCAAAGCCTGCGTCCCCCAGATACTCCTCGATCGTCCGGATGGCATGAAAGCTGGTCGGACTCTTTTCAACAAATGCAAACAGCTCCTCGTTTAAATTCTTAAACATAATATCCTCCTTAAGTTTAGTGCTTCTACACTATTGTACTCCATTTACCCTCATGCTGTCTATACTAAATCCGCCATCAAAAGAAACATTCGACAGACATTCGGAAAGACACCGGCATCGGAAGCTCCTGTTTCCGATACCGGTGTCTAAGCATAACTGCTTCTATCGCACATATCCCTCGATGCAGTCAAATAAAAGCTCTTTAAATCGATTTTCATCGAATTCCATCGCAACATCAACATTGGGATGAAGCTCATGCATGTTTGTGACTCTATTTCTGGAAATCTCCTGCTCCGGAGTCTGCTCCATGAAATCACGCCAATCGCATACCGTCATTCCCCTTGTGTACTCACCCTTAGTCTCGATCGTTACATTTGTCTTTATACTCTTTGTAATGGTCGCGGGATCGATCCACCATGCAACGGCACATGCATCACAGATGCAGGTCTGCTCACTGTTTTGTAACGAGAAATCCAATATCTTTGACGTAAATTCCCCAACCGGTCCGCCGATCTTTCGGATTCGCTCCGAATCCTCTGCCGTCATCCGATTCTGACGCGTCACATTTAGTCCAACCATCTGAATCGGGATCCCGGATTCAAAAACGATCTTAGCCGCTTCCGGATCCACATAGATATTAAATTCCGCAGCCGGAGTTGCATTTCCTGCCGTTGAAGATCCGCCCATGCAAAGGATCTGTGGGATACGTTCTTTTAATCTCGGTTCCTTCAGGATCGCCTGTGCCACATTCGTAAGCGGCCCTAAGGTAATTAAGGAGATATCATCATTGTTCATAAACGTATCGATAAGGAAATCGACACCGTGCTGCTTTTCCAGCTGCTTTGCAGGTTCTTCTATTACCGCATCGCCGACTCCGCCGCTTCCATGTACCTCTGTGGCACGCACCAGCTGGTTTAAGATCGGCATGTCATAGCCTGCATAGACCGGAATATCTGTCCTTTTGGTGATCTCTGTCACATATCTTGCATTTCTCTGCGTATATTCAAGCCCTGTATTTCCACCGACTGCTACGATCCCCTTTACATCCAGTTTATTGATACACATTACAAGGGCAAAGGTATCGTCGATCCCGGGATCACAGTCGATCACAACTTTTCTTTTTTCGCTCACGTTATTTTCTTCTCCTTCTGCTATTTTCCTTTTTCGATGTTCTTAAGACGATTGATTCGAATCATTCCGAAGATCATCATGGCGATAATGGTTGCCGCATAAGGGATCATCTCTAAGAACTCGGTGGGGAAGCTTGTCTGGCTCTTTAAGCTGGTTGCCGTCGCATCCGTAAAACCGAAGAAGATCGCCGCAATTCCGGCACCGATCGGATTTCCGTCTGCAATGTTACAAGCAGACAGTCCGATGTAGCCTCGTCCGTTTACCATGTTCTTCATAAAGAAGCTTACCCAGCCCATTGACATGAAAGCACCGCCGAAGCCGCAGAGCACACCGGAGATCAGGAAAGAGATATATCCGATCCTCTTTACGCTGATACCAACGGAGGATGCCGCATTGGGATTCTCTCCGACTGCCCGCATACGCAGTCCCAGTCTTGTTCTGGCAAAGAAAAACCATACAACGAAAATGGAAAGAAACGCACAGTAGGTAAGAATATTGTGGCCGGAGATCATAGGCCCGATCAACGGGATCTTATTGATCAGCGGAATCGTGATGGAGGGCAGGGAGAATGCCTTGATCGCCGCAGACGTAGTTGCCTTTTCACCGGTCAGAAGGTACATAACAAATACGGTTCCGCCGGATGCCGCTAAGTTCACGGCAATACAGGTCAGATACAGATCGGTCAATCCGGAAAGGCTTGCAAAGGCGATCACGCCTCCGGTGAGCACGCCAAAGATAACTGCACCGATAAGACCGATCCAGACATTGCCGGTCTTTCCCGCAAATACTACGCCTGCAAGAGCTGCACAGAGCATCATGCCTTCAAGCGCCATATTCATCATTCCGGCTTTTTTACTGATTACTGCCGCCAAACCGGCAAAGATCAAAGGGGTTGACAGACGCAGTACCGAAAATCCAAACGTACCTATCCAATTAAGTGTTGTCATATGCTTATACCTCCTTGGATCCGGCTGCTTCCGCCGCTTTCTTTTCTTTTTCAGCCAGCTCCTCCTCAGCAACCTTGTAGATCAGCTTCTTCTTGAACTTGCCCATAAATTCTTCCGCTGCAACCATCAGGATAACGATACCCTGAATGACCGTGATAAACTCGATGGGGATATCTCCCTTTGAGTTTACTACATCGGCTCCGATACGGATATAAGCAAGAAGGAAGGCTGCGATCGGCACAAGGATCGGGTTTCGTCTCGCAAGAACGGCTACCATAAGACCATCGAAGCCGTGCTGTGTGCTGACTACCCATTTATAACGGTCGTAGTTTCCAAGGATCTCACAGGTTCCGCCCACGCCTGCTAAAGCGCCGCCGATGAGCTGTGCGGCAATGATGGTACCTGTCATATTGATTCCGCAGGCCTTGGCAAACCACGGGTTGCTTCCAACCACACGCATCTTGTAGCCGAATACCATTTTATAAAAGAGGATCGCTACTAAGATAACGGCAACGATGGCTACGAAGAAGCCCGCCTGGATCCTGAATTTTCCGAATATAGACGGCAGCTTGCAATTTTCCGGGATCGGAACGGAGCCGAGAGAACCGATCGTCGTATCACGCATCGCATATTTCATAATATAGATGGAAAAAAATACTAAAATACTGTTTAACATCAGGGAGGCTACAACAATATTCGCATTGAATTTCGTATCGAGCCATGCCGGGATATAGGAAATAATTACACCTGTCAGGGCGCCGATCGCAAGGAGTGCCACCAGCATGACCGGCTTCGGAACACCGGTTCCGACCTTGATCGCCACTAAGGAGATGATACATCCGGCAAACATGAAGATACCTTCACCGGTCAGGTTAAACTTATTTACCGCATACATAAAGCAGAAGCAAAGACCGGTAAATGTAAACGGGATCGCCAGATTGACAATACTTCCGATACGTCTGACTGATGAGAAGGGTCCTAAAATAAACTGCTTGATAATATATACCGGATCGTCACTGATCGCGAAAAGAGTGATAAGGGCAACCGCATACGCGATTCCGATCGCTGCCAGAATACGGATCAGCTCGACCGTAAATTCTACTTTACTTGTTTTATTCATAACAAGCCCTCCATTTCTTCTGCGGTCATCGTCTTAAGTCCAAGCATGTACTCGCCCAGCTCTTGTTCAGATACCTCATTTGCTTTTTTGAACGCTGCAACGACCTTTCCTTTTCTCATTACAAGAAGTCGGTCGGAACATTCTAAAACCTCATTAAGGTCAGCCGAAATAAGAAGTGTTGCCGTACCTTCCTCTCTGGACTTCTTAACGATCGTCTTACGGATCATCTCCGCTGCGCCTACATCGATACCACGGGTAGGCTGGTTGGCCAGAATAAAGTTGGAGCCGGAAGTAAATTCTCTGGCAACGACGACCTTCTGGATATTTCCTCCGGAAAGCATACGCACCGGTTCCCTCTTGTCATCGCATGCGATCTCAAAATCCTTGATATACTGATCAACGATCTGGTCGATATATTTCTGATTAATAAACATTCCGTTTCTGTATTCCGGTTTAAAATAGCGGTCTGCAATAATATTGTCGCGGATCGACATGTCACCTGCACAGCCAAACTGCATTCTGTCCTCCGGGATATACGCCAGCCCCATCTGGCGGATCTCATGGACATTTTTACCAAATATGCTCTTTCCGTTAAGCTCTACCGTACCTGATGTAAAGCCATCCATACCGGACAGGACATCCGACAGCTCCGACTGCCCGTTTCCCTCTACGCCTGCGATCCCGATTACCTCTCCCTCGTGGATATCGAAGGAAACATCATCCAGAACGCGCTTTCCTGCCGTATTGATCTTTACCAGATTCTCAATGTGAACGATCTTCTTTCCGATCTTAGGATCCTTCTTATTGATCTTTAATACTACATCACGGCCTACCATCAGTCTGGAGATATCAGACTCACTCATATCCGCCAGATCATGGCTTCCGAGGCAGTAGCCGTGTCTTAAAACTGTAACTCTCGTACAGATCCTTTTAACTTCTTCCAGCTTGTGAGAGATAAATATAATGGAATGCCCGCTGTCGCGAAGCAGGATCAGCTGGTCAAACAGCTCGTCTGTCTCCTGGGGAGTTAAAACTGCTGTCGGCTCATCCATAATAATGATCTTTGCGCCTTTAATGAGCACCTTCATGATCTCGATCTTCTGCATCTGTCCGACAGAAAGATCACAGACCTTTGCCATAGGATCAATATTGAAATTATATTTTTCTGCCACTTCCTGCGTCATGGCAACTGCCTTCTTGAAATCGAAAAGACCATTTTTCATGGGTTCGACACCAAGAACCACGTTTTCTGCCACTGTCAATGACGGGATCAGCATAAAGTGCTGATGAACCATACCGATTCCTTTCCCAATGGCATCCAGCGTGTTTAAGATCTTTACCTCTTTTCCGTCCATATACACTTTTCCGGTCTGAGGTGTCTCCAAACCGAACAGCACCTTCATGAGGGTCGTTTTTCCGGCGCCGTTCTCACCAACAAGGGCCAGTATCTCACCCTCATTCAGCCAGAAGGTGATGTTTTTGTTTGCCACAAAGCCGTTGTCATAGATCTTTGTGACATCTTCCATTCTCAATATTTCCTTGGCCATGCCATCCTCCTCCTATACGATATCAGCAGGATTAAAAGTAATCCTGCTGATATATTCCTATTCTCCGCTGTCCTGAGACGAGGGAGTTATTGACTTAAGGCGCTACGGAATCAAGAAGCTGCTGATACTCTGCCTCATTTGCAAAATCATAGTAGGATTTTACTGTGATCTCGCCGTCAAGGATCTTTTTCTGAGACTCAGCCATCTTGTCGCGGATCTCCTGCGGAACGTTCTCTTTGAAGAAATCATTGTCAACATATCCTACGGAGTTATCCTTTAAACCAAGACGGTTTAATTTGCCCCATACAGCCTCTCCGTTGTCAACCTTATCAAAGAAGGAAACGAAGGAATCGCCTACGTTCTTAAGCATGGAAGTGAGGATAACATCTGCAAGCTCCGGATTCTCGGAGTTCTTGTAATATTCATACTGGTCGGAGTCAACACCGATAGCCCATGTTCCAAGCTCCTTACAAGCCTCGAACAGTCCGCCGCCGGAGCCGCCTGCTACCTGATAGAAGATATCTGCCTTCTTATCTCTTGCCTGGCTTAAGCAAAGCTCTTTCATCTTTGCCGGGTCTGTCCAGGAGCCTACTGCTGCCTTAATGACCTTGACCTCCGGATCGTAATCCTGAACGCCGTTGATGAAGCCTGTTACGAAGTCTGCGATAACCGGGTTATCCATACCAACGTTAACAGCAACAACCTTAGACTTTGTCATACCTGCTGCCATCTGTCCTACCATATAAGAACCTTCGTTCTGTGCGTAGAAGATGAAAGCAACGTTCTCCGGAATCTCGGACTCGTCCTTGGAGTCATCGAAGATAACGAAACGATTGTCCGGATACTCCTCAGCCAGTCTTAACATAATATCTGTGTAGGTAGAGGAAGCAACGATGTAGTAGTAGCCCTCATCGATAACGTCGAGGATCAGGTCTTCCCATTTGTCAGCCTTTGTTTCATCACCGACTTCAACTGTCTTGCAGTCCCAGCCCTGTGATCTCAGTGTGTTCATGCCGACTTCACCGGAATCATTGAAGGACTTGTCGCCGAGGTTGCCGACAATGTAAGCGATCCTCTTTTCTCCGCTCTCCGCGTTCTTTGCTGCCTCTGTTGCGGCTGCTGTGGTTTCTGCTGCTGCTGCCTTTGTTTCCTCTGCTGCCTTTGCCGCAGTTGTGGAGTCAGCTCCGCTGCCGCCGCATGCGGTAAGGGAAAGCAACATGCTTCCTGCCAGCACTAAGCTCGCTAATTTTTTCAGTTTCATAGGTACTCCTCCTTTAAAAAAATAGATAAATATTTCTGCCGAACTGCTTAAGGTCCGGACAAGGATCATATATTATTATACATCAGATCGTCAGGTTTCGCATCCATTTTTCAGTATGAATTCTCCAGATGCCGACGATCGCCTCGATGGCAATATTGACCTTGATAATGGATACCACAAGATACGGGGAAAGTCCCAGTGTAAACCCACATAACGCCGCCAACGGGATCGTAATCAGCCACATGGAGAAGATGTCGCAGATGAAGCCCATCTTTCCGTCGCCTCCTGCCCGGAGCACTGCGATCATTCCGGTCATCTCCATTCCCGAGAACGGCCAGATCGCCGCAAAGATCAGCATAAAGTTCTTTGCATACGCGGCACAGTCCGGTGTCAGCACATAGAGGTTGACGAAAGGCCTTCCGAACAATAGTGTAAAGATACCCAAAGCACTGCCGCCCACAAGACCGATCACGATCATACTGTAGGCTTCCTTCTGGATCCTTTTTTTATCCGCACCGGAGCCGATCGTCATGCCAATGACAACGGAGCAGGCATTGAGAATACTGTTCATAAAGCAGGCCATAAGCTGATAATATGTATTGGCGATATTGTAGCCTGCAACGATCGTTGTTCCCATCCTGCCGGTGATGGAGCTTCCGGCCGTTGTTCCCGTCGACCAGATCAGCTCATGTAAAAGGATCGGAACACCGACACAGATGAAATCCCTTCTCAGCTTCGGATCGCGTCTGGTCATATCTTTAAAGCGCATGCCGATATTCTTTTCTTTTCGGAAAACGAACCTGCCGAGGATCAAAAGCTCGACCACTCTGGCAATAACGGCGCCCCAGGCTGCCCCTTGGATCCCCAGCTTCGGAAACCCGAAGTTTCCAAAGATCAGGCAGTAATCTAAAAATACATTGAGCGGGTACGAGATCGCGTTTGTGGTAAAGGACACCCGCATTTCCTCGAAGCCGCGGCAGCATGCAAAGAGCATGGCGCTTACCGCACAGATCGGATACATGATGGCTGCGACCCTTAAGTAGGATGCCCCCAATCGGATAAGCTCCGGATCACTGCTGTAAATGCTGAGGATCTGCTCCGGAAATATCATTACGACGGCAGAAAATGCGATCCCCAATGCCGCTATGATCCTCACGGCGGTTGCGATCAGCGTTTTTATACTTTCCTTGTCCCGTTTTCCCCAATACTGGGAGATCAGGACGCAGCCGCCGGAGGCGAAACCGCAGCTTATCGTATAAAAGATAAAGAATATCTGCTGTGCCTGAGATACGGCACTCATCTGGAGCTGATCGATCCGTCCCAGCATGATACTGTCTAACGTGTCGACGCTGACCCGCAGAAGCTGCTGCAGGATCATAGGCACAGAGAGCAACAGGATATTTTTATAAAAAGACGGAGCCGTCACGATCCATTCTTTTTTCGCAACTCTACTTTCCATAGCTTAACCGCACTGCTTAATGCTCTCAACAAGCCATTTTCTGAACATGTTAAGATCCAGCTCCATAGCCACGCTCACATTCGGAGCTTTGCCGAGACGTCCTCTCTGATCGACCATCGTGTGTCCTGCCGTAAACTGACCGTCACACTCCACGTCAACAAAATAGTCCCTGCATACAAGGCATTCCGGGCATACGGCAGAGGCCAGTGCCAGTGCATCATGCATCATTGCACTCTCTCCGCCTTTTGCATGACGGCGGAACATAAAGTCGAGGATATCTGCTGCAAGGACAGCTCCCTTCTTGCCGCAGGCTCTTAATTCTGCCTCATCCTCCCGCATCATCACTGCTTTTGTTGTTACATCCAGACCAACCATTGTCATCGGGATGCCGGAGCCGATCACCAGCTTGGCGGCAATCGGGTCGACCCAGATATTAAACTCTGCCGTCGGGGATACGTTTCCACCAATGGCTGCCCCGCCCATAAACCAGATATGGCGGATCTTATCGCGAAGCTCCGGATAAAGGCTGAGGGCAATGGCAATATTTGTCATCGGGCCGACAACGAGAAGCTCAAGCTTTCCGTTCTCCTCCTCGGCGATCTTTCGGATCAGCTCCGGGGCTGCCATTTTAGAAAATTCCACGTTTTTTGCCTCCGGGAGCACAACATCTCCGAGACCTGTGGTGCCGTGGGTCGTGTCGTAATAGCTTCCTCTCGGGAAGAAGGGGATCCTGGCTCCATGGGCCACTTCCGTCTGTAAGCCAAGATATTCCACCATGTTTCTGTTATTTGTTGATGTATATGCCTCACATACATTTCCGTTCACGGAGGTGATGGCTCTTACGTTGATCTCCTTGCATCCAAAGGCTGCAAGGATCGCGATCGCATCATCGGTACCGGTATCGCAATCAATAATAAACGGTCTCTGTTCCATAATGGGATTCTCCTTCCTCGTTATCTATTTATAGTTTTTGATAAAGTCTGCCACAGCTTCTCTTACCGGAACGCTGGGAGCTGCCCCTTTCTTCGTTACCGCAAGGGCTCCCGCAGCACTTGCCTGTGCCAGCACCTTGTCATGAGGAAGTCCCATTGCAAGTCCGGCAATGAAATAGCCGCAGAATGTATCGCCTGCCGCAGTCGTATCTACAGCCTTTACCTTATATATGTCATGGAAAAATGTTTCTTTTCCATCGTAGAAATAGGCTCCCTTATCTCCCAGTGTGAGCACAATGGAAGCAGTCTTATATTTTTCTATAAGCGCAGACAGGATTTTCTGCGGCTCCTCCGATTCGATCCCGGCAAGGATCTTTCCCTCCACCTCATTGAGGATAAAGTAATCTACAAGTGACAGGTTGCAGCAAAACACACCTTCATCTGCCGGAGATGGATTGAATGCAACAAGAAGGCCGCGTTTTTTTGCCTCCTCCATTGCAAAGTCTATATTGGAGATCTCGTTCTGTAAAAGGATCAGATCGCCTGCCTCGAAATTTTCCAGCACGGAGGCGATATAGCTCTTTTCGATTCGTCTGTTCGCACCACCGCAGATAATGATATTGTTCTGGCCGGCCTCATCGATCTGGATCACCGCATGTCCGCTGGCTCCGTCTAACTGCTCCACATAACGGATATCCGCTCCTGCGGCCTTTAAGGTGTCTGTTAAGAGCTTCCCGTCCTCACCGACTGCCCCTGCATGGTAGACCTCTGCACCGGCGCGTGCCAGAGCTACAGATTGGTTTAAGCCCTTTCCGCCGCAGAATTCTTCATATTTAAGTGCCTGGATCGTCTCCTTCGGCTGCACGAAACGCTTTACGGAATATGTCTTATCTACGTTTAGTGAGCCCAGATTTAAAATTTTCATACGCTCGCTCCCATCAAGAAAAATGTTTTCCGAAATCTTTTTCCTATAATAAAATGATACTCTTTTTCCTTGTTTATGTCAACATGTTTTGTGCAATATGATCGAAAAACCGTGAGTTGAAGGCATTTTTCTCTACATAGTGTCAAATATTTCACAAACCGACCCTGATTTTGCCAAAAGCTTCTATCTCTCCCGCTGCTTTTGTGATATGCTGTGAGTAATGTAATTTTTCATCATGGAGGTAATTTATGACCATCAAGGAATTTGCCGCCCTCGCCGGTGTTTCCATATCCACCGTTTCCAAAATCATGAACGGCAAAGACGAAACCATCAGCTCGCGAACTAGAGAACATGTTCTCTCCCTTGCGAAGGAATACAATTATACTCCTTACGCCTCATCCGTGACTCCGTTTACAAAGACTCTCACTGTCGGCATCATTTTCCGCGATTTGAAAAAGACAGGCCGCATGATGCCGGGTATCCTGTCTGCTGCCATGGATCACGGATATTCGGTTCTGTTAAGGGAAAGTGCTGATTCTCCGGAGGCTGAGCTAAAAAATATCACTGCCATGGAGGCCGCGCATGTAGACGGGATCTTATGGGATCCGGTATCGGAGGAAAACACAGAATATGTCCGGCGGCTGAATCGTGCCGGGATCCCGTTTTTATATATCGACGCTGCCGCAGATGGCGCCCGGCCGGATTTCAGAAAAATGGGCTATGCGGCTGCGAAGGCACTGATCGACCGGAATCATACAAAGATCGCCTGTATCGCAGGCTATTCCCCTTCCGACAAAAGCTTTTATCAGGGCTACCGGGACTGCCTGTTTGAAAGCAGTCTCTCTCTGAATGATGCCCTTGTTTTCCCGGATGCCGACGCACTTCCTGCCAGCAGCATTGCAAATCACCTTATCAGCGGTGTCGTCATTGCCGATTATTCACAGGCCCTCCGCCTGTTTCGCACCATGGATGCACTCTGCTATTCCATTCCGGAGGATCTCTCTGTCATTACCCTCAGAGAGGATACAGAGGCGGCCTCCATCTATCCGCAGATATCGGCCATCACGATTCCTTACGCAGAATATGGACAGTATCTTACGGAGGCACTTATTGCACGGCTTGAAAAGCGGACTTCCCCCCAGCCTTCACCGCTTCACCCCCGGCTTAACGGCAGCTATTCCATCAGCATCCCCTCCGACTTTCGCAGAGAAAGGATCCTTACGATCGGAAGCATCAACATCGACACCTACTTAAATTTTGATGAGCTCCCCCGGACGGGACGTACCGTGACCTCCTCTGATTCCACCTCCTATCCCGGTGGAAAAAGCCTGAATCAGGCTGTCGGTGCGGCAAAGCTCGGACACAACGTATCCATTATCGGACATGTCGGAGATGATGAAGACTCTGACATGATCTTCCGCATGCTCCGGGATCTGCACATAGATTCCTATGGATTAAAGAGAAGCCGGGGCAACAGCACCGGGAAAGCCTATATTTTCGTTCAGCGAAACGGGGATTCCATGATCTCCATCTTATCCGGTGCAAACAGCACGGTGCAGGCATGTGATATCGAAAAAAATGAGCGGCTTTTCGCTGAAGCAAGCTACTGTCTGATCCAGACAGAAATTCCCATGGAAGCTGTCCTGAGAGCAGCCGAGCTTGCAAAAAAGCATAAGCTCCCTACTATTTTAAAGCCAAGCTCCTGTACCTGTCTTCCGGACGAGCTCTTAAGATCCATCGACATAATCATCCCCAATACCGAGGAGCTTTTCCTCATCTGTCCGGAGGGGACATCGATCCGGGAAAAAGCAGAGATCCTTCTTCAAAAGGGCGTGCAGACCGTGATCGTGACCCAAGGGGGCGATGGCTGCAGCATTTTTGAACCGGACAGCTTCTTCCATATCCCGGCAGCAGATTTTCTTTCCGTCGACAACACAGGGGCCGCTGATGCCTTTATCAGCGCTCTGGTATCTTACCTCTTATACGGCTACGATATCATCTCCGCGGCAAAGATCGCCGTTTATGCTGCCGGCTTTTCCATCACAAGGCAGGGCGTCTCGACTGCTCTTGTAGATAAGAGTACCTTAGAGGCCTATCTTAAAATGAAGGAGCCTCTTTTACTAAATAAATGATCCTGACAAAATTTTCATCTCAAGGAGGACATAAATATGGAACATTACAATCCACTTCTGACAAAAAATATCTGTACCGAAAAATTTATCACCATAGGCGAGATCATGCTCCGGCTCACTCCCCCAAACTATGAGAAGATCCGTATGACCACCTCCTTTGAAGCAAGCTACGGAGGCAGCGAAGCGAACATTGCCCTGTCTCTTGCCAACCTCGGTGTAGACAGCACCTTCTTTTCTGTTGTCCCCAACAACAGTCTGGGAAAAAGTGCGATCCGTATGCTTCGGAGCAATGATGTCCACTGCACTCCCGTTATCCTCTCCACTCCGGAGCAGACACCGACACACCGACTCGGAAGCTACTATCTTGAAACCGGCTTCGGGATCCGCGCCAGCGAGGTGACCTACGACAGAAAAAACAGCGCCATCACTGAATTTGACTTTGATACCATCGATCTTGCCGGACTTCTTACGGGCTTTACGTGGCTCCATTTAAGCGGGATCACTCCGGCGCTGGCCGGAAACTGCAAAAAGCTTATCATGGACTGCTTAAGGATCGCAAAGGAAAAGGGCCTGACCGTAAGCTTTGATGGTAACTTCCGGAGCACCCTCTGGTCTTGGGAGGAGGCCAGAGATTTCTGTACCGAATGTCTCCCCTATATCGATGTGCTCTTTGGGATCGAACCCTACCATCTTTGGAAGGATGAAAATGACCATCAAAAAGGAGATATCAAGGACGATATCCCCTTCCAGCCCACTTATGAGCAGCAGGATGAAGTATTTCAGGCCTTTATCTCCAGATACCCCAATATTAAGTGCATTGCACGCCATGTCCGCTACGCCCACAGCGGCAGCGAAAACAGCCTGAAGGCATTTATGTGGTACGAGGGCCACACCTTTGAGAGCAAGCTGTTCACCTTCACGATCTTAGATCGTGTCGGCGGCGGGGATGCCTTTGCCAGCGGCCTGATCTATGCCATGATGCATAAATATAAGCCCATGGATATGGTAAATTTTGCTGTGGCCAGCAGCGCCCTAAAGCATACGATCCGCGGTGACGGCAACATCACCGATGATGCGGAAACCATCCGCAACCTCATGAATATGGATTACGATATCAAGCGTTAATCAAAATTTTGTGCCAAAGCCAGCGAAAAAATGGCTTAAATTGTCGGGTTTCCGATAGCGGAAACTTCTTTTCTGCCTTTAACAATGGGATAATCTATACATGCAACTGTTGTTTAAAGCGTGGGAAAGCAGATGATTACTTATGAGAAGCTTTGGGATGTCCTTAAGAAAAAAGGACTCTCACAAAACAAACTTTACAAGGATTATGGCATCAGCAGGGCACAGATATACCGCCTGAAGCATGATCAGGTCGTATACACCAGCACCCTCGATATGCTGTGCAATATTCTTGACTGCGATGATATTTCCGACATTGCAACCTATCGGTCAGATAAAGAACCAGAGTAACTGCTCAGTAGGTCTGCGCACTTGCTGCGCTGACCGTAAGAAAACATAAGCTGGAAGGCAAAAATCCCATCGGCGCAGCCGATTTGAAATGGATTTTTGCTTGTAACTATGAAGGTACTGAATAGTTACAAACCGGATAAAAAACCCTGATGGACCGGAATGGAAATAACTCCAACCTCCGATACATCAGGGTCTTTTTATCTCATGTAAAGCGTTCAACTAGATGATACTGTCCACATCCTCCGTGCCTGTGCAGAGAAGGGCAACAAGCAGGGTCTGCTGGCAGCCCTTGAAGGCATCCTTGACCTCAAACCGCTCAGAGAGCATGTGGGCGTGGGTATCATAATCGCAGCCGCCAAGGCATACTGCCGGAAGTCCTGCCTCTAACGCACGGTTACAGTTTGTGGAACCGCCGTCTGCCAGTCTCGGCTCCTCACATCCCAGATAGTTTGCTGCTGCCATAGATGCCTCAACGATCGGCGCATGGGCGTCCTGATTGCCGGCATTAACATCGCAGATATGCTTTACATCGTAAGTAATTGTATCCTTACCCCAGCGATCGGTTTCTTCCTTGCAGGCTTCCTCGATTGCTTCAAAGATACGGCCGCGGAGCTTCTCAAGCTCCTCCTGGGAGTTGGAGCGGAAATTGAAGCGGATCTGTGCCTGGGGAACAATGGCATGGACAGCCTCAAAGCTTCCCGCATGGAAATTGGTAACGGCAAATGTAGTCATCGGATCTGACGGAACACGGAATTCTGAGATCTTTGCGATCGCTCTTGCTGCCGCGTGGAGCGGATTAGCAACCTTTCCGAACATACCGCAGGCATGTCCGCCGATTCCGTTAAAGTTTACCTCATACGTCTGGATGCCGGTTGCCTCGTAGATGATCTCCTGATATCCCGGGCCATCAACGGAAACGCTTGCCTTAAGCTCCGGATGATGATCTACATAGTATTTCATTCCCTTTAATCCGCCGGTTCCTTCTTCCTGAACCGTTCCAACAAAGTGGATATCTCCCTTTGTTTCGATCCCGGCAGCGTTTAACGCGCGGATCGTGGAAAGGACTGCCGCACAGCCTCTGGTATCATCCACAATACCCGGGCATTTGATAAAGCCGTCTTCACGAACGATCTCCAATTTTGTATCTAAGGGGAATACGGTATCCATGTGGCCTTCCACCAATGTGGCATTACCGCCGCCGGTTCCCTTACGGATACCGACACAGTTTCCGTATTCATCAATATGACAGTCTGTAAGTCCTTCTTCCTTAAACATTTCCAGAAGACGTTCTGCTTTTTTCTGCTCATGATGGGTGGGAGCCGGTATCAAAGTAAGCTCGATCTGCTTGTCGATGATCGCATCCTGATCCTTTTCCATAAAATCAAGGGCCTTAATAACCTTTTCATTTTTTGTCAGTGCGTCAAATTTCCTGCGTACCTGTTCTGAAACCTGATATTCCATGACCTGTTCCTCCTGAGGATAATTTCTGATATCCATATCATACCAAATCTGCCTTAATTTTGCCACAGAAAAATTGCATATTTCCCACAAATTTTTCACAATTCATACACAATATTCCTGTATTCTATGAATATAGATAACGTATCAAGCATTTAACCGAATCAAGTAAGTCCCCTGTTTCAATTGCGAAAAGCAATAAGCAGTAGGTGGGGACTTGCTTGTATCAGGAGGAGTGCAAGCTCCTTCTGATAAACTGCGGAGCAGTTATTCGGTTATGAGCAAGTAGCGAAGCGGATTGCGAATATCCGCTTGACACACAAGGAGGTCTACTATGACAAAAAGAACTACAACAGCCATTATGGCTGCTATCATGACACTTACAATGGGAATCACATCCTTTGCCGGACAATGGAAAAATGATGCAAATGGATGGTGGTGGGCCGACGACAACGGCTCCTATCCGGTCAATGAATGGAGATGGCTGGATGGAAATCAGGATGGAGTTTCCGAATGCTATTATTTCGGAGCGGATGGCTATATGCTTGCAGATACGGTTACCCCGGATGGTTATCAGGTCAATACCGACGGTGCATGGACTACAGACGGCGCCCCACAGCTTAGATACAGTGAAAATACCGACAACAGCCAATCCGACAGCTCGGAGGAAAACGGCTACAGCTACACCTCCGAATCCCTGACCGGACTCTATACATCAGAAAACGGAGATTCCATCGTTATCAATGTCGGCGCCGGTGATTCTCTCGGAGGCATCTATTACAATACAAACGGCAGTTTTGAAAAGGTATACAGCTTCGCCAAGGTTGGCACAGGTGAATATAAGGATTCCGTAAACTTCAAGAGTATTAAATTCCTTGAGGACGGATCTCTTTTCATGAACAACCGGGTATATACAAATTAGATCATTTAACCGCTGTGCTGGATCGGTCAAGGTCATGGCACAGCGGTTTTTATGCATTGAGCGTATCTTCTGCAGTAGGAGGTTGACAGAGCTGTGCAGCAAATAATATACTGAAAAAGAAGCAAATTGATATGCATTAGATTTGGGAGGCTATAATGGATAAAAACTTTCAGAAATTATTGCGGAGCGGAATCGATCTCTCCCCTGTCGGTGTGGAACGCCGTGAAGATAATATACGATATTTTTGTACTCCAAAAGGGGCATCTACCTTCGGCTGGGCAGGCGTGGATGGCATCCATTTCTGCTTTATTCGAGGCTTTGGCGGTATGGTATTTGCCGTTAGTCCAATGAATTCCGCCCCAAACCATATTCATTTATTGGCAAAGAACTTTGAAGATTTTCTAAGACTCCTTCTATCCTGCGGTGATGTGGCAGCATTGGAACAGGCATGGATGTGGGATGAAGTGCAATTTAACGCCTTCTTGCAGGAAAATCCTCCAACACCGGAACAACAGGAATGCTTATCCGAGCTTGTAAATAGACTGCATTTGAGACCGATGGAGCATCCATGGGCATACCTTAAAGAACTGCAGGCCTCCTTTGATCTCAGCCGGATCAAATACACCGAGGATTACTATGATGTTGAAATGAACTCCGCCGCCAAACCGGCAGCTCCGGAGTGGAAGGTTTATTTTGAAGGAAACTTTTGGGGATATTCAGGCAGAGACCACGCCGGAACAGAAATTCAATTAAATAAACATTTTGACTGGGCCGGACATCATTGGATCATCCCTTCGGTATACTCTTGCAGCAAAGGACTTGTAATAGACTTCTGTATGCGCACCGAGATTGAGGATATCCGCAGCTTCAGGAATAAATGGAATTTAGATCCGCACAATGATTCGTGTGATCATTTTACCCCTGAACAACTGCTGCTAATGGAGTCGGAAAATCCTCTTGACCTTGACTTCCGACCTCAGCTGAAGCTAAACGGAAAAACGCTGCAGCCCTCTCATGGCTGTTCAATAACCTGTGAACCATGTTTTACGGAGGAAATGATCCCAGAATCGGAAGAACGATGGGCATTGGAGCACTATGAATTAGATTCATCTTACGGATGGATGATCCGCAGGTGGGCATTTCCATGGGCATCCAGACGCCGCCCGCAGATAAAATCCCTTTCCCTTACAATAAGTCCGCTTCCCTGCCGTGTACCCGGGCCACATTTCACAGTACATGCTCCCGGTGATTTCTTTACCTTCTCGCATCCGGTCGACAAAACAGAATATACCCTGACTGTGCAGAAATTAGAGCCTCAAACGATTTCCCAAAATATTTCAGATCATGATCTCTGGCTCTACCCTACGCATTTTACTGCAATGAGCTATACACTTTCACCGACATCGGAAAGTATAATTCATATCTGTGATTGTGCTGAAAGCGATAAGCCTGTAAAAATCACTCCGACGGCTGATCCTTTCGCACCGGAAACTCAAAATGGCGTTGCCTGCATCGGGATCATCGGTGGGGCGGTCGGCCCGACTGCCATCATGATCGGAGGCAGTTTTCAGGAAAACTGCCAAACCGCTTATTCCTCCCTTCACTTCAAACCTGTGGAGGACGATATCGAGTGGCGCATAGAATTCAGTATTTCTCAATTTGAAGATAAACAGATAGAGCTTATAAGTGCTAATGGTCTCAAAAACGATGATCCGAAGTATTCAGGCAGAAGATTCTTTTGATGATGTAATAGAAGGCATGAATTTTCGGAGATATCTGTACCGAGAAAAAGACAAATGCACTGACAGAAAATAGGGCTGCCGCCCAGCAAAAATATTTGCTAATGCGACAGCCCTTTTCCTGTCTTTCTTCAATTTTCATGGGATCCTGATTTCGGTAGCATTACCGCTTCTCATCCCAACTTCCGTCCTCCTGGACAAAGCTAAACTGGAAATAAAACTTGCAAATTGGAACCTCGGATTTCTATTCAGTCCTGGGAGAAATTTATTATGAACAAAAAAGCTAAAAGTATATTTTTTATTCGATTTTAAAAAATTTTTTTCTTAAATCTAATATAAAACTTGATATTATGATTTTTAGAACGTATACTATAAGAAGAAGCTAAATAGAAAGGAGGCATAAAAGCATGTTGTGCCAGTTTACATTTCAAAATTTTAAATCCTATAAAAGCGAAACCACACTGGATTTCCAGGCAGCCACACTGCCGGAGTTTAAGGATTCTCTGATCCGGACGGACGGCACATCCTGTCTGCTCCCAGTCAGCGTGGTATATGGTCCGAATGGTGGTGGGAAGACAAACCTGCTTCATGCGCTCTCCTGCCTGATCTCCACTATTGTAAAACCAGTGAACGATCTTGGAAAAAACAGGCGGAATCTTATTCTGCAGCAAAAGGTGGATGCTATCCCGTTTCTTTTTGATGAGACTTCCAAAAATAAACCGACCGCATTCCGCATTTTCTTCCGTACCGGCAAACAGGAATACTGTTATTATCTGGAATTAAAGAATGAAGATATCACGGCAGAAGCCCTTTACCGGAAAGCCGTTACCGGGAAGAAAACAGCCATGATCTTTGAACGGGACTCTGACGGAATCACGCTTGGAAATACGATCAATAGACAAAATCTCAATACAAGCGTGAATCCAAAGATGCCGTATCTGTCCTTTTTGGCAATCAACTATGATATTGCCGTGATCAGTGAAGCAATGGAATGGTTTGAAAGCTGCATCATACGCAGTTATGCCAATCCAATAGTTGAACATCAGATTCTTCTTTCCAAGGATACCGCTTATAAGGAACAGCTGATCCATGCACTCAATGACATGGATATTGATATTTCCGATTACAGATATGACGAGGATGTACACCAGTTGTTTATGAAGCGGATTTTAGATGAGCACAGCTACGAACTTCCTTTCTCCCAGGAATCGGACGGCACGAAAAAACTGATCGCTGCACTTCCAGTGATTCTTCTGGCCCTGCGTGAAGGACGTATGATTATCATCGATGAGTTGGATGCAAAACTCCATCCGAAACTCTTGCGCTATGTGATCTCTCTGTTTAAAAATAAAGAAATCAACCAATACGGTGCTCAGCTTCTGTTTACGTCACATGATATGTACACTTTAAAAAATACGGTATTCCGTCGTGATGAGATCTGGTTTGCAGCGGAAAATCCAGCTCATGAAAGTGAAATCTATTCCTTACATGAAATCCGTGGCGAGGACAATGGCAGGATCAAGAACACCGCTGCTTATGATAAACAATATCTGGAAGGACGTTATGGTGCGGATCCGTATCTTTCCAACATGCTGGGAGGTGACTTCGCATGAGCCTGAAGCCTCCCAAAAAGAGTGATCTTGATAAGTCGTGGATGAAAGCAAGACGTGATAAGCCAAAGAAGATACAGCCAGAATATCATCTGATTGTTACAGAAGGAACTGAAACAGAGCCGGCTTACTTCGGTGCCATGCGGGATGTGATCAATAGCGTCTATCCGGACAGAATTCAGTTAAGCCTTCACGGAATCGGTGACAATACGCTGAATTTGTTTCAAAGAGCCAAACAACTCGCTTCAGCCTCCGCCAACGGCTACAAACATGTCTGGATTGTTTTCGATACCGATGATTTTCCGGCGGAACATATCAACAAAACGGCTGATTTGTGTAAAGCGGAATCAACGGAAGATACAACTTTCCATGCGGTCTGGTCGAATCAGTGTATCGAACTGTGGTTTCTCCTGCACTTTAACTATCTGCAGTCCGATTTGCACAGGAGTTTTTACTGGCCGAAGCTGACGGAAATTTTGTCGTTCCGAGGACTGGGATCATACGAAAAAAACCGGACGGATATGTATGAAATCCTGTTTCCATATATGAATGTTGCCATTGCGAATGCAGAAAAACTAGAAAAAATCAATGCAGGAAGACGCCCCTCTAATTCTGCACCCGGAACCATGGTTCATCTCCTTATTAAGAAACTAAAACCCTATCTCAAATAGGTTAGACAAACACGTTCGTCCGATTCCCTATTTTATTTACGAAAGCACAGTCTGAAGGGCCCTGCCAATGCAGGGCCCTTAAAAGCATTTTCATTCAGTTTTGCAGAACCTGTTCAGTTAGTGGTTATCAATCGTTTTCGCGATATCATGACGCATGTATTTATTGGCAAAGGAGATCCATTCCGTTGCCTCGTAGGCCTTCTCTCTGGCTTCCTTCAGGCTTTTACCTGTTGCTGTCACGCCGAGAACACGGCCTCCGTTTGTCACGATCTGACCGTTTTCATCAAACTTCGTTCCGGAGTGGAACACATAATAATCCTCTTTGCCTTCAAATTTGTCTAGACCTTCGATCGGGAAGCCCTTCTGATAGGATACAGGATATCCGTCCGATGCCAGCATGACACAGACTGTCGCACGGTCATTGTCGAATTTCAGCTCTATCTGATCCAGCGTTCCGTCGATGCAGGCATCAAAGACATCGAGAATATCATTCTCCAGTCGTGGTAAAACCACCTGTGCTTCCGGATCGCCGAATCTCGCATTATATTCCAGTACCTTCGGGCCATCTGCGGTCAGCATAAGACCGAAGAAGATCACTCCCTTAAAGGGTCTTCCTTCTGCCTTCATCGCATCTACCGTTGCCTGATAGATATATTTCTTACAGAACTCGTCGACTTCTTTTGTGTAGAACGGACTCGGAGAGAAGTTTCCCATACCGCCGGTATTTAAGCCCTGATCGCCGTCCTTAGCACGCTTATGATCCTGAGCGGAGCTCATGATCTTTACCACGTTTCCATCCACAAAGGAAAGTACAGAAACCTCGCGACCCGTCATAAATTCCTCGATCACGATCTCGTTTCCGGCAGAGCCGAATTTCTTGTCCAGCATCAGCTCCTTTACGCCTTCCTCCGCTTCCTTAAGATCCTGACAGATCAGAACGCCTTTTCCTAATGCCAGACCGTCTGCCTTTAAAACGATAGGCATCTTTGCCGTCTTCAGATACTCCATTGCCTTCTTCGGATCGGTAAAGGTTTCGTAAGCCGCAGTCGGGATATGATATTTTTTCATGAGATTTTTAGAAAATGCCTTGGAGCCCTCTAAAATTGCTGCATTTTTTCTTGGCCCGAATACGCGAAGTCCCTCTGCCTCGAACACATCGACAATACCGCCCACGAGAGGATCGTCCATGCCGATTACCGTCAGATCGATCTCTTTTTCTTTTGCAAATGCAGCAAGCTTGTCAAATTCCATTGCTCCGATGGGAACGCACTCTGCGATGGCAGAGATCCCGGCATTTCCCGGCGCACAGTATATCTTCTCTGCTCTTTTGCTCTGTGCGATCTTCCATGCGATCGCATGCTCTCGTCCGCCGCTGCCAACAATCAAAATTTTCATCTGTGCTTTCCTCCTTGCGTATCCTACAACCTGTGATTTGCGATCATATCAATGGCCTTTGGCAGAATGATCCACTCCGCCTGCTCCATAACGCGGCGCTGCAAAAGCTCGGGAGTATCTCCCGGAAGCACCTCTACCGCCTTCTGAAGGAGGATGGGGCCGGAATCCATTCCCTCGTCCACATAATGTACGGTCGCTCCCGTGATCTTAACGCCCCGCTTAAGTGCAGCCTCATGAACCTTAAGCCCATAAAAGCCTACACCGCAAAAGGACGGGATCAGGGACGGATGGATGTTGATGATCCGGTTTCTGTATTTTACGATCATTTCTTCCGGAACCTTTACAAGAAAGCCGGCGAGAACGATCAGATCCGGTTTATAGGAATCGATCCGTTCTACGAGGGCATGATTAAACTCTGCCCTGTCGGAAAAGCTCTTGGGGGAAACAACCTCTGTCGGAATTCCGTGGTTTTTGGCTCTCTCAAGGGCATAAGCACCGGCATTATTGCTGATAACGAACTCCACAGAGGCATTCGTGATCCCACCGTTTTCGATCGCATCAAGAATCGCCTGAAGATTAGTTCCGCCTCCGGAAGCCAGCACGCCGACTCTTAACATAAGGACACTCCCTTTTCACCGGCCTCAACCGTACCGATCACATACGGAATATCTCCGGCTGCCTTCATCGCCTCCATTGCTTTTTCCACATCTGCGGCATCAACAGCAACGACCATACCGATACCCATATTAAATGTATTATACATGATCTTCTCGTCGATATCGCCCTTCTTCTGCATCATGCCAAAGATCGGCGGTACCGGATAGCTGTCTTTTTTGATCACAGCCTGTACTCCGTCCTTTAACATACGCGGAACGTTTTCGTAGAATCCGCCGCCGGTGATGTGGCTGCATGCATGGATCTTCACACCAGCGTTCTTAACCGCCTTAAGTGCCTTCACATAGATCCTTGTCGGTGCCAGAAGAACCTCGCCCAGGGTTCCTCCAAGCTCGTCATAGTATGTATCAAGCCCTTCCTTTGTGAGCTCATTTTCAAATACCTTGCGGACAAGAGAAAATCCATTGCTGTGAACGCCTGTGGATGCCATACCGATCAGAACATCTCCGGCTTTCAGACTCTCGCCCGTGATCATGTCTTTTTTATCGCATACGCCTACTGCAAAGCCTGCCAGATCGTAATCCTCCTCCGGCATAAGACCCGGATGCTCTGCTGTTTCTCCGCCGATCAGAGCCGCTTCTGACTGCAGGCAGCCCTCTGCTACACCTTTTACGATATCCGCGATCTTCTCCGGATAGTTTTTGCCGCAGGCAATATAGTCTAAGAAGAATAACGGCTCTCCTCCTGCACAGGCAATATCGTTTACACACATGGCAACTGCATCGATACCGATGGTGTCGTGTTTATCCATAATGATAGCAAGCTTAACCTTTGTTCCGCAGCCATCTGTTCCGGATAAGAGTACCGGCTCCTCCATCTCCTTGATCTTTGCGAGGGAGAAAGCGCCTGAGAAACCACCCAGTCCTCCGAGGACTTCCTCACGCATGGTCTTTTTTACATGCTCCTTCATCAGCTCAACTGATCTGTAACCTGCTTCAATATCTACTCCAGATTTCTTGTAATCCATAATTTCCTCCTAAATGTGACGGCCATTTTTATTTGCTGCTCAGCTGATCTTATTTCATGGATGCAAGGTATTCTTTGTATCCGATCGAATCTAATTTATCTGCCTTCTGTACAACTTCATTCTTCATTTTTTCGGAATAATTCTTTAATTTTTCAAGGATCTCGGGATCAGATACCGCAAGGATCTTTGCCGCAAGGATACCGGCATTTTTTCCTCCGTTTATTGCAACGGTAGCTACCGGGATACCGGATGGCATCTGCACGATGGAATACAGAGAATCTACACCGCCCAGATCTGATGTCTTCATCGGAATACCGATAACCGGCATCGGGAAAAGTGCTGCACACATTCCCGGAAGATGTGCGGCCTTTCCGGCACCTGCAATGATGACCTTTACGCCTCTCTCCTCTGCTGTCTTCGCATAGTTAAAGAAAATATCAGGTTCTCTGTGTGCGGAAATAATTGTCATCTCAAAGTCAATGCCAAGCTCCTCCAGCATTCCGGCTGCCTGAGCCATGATCGGCATATCGGAATCGCTCCCCATTACAATACCTACTTTAGCCATTGTAAACTCTCCTTTTCGTATATTATGATTATTGATAAGTAATTCTAATAAATTGATTGGAAATATTTGTTATTTCTTATTAATCATAATACTAGCTTTTTTACTTTCCGTCAAGTGCCTGATTCAACTCATCCAGTCCCGGAAGTACAAATCTTCCATTCTCGATGATAAGTTTTCTGCTTCCGTCCTTAGCGACAGCGGCGATCTCACCCAGCTCTCGGTATGGGATCGTGATATCTGTGTGGACACCAAAGTATGCCTTTGACGGGTCTTCCTTGCGGAGCAGGGATACCTCGTTATCTCTGGATATGATCTCTTTTCCGTCCGGATTATACACAGGCGTATCCTCCGACCAGCTGTAGCAGGTGTCTCCTACCGCAAAATGCGGCCCCATCTTTTCCACGATCAGGATCGGAAGCCGGTCGATGATCCCAAAGCTTTCTGCCATCGCATAAGCCGTTGTGTTGGTGCCGATGGCAAATTCGCCCAGCGGAAGACGCTCGTGCTGGTTCATGATCTCCTGGATCACCAGTTTTCTGCCGGCCTCCAGAGCCTCCTGTTTTTCTGTTTCCGTACATGTATCGGAAAGCTTTTCTAAGAAATTGTCACAGGCGGCAGAAACGACCCAGCCATCCTTAAATTCCATCGTGAGATTTTTAAAGCAGATATCCCCGATATAAACACTTTCCACATTGAGAAGCCCGTTTGTTCCGGAAAGCTTCGGAGATGTAAATACCTCTCCGACCGGTATATTCACGTCTGCAACGCAGTTTTCAAACCTTGTCTGCCGATCCGGATCCGTAAGCTTCATCAGTTCTACATGCATACGGGTTCTGTTATTCCCTCTCCCGAGGACTTCGACATGATCTGCGGTATCCAGCACATCGATCAGTGTCTGCTGAAGCTTTCTGTATTTCTCATAGTCCAGCGTATTGATCTTGATCGTTTCCTTAAAGATCTCCTCAAAGTCAGCTCCGATGGACGGCACAGGAAATGCAATGATCGTAAAGCTTGTCTCATCCCCCGGAATATACTGGTTTACGATCGGCATGGACATGTTTCTGTATTCCAAGTAAAGCTTCTGCTGTTTTTCCGTAAATGACCATGCCTGTGCTTTATTTACGGGGGCAAAACCTTCTTCTCCGAAGGTTTCAACGACTGCCGGCCCTGCATATTCCGCCGCCTCTTTGCGATACTCCTCGTAGCCTGTTTTTAAAACAGCAAGCTTTCTGTCACGGAATGCCTTATCCATAAAAAGAGCAGAGTCATATCTGTGGTCATAATCGTACTGCTTATTCGGTGAGGAGGAGCAATATCCGGCACGCCCCGCCGGATTTCGGTTAAGGCTGCCCACAGCAGCCCGGCAGAAGATCACATAAAGCCCACGCTGTTCAAAATTTTTCACCGCCTCCCGGATCATCCGTTCAAAGCCTAAAGGATATCGGATGGAAACCGTCTTTTTGGCGGAAAGGTCGCGTCCGGTCACCTCAAAGCCCTTTATATAGCCCTCTGTAAATGTATCGGCCATGCGGCGTATCGTCTCGATCGGAAGCCGGTTCAGAAAGGAGGCAAGCTTTATTTCTTCATCGGAGATATACTCACCGAAGCGGTACAGATAAGAGAGGTCGTTCAGATCACTTTCCATGATGATCCGTCTTGCCAGATCAAGGGACGGATCCAATGCTTCTCTGATCCGGTATGTCAGGGTCACATCACAGTAGTCGCTGATGCACCAGTAAAGAACATCCTGCACCTGCTTTTCCGACGGCTTTTCATCCTCCTCGAAAAGATTGTATATCTCGATAAGCGCTTCATTGTAGATCACCATATCCAGCATGCGCCCCTCAAAAGCATATACGATGTCGCCTCGGATCTCTGCATAAAGGAAGCAAAGAAGCTGTCCCAGCTTTTCCCCCAGCACAGCTGCCGCGTATGCCGGATTTCCATAGCTTACCGCATAGCTTTCCCCCACGATATCCTCATACAGTTTTCCATTGACGGAAGAAAGACGCTCGGATCCCCACTGTTTGATTGAGCCGTCTGTTACCGCTTCCATGACAGAGCCGCAGAGGCCGATAAATTCCGATATTTTTTTAAAGTAACTGCGGTATGGCTCCCGTACCGTATCCTCATCCTGAAATCTGCGGATCCGTGCCATGGAAAGCTCATAACGCTCTCTGATAAGCTGTTCCTCCATTTTACCTCCGTTCTGCCTTATTACAAAGCGATAACAATAATAATCAGCCAGATAAGTATCTCAATGCCTGCCATTGCCGTACTTACCTTAGCGATCCGATAGTTCTTTTCTTTTTCCAGCAGGGCAAGGATCCCGTAAATAAGGGATGCCGCTGCGGTAACGATACTGCAAAAACCCAAAGCCGCTGCAAACAGGGATGCGTTCCCTTGTGTCTTATAGGCAAGCCACAAGGAGATCGTCATAAAGCAGAGAGCTGCCGCCGCTAAAAGGGCGGAGGGAAAGCTGGACTTTGCAAAGGGTTTTTTAATATAAGATACTTTATTACCGATCCGTTCCACGGTATTTATTCCACACTCCTTTTGCCAGCGTAAAGGCTACAAATCCTGCCAACGCACCGATGGTGTTTAAAAGCAGATCATCTACATCAAAGCTTCCGACCCGGCAGACAAGCTGTGTTGTCTCGATGCACAGGCTGAATATAAATCCCAGAAACGTCACCGTATACCACTGATTGACCTCATCCCATATCTCCGGAATACAGAATCCGAAGGGCATAAATGCCAGCATATTTCCGACAAGATTTAAAAATACGGCTCGGAAGCCAAGTGTTCTCCGGTACATCCAAAATCTTTTTATCTCCTTAAACAAAACAAGGTTGTACGTATAGCCCTGCCTGTTTCCGGGACTTCTCCCCATTTCTTCGGCAAAAAACAAAAAATATGTGAGCAGAACCAGATACAGGACAAAACACACAATTCCCAATTTCCGGTGTCTGTTTTTTTTCATAGTCTGATCTCCATTATCGATTACTTTCGTCCTTCCGCCCAAAAGGGCGGGATCATCCTGCTTTATATTAAAAGCACAGATAAGATGCCATCAAAAGGACAGCATCTTATCTTATGTAAAACTATTAACTAAAACATTATTTCAGATTTTCTCTTAAGGAGCAATGCACCATTGATGATGGTGATGATCCCGGCAGCTACGCCGATAGCTGTGATCACGATACCGACAGCAATACTGGCAGCTCCTGCATTTCTCATGGTATTATAAACCTTCTCCATGGAATCTCTCCTTTATTTTACACCATACTGAGCGTAGTATGCGTCAATGGCAGCCTTAAGCTCATCATCGATCACGATCTGGCCCTTTACCTCTTTATTGTAAAGGCACTCAACCACCTCGTCCATTGTTACGATAGCAGCCGTGTTGAAGCCGTACAGCTCCTTGATCTCATCTAAGGCAACCTTATTACCGCTCTTGCCAACCTCCTGACGGTTTAAAGAAACGATAAGACCCTTTACATCCACATCAGCCTGTGCCTTCAGGATCGGGTATGTCTCCTCGATGGATTTTCCGGAGGTCGTAACGTCCTCGATAATAACGACGCGATCCCCATCCTTTAATTTGGAGCCCAGTAAGATACCGGTATCGCCGTGATCCTTCTCCTCTTTTCTGTTGGAGCAGTAACGGATATCTTTTCCGTAAAGCTCGCTGATCGCCATTGTTGTAGCAACGGTCAGCGGGATGCCCTTGTAGGCCGGCCCGAATAATACGTCAAAATCCAGACCGTAATTGTCGTAGATCGCCTTTGCGTAGTATTCTCCGAGCTTACGAAGCTGGGTTCCTGTTACGTAAGCGCCTGCGTTCATAAAAAACGGGGATTTTCTTCCGCTCTTTAACGTAAACTCACCAAATTTCAGCACTTGGCTCTCAACCATGAACTCAATAAATTCTTTCTTATACTGTTCCATATCCGTTTCCTTTCGTATCTATTTTCTGCTGCTCTTATTTTACTGCGCCGACCAGCTCGTTGATGTCCTCTACATGATAGCGCTCCATATATTCCTCGATTCCCTTTACGACGTTGACTGTCGTGTAAGGATCGATGAAATTTCCGGTTCCTACTGCAACTGCTGTTGCTCCGGCAAGGATAAACTCCAGAGCATCCTCCGCATTCATAATGCCGCCCATCCCGATGATCGGGATCTTTACCGCATTTGCGACCTGATATACCATGCGGACTGCCACCGGTTTTACAGCCGGGCCGGACATTCCTCCGGTCTTATTGGCAAGGGCGAAGGTTCTCTTGTGAATGTCGATCTTCATTGCAGTGAGCGTATTGATAAGAGAAACTACATCGGCTCCGCCGGCTTCGACCGCTTTTGCCATCTCGGTGATATCGGTTACGTTCGGAGAAAGCTTCATGATAATTGGCTTTTTCGATACGCGCTTCACCGCTTTAGTAATATCCTCTGCCGCACCTGCCTTCTGACCGAAGGCAATTCCTCCGGCCTTGACATTCGGACAGGAAATATTGATCTCCAGCATATCCACATCTGTTTCACTCAGACGCTCTACAACATCCACATAGTCCTCTTTTGTTTTTCCGCATACGTTGGCAATGATCTTTGTATCATACTGCTTTAAAAACGGAATATCGCGTTCCATAAAGACGTCCACGCCCGGGCCCTGAAGGCCGATGGCATTGAGCATGCCGCCGTACACCTCGGCAACACGTGGGGTCGGATTTCCCGGCCACGGAACGTTTGCGATCCCCTTTGTAACGACCGCACCCAGCCGGTTCAGGTCGATCATCTCTCCATATTCCATTCCGGATCCAAAGGTACCGGAACAGGTCATAACCGGATTCTTAAGCTCAACTCCAGCCAGATTTACCTTTGTATTCATGCCTAATCCTCCTTGATCTTTACTCTGCTGCAAGCACAGGTTTCTGTCTGATGACCGCTTGCGATCCTCTCCCGCTGTTCCTCTACCGTAAGAAGCTCAACTGCCTCGGCAGGGAATACCGGCCCGTCCTTACAGATCCTTGTATTTCTGACATTGCTGTGGGAATCGATATCCTTTGTATGGCATACGCATCCGAGACATGCACCGATCCCGCAGGCCATTTTTTCTTCTAGGGAGATCCAGCATTCGATCCCATTCTCTGCTGCATAAGCCTTCAGTGCCTTTAGCATCGGAGTCGGGCCGCAGGCGTAGATCACATCTGCTTTTAAGCCCTTTGCACGGATGGCGTCGATCACATTTCCCTTTGTACCGACACTTCCATCCTCTGTGGCAAGTACGACATTGGCATACTTTCCGATCTCATCTGCTAAGAATGTATCGGCATCGCGGTAACCGAGAACTGCTGTTTTTTCACAATCTAAATTCTTTGCCAGCTCGAGCATTGGCGGGATTCCGATTCCTCCGCCGATCAAAAATGCTTTTTTATCCTTCAGCGGGAAACCATTTCCCAGCGGCCCCATAATATCGAGCATAGCGCCTGCACCATATCCGGAAAGCTCCAGTGTTCCGGCGCCGGCAATACGATAAACGATCCTCAGTCTTCCGTTTTCTTTATCGGCCTCACAAATACTGATGGGTCTCGGAAGAAGCTTGGATTTGTCATTGGTATAAACAGCAATAAACTGTCCCGGTACTGACTCTTTTGCCAGCTCGGGAGCGTCCAGCCACATACTGTAGATACCGTCTGCAAGCTTTTCCTGCTTGTGAACAGATACTCTTACCTTTTTCTGTGTCATGGTTTCCTCCTTCTATATATCTATATATAATGATATCGGAGTCAAAAGCCCCCGATTTTGATGCCTGCGGATTGTTCCGTGCTGCGCACTCTAACAATCCTACCCAATATTCGCATATCGTGGGATTATCATCCCACTTTTATGCTCATATCGGGGCGGGTACCAAGGTCTTTCACCCACCTATGAGCAAGCTCATGTGGGTTTAGACCTTTTTACCTTGGCATCATTATAAAACGCTGTTGATGTCAGCGATCATATCGATAACAGCCTGTCTGGATGCCTCTGCAAAATGCTCAGGGCCAAACTTTGCGTATTTCTCCTGCTTATAGGCAGCGATAATGCCGCGGGAGGAATTGACAACTGCTCCGAGTCCGTCCTCATTGAAGCAATGGGCAAGATCTTTTGCTGTTCCGCCCTGTGCTCCGTAGCCCGGAACTAAGAAGTAGGTATGCGGCATAAGCTTTCTGAGGATCTTACTCATTTCCGGATAAGTTGCACCGACAACGGCTCCTACGTTGCTGTAAGCGCCGTCCATGCTCTCAGAGCCCCATTCAACGACCTTTTCAGCAACCAGCTCATAGAGCGGTCTGCCATCGATCAGTCTGTCCTGAAATTCACCACTGGAGGGGTTTGATGTCTTTACGAGAACGAACAGACCGCGATCCTCCTCGTTGCAGACATTGACAAAGGGCTTTACTCCGTCTGTTCCCAGATAAGGATTAACGGTAATAAAATCTGTATTGAAACCGGAGCATACATTGCTTCCAACCTTCACACGGCCGATATGTCCCACTGCGTAAGCAGATGAAGTGGAACCGATATCTCCACGCTTAACGTCTCCGATCACAAGAAGTCCCTTCTGCTGACAGTATTCAACCGTGCGGGCATATATTTTAAGACCCTCAATGCCAAACTGCTCATACATCGCAATCTGTGGTTTCACTGAGGGAATCAAATCATAAGTATTATCAATAATTTCTTTATTGAACTGCCAGATAGCATCTGCAGCTCCTTCTAATGTCTCACCAAACTCATTAAAAGATTTCTGAACAATGTGAGACGGAATATATCCAAGCATCGGGTCAAGACCAACGCAGATAGGTGCCTTTGTTTTCTGGATCTTCTGTACGAGCTGACTAATCATGGTATCCTCCTTAAGTGTCTATGCATAAAAAAGAATGTGCTAAGCACATTCTCGCGCCGAATGCGGTCTCCTGCGACAATCTGCTATTCATACGAGTTCGCATCTTTGCACGTTAGTGGCCTGCTATTCATACTTTTCATAAGATTTTATCATATTCGCTCTATCCTTTCAAGACAAAAAACGATTCAGAAAAATATTCTACACTTTTTTTATTTCCTGAAAAATAATGCGACTTTTAAACGTTTTTAAAGTTAATCGTACAAATGTACTCCCCGTTCTTATAAGCTTTCTTTAAAAACTGTTCTTCTGTTGTGAGCTCCGGATTTATCCACAATTCTTCCGCTGCGAGCAGGATATGGGAGAGTACGATCCCCATATCAAAATCTCTCATTTTAAGAAATGCCGCAGGACGCGGGAGCAGCTCCTTTTTTGCAAACACATAGATGCGGTCAGAATATACTACAAATCTCCATGGCTGGGAATTTAAAGATGATGGCGCCATTCTTGCCGCTTCTAATATTTTCTTCACTCCTGTTGCCGGCTCCTCCTTGTATACACAAAGGCGGTTTAACGGGAGGCGGTGTGCTTCATCACAGTTACGGTAAAGCGGCTCATCCGGATAGCCGAATCCGATCACTAAGATCCGGTCAAGATCGTCCTTTTTGGCGGAACCGGCCCGGGTGTCTCCAAGATAGCAGCTTCCAAGCCCCTTCGCGGTCATATAAAGAACGATCTGTTCTGCCATATAGCCGGCATTTCTGGCGGCCGCATGTCCGTCTCCGCAATATACAACCAGATAATACGGTGCATCCACCTTCCACAGACCTTTTATTCGCTCTTTCCGATTCCAGTGTTCATATATCTCAAATTCCGTATTACATTCCTTGTCCAGCAGCGCAGCGCTGGCAATAAATTTGCGGAGCATGACTAAAAGTCCGCCCTCCACCGGCTCCATTTTAAATTTTCTTACTGATCTCCGGTTAAAAATCGCATTATAGATATCCATAATCCTGCTCTCCCCCCTGCAGTCCTTAGATCAATCCTGCCATTAAAGGTGCTGCCACTACTGTCATGAGCCCGGCAACCGCGATAGAAAGGCTGCTCATTGCCCCCTCGGCTTCTCCCATTTCCAAGGCCTTCGCTGTTCCGATCGCATGGGCCGCAGTTCCCATGGCAAGCCCCTTAGCGATCGGATGCTTGATGCCGACCAATTTAAACCATGCATCTGCCGTAATATTTCCAAGGATGCCCGTGATGATAATGCTTACGACCGTCAGTGTAACGATACCGCCAGCCTCCTCCGATACTCCCATGCCGATCGCTGTCGTGATCGATTTCGGAAGCAGGGATACATAATGGACATGCTCCAGCCGGAAAAGCATCGACATCAGAAAAACACTCAGGACGCTTCCCGCAACGCCTGCTGTTATGGAAAGGATCACCGCAATAAAGTTCTTTTTTAAGAGCTCCAGCTGCTTATATAGAGGGATCGCAAGACAAACCGTTGCCGGAGTCAGAAAGTAGCTGATATAGCATGCTCCGGTGTTATAATCATCATACGAGATCCCCGCAAGCTTTAAAAACAGGATCACCAATAATATAGCCACGAGCAGGGGATTCAAAACTGCCCAGCCAAGTTTCTTTTTCAGCCACATTCCTAAAAGGTATGCGGCAACACTGATAAACATTCCCAAATAAAGCGGCATCTACTGTCCCTCCTTTTTCCGGCGTCCCAGAACTAATTCTGCGGTCTTTCCCGTTATGGTCATTACGATAAAGGTAGAGATCACCGTGATGAGCACAAGCGGAACCAGTATCTCACGAAGCATCTCAAACTGCTCCATAAGCCCCACTGCCGCAGGTATGAACATTAAGGGCATAAGATCCAAAAGCAGGTTTCCCGTCGTCAGCACATCCGAAAGCTTCACTAAGCCACAGCATAAAAGTCCCAGAAGAATAAACAGACCGTACACTCCTGCCGGTACCGGAACCGGGATCTTCTCATTGAGAATCTCTCCCAGCATGGTTATACCAAATATAATGGCAATTCCTTTTAAATGTTTCATTCCTTTTTCCTCCCGTTAAACGATCCTGCGAAAATCCGGTCTGACGTTTATGAAGCCTGCCGCTGCAAATTTTCGGAGGATGACGAAAGATATTGTAGCACTGTCTGCCAGCTGCGGCAATAGAGAAAAAGATACAAAAATCAGATTGAAATCATACCATTTTCTGTACTATACTTAATGCATTCCATTTTGTTTAACCGAATCAAGTAAGTCCCCTGCTTCAATTGCGAAAAGCAATAAGCAGTGGGTGGGGACTTGCTTGTATCAGGAGGAGTGCAAGCTCCTTCTGATAAACTGCGGAGCAGTTATTCGGTGTAGAGCCGCGTAGCGAAGCGGATTGCGAATATCCGCTTAACAAGGAGTCCTGTTTATGATGATCCAAGCTCTCACCACTCTGGATGACGATACAAAAAGCAAGCTTCAGGCTCTTGTCGAGCTTTGCCGGGAAGCCGAAGGTCTCACCCTCTCATTTCCCTTTGAGGATGCCATGCTCTATATCCTCTGCTTTGAAAATGAGGAGCTCCTGTCAGCCGCTGCCTTTCTCATTCAGGATGAAGACCTTTATGAATGCTCTGCCTTCACCGCTCCTGCATATCGCCGCAGGCAGCTTTTTTCCGGGATCCTCGATAAAGCCCTTTCCCTTCTTCCGGAGGAATCGGAATTGCTCTTTTATACGGATAACAAAAGCAGCGATACGCTCAAAGTGCTTCATGCCCTTGAGGCCGAACACCTTAACGATGAATATATGATGATGCTTCCGCTTGATTCCCGTGCAGAATCCTTTCAGGGTGCACCTGCCGCCGCCACTTTGCCGGTAAGCGTAACAGAAACCACGATCGACGGAGTTTTAACTCTTATTTATTCTTCCCCGAAAGCATCCCTTTCGATCTCAGTTTATCCTTCTTCATATTATCTGTATGGGTTTGAAGTTACAGAAGGAGAACGGAAAAAGGGCTTCGGCACCGCCCTCTTAGCCTTTACCCTTGACGATCTTTGCAAAAGAGAGGCTTTGCCGGTAACACTGCAGGTATCCTCCGAAAACACGGCGGCGGTGGCTCTTTATAAAAAGACAGGCTTCCGTATCAGCGAAACCCTGTCCTGCTATCTGTATTGATCTATGTGCATCGATCTGTATGTATTTGGCCTGTCTGTGCCGTTCTGCATGCATCGATCTGTCTGAGTCTTTTTTTGTTAGTCTTTATCAAAGCAATAGGGGGACGGGGTCTTCTCCCGTTCCTCGATCTTGCGGCGGATCAGCTGCATCTTCTCATCTGTCTGGGCAATGACCTCCGCGCACTCCCGAAGCTGCTCACTGATCTCCTCGGACTCGTCCAGATCCTTTTTATATTTCATCTGATGATCCAGACTGGCCCAGAAATCCATTGCGATCGTTCGGATCTGAACCTCAACACGCATATTTTTTTTTCTGTCCGAGAAAAACACCGGAATCTCGATGATCATGTGATAGCTGCGATAGCCATTGACCTTCGGACAGCGGATATAGTCCTTTACGATGAGCACCTTCACATCATCCTGACGAGCCAGCATTTCTGCCACCAGATAAATATCATCGATAAAAGAACAGATCACACGGATTCCGGCCACATCGTACAGGTTCTCAAATACAGACTGCACTGTTATGGGATATCCGCGTCTTTTGAGCTTTTCGAGAATGCTTGTCGGCTTTTTAACTCTCGATTTGATCATCTGGATCGGGTTTCTCTGATTTCTGATGGCAAGGTCATCATTTAATACCTCAAGCTTCGTTTTTACTTCTCGGATCGCGCAGGAGTACATCATCATAAGCTCTCTGAACTGAAGGGCTTCATCCAGAAAATTGTCCGGGATTTCGATGATACCGGGCGCATTGACTGCGGATTGGACAAGACCGCCGTTCGGGTTCATACTAATATTCATTCGTCATATTCCTCTCTGGTTTTCGGTATATTTCCGGTTTTCGGTATATTGCCGGTTATTGTTATTTAACTGGTTTTCGATATTATTATTCTGTTACAGCTTCTGCTGCTTTTGGTTATCGTTCCCACTGCTTTTATTATACAGGAAACAATCCCTTTTAACAATGTAAGTTTAGTTAATTTTCTATAAACCCAAATATTTCTTTTTCCGGGCTGTTCTTGAGCCTTGAAACACTTTACAAGGAAAACAAACCATGATATGATAGGGATGAGAAATGCGTGGGAAAGCTTTCTCAGATAATCTCAAATAACTTGATAAAATTATGCTGTTAGTTTTTATTGGGGAGGATAATTAAATGAAGACTTTAGGTTATTACAATGGAAAATTTGGCCCTCTGGATGAAATGACGGTTCCAATGAATGACCGTGCCTGCTACTTTGGCGATGGTGTCTATGAAGCAACACTTGCAAGAAACGGAAAGATTTTCGCTCTTAAAGACCATTTAAACCGTTTCTTCAACAGTGCCGGACTTTTAAACATCAAAATTCCGTATACAAAAGAGGAGCTCTCCGCTATCCTTTATGATATGCTTGCAAAAATGGATGATTCCGAGATCTTTATCTACTGGCAGATCACTCGCGGTACTGCGATCCGTCAGCACCAGTTCCCGTCATCAGATGTAAAGCCAAACCTCTGGATCTTTATGAAGCCAGGTAAACACGGTGATTCTTCAAAGCGTCTGAAACTGACTGATATGGAAGATACCCGTTTCCTCCACTGCAATATCAAAACGCTGAACCTTCTTCCTAACGTTATGGCAGCTGAAAAAGCTGAGGAGCTGGGCTGCGGAGAGTGCGTATTCCATCGTGGCGATATCGTTACCGAGTGTGCTCATAGCAACATTTCCATTATTAAGGATGGTATCTTCAAGACACATCCGACTGACCACTATATCCTTCCGGGTATTACAAGAATGCATCTTGTTCAGATCTGTAAGGACAACGAAATTCCGGTAGATGAAACACCGTTTACCATGCAGGAGCTTATGGATGCCGATGAAGTCATCGTTTCCAGCTCTACTAAGTTCTGTGCACCTGCATGTGAAATGAACGGCACTCCGATCGGCGGAAAAGCTCCGGAGTTAATTGAGATCCTTCAGAGAGAATACCTGAAGAAGTTCGAAAACGAGACAGCATAATCGTCTTAGACATAATAATCATGGACAAACGATCGCAGGAGGATCTGAATTGACCCTCCTGCGTTTTTTGACTTAATCCACTCCGTTTTTTTCACAGATGTCCTCCAGACAGCATCTGTCACAATGCGGCTTCGTGCGTGCGGTACAGACTTCACGTCCATGCTCTACAAACCGATGGCAGAGATCACTTCCCTCCTCCGGCGGGATGATCTTCCACAGCTCCATCTCCACCTTTTTCGGTTCCCGTATTCCATTCACCAGACCGATTCGGTTCGTCAGACGAATACAATGCGTATCTGTCACGATCGCAGGCTTTCCGAATACATCTCCCATGATCAGATTGGCGCTCTTTCTTCCTACACCCGGGAGCGCTAAAAGTGCATTGAAATCATCCGGAACATTTCCTCCGTACTTTTCCCATAATATCTTCATACAGGCACTGATGTCTCTCGCCTTGCTCTTTCCGAGGCCACAGGGACGAACGATTTCTTCGATCTCATTGACATCCGCTTCTGCCAATGATCTCACATCCGGAAATTTTTTATATAACTCCTGAACGACCACATTTACGCGGGCATCCGTACATTGAGCTGCCAGTCTAACACTCACGAGAAGCTTCCACGCCTCATTATAGTCCAACGTACAGGCCGCATCCGGATATTCCTTTTTTAAACGTTCAATAACCTGAAGTGCCAGCTTCTTTCTTGGATCCTCCATACTTTTCTTCCTCTTTTCGTCAATTATCACTCATTTTCACATCTGCAAATTTAAAAGCATCCCATAGAGCTGCTCATTGTTTTTAACCACAAGCATCAGCTTTTCTTTTGCACGGTTCAGCTGATGAAACAAACTGCGGACTCTGTGGTCTTTCGAGCGCAGATATCTGTATTCATCATAATAATAGCTCTCATCTAACAAAACTGCCAGATAATCCGGCGTCCTCTCCGCGATCTCATTTTCCCCAGACACCTGATATCCCTGCTCCTTTGCATCCCGGAGCAGATTTTCCGCTTCCCGGTCATCGTTTGCATATACTATTGTAACGTGCGGGAAACGTCTTGAACATTTTCTGTCCGGAAGACGCATCATGTTCTGGATAAATGAAGATATCTCTGCATTTGTCCGGATCCGATTGGTCAGACGGAACACCTGAAGCTTCGGAAGCTTCTCCATTTCCCGTTTTATGCTTTCCCCGGCTTCCTCGGGAGATATCTGCTCCTCGCAATCCCCGGAGAAAATAATCGGTCGGTCTTCGGACAGCCTTACGATCCTTTGCAGGGTTTCTTTATTTAACAAATGGGCCTCATCGACCAATACCGCTGCAAATTCTCCCATGTCCGTATCTTCTGTGATCTGCGAATCCGGCATCCAGACAATACGCAAAAGGCGTTCATGGAGCTTTTTCCATTCCTGTCCCATATCACCGCAGTGGATCATACAGACCTTGTGCCGCCCGGAAAGCCTCATGGCGATATCATAGAGAAGCAACGTCTTTCCGGTTCCCGGAAGGCCGGTAAACCAATAGTAGCCGCTTCGCTGCAGGCGGATCTTCTTTAATATCTGCCTCTTGACATCATTCTGCTGTGCAGTCAGAAAATACTCTTTCTTCAGAAAGCGATCCGGCTGGGTAAGGGGTGAGATCAGATATAATTCTGTCCGGAAAAGCTCCTCGAGATCTCCCGTATAATCCGTACTCTCCTCCCTAAGCTCCTCACACAGCTGTTTCCAGTCTGCTTCTACGATATTATCATGCTTTGTCAGACGTACCAGACGATTCTGGCTGCTTATGTAGGTATAGGAACGAATCGTCCTTCCGAGCACGGACAGATAACTGCGATTCTGGATCAGCTGCCTGCGGATCGCCTCCTCAGAAACAACACCGCTTTTCAGCTCGATATTGATGATCTGTTTTTCCTTTACCTCTAGGAGGTCAAATTCTTTCCCGAGGCGGGGAATCTGAAACGAATAGAACAGGCGCAGCCGATACACCTCCGGCATATTTTTTTCCAGCTGATCCATCAGTGCCTTCATGCTGCCCCATTCCCATGCCCGTATATTTAATGGCCTTTCTCTGCCGGACAACTGACGCTCCAGCTTCGAGAGACGGCTTATATTCTGTTTTCTGGTCAATGCATAAATGGATATCGCTTTCATCATTCACCCCGAAACCATGTTTTCATAATGCAAGTATAACACAAACAGGACTTTTTGCCTACCTTACAGATTTTAAGGGCTGTCTTTGATTTTAATTTGAAGATAACCATTTTGGAATACCAAGCGGCCGGATTCAATAAGTTCATCCGTATCGTATTTTGTTTTGTCTACATAGAGGTATCCATCAGCTTCATTATATCTGAGGACAAAGTCAAAAAATCCCCTGTCTGACAGCCCATAGCTTGTGCCATTTGCATAATCATAGATAATGATGCGATTATCAATTATTCCTGAACCAAAGCTGATTGTAGAACACAATTCGGGTAAACCATCACCGGTCAGATCACAGAAATATGTGTTCCATATTGGCATTCCCATATATAGCGAAGTGATTCCATCTTCGGTCACCGCCTCCATCTTTTCCGGATACCAACGGAAAGTCACATCCGGAAATTCCGGAATATCAGCTTCCATTTGTCCATCCCATTGCATTTGGGCTGGATCATCGAGATAATCAAACCATTGTTCCACCGTACTTTTGTCAGTAAATCGAAAATCAAGCATTAGCTCTCTTGCGGTTTCCGGATTAGTGACCGGATAGCTTAAAGAAGGTTTCACACCATTCTCAATCCAAATTTCAGAGAACTCAAAAGAAAAATGCAGGTGTAAGTCATCATTTATCGTAATGGTAAAGCTGTGATCACGATTCTGATTTCTGCTCTGCGCGATTGAATTGCGTCCCACCCTGATCTTGTCCATCGTTGCGATAAAACGGTTTCTTTCACTCTCGTTGCAGGAGACAAAATCGCTGTTATATCGGACAGTCATTGAACGAACATCGCTCAATACGGAGCTCATGTCAACTTCATCAACCTTCCATTTAGTAAGCACTGTGCCCGCCGGATTTGTAAGAAAGCATACCGCAACAACCACGCAGGCAATAATTGCAAGAACAATGACCCCCAATGCAGGTTTCTTATAATTCATTACAGATTTCACACGTTCCTTTACCCCCACCTCACCAAACTTGAGAGTGCAAGCGGCAAGCCTGATAATCAACACGACCAAGACGAGCGAGCTAGCCGATATACTTCTATTGATAATATTCATAAAGAGTTCGTTCATTACGCACCTCCTTTTCTAATTCGATCGATCATACGCTGCACTTCATCGAGATCATGTTCTGACATATCCTGATGCTTTGTAAAAGCAGCAATAAAGGCAGGCAATGACCCCTCAAACTTTTTTTCAACCAGTTCGTCAATTTCACACGCCTGCGCTTCACTTTTAGAAATGAGAGAGGTAATGGTACCATTGTCATTTATCAGCACGCCTCGTTCCCTAAGGCGTTTGATAACCGTATACGTTGTGGTTCGTTTCCAGCCCAGCTGCTCCTGACAGAGCTTTACAAGCTCAACAGCGGTAACGGGTTCATGCTCCCACATGATCAAACAAAAACGATATTCACTTTCATGGATCTTCGGAATTTCCATACTTATAATCTCCTTGTCTACAGTGTTAGACTTTAATTTTAGTCTATAGCATTAGACAAGCAACGTCAATAGCCTTAACAAAAAAGAGGTCGAAATCTTTTCGACTGAGATAAACACCGCAAAAAAACATTGACTGTTGTGGTCAAGCGTTTTTGTAACACTTGTGGCTAAAAAAAATCCGGCCAGTTATACGTTGGCTCGTGCTTCACGAGGCGTTGCATAAATTATTCTAATAGATTTTACATCAGATTGCTTTATGTCATGCCTTTTGTGTTATCATAATGATTGCTACACTATAAAGAAATATAAAAGCCACTGTAACTTTCATCGTACATAGAGATGAAAATAACAGCGGCTTTTTATAGACTATTGAATTTTCCCCAATTATATTGGCATCATTCACAATCTATTCTTTCTATTTTGAAGATGACCGGTCTTGTTCCATCGGAACAGCAGGCAATCATTGTATTTTCTTCTTTCATCCAGCCCTTCATAATCGAGCCGCCCTGCAAACCGGTATAGATATAACGGGCAATAGCATCCCACGCCTCAGAACAGAACGGAACACCTTTTGTTCCACAATGTGCAGTTCCCGTTGATTGCAAACAGCCTTCATCCGGCTTGCCGGATTTCACAAGCGTTCCCTCGCCACAATGCCAAAAATCATCCTGCTCATCATTCCTGCAAAAGATAAACTCATCACCCACATAGTAACAGGGGCATTTCCCGCTGTCCGGAACGGCACAATATTCCTGCTGTAATTCCGGATAAAGCTTTTTGTCCAGTACTGTGACCTTTACTTTATGTTCCATATATGTATTCTCCTTTTTCTAACAAGCTCGAATGGCGGAAGCCATATTTTCACCCAACGTCATTAAAATGTCTGTGGCGCGACTTTCTTTCCTTTTCAAGCTGTC
>CAKRPJ010000004.1:0-113545 GCA_934376955.1 uncultured Lachnospiraceae bacterium | reverse complement strand
GGTGACCATCGGATAAATTCCGTGATCCGGATCTTTTAATGTACCAAGCTGACCCTCTAACAGAATCTCTTTGCCCTCTTTGATTGCATTCCACAGATATGCAGATACATCGCATACATACGGCTCTACCATCTCTTTGTACTGGTGCAGAGTCTCTAATAACTCATCCGGATTCAACAGTGGTTTGTGATACAGATGCTCTAATGTAACATTCTTTGTCTCACATACACGGACAACCTTCTCTTTTAAAAGTTCCTCATCAAATAACTCACTTACCTGAAAACCGATTTTTGCATATTTATCTGAGTAGAACGGTGCGATACCGGATTTTGTAGAACCGAAGGATTTTCCGGCCAGACGTGCTTCCTCATAGGTATCAAATAAAATATGATACGGCATCATGATCTGGGCACGGTCTGAAACCAGGATTTTCGGCATCGGTACTCCCTGGCTCACAACGTCATTAAGCTCCTTTAACAGATACGGGATATTTAAAGCCACCCCGTTTCCGATAATACTTGTTGTATGATTATAGAATACTCCGGATGGGAGCAGGTGAAGTGCAAATTTGCCATAATTGTTGATGATCGTATGGCCTGCGTTGCTTCCGCCCTGGAACCTGATAATAATATCGGACTCTTTTGCCAGCATGTCCGTGATCTTTCCTTTTCCTTCATCGCCCCAGTTCGCACCTACGATTGCTCTAACCATTTGTATATCCTCCTTTGGATGTGTATACTAACATATTGCCGTTATCCCGGCACGCATCTAGTTTACACGAAACTGCAATATAAGTAAAGACAATATTTATTATATTCTCCATAATTGCTTCTTATGATGCCATCAAAGGATCTCCAAACCGGATGAATATCCTTGCCGCAGGATCCGCAGAAACTTTTCGCCGGATGGTGAAACAGAATTTTTACGGTCTGTTACAATACAGATCTCCCGTTCCGGCATCATCTCACGAAAAGCCAGCTCAAAGAGCTCACCGGCTTCGATCTTTTCTCTGGCAAACTCCGCCATCACGCAGCCGATACCCATATTCCGGATCGCAAACTGTACGATCATGTCGCTGGTTGCCAGCTCAAACTCCGGCTCCAGCAGGATCCCGCGCTTTTCAAGAAATTGATCCATAAATCTTCTTGTGCTGGTATTTTTCTCAAGAAAAATGCAGGGCAGCTCCTTTAACTCCTCGTACTCCATCCGCTTTCCCTTTAGCTTCCAATATTTGTTTCCGGCCACAAAGGTATTGCGGATCTTTCTCACCTCCAGCGCTTCCACCTCCGGTCTTGCATCAAAGGGAGTGCTCACCACGCCGAAATCGATCTTTCCCTCATAGAGTGATTCTATGGTTTCCGGAGTTGGCGCATTAGAAACCGTTACCTTGATATTCGGATATTGTCCATGAAACCGTTCCAAATAGGGCAACAGATAAAACTGAAGCGTCATGTCGCTGGCGCCGATCCGCACCTCGCCCATATCCAGATCCACGAGCCTTCGCAGCATCCGTTCTCCGTCTAAGAGGTTTTCGATCCCCCGTTCAACATAAGGGAATAAAAGCTCTCCCTCTGCGGTCAGCCGCACGCCCTTTTGTGTCCGGATAAAAAGGCGGCTGTTTAAGGCCTTTTCCATCTGCTTGATCGCCTGACTTACTGCCGGCTGGGAAATACAGAGGGTTTCTGCGGCAGCCGTGATGCTTCCGAGCTTGCCAACCTGATAAAAGACTCTGTAATATTCCATATTGATATTCACACTGCCACGCCCTTTCTTTTCCTGTGATCGGGGATTTCCCGGAGTTTCCTGTAGAGCAAAAAGCGCAGCCATAAACGGCTGCGCCTCTTTAATCTGCTTTTATACGTTGATCTCTGCCTTCACTCCCAGCAGTTCTTCGTTTTCTTTAAGAACAGGCCGGATTACCTCATCAAGGAATTCCTCAACCTGCTTCGGGGCGCGCCCTACATATTTCTTCGGATCCATGGTCTTTTTAAGCTCCTCCTCAGAGAGATTAAAGGCCGGATCTGCTGCAATCAGCTCAAGAAGATTGTTCTCCTTGCCTTCCACCTTGACATTGCGTCCTGCTTCCATGGAAAGCTCACGAATACGCTCATGGAGCTCCTGACGGTCACCGCCTGCCTTTACCGCATCCATCATGATATTTTCTGTTGCCATAAAGGGAAGCTCGGACATCAGGCGTTTTTCGATCACCTTCGGGTATACAACAAGTCCGTCCACCACATTTAAGTAAAGGTCAAGGATACCATCGATTGCTAGGAAGCCTTCCGGTACGGAAAGCCGCTTATTGGCAGAATCGTCCAAGGTACGCTCAAACCATTGTGTGGAAGCCACCATCATCGGATTCATCAGATCTGCCATCACATAATTAGCCAGAGAAGCCATTCTCTCACTTCTCATGGGGTTTCTCTTATAAGCCATGGCGGAAGAACCGATCTGGTTTTTCTCAAAGGGCTCCTCAACCTCCTTAAGATGCTGCAGAAGGCGGATATCATTTGAGAATTTATGGGCGCTCTGAGCGATACCGGCCAGAACACCTAATACACGGCTGTCGATCTTTCTGGAATATGTCTGTCCGGAAACCGGGAAGCACTGGGTAAAGCCCATCTTCTCTGCGATCCTTCTGTCGGCCTCACGGCATTTTTCGTGATCACCGTCAAAAAGCTCCAGAAAGCTTGCCTGCGTTCCTGTTGTTCCCTTAGAGCCCAGAAGCTTCATGGAGCCAAGTACATGATCGAGATCCTCCAGATCAAGATAAAGCTCCTGAAGCCACAGCGTTGCACGTTTTCCGACAGTCGTTGGCTGAGCAGGCTGGAAGTGGGTAAACGCAAGAGTCGGAAGCTCTCTGTATTTGTCAGCAAAATCCGCCAGCTCCTTCATGACATTGATCAGCTTCTTTCTCACAAGCCTGAGGGCCTCTGTCATGAGGATAATATCTGTATTGTCCCCTACATAACAGGAGGTTGCTCCGAGATGGATGATCCCCTTTGCCTTCGGGCACTGAAGTCCATAGGCATAAACATGGGACATAACATCATGGCGTACCAGCTTTTCTCTTTCCTTCGCAGCTTCAAAGTTGATCTCATCTTTATGAGCCTTTAACTCCTCGATCTGTTCCTCCGTTATCGGAAGGCCCAGCTCCTTTTCTGTCTCGGCCAGTGCGATCCATAAACGTCTCCATGTGCGGAATTTTTTATCCGGGGAGAAGATGTACTGCATTTCCCTGCTTGCATATCTCTCTGAGAGAGGGCTTTGATATCTGTCGTACATGATGATCCTCTTTTCTTAAACAATATTACTTATCATAAGCGCCACGGATATCTTCCTTTGGCGGAGCCACCGGATAATCTCCGGTAAAGCATGCGGTGCAGATCGGAAGTCCGCCTGCCATTTCCTTCAGGCGCTCCGGCTTTAAATAGGCCAGAGAATCTGCACCGATGATCTTACAGATCTCCTCTGTCGTCCTGTTGTGAGCGATCAGCTGCTCCTCGGACGGGATATCTGTGCCGAAATAGCACGGATGAAGGAACGGCGGGGCAGATACCCGGACATGAACCTCCGTTGCGCCTGCCTCCCGCAGCATATTGACGATCAGGTTGCTGGTGGTTCCGCGGACAATGGAATCATCGATCATGATGACTCTCTTACCCTCCACAGCCTCCTTAAGTACATTTAATTTGATCCGCACAGCAGACTCACGGCTGCTCTGCTTTGGCTTGATAAAGGTCCGGCCCACATAAGAATTTTTGACAAAGGCCATACAATAAGGAATATGGGATTCCATAGAGTACCCGAGTGCAGCGGCGTTTCCCGATTCCGGGACACCGACAACGATATCTGCATCTACGGGAGAATCCTTTGCCATGCAGCGTCCTGCATAAATTCTTGAGTGGTAGACACCGACACCATCAAATATACTGTCGGGTCTCGCAAAATAGATATATTCAAAAACACATCTGGCTTCTTTTAAAGGATCCCTCATTTCAAGATTAGAGTGGATCCCTTCCCGGTTGATCGTAACGATCTCTCCGGGCAGAACGTCTCTGACAAACTCGGCACCGATGGTATCAAGGGCACATGTTTCCGATGTCAGAATATACGCATTATCTCTCTTGCCGATACATAACGGCTTGAACCCCTGCGGATCCCGGGCTCCGATCAGCTTTCTCGGGCTCGCGATCACAAGAGAATAGGCTCCTTTGATCTTTTTCATGGCATTGGCTACCGCCTTCTCCACCGATCCCACCTTCACACGCTCCCGTGCAACGTGGTAGGCGATGACCTCCGTATCGATCGTGGTCTGGAAAATGGCTCCGTCATACGCTAACTCACGGCGAAGCTCGGGTGCATTGACCAGATTTCCGTTGTGCGCGAGGGCAAGAGTGCCTTTTACATAATTCAATACCAGCGGCTGAGCATTTTCCCTGGTGCTGCTGCCGGCTGTTGAATAACGCACGTGTCCTACACCGATATTCCCTCTCAGTGTTTCCAGAATTTCGGGGGTAAATACCTCATTACAGAGCCCCATCCCTTTATAGGCATTCACGATCCCCTTCGGGCCGTTTGTGTCGCTGACAGCGATCCCGCAGCTTTCCTGTCCTCTGTGCTGCAGTGCAAACAGTCCGTAGTAAATAGTCGAAGCTACATCGTCTCCGTCCAGATCATACATTCCGAAAACTCCGCACTCCTCATGCAGTTTGTCCGTCCCCCAGTCAAAAGCCGATGTCTGTTTCATATATTATTTTCTGTCCTCGATTCCCAGTCTTCTGAATACTTCGTTGTATGCGTCCTCTACATTTCCGAGATCTCTCCTGAAACGATCCTTATCCAGTTTTTCGTGGGTCTCTTTGTCCCACAGACGGCAGGTATCCGGAGAAACCTCATCTGCAAGGATGATCTGTCCCTTGTAACGGCCGAATTCGATCTTAAAGTCTACAAGATCAATGCCAAGGCTGTCGAAATACTTCTTCATGATCTCGTTTACCTTAAACGCATATTTCTCGATGGTGTCGATCTCCTCCTCCGTGGCAAGCTCTAAAGAAAGTGCATAGTATCTGTTGATGAAGGGATCATGGAGATCATCGTTCTTGTAGCTGAATTCCAGTGTCGGACGTTTGAAAACGATTCCTTCCTCTACACCCATCTTCTTTGCAAAGCTGCCGGCAGAGATATTGCGGATGATAACCTCAAGCGGTACGATCTCAACTTTCTTAACAGCGGTCTCTCTGTCAGAAAGCTCCTCGATGTAATGAGTCGGAATACCTTCCTTCTCAAACAGCTTGAAGATATGATTTGTCATACGGTTGTTGATCGCACCCTTTCCGACGATCGTTCCCTTTTTCAGACCGTCAAATGCAGTGGCGTCATCTTTATAATCTACGATCAAGATGTCAGGATCTTCTGTTGTAAAAACCTTTTTTGCTTTTCCTTCGTACAGTAAATCAACTTTTTTCATTCCTTTACCCATCCTTTTCTTTTCGCTCGTTTAACACTTATTTATAAGTTTTTAGTATAAAACAATGGCGTTTCAGAAGAAATTATAATTCATGCTTCATGGAAAATCAAGAAAAACTTATTGTGTTTCTGTTTTTTGGTGAAACCAGAAAAGCAGCTTTTCTTCCGGGCCAAAGCCGATCCCATAGATTTCTTCCTCATTGCCGGGCAGGGGCACAACAGACTGCCTTTCTGTCACCTGCACATTGGTATGGCTTTTAATATAGCTTACAGAAGCAGCAAACACCGCCAAAATCAGCAGAAGCTTTCCGGCAGCCATAAGCCTTTTTCTTCTCTTTTCTCTTTTGTATCCATGCCGCCACGGATGGTACGGCCTGTATACATAACGGATCCTGCCACCCTCTTTCTTCGTTTCCTTTTTCTATTGTAACAGACCGCCTTTTTTCCTGCAACCGCTTTCCGAATGAAAAAAGCAGCCCCATGACATTTTGTTTCTCTGTCATGAGACTGCCCTTCTTAACGCCCTGTCACGCTCTCATCTTCTGTTTCCATGGCCTTTGTTTCCACAGCTTTCGTTTCAGTGCTTTTTGTTTCCACGGCTTTTGTTTCCGTTTTTGTTTCTGTTTCCTGTTTTATTTCATTTTCCAAAGACTGCAGGGCCCGGGTCGTCCCCATCGTGTTATTTGTACCGTTATTTTTTCTGCCACATGCTGCAGTCATGCTGATAACGGCAATCAGCAAAGCGCCCAAAGTGATCCGTCTGATCTTCTCCATAAAAGCATTCTCCTTTCCGCCATTAGTATGTACCGCGGAAAGGAGAATATGTATTTGTGATCTCTTTTGGCAGATTTTTCCTATCCGATCACATCAGACATATCATACATGCCTGCGGGCTTTCCGGCAAGAAACTTTGCGCCCTCGACTGCGCCCTTTGCAAAAATTGCTTTTGAATAAGCCGTATGCTGAAGCGTGATCACCTCATCCTGCCCGGCAAAGATAATGTCGTGTTCGCCGACGATCATGCCGCCGCGGACAGACTGAATGCCGATCTCCTTTTTATCGCGTTTTACGCGCTCTGTCGATCTGTCAAATTTGTAATGGTAGCAGTTATCCATGCTTTCATTGATCGCATCTGCCAGAGCAAGGGCTGTTCCGCTGGGTGCGTCCACCTTCTGATTGTGGTGCTTTTCTAAGATCTCAATATCAAAGCCGGCATCTGCGAGAACCGGAGCAATCTGCTTTAACACCTTAAATAAAAGGTTGATGCCCACAGACATGTTTGCTGAACGCAGAACAGCAACAGAAGCTCCAAGCTCTTTGACAGCCGAAAGCTGAGCATCAGACAGTCCTGTCGTACAGAGAACCACCGGTGTTTTTGTCTTTTCGCAGTATCGGAGCACTCCGTCTGTTGCCTTTGCCGATGAAAAATCGATCACGACATCGGCCTTCGGACACTCCTCCAGTGTCCCAAATACCGGATAAGAAGCCCTTTTTTCCGTATTCATATCCACACCGGCGATGATCTCGATTGCCTCATCCTTAGAAACAATATCCGTGATCACACGTCCCATCGCCCCATTGCATCCGTTCATTATTGCCTTAACCATTCTGCCCCTCCTTATAGGTAACTAATCTGATGTATGCTACGGTAAAAGACCAAACTTTACCATTTCTCTCTTTAAGATTTCCTGATGGGCTGCCTCCATTACCGTAAGCGGGAGTCTGGGCTCTCCGATCTCTTTTCCCATAAGATTTAAGGCCGCCCGTACCGGGATCGGGTTAACCTCACAAAACAGCGCCTTGATCAGGGGAAGGGCCCGGATCTGAAGTCGTCTGCTTCCTTCAATATCCCCGTTAAAGAACAGCTCACAGATATCATGTGTCTCTCTCGGTGCAATATTGGAGAGAACAGAGATAACACCCTTTCCTCCGAGGGAAAGCATCGGAACGATCTGATCATCGTTTCCGGAATATACATCGATATTTCCATCGGTAAGGTTCATTAATTCGGCGACTGCCGAGAAATTTCCGCTGGCCTCCTTGACACCGACGATATTGTCTACGTCTCTGCAAAGCTCCGCGATGGTAGCCGGTGCAATATTGATTCCGGTTCTGCTCGGCACATTATAAAGGATTGCCGGGATGCGGATAGAGTCCGCGATCGCCTTAAAATGACGCTTCAGTCCCTCCTGTGTTGCCTTATTATAATACGGAGATACAAGAAGAACGCCGTCAGCACCGACACTCTCTGCTTCACGGGAAAGCTCGATGGCTGTTTTGGTACAGTTGCTTCCTGTTCCTGCAATCACGGGGATCCTGCCATTTACCTGCTGACAGATAAAGCGGATCACATCCATGTGCTCCTTCTCTGTAGTTGTGGCAGCTTCACCCGTTGTTCCCATTGCTATGATCGAGTCCGTATGGCCTGCGATCTGTTCTTCAACCAGTTCTCCCAGTTTATTGTAATTGATCTCTCCGTTTTCATGAAATGGAGTCACAAGTGCTACACCGGCTCCTCTGAATATTTCCATATCAATTCCTCCTCGCAACGTAATCCGTATGATAAATAGTGACAAAATAGTGATAAAAAAGGCTGACATGATAAAGATGTCAGCCCACGATTCTCTCTTAGTAGCCCTCCATCTTGTCTGTAAGATGACAGTCACACGATTATTCACCGTATGCCCAGGAGCGCACGTCCGGGAAAACATCCGTTCCTTCGGCGCCGTCCCCTTTCCGTCGGCTTCTCCTGTCTCCCTGCTTCTGCCGTGTACTCCTGTCGGGCGCAACCTCTACTTAAATATTTATAGCTTATCCTAACACCAAACGCTTTTCTTGTCAACGTATAGACTTTTGGTTTTAGATATTTTCTGCCGTATTTAACCGAATCAAGTAAGTCCCCTGCTTCAATTGCGAAAAGCAATAAGCAGTGGGTGGGGACTTGCTTGTATCAGGAGGAGTGCAAGCTCCTTCTGATAAACTGCGGAGCAGTTATTCGGTGTAGAGCCGCGTAGCGAAGCGGATTGCGAATATCCGCCTGACCATTTATTTTTCATTATCTACATAGGAAATGTAGTCCGCATATTTTTTAAATGCTTCCGGACACACACGCCCTGTTATGATAAGGTCTGTATCCACATCAAAGGATTCGAGGAACAGTATAAATTCCTCCTCCGAGATCACTCCCTGATCCACGAGTCCTAACACCTCATCTAAGATGAGTACATCGCATTCTCCGGTGGCTATGACCTTCTTAGCGAAATTAAAACCGTTTTTCAGATTCAGGCATTCCTCTTTTTTCTGTTCCTCGGTCAGTTCGGAAAACGGCCCTCTTGAGCGCTCAAACCGGAACACCTTCATCTCCGGCTCCATGCGCTTTAAAAGATCCATTCCGCCTTCATCGAGGATCCCCTTCAAATACTGTACGATAATTACCTTTTTATTTCTCAAAGCTCCTATTATCCCATAGCCGACTGCTGAAGCAGATTTTCCGTTTCCCGGACCATAGATTACCCGTATCGTACCTTTTACCATCTTTGCACCTCATCTTTTATGTATCTGCATGCATAAATCTGAATATTGCCGCAGGGTGTGTTCTATCTATAAGCCCGAATATATTAACACACTTTTCATAATTTTTCAAGATTTCCTTAAGCTTTTCGCTATTCTATATCTGATTCCGTGCCTGATCCCTTACTCAACACACTCCAGCTTGCTGACTGAAACCTCATAGGCGGTACGCTTCTCACACTCTGTTTCACTCAGCTTTTTTGTATATTCGCGGCTCTGTACGCGCCCCCAGATCATAAGTCTGGTTCCTACAGTAAAGCCGGAGGCAAATCTGGCATTTCTCCCCCAGGCAATGCACGGGATATAGTCGGACTTTCCGTAAGGACGGTTTACCGCAACTAACAGATCTGCGATCTCACGACCCAGAGGGGTTTTTCTGTAGATCGGCTCCTTGCAGATATAGCCATCCAGGAATATCTGATTTGTTTTTGTATAATCGGTAAACTCCTCCATAAAATTTACTTCACGCACGAACACAGAGAGAACAAGACGATTCCGGTTACCTTCATGACGGTTATAGGAACGGAACTGGCCGACAGCCTCGATCGTACATCCCCGCAGGTCGCTGTTTACATCGATCAGGCGTTCTGACACCATGAGAGGGATCACATCCTCCTGCTCACTTAACCTGTTTACAGACAGATCCACCAGATAAAATCCCTCCCCAAACACCGCATGGCTGAAGGTAAAATCCGAAATGATCGTTCCGATCACGCTGACTTTGTTGTTTTCCATTACTTTTTCTGACATAGTATTTCTCCTTTATCATTCAATACGGCCGTTCACTCTGCTCTGTCTTTTTCCGGCCTGTTATAATATTATGCATAAAGATACTTTTTTAGAACGCTTCCCATCTTATATTCCATCGTCAAAAATCGACACCGATGCTTTCTTGTTATTTTTGTTCTCCCATGTTAATATGATACCAGATATATGAATTGAGTGAGGGGGAATTTCTGTTTGCTTCATTTTCTGATCGAATGTAAAAGGATCTGTGATAACTACAGTCATGACGAAATGACGGTATATGCGGCTCAGGCCTGCTTTTTTATCGTGCTCGCTATTTTTCCTTTTCTGATGCTGCTACTTTCCCTGATCCAGTTTGTTCCGATGATAAACCGTTCGGATCTGCTGGTTATGCTGATCCGGATCGTACCCGACACCCTTGACAGTCTCGTTGCAAGTCTTGTTGATGAGCTGTTTTCCGATACTCCTATGGCGATCCTTTCCGCTACCGCCATAACCACCTTATGGTCTGCCTCCCGCGGCATCCTCAGCATAGAGCGCGGCTTAAACCGGGTACAGGGGATCGAAGTACATCGAAACTTCATCCTCCGACGTATTGTGTGCAGCTTTTATACGATCATCTTTTCCGTCATCTGCATACTGAGCCTGATGCTTCTTGTCTTTGGAGATATCCTCCAGAAACGGCTGCTGCGGCTGCTGGATTCCATACTTCCCTTTGATTTTCCCGGTATCCAGACCCGAGGTCTTATCACCATAATCGTTTTGTTTTTCTTTTTCCTGCTCATTTACTCTCTCCTTCCGGCGCGAAAACTTTCTTTTCGCAGCCAAATGCCCGGAGCAGTATTTGCAGCCACCGGCTGGTCGCTCTTTTCGATAGCCTTCTCCTTATACTTTAAGTATTTCGGTAACTATGCCATAACCTACGGAAGCTTAACTGCTGTCGTGCTTTTGATGCTGTGGCTTTACTTCGGTATCTGTATCCTGTTTCTGGGAGCCGAAATTAATCACAGCCTGGCTCAACACTATGGAAAAGAAAAAAACCTGCACACAGAATAGGGAACGGAAGGTTTTCCCCTGTCCTGTATGCAGGTTTGTATCCGCTTATTTTGCAAGCATCATACGGTCATTGGCAAATTCTTCGCCGCTGGCCTCCTCAAACTTCTTTAAAAGATCCTCCACCTGAAGCCTTTTCTTTTCTTCTCCTGACACATCATAGATCACACGGCCCTCATGCATCATGATCAGACGGTTTCCGTACTGGATCGCATCCTTCATATTGTGGGTCACCATCAATGCAGTCAGCTCCATCTCGCGGACGATCTCATCGGTAAGCTCAAGAACCTTTTTTGCCGTCTTTGGATCAAGAGCGGCGGTATGTTCATCTAAAAGAAGAAGCTTCGGCTTCTTAAGTGTCGCCATAAGCAGAGTCAGAGCCTGACGCTGCCCACCGGACAGCAGACCGACCTTGCTGGTCATCCTGTTTTCCAGCCCCAGTCCAAGTCTTCTCAGTGATTTCTGATAGAACTCCTTTTCATTCCCTTTGATGCCCCAAGAAAGTCCTCGATTCTGACCTCTCCGTAATGCGAGGGCCAGATTTTCTTGGATCTCCATTCCGGCAGCAGTTCCTCTCATGGGATCCTGAAAAACCCTGCCGATATATTTTGCTCTCTGAAACTCCGGTGCTCTGGAGATATTGATGCCATCGATCATGATCTTCCCGGAATCGATGGGATATACTCCAGCGATCATATTTAGCATTGTCGATTTTCCGGCGCCGTTTCCTCCGATCACCGTCACGAAATCACCGGGATCCAGATGGAGGTTCATACCGCAGAGAGCTTTTTTCTCATTCACGGTTCCTTTGTTAAACGTCTTACTGACATTAGTGATCGTAAGCATCTTTACTCCTCCTCCCCGTTTTCGGAATATGCCTGTCTTGCCTTCCATTTGGCCATAAGGACCGGAAAGCTCAACGCCGCAGCAACAAATACAGCAGTAAACAGGTTCATATCATTTGTCTGCAGACCGATCTGCAAAACGATAGCACGGATCAGGAAGTAAACTACAGAGCCTACTACAACTGAGCTGAGCTTATATGCAAAGTTGATCAATCTTCCCATAAGGACTTCTCCGATCACAATGGCAGCAAGTCCGATCACGATCGCTCCGCGGCCCATGTTGATATCCGCATATTTCTGATGCTGGCATACGAGGGCACCGGAAAAGCTCACTAAGGCATTGGAAAGCATAAGCCCAAACAGCTTCATCTTGTTTGTATTTACACCAAGGGCACGGATCATATCCTCGTTATTTCCGGTAGCCCGGAGCGCACTTCCGAGCTCGGTCCCGAAAAACCAGTATAATACGGCAATGATCAGAACAGCCAGCATAAGCCCGGCAAGGATCGATGCCTGTGCCTGTGTAATGTTAAAGGTGTCACTGACGCCCGAGATCAGGGTCGTAGTTTTTAAGAGGGGGAGGTTGGATTTTCCTCCCATGATCCTAAGGTTTACCGACCATAAGGAAATCTGGGTCAGGATCCCGGCAAGAATAGCCGGGATCTCCAGTACCGTGTGCAGGATACCGGTCACTGCACCGGCAACGGCTCCCGCAAGAAAAGCTGCCAAAAGAGCGACGACCGGATCCACATTATAACCCAGTATCAAGGTCGCACAGACACAACCGCCCAGTGCAAAGCTTCCATCCACCGTCAGATCGGCGATATCCAGAAGCCGGAACGTGATATAGACGCCCAATACCATCATCCCCCACAAAACGCCCTGAGCTGCGGCGCCCTGCAGTGCTACAAAAATGCCACTCATGTTTTATCCTCCCGTACCTTAATCCTGCTTCCTGTCGATCACTCTACAACGACCACATTCTCAAGGCCGGAAATATCGATCCCCAGTGCATCGGCTGTTGTCTTATTTACCGTAAGCTCACAGCGGTCTGCCGGAAGATAACCGATCGGCATCGTTGTGATGTCAGCGCCGTTTACAAGGATATCTACCGCCTGCTCGCCGGCCATATAGCCTAACTGATAGTAATCGATCCCGTAAGTAGCAAGGCCGCCTGCTTCGACCATTCCGGCCTCTCCGCAGATTGTCGGGATCTTATTATCGTTTGCGATCATTGCGACTGTAGACATACCGGCTGCGATCACATTATCCGTGGGAACATAGATCGCATCCACCTTTCCCACCATGGATTCCACTACGCTCTGGATCTCATTTGAGCTCGGAACTGTATATTCTTCGTAGGTAATACCTGCTGCATCACAGGCTTCCTTAGCCATAGAGATCTGAATCTCGGAGTTGCTTTCTGCCGAACAATAAAGAAGGCCGATGTGCTTAGCCTCCGGAAGCACCTTCTGTAATAACTCGATCTGCTCCTTTACCGGGGTAAGATCAGAGGTTCCCGATACGTTGACACCGGGATTTTTATTGTCATTTACTAATCCGGATTCTGCCGGGTCTGTCACCGCCGTCAGAAGGATCGGAATATCCTTTGTAACACCCGCAACAGCCTGAGCAGCAGGTGTCGCAATGGCAAGGATCAGATCATCTTTGTCATTCACTAATTTTTCTGCGATCGTCAGGCAGTTGGCCTGCTCGCCGGATGCGTTCTTCTGATCGGCTTCATACTTTACTCCTGCCTCATCAAGGGCGGCAAAAAAGCCTTCATTTGCTGCATCCAATGCTGCATGCTGAACGAGCTGGATCACACCGATCTTGAAGGTTTTATCTGCTGTCGCAGCCTCTGTTTCGGCTTCTGTTGCTTTCTCGGAGGTCTGTTCGGAGGCAGCAGTTGTTTTTGCTGCTTCTGTTGCTTCTGTTTTAGCGGCTGTCTTATCGGAAGAACAGCCTACAAGAAGGATCGTCATGGCTCCTGCCATGAGCATGGCTAACATTTTACTATTCTTTTTCATAATCTGAATTCTCCTCTGTACTAGGTATTCGTTCGTTGCGAACAGCTAGATTGTACTACAAAAACTTACATGCGTCAATCTTATATAACTTTAAATTCGATTAAATTCAACGTGCTAAAGTTTTTTCGGGTTTTTTTGCAAACTAAAAACCCTTGTTTCCAAGGGTTTTTAATCGTAGTCATTCATTTGTCAGAAATATTTGTGGCTGCCCCAGAGGTTGCTTCGCTTCAGGTCCAGATATTCATTGTAAGCCTTTTCCAGGATCTGTTTTTCATTTGAGAATTTCAGAAGATGATAAGCTTCATAAAACTTATAATATCCGGAATCGACAAAATATTCCTCCCGCTGCGGTTTACTGTAATAACTGTCTGCCATCATCAGATACCAGTGAACATCTTTCTCGACCGTGTCCTGAGGAGTGTTAAAGGAATACTGGCTTTTTCCGATATACTTGATGATCGATGCGGATACACCGGTTTCCTCCTTTACCTCCCGCAGGGCGGTCTCCTTATATTCTTCGCCCGGTTCCACAGTTCCCTTCGGCAAAACCCATCCTTCGTACTTGTTCTTGTAATTCTTATAAAGTACCAGAATTTTACCTCGAAATATAACCACACCGCCACAGCTCGTTGCTTCTATCATTGCAATTCCTCCTGATCCAAAGACCGGATCGAATGGATCCGCCTTTGTGGTGTGTTTTGTACGCTGGAAATAGTATACTTCTTTTTATAAAGTTTTGCAACTATAGTTTTCCTCGCCGGGGACTGCACCGCTTTTCCTGTTGAAGCTTCCGCTTTCGGTTATTTCAGGTACTTTTCAAACCAGTCCATCATTTCTTTCAGGCGGCGTACTCTGTGCTTCGGCTTTCCGCTTCTGGATAACTCATGGTTCTCACCATGGAACAGGCACATTCTTGTTTCCACGCCAAAGTATCTGAGCGCAGAGAACATCTGGAGTGCGTCTGCCATGTAGCAGCGGTAATCCTGATCCGACTGGATAAAGAGGGTCGGGGTCTTTGCATTGTTTGCATATTTGAGCGGAGAACAGGTCCACATTTTATCCGGAGCCGTCCACGGATCTGCAGCTGTTTCCTGTAAATCAAAGCTGTAGCCGATATCTGTTGTCATACTGAGGGAGATCCAGTTGGAGATACTTCTCTGGGAAGCGGCAGCGGCAAAGCGGTCGGTGTGGCCGATCACCCAGTTAGCCATAAATCCGCCGTAGCTTCCGCCCATAAAGCCCAGACGCTTCTCATCGATCTGCGGATATCTTTTAAGCACCTCGTCTGTGAATGCCATTAAGTCTTCGTAATCGATCGTTCCGTATCTTCCGGACAGATCTGCGAAGGCATTTCCGCGGCCCTCACTTCCGACCGGATTCGTATAGAATACAAAGTATCCGGCATTGGCAAATGCCTGATTCTCATGGAAGTACACGGATCCGAAGGTTGCTCTTGGGCCGCCGTGTACGGTAAGGATTCCCGGATATTTCTTATTCGGGTCAAAGTCCACCGGCTTAAGCACATATCCGTCAAGCTCTACGTCTTTATATGTATACGTAAATTCCTCGATCCGGCAAACATTTCTCTCAGCTAAAATTGCGTCATTCAGTGCTGTGAGCTTTCTTTCCTTTCCATTTTCCAGAGCATAGACCTCGGTAAGTCCCAGATCTCTTGCACCGGTAAAATACAGAACATCGCCAAATTTATCGAGGGTGTGGACACTGCCCTGTCTGTCATTGAGAACCGTGAGGTTACCTTCTGTATCCAGACTGCAGATCACACTCTGCTTACGGAAGGTCGCGATCAGATAGATCTTCTCGTCATCATGGATGATGCCTGCTCCATCTGCAAACTTACAGTCGCTGCAAATTGAGTTGTGGGCAGCCACATCATGGTCTGCGATCTCTTTGACGGTGTTATTTTCCACTAAGAACAGCTTTGCATTCTCATTCAGACCGTATTCCTTCATGTCAGAACCGAGCACATATACGTTCCCCTTGATCCGGCAAGCAAAGTCGATCCGCATTGTTTCCTGGGCAAGAAGCTCTTTTCTCTTACAGGTTGTAAGATCAACAAGGTAGAGTGCCGGCTTGCTGCTTCGCATATTCTCAAAGAGATTTCCGGTATAAAGGATATCCTCTCCCTCGATCCAGAAGTTTTCCACGGTCTCACGATCCGGGCTTACGAATGTCACATTTTTGGAGGCTCTGTCATATACGGCAAGACGGATCCTCTTTTTATTTACGATACCCGGCCCGTTTTCCCAGAACGGAAGCTCATCAAAGACTTCATAATCCTTTTCTTCTTCCCAGAGCTTAAGGGCTTCCTTCTTTTTGTCCTCGTCCATACGGAAGAATTCAGGCTTATTATAGTCGTAATTAACGCAGAAGACGATCTTATCTTTGACCGCTGCCATTTTTGTCACTGCATAGGGTACTGCAAAGGCAAACTCTGCCTCACCGCCATGGATATTGATCGTGTAAAAGCAGGTCCAGTCCTCTCCGTTTTTAACCTTTTCCTGATACTCCTTCTCTCTGTTTGAAATAAAAAGAACGGTATCTGAATCAAGCCATGCAAAGGCTCTCTCAGCTTTTCCTCCGGTCAGAGGTCTGTAATTTCCTTCCGGAAGATCGATGAGCCACAGGCCGGAACGATAGCAGTTCTCATCCTCATTCGGATCTAAAACCGCAAATACCCCGTGTTTTCCGTCCGGTGCTGCTGTCATCCCTGTCGGATAATGGTAATTCATGAAATCTTTGATGTCTATTTTTTTCATCTTATAAGCTCCCCCCGCTTAATTATTTTGCTAACTGTTTGGTAAGTTTCTTATTTTGTTCTATAGCCATTCGGATTTTTGGACTGCCATCTCCAGCCATCCGCACACATCTCATCAATACCTCTCTTAGCCTCCCAGCCAAGCTCTTTCTTTGCCTTTGTCGGATCCGCATAGCAGGTAGCGATATCGCCGGGACGTCTCGGTTTGATCACATAAGGAATATCCTTTCCTACTGCCTTTGAGAAGGCATGGATCATGTCGAGCACACTGTATCCCTGTCCCGTACCCAGATTGTAGATATAGACAGCCGGCTTGTCTTCAAATTTCTTTAATGCCTTCACATGTCCTTCTGCCAGATCCATCACATGGATATAGTCGCGGACACCGGTTCCGTCCGGCGTATCGTAATCGTTGCCGAATACACCGACCTCCTTCAGCTTGCCGACTGCTACCTGTGTGATATACGGGGTCAGGTTATTCGGGATACCTGCCGGGTCCTCACCGATCATACCGCTCTCGTGGGCACCTACCGGGTTAAAGTAGCGTAAAAGGATCACGCTCCACTCCGGGTCAGCCTTCTGGATATCGGTAAGGATCTGCTCCAGCATGCTCTTTGTCTGACCGTAGGGGTTCGTACACTGACCCTTCGGGCATTCCTCTGTGATCGGAACAAAGGCCGGATCGCCGTAAACCGTGGCGGAAGAACTGAAAATGATCTTTTTCACGCCATGCTTTCTCATTACATCGCAAAGGATCAGAGTGCCGGTAATGTTGTTATAGTAATATTCCAGCGGCTTTGCAACAGACTCGCCGACTGCCTTTAAGCCTGCGAAATGAATAACTGCGTCGATCTTTTCCTTGTTGAAAATATTTTCCAGAGCGTCCCGATCCAGCATATCTGCCTGATAAAAAGTCAGATCCTTTCCGGTCAGCTTTTTCACTCTGTTCAAAGCTTCTTCACATGAGTTGCTGAGATTATCAAAGACAACGACCTCATGTCCCTGATTTAAAAGCTCAAGACATGTGTGACTGCCGATATAACCGGCACCTCCTGTCACGAGAATTCTCATATAGCTTCATCCTTTCTTTCACCGGCAGGAGCCGGAGCTGTTATCCGGTCTGCAGCGGTTTCTTTATGTCAGTTATTATATTAACACTCTCGGCCCAAAAAGAGAATACTTTTTTCTCCCTTTACAAAATTATTACTTTTCAGAACCGGTGATCCAGATATCGAAAAGCTTTCTGCCGATCGGAGCCGCCGTTTTTCCGCCGGAGCCTCCTTCCTCTACGATCACACAGACAGCGATCTTTGGATCCTCAAGGGGAGCAAAGCCCACAAACCATGCGTGTGTTTCTTTTCCCTTCTCAAATTCTGCCGATCCGGTCTTACCGGCAGCCTGATATGCGTCTGTCTTTAATGCTGAGCCGGTGCCGCTCTCAACGACCTGAACCAAAAGCTCTTTTAAGGCATTGGCCTCGTTGGGAACCATCAATTCTCCGCCGGCAGACGGCTTGAACCGTTTTACGGTCTTGCCATCGTCATTCTCCACATGATCGATCAGATACGGCTTCATCAGCACTCCGTCATTGGCGATGGCGGACATAAGCATCAGATTATGCATAGGGGTCATCAGGGTGTTTCCCTGTCCGATCGCCGTCTGCATGATCTCCCATGGTTTGGCATCTGCCTTCATGGTAAATGAGCTTTTATTATACGGCAGCGAAAGCGGCTGCTCCCTGTTGAATAAAAGCTGCTCCGACAGATTCTTAAGTCCGTTAAGATCCATTGAAAGCCCCAAAGAGGCAAAGGCTCCGTTACAGGAATTGGCAAAGGCCTGAATAAAGTTTTCTTCTCCGTGGGCTGTTTTGTGATAACATTGGATCTTCTCGTTATCATACTCAAAAACACCGCTGCAGGAATATGTGTGATCCCGGTAGCTTCCGGGGTGTTCTCTCATATACTGGAGTGCCGTTATAATCTTAAAGGTAGAGCCCGGTGCATAGAGCCCTTGCGTTGCGCGGTTTACCAGACGGGCCTCTTTGCTGTCTCCCTGCACAAGGCTGTCCCACTGGTCTGCCACCGTGTTCGGATCAAAGCCGGGTTTTGATACCATAGCCAGTATCTTTCCGGTGGACGGCTCCATAGCGATCACTGCACCATTTCTTTTTCCCAAGGCCTCGGAGGCCGCTTTCTGAAGCTCCGTATTCAATGTGGTTATGACATTGTCGCCCGTGTTCTTTTTCCCGGACATTTCGTTCATGACTTTTTCATTTAATGGTTCATGACTGCTCAGAAGATAAAAATTAGCTATCGATTCCAGTCCTGTCTTTCCCACCGTAGAATAGCCGACCACATGGGCAAAAAGATCCTTGTAGGGATAGCTTCTTGTCTCTGTACCGTTATCACTTACGATGGTTTCCGCCAGCACATCTCCCTGATCGGAGAGGAGCTTTCCGCGGACCGTTTTTTCCGCAAAGCGGTTCAGTCTCGCATTATAGGGATTGTTGATCACGGCTTCACTGTCCATGGCAAGAAAATGGCCCAAATAGATACAAATCCCGAGAAACAGCCCTGCAACACCGCAGGAAAACATTAGAATACTTTTATTTGCTTTCGGATTCGGCCTGTTCTTCTTCATCTTCATCCTCCTCATTGCGCTTTAAAATATAAAGTCCCTGAACGATCTGAAACAGCAGGAAGGTCGACACCATCGAGCTTCCGCCGTAGCTGATAAAGGGAAGCGTGACTCCTGTGGAGGGAATGAACTTGATCACACCGCCCACTGCAAGGAAAACCTGTGTGATATAGACGATACCGAGCCCGAAGGCGATCAGCTTATAAAACATTGCCTGCATATTTACGGCGATCAGCATGAACTGGAGAAAGCAGCCGAGACAGATAAGGATCAAGCAGACTCCGAATATCCCCCCAAGCTCCTCTGAGATTGCAGCAAAAATAAAGTCCTTTTCCACTACGGGGATCTTTTCCGGCATCCCCTGATATAAGCCCATACCGAAAAATCCGCCGGTGCCTACTGCGAACAGAGCCTGTGCGATCTGATAGCCGGTATTATCCACATCGGCCCACGGATCCCGCCATGCCTTTACCCGCCTCTGCACATGGGAAAACAGATGATATGCCGCCACAGAGGCCGCTGCACCTCCCAGCGCCCCGCTGCCCAGATACAGCCAGTTTGATGTGGCGATAAACAGCATCGTCAGGTAAGATACGAAAAAGATCAGGGCTCCGCCGAGATCCTTGGAAAGCACAAGGATCAGGACATGGGCCGCTGCCGCCGCAGTTGTGACCGCCACCGTCTTAAATTCCGTAGAACGATAAAACATTGCCGAAACAAAAAAGACGAAGCTGATCTTTACAAACTCCGATGGCTGCACGGAAAAGCTTCCGACAGTCAGGGAAAGCTGTGCACCATAGGAGGTATTTCCCGCGACACAGACGATGAGAAGCAGCAAAAGACCCAGACTGCCGTATATCCACGGGATCTCCACAAGCTGCCATACTCGGTCGATGATATACGGGATCACAAACGTAACAGCCGCCGAGGCTGCTACGATCACAAACTGTCTCATGGCCCGCTCCGGGTTCAGCCGTGTCAGCATCACAAAGCCCACACACAAAAGCATGCAGGTATTATTCAGAAGGATCCGGGACACATTTCTGTAAAAGAAACGGTACAGGAGGATATACACAAAAAAGAAGGCTGCCTGGATACCATAAAACAGCACCAGCTCCAATCGCTCTGTATGGACATAGATCGAAAGGAAGGCAAGGAAATGTATCATAAACATGCAGATCAGCTGGCGTCTGCATGCCCGCATCTTTGCCCTCTCCTCCTTGTGTGAAAAAAAGCTGAAATTATAATACGTATATATCGCGATCAAAAGGATCAGCAGATATCTGGATACTTCAACAACCAGATTTGTCACATTCTCACCTACTCAACTCCCCGCTTAAAGTGACCGCGTGTGAAATTACCGGTCGGCGGTTCCGTATTTTTCCCCTCTGCAAATTCCTCATAAAAGGCTCTGAGAATCCTTCCGGTCTCTTTCCCGGATTCGATGGTAAAATTAAGCCGCAGTGCCGATGGGGATATTTTTTTAATTTCCTGCGAAAGGCCCTTCAGGGAGAGGGGGCTCTCATTATAGATCGTATTATAGCAAAATCTGCACTGGTTTCTGACCGGGAAGCTCTTTCCCTTTCTGTCCTTTAAGTATAAAAGCTCCGGTTTCCCCGAGCAGCCCTCCTCCGTCCTTCTGATGCACTGGGCAGAGACCATCATGGGCAGATATCCGTAAACGATCAGCTCTCCCTTCAGTCCGGCCTCCTCGATCTCCCTCGCATTTAATTCCACCGGGATCGTGGTTCTGTCGGCACCGTATCCCCTCATGGCGTTTTGGGCAAGATGATTGAAGGTATACATACCGAAATCGAAATACTGACGGATATCCGGATACTGTTCCTTCAAAAATCCCGGCTCCTCCATAGACGGAACTCCGACGGCATCAAATCCGGCCTGACGAAGCAGCTCTATATTCTTCTTAAAATAGTTTTCTGCCTCCGTCCTAAAGATCCTTGGCATCATAAGATAGCAAAAGATCCCGGCTTCGTGACATGCTGTTACGATCTCCCGGTAAAGCTCCGCTTTAAATTCTTCTGAGGCGATATAGATCCCAAAGCGTCTCGTAGGCATTCCTTTCTTTTTATCCTTCATAAAGGAAATCGTTTCCGTAAGCTGATCGTGGCTGTTTACAAGTGCTGTAAACTCCATCGCTTCTTCCTTAATATCTATTGGAGCGACAGCCTTCGCAGTATCTCCCTGTTCCAAAACGATCTCGGCCGGATCCCTATAATATTTTTCCGCTGACCTTTTCTCTAACTCCTCAAGGACACTTCTGCGGAGCCGGTTTAATGACTGAATCGGTATAAAAACATTTCCCCTTATCAATACGTCCAGCTTTTCAAATTCAAACGGAGAATCTCCCGTCTTCATAAGCTGCTTTCTGATCCGCTCCTCATCCATGGGCGCATTTTTTGCTTCCTCCGGGATGTCGCCTTCACACCTGCAGATAATAGCGTTTCCGGCATCCGCTTTTCTTCCTTCCGCGATCATTTCCGCTTCCAGCCTTGCCGGTTTTCCTACCTCCAGATAGGCCCGTCCCCTGACGCGGACCTTCTTTACTGATTCTACATACGTCTTGTCAAGGAAAGAAAACAGCTCCTGATCCGTTTCCTTAAAGGCAGGTTTTTCCTTTAGCACCACCATGTCGCGGCCGTTATGGATCTTATAATAGCCCTCCGATTGTCCGCCGCGGTCAAACAATTCCAAAAGCGTTCTTCGATCGGCTGCTTCCACATAATAACCGTCCCGGCCATATTCCAGATATCGATCCACATATTTGCGGTAAATGCTTACGACGCCTGCCGTATATCTGGGGCTTTTCATTCTGCCCTCGATCTTAAGAGAGCAGACTCCTGCGTCTAAAATATCGGGAAGAATATCGAGTGAGCAAAGATCCTTAAGGCTAAGCACATATTTTTCATCTTTTCGATTTAAATATTTTCCATCCCGCAAAACGTCAAAGGGAAGTCGGCAGGTCTGAGCGCATCTGCCTCGGTTTCCGCTCCTTCCTCCGATGAGGCTGGAAAACAGGCACTGGCCGGAGTAGCAATAACAGAGAGCTCCGTGGACGAAGGTTTCGACCTCCATTCCCGTTGCCTGTCGGATCTCTCTGATCTCCTTAAGAGACAGCTCACGGGCCGGGACCACCCGGACTGCCCCCATCTCCTTCAATGCTTCTGCACTGTATTTACCCGTTACCGTCATCTGCGTGCTGATATGAAGCGGAAGCTTCGGGAAATGTTCATGGATATAGGAAAACACTCCCAGATCCTGAACGAGCACTGCATCCAGCCCCGCCTCATAATATGGCTTCAGATACCCCAAAAGCTCCGGAAGCTCTTTTTCCTTTACCAGGGTATTGACTGTCATGTAAATTTTACATCCGTGAAGGTGGACGAAGCGGATCGCCTTTATCATCGCTTCTTCATCCAGATTATTGGCATACGCCCTTGCCCCGAAGCGGCTGCCTCCGATATAGACTGCATCTGCTCCCGCATTTACGGCTGCCACCATACTCTCATAGGATCCGGCCGGAGCCAGGATCTCGATCTCTTTCTTTTCCATTTTTGTTTCCTTTACCAGCTATTTATCCTTTTCCAGCCGGGCGTCCAGCTTCATCTGAACTCCGATCAGCTCATGCTTAAGGCTATAGATTTCTTTCTCCAGTTCTTCCTTCTGTGCCTTAAACATTTTTGCCTCCTGCAGGGCCTTAAAATAGTCATCTGCCAGATTCAGGTAGATCATTACCTCCTGATAATCCTTATTCTGTCTTGTGAATCCGGGCTGTGCCTTGAGGATCCCGATTTTATCGTTGATATAGGCAGCCACCTTTTGCAAATATTCCTGTTCCTCTGAGCCTCCGAGTGTATAGACATTTCCGTCGATCAGTACCTGTGCATAGTTTTTCTTTTCCATTCCTGTCAAGCTCCCATTTTCTCTGTTTCGTAATTATTACTGTTTTTCCATTTCCATGTCCAGATGCCGGTAAGCGTTCTCTGTCGCCACGCGGCCTCTCGGCGTTCGGTTGATCAGCCCGTTCATAAGAAGATACGGTTCGTAAACGTCCTCCAGTGTGCCTGCATCCTCTCCGATCGATGCGGCCAGCGTTTCCAGCCCCACCGGACCTCCTCCGAATTTTTGTATCATTGTGAGAAGAATGGTCCGGTCGTTGTTGTCCAGTCCCAGCTTGTCCACGTCCAGGATATCGAGGGCAAAATCTGCCACACTTCTTGTTATCACACCATTATATTTGACCTGTGCAAAATCGCGCACCCGTTTTAACAGGCGGTTTGCCAGTCTTGGGGTTCCCCTGGATCTTCTTGCGATCTCCCAGGCTCCTTCATCATCGATCTCCACGCCAAGCACATCCGCCGACCGCTTTACGATCACACACAGCTCCTTCGGCGTATAAAATTCCAGTCTCTGGACGACACCGAACCGATCTCTTAAAGGAGCCGTTAAAAGTCCGGCTCTCGTAGTTGCACCCACCAGCGTAAACTTCGGCAGATCCAGCCGGATCGATCTGGCAGATGAATCCTTTCCGAGCATGATATCGATGGCAAAGTCCTCCATTGCCGGATAGAGCACCTCCTCCACCTGACGGTTCAGTCTGTGGATCTCATCCACAAACAGCACATCACCCTCCTGAAGATTGTTCAAAATCGCAGCCATCTCCCCGGGCTTTTCGATGGCCGGCCCCGATGTGACCTTTAGGTTTACGCCCATCTCATTGGCGATGATCCCGCAAAGGGTCGTTTTTCCCAGACCCGGCGGGCCATAAAACAGGACATGATCCAGTGCCTCTCCCCGGCTTTTTGCCGCATCGATATAGATTTTTAATGTGGACTTTATTTTTTCCTGTCCGATATAATCTTTAAGAAACTGGGGGCGAAGGGTCTTATCGATCCCTTTGTCTTCTGCAGTTTCTTCCGTTGTAATGATTTTACGACTCATATAACTCCGCCTGTCATTATGTTCATTATGTTATCCTGCCATCGGCCTGTCAGCCACTCTACAGAAACGACAGATGCCGAAGTGCCTTTTTCAGCACCTCCTCCACCGTCATGTCTTCTGTAACAGAAGCCTTTTTGACGGCTCCGGCGGCCTCTCCGGAGGAATAGCCCAATGCAACCAGTGCTTCCACGGCCTCCTTTTCCGGCCCACTGGAAGCTCCAGAATCCGCCGGGACAGCTTTAAGGCTATCTCCGAAGGGCGACAGGATATCCTCCGCCTTTACCTTGTCTTTAAGATCCAGAATGATCCTCTGGGCTGTTTTAACACCGATCCCCGGCGCCCTTGCGATCGCCTTTGCATCGGATGACAATACGGCAATCCTCAATGCATCCGGCTCCAATACCGACAGGATCCCGAGAGCACTTTTGGGGCCTACTCCGGTCACGCCGATCAGCTGCCGGAACATATTAAGATCCTGTCTGGAAAGAAATCCATAAAGATTCAGTGCATCCTCACGGACATTTAAAAATGTATATATCTTTACCGTTTCACCGGCCGCTGGCAGCTTTGAAAGTGCTGAGACCGGAACAAAGATCTGATATCCGATTCCCTGTGTCTCAACCACCACAGAATCCTCTGTCTTCTCGGCCAGAAGTCCTTTAATATATGAAATCACTTATTTATCCTCCGTCATTTGAATCATATCATAGTCGCAAAATCATTGCAAGTCTATCCGGATATACAATCGAACAAATTTTCTGGTTTTGACTTGCTGATAAAAACAACGTATACTGTATGGATCAGGCAGTAAATGCCGAGTTTCACACAGGGAGAATCCATAGCTGATGCTAATTTTTGAAAATGACTTTCCATTCACTGAAAATTATCCCTTAGAGCGTATCGGAAAAAGGGAACAGCTCCTGTTTTTTGACATTGAGACCACCGGCTTTTCCGGTGATCTAAACCGTGTCTATCTTATCGGGGCTGTTTACTTTAAGGAGAATTGCGCCCATTATATCCAGTGGTTTGCCGATACCGTAAAGGCAGAGACAGAGATCATTGAAAGCTTTTTTCGTCTCATGTCCTCCTTTCGGGTGCTCGTCCACTTTAACGGAGATACCTTTGATATCCCATTTCTTTTAAAACGCTGCCGGGCTCTGAAGCTTCAGTATAACTTTGACCATATTGAAAGCTTTGATATTTTAAAGCAGATCCGTCCCTACAAGGGCAGACTTGGATTAGACAACATGAAGCAGAAAACGATCGAAGCATTCCTTAAGATCGAACGTGAGGACAAATATAACGGCGGTCAGCTGATCGCCGTTTACGAAGACTATCTGGGCTCCCGGGATGACCGGCTTATGGGGCTCCTTCTTTTACATAACGAGGACGATCTTAAGGGAATGCCCGGACTTCTTCCGATACTTTTCTATCCCGATTTTTTCCGGCAGAAATTCACGCTGTCGAAGCTTCGCAAGGCTTGCAGCGATACTCCCAGACTGATTCTTTCCCTTGACGGAGATCCCCTCACAAAGCTGCCGGTTCCCATCAAGGCTTATGTTCCCTCCTATGCCTTCATGGCAGCCGGTTCATCGATGGAGCTTTCGATAAAGATCTATGAAGGGACCCTTAAGTATTATTATCCCAATTATCGGGACTATTACTATCTGATATATGAAGATACTGCCATTCATAAAAGTGTCGGTGAGTATGTAGATAAGGATGCAAGGATCAAGGCCACAAAGGAGACCTGCTATACAAAAAAGAGCGGCACATTCCTCCCACAGCCGGGCACCGTCTGGACTCCGGAATTTAAAAATTCCTGTAAGGATAAAAACAGCTTTTTTGAATTTCACGAGGAAGCGTTTTACGATCCCGACGCCCTTAATAAATACATTGAGATGATCTGGTCACAGCTGTTTTAACTGCCCACAGTATCAATAATCTCCCTTCTTCAGGAGATATCTCATATAGGCAAAGGCAGTTTTCTCGCCGCGGCACTTCAACATATAAAGGATCTTATTTAACTCGCGTTTTGTTTCCGGGTGCATGGTAAGGAAGCGGCGGTTCCTTGAAAAATACTCATACGCAGAACCATCTGTGTACTTTTTTCCCTGATAGACCTTGGATGCAGCAATCCGATCCATGACCATCTCCACCAGATAGTTGACCGGCATCTTCACTCCGACGATCCTCCAGTTATTCTCCCTTGAGGATACGTCGGTCCAATACTCGAAATGATGCCGGTTTCTGCCCTTATGGTGAAGCCACGCCGGAGAATACCCCTTTTCCTCCTTCTCTGCCGCATTCGGACTTCTTGTTCCCTGATAATAATTTACCCCCGTTTTAAACTCTGACCATGTATATTTCGAGAGATCATGAAGCAGTCCCTGCCGGTAAAGACCGACACGAAAGCACCCTTCCATGACAAGGAGCTTATGATGTGTGATCGTCAGAAAATGATGCCATGCGTTGCCGATCCTGTTTCTATTCGGAGCACTCGTTATTTTTTCTTTCATTATAATAGATTACCTGCCTTTTTCTCTTTAATTTGTCAAAAAACCAAAGCATTTGTTCGGTAAATTGTTTGACATCCCTGAAAAGATGTGCTATTGTGAACGTAGCAGGCAAGCCTGCAACGATCAATTCGGAGGTATCGCTATGAAGGGTACAGTTAAGTGGTTTAACAACCAAAAAGGTTACGGTTTTATTTGTGACGAAGCAGGCCATGACATATTTGTCCACTACTCCGGACTCAATATGGATGGTTTTAAGACTCTTGACGAAGGCGCAAAGGTTGAGTTCGACGTAATCGAGGGCGCCAAGGGTTCTCAGGCTGTAAACGTAACCAAATGCTAATTACTGAAATCCCACTGTGCCTTTTCTAATAAGCGGCATCATTAGAATTCAAGCCGGGCAAATGCAAGGCTTCTTTAAATAAGGTAAAAGTGTGCATGATGTGATTACACAAATGGGCTATTGCGATATGCAACAGCCCATTTGTGATGTAACAGGAAATTCCGAGGAATTCCCATCTAAGGCCTTACGGCAGCCTCCAGCATTTCCTTTAACTCCTCCACCGTAAATGTATAGAGCTTATTGCAGAAATGACAGCTGACCTCAATGGGCTTTCCTTCCTCTATCATCTCCGCGATCTCCTTCTTTCCAAGACTGATGATCGCCTTTGCCACACGGCTCTTTTCGCAGTCGCACACAAAGCCGGTGGGCATTTTATCAAGGATCTCCAATCCGAACTCTCCAAGAAGCTCATTAAGGATCTCCTCCGGTGTCTTTCCTTCATCCAAGAGGGAGGTGATGGATGCAAATTCGTCAAGCCGCGCCTCCAGCTTATCGATCATCTCATCAGAAGCGCCCGGAAGCAGCTGGATAATAAAGCCTCCGGCCTGACGTACCGTATTATCCTTATTCATCAAAACGCCCAGTGCCACGGAGGAGGGGATCTGCTCTGAGGTCGCATAATAATAGGTAAGGTCTTCCGCAATTTCTCCGGAAACTAAGATCGTCTGTCCGACATACGGCTCCTTCAGACCGATATCCCGGATCACGCTTAATACTCCGATACCCAGGGCGCCTCCCACATCCAGCTTTCCCTTTGCATTCGGCGGGAGCATAACCTCCGGGTTAAAGGCATATCCCTTCACATGGCCTTTGGAATCTGCAGAGACTAAAAGACCTCCGATCGGGCCGTCTCCTTCCATTCTGAGGGTAAGAAGATCCTTATCTCCCTTCATCATAACGCCCATCATAGCACCTGCGGTCAAAAGCCGGCCAAGAGCAGCTGTAGCCACCGGGCTTGTATTATGTGCATTTTTTGCTGTTTCTACTGTATCTTTTGTTGTCGCCGCAAAGGCGCGGATCTGCCCATTAGCAGCCGTTGCACGGATAATATAATCTGACATTTTTTCTCAACCTGCCTTCTTGCATTCTCTGGCGATCACATAGATTCGCTCGCTGTCTGTTTTCGGTTCATTTTTTGTAAACGCATCGTAAGCTGCGACAAATTCCAGTCCGGCTTCCTTAAGAGCGTCCTTTACCTCTTGTAAGGAATAGGCTCTCTGATAATGCGTCTCATGGTATTTTCTGTAAAGATCCTTTTCTTCTTTTACAAATATGGAGAGATCATAAATATTGACACGTTCCTCTGGATCATACTGATTATCCCAGATAAAGCTGGAATCCTCTCTGTCCTCCGCGATCGTGTTGTCTCCCATAAGCTCGCTGTATTTATATTCCGTATTTAAATCAAAGATGAAGATGCCATGCGGATCAAGATAATTATTCACAAGACGGAAAACCTGTATAAGATCCTCCGGCTCTGTGATGTAGTTCATACAGTCGCAGATGGAAACCACCGCCCGCACGGTGCCGTAAAGCTCAAATTCCCGCATGTCCTGGCAGAGGTAGAGGATATCCTTCCCCGACCGTCTCTTTTTTTCCATTGCAAGCTCCAGCATTTCTTCCGAATAATCGATTCCGATCATGTCATATCCCCGGTCGGCCAGACGCTCCGTGAGACTGCCGGTGCCACAGCCAAGATCGAGGACAAGTCCCTCTTTAACACCATTCTCGGTAAGAAGTCCGGCCAGATATCCACACCATTCCTCATACGGAACATTGTCCATGAATGTATCATAGACGGCTGCAAAGCCTGTATATGCGTCCATATCTTCCTCCTGTTTTTTTACATAAAATGATATCGGGGTCAAAAGCCCCCGATTTTGATGCCTGCGGATTGTTCCGTGCTACGCACTCCCACAATCCTATCCAATATTCGCATATCGTGGGATCGTCATCCCACTTTTATGCTCATATTGGGCGGGTACCAAGGTCTTTCACCCACCTATGAGCAAGCTCATGTGGTTTTAGACCTTTTGACCCTGGCATCATAAAATAAGGAAAAAGCCACTACCCTTTTGAGGGTAATGGCCTGTCCGCCGGATATTACGAATTACGTCCGCAGCACTTTTTGTACTTCTTGCCGCTTCCGCATGGACACGGATCGTTTGGATAGATCTTATGGCCCTCGCGGCGCACGGTGCCGGAAGCCTTCTGCTTCTTATAAAGCTCGTTTCTCTTTTCCTCTGTCAGGATTTCATTCCACTGAGGAAGGCCATAGAGCCAGCTTGCCTTTGCTTCAACCATGTTGTAGTAAAGCTTTTCCGGATCGATCTCGATCTTAACAACCGTATCCTCGTCCATTGTATCGATCGGGTTCTCGTATCCCTTTAAGCTCTCGTTGATGCCATCCAGGAAACCGGTCATGATAAGAACCTCTGTCTCATACTTCTCAGCCAGTTCTTTTACTGTTCCTTCCACTACCTCTGTCGGGTTGGAGAGGAGCTTCTCGTAGATCCCCTTCTCGATCGTAAAGTATCCGTTCCAGAGTTCTTCTTTCTTTTTATCATCGAGGCCATCGCCGTAAGCGAGGGTTCTCCAGTTCTCAAGTAAAGTTGCCATGTCAAAACCATCCTTTTCGTATTCTCATCAAATCATAACTGCCCGATAATTATAGCATAAGGCGAAAAATCTGTAAACACAAAATATGCGAAAAGCGGCAACTAAGCACATAGTAACGGCCTTAAAGACATATTATCTTGTCTGACATACGCCATTTATATCAAATAAATATTCTTTTCCGTTTATTCGGCGTGTTCCGACAACCATTTTTCCGCAGTCTGCTCCCGCGCGGCTTTCCAGATAGTAGCGGTTTCCTCCATCCTGCAGCCATCCCTGATGCATATAACCGTCTGCGTCAAAATAGTACCAGCTGCCGTCTATCTCCTTCCAGCCCTCATGAGCCGGTTCCCCATCGGATATATACTGCCATTTCCATCCGGTCTTCTTCCAGGCGCTTTCCTTCTCTGCGTCATTTTCTGCATCCGGCTTCGTGACCTTTGAAAAATTTCCGTCAACGACTGCCTCATACTCTGCCATCATCTCCCAGATATCGTCCACATCGTAATCCGACGTATCAGCAGCTCCGTTTCCGCCTTCGGCCCATTCGCTGACGGCAATATTATAATACTTTGACTCATTCTGACGCGGGATAGCCCGTACCTTTACCGTCACATTCTTCTTATCCACGGTATTAAGATACCCACTCACATCCTTACTGGTTTTGTTCGATGTCTCCTCTTTTTTATGGAGTTTTCCGTCTGCGTCATTCCACTGAATGCATACTCTGTACTTTTCCGCAGAGGAAAATGCATCCCAGCGTGCCACACCGTTTACGATCTCTGCTGTCACATAGCCTTCTTCTTCTGTTGCCAGAGCACGGATCGATACCGAGATCGTCCCGCTGCTGCTTGCACTGATCTCATTTCCCGCTCCGATCGACGTATTCTTCGTTCTTTTCCGAACAGTCTTTGTATCACCGTTTTTCTTTGAATAGCTGATAACGACCTCATAATCACCGGCGTATGGAACCTCCGACCACGAGATCTTCCCGGTTTCATAGTCGACCATAACATTTTCCGGCTGAGGCAGACGGTAAAAGGGATAGACTAACAGTCTGCCCCAGGCCTGCATATTATCGACGGATACTGCATCTACATACGTCTGACGGATCCCTGTTCCACGGATCTTCAGGTCATCATCAAAGATCTCATCGTCTGCATTCAGCTCAAAATGGACGGTAAAGGGGATCGTCGGATCTGCATCCCGAAGCTCCTCATCATCGAGCTTTAACCGGATCATGTCCTCATCCTGATCCTCGAGCTCGATCGGCGGAAGGAAAGCACGACCGGATTCATGATCGGTAATGCTGTCTGTATCGATATGAAGCTCCACGCTTTTTACCATGGCAAACGCCGGTGTCACCATAAGAAGACCTAATGCCCCTGCCGTCAGGATCCCTTTTTGAAGCAATCTCTTTTTCATCGTCAATATCATTCCTTTCCAAATAATCCGGAAATAAGCTCTGCAACTCTCCGGAATACATTAATGATCCTCTGCCAAAGTGTGCTTCCCTCCGGATCCACCTCAGAATCGAGGCCCTTCGCACTTTCCTTCACCGTGATCTCATCCGAGCGGCATATAATCTGCACGGAGTTCGGCTCCGGATTCTTTTCACTGGTCAGAGATTCCTTCTTTGCATAAGGATCCATGTTCAGGAAGTTGTTCTCTGCCTCCTTTTCATCCAGCTCATCATTGATGGATTTTCTCAGATCTGCACCGGAGTTTTTAAGGTTCTCCGTGTTTTTTACGATCTTTCTTGTATTGTCGACTGCAAGCTGCCCGGTCTTCAGTGCATCATCTCCTGCAGCACTGAAATTTTTGCTTGCCGCGCGAAGTGTATGGTTTACGGTCTGCATGGTTCCCGCAAGATCCTCCGAGGTTTTCTCGATCTGCACAAGGACATGATCCAGGCTTGTGATCGCTTCCTGCGTATCCTCATAATACTGATTCATGATACCGATCAGGGTATCCAGATTTCCGGCCAGCTCATTTGCACTGTTAACGACCCTTGAGGTCTGGAAGGCTACGGCTCCCGCATCGGAGGAAAGTCTGCTGACTCCTGCCAGCACCGCATCGATCTGTCCAGCAACCGCATTTTTGAAAGTATCAGGCATGCTGCCGAAAATGCCTCCTATCTCGCTCAGGGCCTTCTTTAATTGAGCCAGCTCCTTCGCGATCTCCTCCGCATTTCCTGTCGGGTCTGAGGCAAGTGCCTCTAAGGACTGATTGATCTCCTCGATAATTTCAAGAAGCTCCTCATCCATTTCCGTCATTTCTGCGTTTGATGGGGTTGCATGGCCTTTTAAGCTGCCTGCAAGAAGGGCACCAAGCTTCTTTGCGGCCGCTGCGGAATCCGCCGCATCCTTCTGGATCAGCTTCATTGCATCCTCAAGGCCGGACTTTTGTATTTCCTCTACAAGATCGAAGGCAGACCATCTGTTTACCCCATTTAATGACGAGCCAAATTCTTTCAGACGTTTACTTAACGTCTTCATCTTGCTCATGGTGTCCAAAAGATCCTTATCGGTATCGTTCAACGTCTTATTTACATCGTAAACCATGCTTTTAGCTGAATTTAAGGAGTCGGAAAGCGGTGCCAGATTCTCGGAAAGATCCCACAGATCCTGGATCGCTGTATCATTTCGGTCGAAAATTTCATCCCGGCTTGCATCTATGGTCGCTTTTCCGGCCCCAAGCTCCGCCAACATCTGATTCGTAAGAGAAAGCTGCTCAGAAACATCGGTCACATTATCCATAAGCGCTTCCACATCATCCATCATGGCATTCGTGTTCGTCCGGAATTTATCCTTCAGCTCCTTGATATCCTTAAGATCCTCAAGATCGCTAACGGTTCCCGGGCTCGTGATCATCATGACGCCGACCGTCTCAAAGCTGTCTGTTCCAAGCCGTATCTCAAAATGACCATCCTTACCGGGCAGGCATTCATAGATCACGACTGTCATATCACCGATGGAGCTCGTCTGGGAATCCGGTGCGTCCACGAAATAACATTTGCTAAGATCCACCGGAACCGCGATCAGCAGCATAAAATTATTCTGCATATATTCCGACACATTTTTGTTTGCTGTCGCATCAATGTCGATCTCCACGAGACCGGAGGCTCCGGCCAATTCCTTTGCGTCGATGGTCCGGCCATTTAGCTTGTAGCCGATGTCAAAGGTCCATGGAGACTGTATGGAAGAATTATCCAGCGTTCCCTGAAAGAACAGCCTTCCTCCGTTTTCCGGTGCCTTAAGCACGACCTTGCCATCCTCAAGCTTCGGATCTTCATCCGTCCCCATACAGATCGCCTGTGTATAAAAGCCGTAGTCGGTATAGCTCTCTATTTTATTAAACTCGATCCCCTTCACGACATTTGCATCACTTACCGCACCGTAATGATCCAGATTCAGATACAAGGTCTCATCCACATTCACTGTAGGAGCTGCCGCCAACGCCTTTAGCGGAGGCATTACCGTCATTGCCGCACTATTGAAAATCAGCACTGCGGCCGTTGCCCGTCTGATCCATTTATTCATTTTCATGTTGTTCTCCTCTCTGTCTGAAGCCCAAAAGCTTTCTTCTCCTGTCCCGTGCATTGATCGCTGCAAGCTTGACCATTGCTCTCCTCCGCTCTCTTTTCATCTGAGGCCCAACCGTGATAAACCGGTCGACCATTCTTAACAGGATCGGCATCAAGCCGCTCACAAAGATAAGAGAGAAGATCGCTCCTCGTCCTACCAGATGACCGACCTCACTGATGGCCGGAACACTGGAGATATAGTAGATCACGTATCCACAGATCACCAGGATCAGGCCTGAGGTCAAAAGAGACGGCATAGCGTTTTGCGACATCAGCCTTGCCGCTTCCTTCTTGCTGCTTCCGCTCTTTCTAAGCTGCAGATACGTATCTGTCGACAGGATCGCATAGTCTATGGTAGAACCCAGCTGAATACAGGATACAACTGCGTAAGCGATAAATATCAGTGTAGTACCGGAAAAATATGGGAAGGACATATTCAAATAAATCGCCATCATGATTGGGATCATTGCCACGATCGGCATCAGAAGCGACCGGAATGCGATGGCGACAACTGCATAAATACTCAGCATGGCCAGATTATTCGTCCTTGTATAGTCCGGGATCAGGATATCCTCCATATCCTTCGTCGTCGGAGTGTTTCCGGTAATGTACGCTTCCTCCGGGTAATAGCTCCGTATGATCTCTGAAACCTCATCGGAACACCTGTAAGCAGTCGGACTTTCCGGCTTCGTTTTTATGTAGATTAAAAGTCTAGCGTATCCATCCTTGTGAAACTGCTCCGTGATCGCAGACGGCAGGATCGTTTCCGGCACACCCTTGGGAACAAATTCCGTATAGCCCATTACTTTTTTGACATATTCTTTTTCCTTCAGCTCCTCCACCAGAGCTTCCTCTGTTTTTAAAGAGCCTGTCGGGAAAATAGCGACCAGAAGATTCGATCTTCCGAAGATTTCTTCCACCTCTCTTGTCTCATCATAAATGGTAGTTCCGGGACCGGCTCCTGTCGCATCCGAACCGTACATAAACGAGTTCATTCCCTGAGCCGCATAGATCACACCTGCCGACAGGAGACTGACGATCAGAAGGTAGGGACTGATACGATTCAGCACCACTGCGGTTTTATCAAATTTCGGCATGAACGGCTTATGTCTTGTTCTGTCAATCCTGTCTGACCAGGAAAGAAGCAGAGACGGCATAAGTAAGATCACCATGGCAAGAGAACAGATGATTCCCTTCGCAAGTACAATACCAAGATCCACGCCCATTTTAAAATTCATAAGAACAAGAACAATAAATCCGAAAAAGGTGGTCATGGACGAGGAAAGGACTGTTTTTAATGTATTATTTAACCCCTTCTTTAATGCGGGGATCTTTTCAAGGCCATTTTCCCTCTCCTTCTCATAGGCATGCAGGAAGAAAACGGAATAGTCCATGGAGGTTGCCATCTGCAAGACCTCGGCAACGTTGTTCGTGACATAGGATATCCTCCCCAGCAGGATATTCGAGCCCTTGTTGATCACGATGGCCGCTCCCATAACAGTCAGAAACAATACCGGTTCAAAATATGACGTTGTCGTAAAGAGGAGGATCAGGAATACCAATGCGAAAACGATCACCATGATCATGGCCATCTGTTGTTTTACATGTTCCTCCGTAAATTTATTTGTGGGAGACATGCCTACAAGATTTCCCTTTTCCCCGCAGAGCTTTTCGATCGCTGTGATCGCTCGATGGGTCCGCTTGCTGGTATCGCCCTCCACGAAGGTGATATCCATGACCGCATTGCCGTCTTTATAGTAGTCATCGATATCGTCATATCGGATAAAGGAGGTGGATACATAGATGGGATTCAGTGTATCACACCATAATACCTGATCGACTCCATCGATCTTTTCGATCTCTGTTTTATATTGCTTCGCTTCGTAGATCGTTACATCCTTAAGCATCAGGCGGCCTGTGCCGGGATAGCCGAAGGTTTCTTCCATTTTATTAATGGCGATCTTAGACCCCACCGTATTGGGAAGATAAGAAGTGAGGTCATAGTTGACTCCCACGAAGGGGATCAGGATCAGATTTAAAATGAGTAAAATCAGGATCAGATCCCGGATCCCCTTATTATGATCGACAATAAATCCTGCTATGCCTTCCTTCTCTCTGCCTTCCTGCTTTTTCTCTCCTGCGGGCTTCTTTAGCCACCTTTTCTTTTCTGCCTTTCTAGCATCTGTCATCATTCATTACCTCAATATTCTCTGATTATAGCTGTCGTTGCTCCGGCATCATAAGGAACAGGCATCGCTCTGTTTTCGCAGCGACCTCCTCTGTCGGCTGCCTCCAGTCCTTTGCGATCCATTCCTTCAGGACGGCGATACATCCTCCTGCAAGAAAACCGCCCCGGTCCTCCGCCTCATCCCTGTCATTTCCACACTCCGCTTCCAGCTTCAAAGCCAGCTTTCTTTTTAAGAGCTGCCAGAGAGAAATGATAAACTTCGGATCTCGTTCCTCTGAAAACACGATCTCTAAAAGCTCCGCATGGTTTTTGCACAGCTCATAGAGGGCTTTCACGGGTCTCGGATCTGCTTCTTTTTCCTGACTGTCAAAAATCTGCCGGATCTGTTCCAGAAAATCCTGTTCGGATTCCCGCAGGATATCTTCGACGTCTCCATAATAACGGTAAAACGTCCCTCTGTTTATGTCTGCACCTTCTGCGAGCTCCTTGACCCGGATCTCCTGCAGCTCCTTCTTTCTGAGCAGCGTATATAGGCTGTTTTGGATCGCCCGCTTTGTCTTACGGATCCTCCGATCCTCCGTTTTGTTCTCATTAAATAGCATTTCATCACCTCTCAGTGTATTTTGCAAATTGCAGCAGAATGTCCGTAACTAAACACTTTTACCATTTCTGCCTTATATCATAAGGATTTCTGCCCCCACATGCAATTTACAAAGGCCGGATTCTGTCTGTGTTTATGACATTTCATCATCCCTGTCAAAGTTTTGTCTCTATAATAAATAAGGTCAAAAAAAGAGTATCGCAAAACACGATACTCCCGGATCATCGTTTAAATTTTTCCAGTGCTCCCTCTATTCCGCCTTCCACAAGTATGCATGCATCGGAGAAGCAATCCAGATCCCTTGCCTTCATCCCATTGCTGACCCAGTCCAGAAACAGACCGACAAATACCCGTGAGTAGGCCCGGCAGATAAAATTCTGCTTCTCCACAGACAGGTTTGCCAGCTTAGGATTGCTCTGTAAAAGATCTGCCACAACGGGAAACGACTGTCTTTCCATAAACAGCTCATAATATCTTCTGTTTTCTGAATTGTACGCATTGACGATAAGGGGCTGGACAGACATAAAAAATTCAAATATCTGCCACAATTCCTCCTTCCAGTCCCGGAACGGCAGTTCATGAGCCTTCCTGTATATTCCCAGTCGGTATTCCAGTGTCCAGTCCATCAGTGCATAGATATCTGCAAAATGATAGTAAAACGTCTGCCTCCGGATCTCACAGAGCTCTACGATCTCCCGCACGGTAATATCATCGATCGCCTTCTTTGCTAACAGCGTTGTCAACGCTGTTGAAATCTCCACCTTTGTCCGATCCTTCATCCAATTTCCTCCCCCCATCAGCCCACGCAAAGACATTTTCCCTTGGCTTTGTCGATGTGCTTCCTTCTTTTCTTCCAGTATATACCCTTTTTCTTTTGCACTCAATTGACAACAAGGTATATTTGTCAAAAAACCGAGTATACATATTTTTTGTGAAAACTGTATAAAAACAATTGATGAACCCGCCTCTGTTGTTGTATAATAGAGAAAGTTTTGAACCTTACAGATACGAGGAGTTAAATTTATGAAACCAGCACTAATCATCGGCTCCACCTGCGTGGATGTCATTATCAATATCGATCATCTGCCTGTCACAGAGGAAGATATCCATCCCTCCTCACAGGCTATGTCTATCGGAGGCTGTGCCTACAATGTTTCAAATATGGTACGCCTTTTAAATGCACCGCACACCTTTATCACTCCGGTCGGACAGGGTGTCTTTGGTGATTTTGTTGCCAAATCCATGACCGAAGCCGGTATCCCCATCGCGGTACGTGTTCCTGAGAAAGAAAACGGCTGCTGCTACTGCCTTGTAGAGGCCGGCGGCGAACGCACCTTTATGTCCTACCACGGTGCAGAATATACCTTTAACAAGGAATGGATGAAGCCTTATGATCCGGAAGGCTTTGGACTCACCTACGTCTGCGGTCTGGAAATAGAGGAACCGACAGGAGGACAGATCATCGAATATCTGGAAGAAAACCCCTGTCTTGAAGTTTTTTATGCTCCCGGTGCAAGAGTCGGAGACATCGATCCGGAAAAGAACCGCAGAATGCTGGCCCTTCATCCTATACTCCATATCAATGCCGCAGAGGCATGCACTCTGAGCGGTCAGGAAAACTATGAAAAGGCAGCGGCCCATCTTCACTCCATCACCGGAAATACCGTGATCATAACCTTAGGGGACCGCGGCTGCTATTGTATGGATAAGGGTGGAGCTACCCATTTTGTCCCTGCTGTTTTGGTAAACCACATCGAAGATACCATCGGCGCCGGAGACACTCATGCCGGAACCATTATCGGCTGTCTCACCAACGGAATGTCCCTTAAGGATTCCTTATCCTATGCAAACCGAACAGCGGCGGCTATCGTCGGAGTAAAAGGAGGCTCTCTGCCAAAGGAGCTCCTTCCGCCTATCGAATAAACAGCATAAACTTTATTCACAAGGATCAGTAACGCCTTAGAGCGTATGATAAATGGAGGATTAACCATGATACAGGTAAATATGGAACGAGTATTGAAAAATCTGACTGAGATCATCCAGATCGACAGTGAGTCCTATCACGAGGGCCCGATGACGGATTATCTTCAGAAGTATTTTGAAGACAGAGGCTATGAGGTCTACAGGGATCAGGCCGGAAAGATCGTTGGCGGAGACCACTCCGGCAACCTTATGGTACACATTCCCGGAACGCTTCCCGGTGAGGGGATCTGCCTCAATGCCCATCAAGATACCGTAAAACCGGGCCTTGGCATCAAACCGGTACTTGAAAACGGGATTTTAAAAAGCAGCGGCGATACGATCCTTGCAGCCGATGACAAATCCGGTATCGCAATGATCATGGAGCTTCTTGATCTTCTCACAGAGACAAAAACTCCCCACAGAGATCTCTATCTTCTCTTTACGATCTGCGAGGAATCAGGCTTATATGGTGCAAAGAATTTTGACTACTCCAAGCTTCCGGTCAAGAACATTTTCGCTCTGGACGGAGCCGGAAAACCAAATGTACTTCTTAAATCCGGTGCCGGAAAGGACAGCCTTTCCATTACCTTCCACGGAAAAACAGCCCACGGCGGTATCGAACCGGAAAAAGGCATCAACGCAATTGCTGTTGCTGCATCCGCTATCAGCCGTATCCCCTTCGGCCGTATTGATCCGGAGACTACTTCCAACATCGGACGTATTGAGGGCGGCGGAGCCACAAATATCGTCACCGATGAGGTCAACTTCACCTGTGAGGTACGCTCCCATTCCAAGGAGCAGCTTGACAATCAGGTTAAAAAGATCGTCGATGCCTGCAACGCAGCGGCAAAAGAATTCGGTGCAACCGTCGATATCGAGATCGACCACTTCTGCCCGCCCCACAGACCGGATCCGGACTGCTTCCTCTGCCGCCTGACCCATCAGGCTATGGTAGATGAGGGCCTCACACCGGAGTACGATGTCAGCAACGGCTGCGGAGACAGCAATATCTTCTCCGGCCACGGCTTTAACTGCACCGGCGTTTCCACCGGAATGTTTGATGTCCACACGACAAAAGAATATCTGGATTTAAATATCTTTGAGCAGATCACAAAAGTCGTTTGGCGTATGCTGACCATGGATTATAAATAAGCAAGTCAGGATCTTATCTGACTGCGGTAAAAGACGCCCATATCAGGTCTTACACACAACCTGATATGGACGTCTTATTTTTTTACCAAAACTGCGGGAACCATTAAGAACGTTCAAGTCGAACGTCCGTGAAACCAAATATTTTTTATCTGTCTTTTCGCTTCTTCCACCATCCAGAGATCTTATCTAAGAGCCTACCACCACCATATAAAATCACCATAGTCCCTATGGCAATAAGGAAAAAGTTCAGCACAGAATTTGTTACCATAGGAGCACTTTCTCGTACCATCTGCTCCCTCATAATATCTGATAAAAAAACCAATGGCATTCCCTTCATAAGCTGCCTCCTTCCAAGCAGCTTTTTTTCGTTCATTCATTTTGTTATCTGCCCTAATTGTATTGTATCTTACAAATATTTTCCATTTATAATTAATATGTTATAATATTTACAGATAATAGTCAAGTATCACTTATTATTAGGAGTTTTTATCCGAGCATGATCAGGCTTAAAAAGGAGCCGCTGAAATATATGATCAGTGTCTGGATATTATAAAGCAGAAGGAGCAAAAAATGAACTCCATGTCCGATCCATCTGTTTTTCATAAGGATCAGATTGGAGATCCCGATTATTCCCGCCAGCTCTAAAAGGCTGCAGATAAGGTAAAGGCGGCTGTGTCTGGTCTGAAACGCCATAAGGGTAACATATACAGAAAACAGATATTTTATGACGACCAGTGCCTCCCGTATCCGGTCTTTAGTAATGTACTTTTCCATTTGTTTTTTCGTCCTGTCTGTTTTTTCCTTTCATTATACCGCACGTTATGTTACGTTACAAGCACTTGATTTCCTTCATAAATTTAGCAAATATATAAGGACTGTCGTTTCAACAAGTTAAAATCCTCTTGTAAACAACAGTCCTTGTTTAAGTCTATTTACATCTATCTACAAAATCTTTAAATAGTGGCGTCATATCAGGCCCCTTATAAGGATTAGGGACTTGCTGATCATCTCGTGCTCTTTCCGGATGCCATTGATAACCAAAAAGCGGGAGCGATTCATGTTCATAAGATTCAATAATTCCTTTATCACTTCTGGACGTGATAATAACTCCTTTGCCCAGACGATCCAATGTGTTTCGATGATAGCTGTTCACTTCAAATCTGGAACCAAATAATTTATAAACAAGAGAGCCCGGCTCTGCATTGACCATGTGGTCACAGCCATTTTCATGCTCCTCTCCTACATCTTTGGGAAAATTAAGTATTAAACTTCCTCCTAGTCCAACATTGATCAAATGGAACCCATGGCATATCCCGAGCATCGGTTTTTTTCTCCGGTAAAATGCATCAAACATCGAAAATTCCATTTCATCTCTTGGAATGTTAGTAGCACCTGCGACAACCCAACGTTCCTTAAAGATACCTCCATAGCGACTCGGATGGATACCACCTCCGCCGGTAAAGAGTATACCATCACAAATTTCTGCATATTCCTCGGCCAGATCTGTTTCCGCACACATAATCGGTGTCCCGCCTCCGGCGTAAACTGATCGGGCGTAATTTTTGTATAATTCAAATTTAGGACGTCTTTCATATTCTGAATCAAAAGTATGATCACTCGGCATTATTAATATCAGAGGTCTATTCTTGCTCATGTTGCTTTTCTTTTTCCTCCTTGATCTTTTCTAATTGATGACATGACACAAAGTGGCCAGGGAGCACCTCCTGCAGTTCTGGTTCTTCTTTAAAGCACTTTTCACACGCATATCTGCAGCGGTTTGCAAATCTACATCCTGGTTTTGGATTTATCGGGGAAGATAATTCCCCCTGTAGCAGTACACGATTTTTTGCTGCTCCAATTTCCGGCACCGGAATTGCAGCCAGAAGTGCATTTGTATAAGGGTGAAGATGATTTCTAAACAATTCTTTAGACTGACATTTTTCCACCATCTTGCCCAAATACATTACTAAAATATCATCGGAAATATGTTTCACAACTGACAAATCATGAGTAATAAACATATATGCCAGCCCCTGTTGCTCTTGCAGATCCTGCATCAAATTTAGGATCTGTGCCTGAATAGATACGTCAAGCGCTGACACTGGTTCATCGCAAACAATAAATTTGGGATTCAATGCAAGCGCACGGGCAACTCCGATGCGCTGTCTGCGTCCTCCATCCAACTCATGAGGATATGAATTCGCCAGTCTCTTTGCCAGACCAACGGTATCCATTAATTCTTCTACTCTTTTTTGTCTTTCTGCCTTTGAAGGGTAAATATTGTATATTTCCAAAGGTTCCATGATAATCTCACTCACAGATAATCTAGGATCTAAGGATGAAAATGGATCCTGAAAAATGATTTGCATGTCCTGTCTAAGATGCCTCATTTGCTTTTTATCTGCATTTTCAACATGAATACCATCAAAAATCACTTCTCCGGAAGTTGCCGGAATTAAATTGAGGATTGTTCTGCCCAATGTAGATTTTCCACAACCGGATTCTCCAACTATTCCAAGCGTTTTTCCTTTTTCCAAAGTAAACGAAATGTCATCTACCGCATGCAATTGTCCTTTCGCTGTTTTAAAATACTTTTTTAGATTATTAACCTTAAGTAGAATATTTTCATTTGCCATTTACAAGTCCCCCCGATTCAAGTGAACTTCTCTCCAGTACGGACATTTCACAAAATGCCCCGATGTAATCTCGCTTATCTCTGGATTCTCACGGTTACATGCATCCTTTGCATAAGGACAACGCGGACTGAATGAACATCCTTCCGGCAAATTTCTGGGATCCGGCATTAATCCTTTTATCGGTTTTAATCGTTTCATATCCTTTTTTAAACTTGGAATTGATTCAAACAATCCTTTTGTATATGGGTGAGCCGTATGATGAAAAATATCTTCCAAAGATCCTGACTCAACTATCTCTCCTGCATACATAATCGCAACCTTATCACAAGTTTCTGCTACTACTCCCAAATCGTGCGTAATCAATATCATTGAGGTACCCAAATTCTGTTTTAAATCATTCATCATCTTTAGAACCTGAGCTTGAATTGTCACATCCAGTGCGGTAGTCGGCTCATCTGCAATCAATAATTTTGGATTACAGGCAAGGGCGATCGCAATAACTACTCTTTGCTTCATTCCGCCCGAAAACTGATGTGGATATTCTCCCAGTCTTTCTGACGGTATGCCAACCATCTCCAGCATTTCTGCTGCTTTAAGATATGCATCCGCCCGTGATATTTCTTCATGAAGCCTTATTACCTCAGCTATCTGGTCACCAACAGTGAGAACTGGATTTAATGCAGTCATAGGATCTTGGAAAATCATTGAAATCTGTCTTCCGCGAATATCGCGCATTTCAATCTGACTTTTTCTCACTAAATCTTCCCCATTATAAATAATCTGTCCCGATACGATTTTTCCGGGGGGATCCGGTACCAGTTTCATAATTCCTAGAGCAGTCGTGGTCTTTCCTGCTCCTGTTTCTCCTACCAAGCCTAACGTTTCTCCTTCGCCAACATGTAGAGATAGGCTGTTTACTGCTTTTACAACACCTTCGTCAGTAAAGAAATGAATCGTTAGATCCTTTAACTCTAATAGACTCATAATCCACCCTCCTCTAACGTTTCAAACGCGGATCCAGAGCATCGCGTAAACCGTCTCCTATTAAGTTCAATGCAAGTACAGTCAACATGATCGCAATTCCGGGATATACTACCATGTGGGGAAAATCTCTGATATATTGACGTCCGCTTGAAAGAAGTGCTCCCCATTCTGGATTTGGTGGTTGAATTCCAAGACCTATAAAACTTAATGAGGCCGCTGTTGTAATTGCCTGTGCAACACCCAAGGAGGCTTGGACAATAACTGGAGCAATTGAATTTGGTAAAATGTGCTTTAAAATAATTCTGACATTTCCAGCTCCGACCGCCTTCGCCGCTTCAATATATTCTTTTGATTTTTCTGAAATGACAGATGACCGAAAAACTCTTGCGTATGTAGGGATTGAACTGATTCCAACGGCTATCATAGTATTTACAATTCCGGATCCCAGTGCAGCACAGACTGAAATTGAAAGAATAATACTCGGTATTGCCATCAGTACATCGACAATTCGCATGATAACCGTTTCCGCAATCCCTCCATAATAAGCAGCAAGTACTCCAAGAGATCCTCCACAAAAAAGCCCAATTCCAACTGATATGATACCGATTGTAAGAGATACTCTACCGCCATACAAAATTCGAGAAAAAATATCCCTTCCTAACTCATCTGTACCTGCGAGATGAGCAAAGGAGGGAGTTTGACGAGCGACCTCATAATTCTGCTCATCAAATCCATATGGTGCAATAATCGGAGAAGCAACCGCAAGCAAAATCATTACCATTAAAAGAATAGCACCAGTTACTGCAAGTTTATTCTTCATAAAGGCTCTGATTTTTTCTTCCCTCATGCTCTTTTTCTTAAAAGAAGTCTGTTCACTCATCATTGATCGCCTCCTTTTTCTTCTCCCTTATCTTTTATAAGTTTCTTAGCCTTAACACGCCCCCCATACTGTGATTTAATTCTTGGATCTAAATATGCATATAGTACATCAACGGCTAAGTTAACCAGTGTAAATACACAGGCAATAACAAGTACTCCACCTTGCACCATCGGATAATTTCGTGCGTTGATCGAATCCACCATAAGTTTTCCCAGTCCCGAAATTGAAAAAACCGTTTCTGTTACTACTGCACCTCCCAGTCCGGCACCAAATTGTAAGCCAAGAACCGTTATAACAGGAATCAGCGCATTTTTTAAAGCATGTTTATAGATTACAATTTTCTCGGACTGCCCTTTCGCTCTCGCAGTGCGAATATAGTCCTGACGAATCACTTCCAGCATCGAGGAACGTGTCTGTCTGGTTATGATAGCTGCTGCTCTGTACCCCACTGCAACTGCCGGCATGATCCAATGTAATGGGGTGCTGAAGCCGGAAGACGGCAAAAGCGAAAGTTTTACAGAAAAGAACACGATAAGCATCATTCCAAGCCAAAATACAGGCATAGACACCCCCAGCAGAGCAAATATTGTTGCAAATCGATCAAGGAAGCTGTATTGATGCGTTGCTGAAATAATACCTAACAGTATTCCGGTACAACCTGCAATCAATGTACTTAAGCATGCTAAAGTAAATGTTGTCGGAAAACGATTCACAATTTCATTTACCACAGGTGCTTTTGTTGTGTATGATTTGCCTAGATCTCCATGACATGCATTCCACATATATCGAAAAAATCTTGTTACTGCCGGATCATTTAATCCTAATTCATCTCTCAATTGTTCTACTGCTTCCTCTGATGCATCTGCTCCCGCTAATTGTCTCGCTGGATCACCCGGCGTAATCTCAAGCATCAAGAATACAACAAGGCTTACCCCTATCAGTACTGGTATAAGCATTATCAGACGTTTTAAAATATACTTATGCATACACTGTACCTCCTACTAAAAAACGCTCCGCGAATGTCAGTGAGAGAGGAACGCTCCCACTGACATAAGTATCTCTCCACTCCCACTGCATAGTGATCCATGCACTGCAGATGGGAAATGATTATCAATTTTCAAAATAAATTCCGGTAAGATCAGGCACATAACCGGGATGTGTTGTCAATCCCTGAACGCTTTCATTAAGTCCGTAGATGGCATTAGTATTTACCATTGGAATTGTGTAACATCCTTCATGAAGCATGTCCTGAATCTCTCCATATAACTTAATTCTCTTTTCCATATCAAACTCTGCTGCCGCTTTACTGATTAAATCAAACAGTACCGGATCGTTATGAGTGGTACAAGTCGTTCCTTTATATACAAATAATCCATGGTCAGGATCACCTGCTGCTGCGTTAGTAGAAGAAATGAAAAATGGAATTTCACCGGTGCCACTATTGATCTTACTTGTTAATGTAGCATTATCCATAATATTCATTTCAAAATTTAGCCCTAACACCTTCTTCCACTGGTTCATAAATGCCTGTAATGCATTTGTTTCAAGAGAATCACCAGAACAATAAATGGTATATGTTTTATTAACATCAAATCCATTAGCTACTGCATCTGCTAAATATTTCTTTGCGGCATCTTCATCATAGTCATTACTGCATTCATCTTTCCATCCGAGAAGAACCGGTGAATAATAACTCTTTGCTCTTTCTCCACCATTTCCCCAAACAGTATTAACAACCGCATCCATATCAATTGCTGCTCTTAATGCCTTACGAATATTAATATCTTTATATGTATCATTGTTTATAGTATCAAAGCGAAGGTAAGTCGTACTATAGGATGGGCCGATCTGAACTTTTGCACCTTTTGTGGTTTCAAGACGGGTGGCATCATTTCCTGCAACATGTAATGAAATATCGACTGCGCCAGACTCAATCTCAATTGCTCGTGCTGAAGTATCCGTTATAAAACGATTAACTATTTTGTTTACTGAAATTTTTTTGTCTTTATTCCAATAGTCATCGTTGCGTACCATTGTAATGTTATCACCGGAAGTCCAAGAATCAAATTTAAAAGCGCCTGTTCCAATGGGCTTACGTCCAAACTCCTCATCACCAACCTTCTCAATGTATGCTTTTGGAACAATAGATCCTCGTGATGAGGATAAATATGTAAGGAAAGGGGCGAATGGTTCATACGTTGAAATATCTACCGTATATTTATCTACTGCCTTACAGGCTTCACCATTAAAATATCCAAAGAAAGAAGAACTGAAGCTGGATTTTTCTGCCCTGGCTATAGTGTAAACCACATCGTCTGCCGTCATCTCCGAACCATCATGAAATTTCACACCTTCCTGAAGATAAAAGCGATATGTGAGCGAATCTATTTGTTCCCATTCTTTTGCCAATGAAGGAGCAAAAGTGCCGTCTCCATTATTAATTATCAGTCGATCAAAATTCTGAAACTGAATACAAAAAGCTGTAAGGGAAGAACTTCCCGTTGGATCCATATTTGCCGGCTCATTGCGGAATGCCACCGTCAAGGTGTCTTTTTTACTATTTGCCTGCTTGTTGCAACCTGCAAATAAACATACTGACATAACTAATAATAGAATAACTGCTAGTTTCTCAAGGTGTTTTTTCATAGCTTTCTCTCCTTTTTAATAGTATTTTGATGTGTTCTATAAATATAACTATATAAAAATAGGTATATTTGATAATTAACCTTCTGAATATTTATGTTGATCCTTATTCTAAGGTGCATTAATTATTATTTTCTTGCTATTTCAAATTAATTGTGCTATGTTTTTTATAAGATTTATATTTTGTAGAGGAATAGTGGAGGATCTATGAATAATGTCAAAACACATAAACTGTTACTTGTATCTGCAATTTTAAGCTGGATTGTTTTTTTCTTTTTTTTGTTGGTGGTTTACTGGAATGCTATATGTGTCATTGGATTATTTATTTCATTACTGGTAGCTTGTATAACTACAGTAATGCTATCGAAATTTCGTTCTAAGAATTATTAAAGTGCTGGACTAATAAGTGTCCGGCATTTTTTATATTCAAATGCTAATGGATATGTTATTGGTTTATATAAGTATATATTTATATATGCTTTATGATTGTTGTATATATATTAATATATACCTGATTATCTTTTGTGTCAACATATTTTTATTTTATATTGATATTTTCGTTTTTCACTTACTTTTCATAATCTTCTATACCCACCTTTTTTCATTATATGGTATAATTACTGCTATATTTAAATATCACTTATTAATCTCAATGACAATGAGAGATACTCAATTTCCACTGACATAAGTATCCTCTGTCCTGCCACTTAGTGCATCCTACATTCGAAATGCAGAATGCCTATCTGCGTTCAAAACAGATTGGAGAATTTAATGAATCATCAAAATCAAACCTATACCAATCCTATTACCAGAATTCATAATATCTATTCTTCACTTAGCACGACTCAAAAATCAATCGCTGATCTGGTCTTAAAGCAGGAAGAAAACGTTTGTTTCATGCGCCTTGAAGATATCAGCAAACTGATTGGAGTGACAAATGTGACCGTGATTCGTTTTGCAAAAAAACTGGGATATGATAGTTTCGGAGCTTTTAAAAAAGATCTACAAAACTATGTACAAAACTACATTCTTCCCAAACGGATTATTAAATCTGAAATCAAAGATTTGCGTGATACCTCTGCAGATGACATCATCCATAATGCCATCCAAAACGAGTTTCACCTAATGCATGCAACTTACGACAATATATCACCAGAAACACTGTATGAAACAGCAATGCTTATAAAAAATGCACGGAAGGTATATATAGTTGGTACCGGCCTCAATAAACCCATAACTGAAATACTGCTTGTTAGATTAAAATTTTTATCTATTGATGCTGAAATTATTTACGAAGATAATCCACCCCTTTTGCCGCACTATCTAATCAATATAAGCAAAGAGGATGTGTTTGTTATTTTTTCATTTCCAAATTATAAAGAATTTGCTATTAAAATGGCGAAATGTGCTCATGAATTAGGGTGTCATACCATCTGTATCACAGATCGACCAACCGCTCCTACCAGTTACTATGCTGAAAAACTTATACTATGCCAGACATCCAGCCTTGTTTATTACAACTCTATGACAACCCCAACTTCTCTTGTTACGCTGCTTTCTTCTATTCTGGCAGTTTACATTGAAAAAGACCAAAAAACGCAAGAGCGTATTGATTACATATCATCATTTTTTCAATAAGATTTCCTTTTGATACTATGAAAATGGGCGCTGCAAAAGCAGCGCCTTACTTTTTTCTACTTTATCAAATATGCTGCCAACCGGCTTATCCCCTTATAGAAGCCTGCTGACAGAACGCATAAAACGACGATCGCCATCATGACAAGATCCAGCTTGAATACCTGTGAGCCGTAAATGATAAGATAACCGAGCCCGGCACGGGCTGTAAGAAATTCGCCTATGATGACCCCGACGAGGCAAAGTCCGATATTAACCTTCATGTTGCTGACGATAAGAGGCGCCGAGCCCGGAAGGAGAACCTTAAAAAGAATATCCTTCTTATTTCCGCCCAATGCGTTTATAAGCTTGATCTGATCCGGATCTATATGTTGAAAGCCATTGTAAAGCGTGAGGATCGATCCAAACACAGCAACGGAAACCGCCGCCACAATGATCGTTTTCATATTGCTGCCCAGCCATACGATCAGGATTGGGGCCAATGCAGATTTCGGCAGGCTGTTTAACATAACAAGATAGGGATCCAGAATTTCTGCGAGAGTTTTACTCGACCAGAGAAGAACTGCTCCGAAAATCCCGATTAGAGTCACTAAAAGGAAGCTTATGATCGTCTCCAGCGTTGTGATCCCTGTATGGAGAAACATGCTCCCATCCAGTAGCATGGAAAAAAGACATCTCCAGATCTTGACGGGAGAGCTGAATATAAAGTCATTGATGATCCCTGCTCTGGCGCACAGCTCCCAGAGTATAAGAACACCGATTAGAAGCAGGATACGCACGATTTTTACTGTCTGTTGGCGTTTCTTCTGTAGGGCTATGAATTTCTGCTGTGCCGGACTTTCATGAAACTGCATAAAAAACACCTCCCGGATATTATAAAGCCGGAGAACCATACTGATTCTGCCGCCTGTGCATTTTACTTACGCAGACTGTTCCAGATTTCATTGAAATACGCGGAAAATTCCGGACAATTTCTCCTTTTTAACGGACTGTCCGCCACCTCAGGAAAATGTATGGAGTGTATACTCTTGATTCTGCCCGGCCGCTCAGAGAGCACAAGGATCCGGTCTGCTACACTGACCGCCTCCGACAGATCATGGGTAATTAAAACAGCGGTTTTATTTCGCTCCCGTATGATGGAGCTGATGTCATCACAGACGGTAAGCCGCGTCTGGTAATCCAGTGCCGAAAAGGGCTCATCCAAAAGCATCAGCTCCGGCTCAAGCGCCAGCGTTCGGATCAGTGCAGCACGCTGCCGCATTCCACCGGATAATTCAGATGGCCTTGAATCCGCAAACCCGGCCAGACCATAGGTCTTCAAAAGCTCTCTTACCTTATTTTTATGAGTATCATCCATTTTTTTCTGTATTTCCAGTCCAAGACATGCATTAGAAAAAATCGTTCTCCATTCAAACAGATGATCTCTTTGAAGCATGTACCCGATACGCTCATCGCCGCCTTCCGCTCTCTCACCATCGATAAGGATCTCTCCTGTATCCGGCTTCAAAAGACCGCTTATCAATGAAAGAAGTGTGGATTTTCCGCAGCCCGATGGCCCTGCTATCGCGAGAAATTCTCCCGCTTCTACCTGAAATGATATATCACAAAGGGCCTGCGTTTCTCCCTCCATCGTGTGGTATGAGTAACTCAGGTTTTGAATGTCAAGTTTTGGGATCATAAACCACCTCAAAATCAGGTCAGGTTTCTATAAGATATGAGCATGGGGAATAAGATGTGACAAAAGAGAAGTGGGGGCAAAATACCTTTTGCCCCCAACATCATAACGACTTAAATAATTATAATCACTATTTTTTAACTAGTCCTCATATACGACAGCGTTCGTATATTCATGAGCTCCGATACGGCTTAACTGAAGGCCTTCGAGATTTTTTGTAGCACCCAGAATCTTTACTTCGTTATAAAGCGGGATCACAGGTGTTTCCTCATTCTGAATCTCATACATTTTAGTAAGGAGTTCATCTCGTTTCTTTTCATCAACAGTGACCAGCCATTCCTGATACGCCGCATCGTATTCAGCATTACTGAAACGTGAATCATTTCTTAATGTACCAGTAGGAAGGATGTTCGACAATGTATATTCAGCATGTCCACTATTACAGGAGAAGAAATGTAAAGATAAACCGTATTGGTCACCCGCATGTAATCTGGTGTCAATTGTGTTGGAATCCTGAACCAGGATCTTGGCATCAATATTAATCGCTGCTAACTGTTCCTGTACTACCTGACAGATCTCTGTGTTGGTCTGCACAGCACTTGTCCAAACTTCCATGGAAAATCCGTTTTCACATCCGGCTTCCTTCATCAACTCTTTTGCCTTTTCAAGATTATATACATGAGGATCCTTTACCTCTTTGTATTCTGTTACTGTGTCCGGAACAACCGCATAGGCTGCTGAACCATATCCATAGCAAACCGCCTGAACGATTCCTTCTTTATCAATTGCATACTCAATTGCCTGACGAACTCGCTTATCCTTTAAAGGAGATTCTGACTTCATATCCATAAAGAACATAACGATCTTCATCGATGGAGTTGATAAGAACTGTAATTCATCATTATCCTTGATCTTAGATGCATCAACATAAGGAATCTCATACGCAGCATCAATTTCTCCGGTTTCAAGCATTATTGTTCTCTGTCCGGCCTCAGGTACGATTTTCATTGTGAGATACTGTGTTTTTGCCTTATCTCCCCAATAATCATCAAAACGCTCCAGTGTATAATAATCTCCTGTCACATAATCTTTTAATTTATATGGTCCGCTGCCAATCGGTGCCTTCGCAAATCCTTCTTCGCCTACAGATTCAAAGTAAGCCTTAGGTACTATGCCCCACATCGGGTCTGTCAGCTGATAAATAAAAGAAGGATGCGGAGAACTAAAGGGTACAATCACCGTATAATCGTCTTTTGCCTGTATATTTGAAACATCAACATAGTTTTTAAAAGCAGATCCTCGCTCAGCTCTTTTTTCAAAGTTGAATATAATATCCTCAGCGGTAAGAGGATCTCCGTTATGGAATTTTACATCATGCTGAAGGTTGATCTGTAAAGTGACATCATCCAGCCATTCATAACTCTCTGCCAGACTGCAGCTCATATTCATATCACTGTCATAAACCACCAATGTATCATACATGTGATTAGTCAACGAATATGCACGTTCCTGTGTTCCGATATAGGGATTCATAGTCGTTAAATCTGCACTCTGAGCAAAAACGATCTCATCCTTGATCTTCCTGTTAGGATCAGCATTTTCTGTTCCTGACGCCGGATTATTAGAATTTTGAGTAACATCTGAACCTGCGTCTTTACCGGAACAGCCTGTCATGGATAAAGTCATTGCAGCTACTAACAATAATGCGGTAATTTTTTTCATACGTTTTCCTCCTATTATATATTATTTACAAAGGTGACATGACACAAAGTGACCTGGTTTGATCTCTGTCATTTCCACCTTTTTCATCTCACATTCCGGAGTCGCGTAAATACATCTTTTTGCAAATCTGCATCCTTCCGGTACATTAATTGGTGAAGAAAGCTCTCCTTTTAAGACCACGCAATCCATCTTCTGGTCTGGATCCGGAATCGGAATTGCCGACAATAAAGCCTTAGTATATGGATGCTGCGGATTGGAAAACAATTCTTTAGGTTCCGCCAGCTCTACCATCTGTCCTAAATACATAACCATGATCCTATCAGAAAGATGTTTTACCACACTCAGGTTATGTGTAATGAACAGATAGGTTAACCCAAGCTTTTCCTGAAGATCTTGCATCAGATTTAAAACCTGAGCCTGAATTGAAACATCCAATGCCGAAACCGGTTCATCACATACGATAAACTTTGGATTCAACGAGAGGGCTCTTGCGATTCCTATCCTCTGTCTTCTGCCTCCATCCAGTTCATGTGGATATGAGTTGGCAAATCGCTTCGCTAATCCCACCAGATCCATCATTTCATCAACTTTTTGCTGAATTTTATCTTTTTCTCCGGACTTATAAATTCCCTGGATCAGAAGCGGAGCAGCAATTGACTGGCTAACGGTCATTCTTGGATTCAATGAGGAATATGGATCCTGAAATATGATTTGCATATCTGATCGTTTCTGCTTCATCTTCTGTTTATCATACTGAAGAATGTTTTCTCCATCGAAGATAACTTTTCCGCTTGTCGGTTCATGAAGTCTCAGGATCGCACGTCCCAAAGTGGATTTCCCGCAACCGGATTCCCCAACAACACCTAACGTTTCTCCTGCATTTAAGCGGAAACTAATATCATCTACGGCATAAAGCAATCCTCGGGGAGTCGGAAAATACTTTTTTAAATGTTCAACTTGTAAAAGCTCTTTTTTCTCATTCATTCCCATATCCCCCCTTTAAATCTTCATTAGCCCGAAAGCATTTTACTAAATGCTCGCCACCCAATTTCACCATTTCCGGATTTTCTTTTTTACATTTGTCAATGGCAAATCGACAGCGATCACAGAATTTGCAGCCATCAGGCAATGACACAGGATCCGGCATTAGTCCCTCGATGGGATGTAATCTACGTTCATCCACATGGATCTTAGGGATTGAATTCATAAGACCTATGGTATATGGATGTTTCATGTTCTTAAACACTTCATGTACTGTACCATATTCCACGATTTCACCTGCATAGATAACTGCTGCCTTCTCACAGGTCTGAGCTACTACGCCTAAATCATGAGTAATGAGAATTGTTGCAGTATTAAATTTTTGTTTGAGCTTTTGCATCATTTCAAGTACCTGAGCCTGTATTGTCACGTCCAAAGCAGTAGTTGGCTCATCTGCGATCAAGATTCTTGGATTACATGCCAATGCAATAGCAATAACTACTCGCTGTTTCATACCGCCCGAAAACTGATGTGGATAATCCCCCGCTCTGTCCGCTTTAATACCAACAAGCTCCAGCATTTCACATGCTTTTTTTGTTGCTTCAACGGATGATATTTTTTCATGGGTTTTAATTGTTTCAGCGATCTGCTCTCCCACGGTCATGACCGGATTCAAAGATGTCATAGGATCCTGGAAAATCATAGAAATATGTTCTCCTCTGATTTTTCTGATCTCATTTTTATCCATTTTCAGAATATCTTTACCATCATACAAGATCTCTCCCGACACGATTTTTCCCGGTGGCTGTGGCACGATCCGCATAATACTTTTAGCAAGTGTTGTTTTTCCTGCTCCGGTTTCCCCTACCAGCCCCAGTGTCATTCCTTCATCCAGACTGATATCGATCCCATTCAAAGCCTTGACAGTTCCATCGCTTGTATCAAACTGAACTCTTAAATTCTTTACTTCCAGCAATTTTCCCATCTGCGTATCCTCCATCATCTCTTTAGTTTTGGATCCAGTGCGTCCCGCAGACCGTCGCCAAACAAGTTAAAAGCAACAACTGTAATCACAAGAAACAGTCCTGGAAATACTGAAATATGCCATGCATCACGCATATATACTTTTGCTGCTGTAAGAATTGCTCCCCATTCCGGAATTGGCGGCTGCACACCCAGTCCGATGTAGGAAAGTCCAGCAACATGAAGAATGGACGATCCGATGCTCAATGTTAATTGTACCAATATAGGCGCCATCGAATTTGGAAGGATATACTTCATAAGAATAACAAAATCATTTGCACCTACTGCTCTGGCAGATTCCACAAACTCTTTATCTTTTACCGACATGACAGCTGCCCTGGTTATTCGGGAAAAGGATGCCATACCGGAAACGCCCAATGCGATCAAAAGATTAACGGTACGTGCCCCCAGTGCCGCAACAATTGCCATAGCTAAAAGAATAAAGGGACATGCCATAAATACATCCATAATACGCATGATGATATTATCGACTTTTCCTCCGTAAAATCCAGCAATCATGCCAAGAGGCCCGCCGATCAAAAGAGCAAGTGTTACTGCACAAAATCCTAACAGTAATGAGTATTTTGTTCCCCATAAAATCCTAAAAAGCATATCCCGGCCAAATTCATCACAGCCCAAAGGATGTGCCAGACTCGGCCCTTTTAATTTTAAGTATAAATTCTGCTTAATTACATAATTATCATAGACAGCATACTGGGTAACCAAGTCAATAAGCACAGTACACAATACTACAATTAGTAGTAAACCGATAACAGCAAGACCAAACATAGCACGCTTATTACGTTTAAATTGTATCCATGCCTGCTCAAATAGTGTTCTGTCTCGATTAACTGCCTCCGCGGCTTCCGCTTCTGCTTTCCGTGTCCGTATAGTCTGGAACATATGGATCACCTCCGTTTAGATTGATACTGTGACTTTATTCTCGGATCTACAAATGCATACAATAAGTCAACAAACAAATTTACAATTGTAGAAAAAATAGATAGCATAACTACCGATGCCAAGACAGACGGAGTATCCTTAAAATTAATCGACTCTACCACAAATCTGCCAACTCCCGGCCATGCAAATATAGATTCTGTAACTACCGATCCACCCAAAAGTCCTCCAAAGCTTAAACCGATCATCGTTACAATAGGAATCAGTGCATTTTTTAACATGTGGCGCACTATGATCGTCGATTCCTTTAGCCCCTTTGATCTGGCTGTATCAATATAGTCTTGACGTACTACCTCCAGCATGGAAGCTCTTGTTGTTCTTGCGATAGTTGCCATAGTATTGCTCGATAAAGTAAATGCCGGAAGAACCAGGCAGATAAGCATATTCGGAAATCCGCTTTTCATTCCTGCTGCCGGAAACCATCCTAAATTCAAAGCAAATATAATTACCAGCATTAGTCCTAACCAGAATACCGGCGAGGCCGCTAGAAATAGGGTTACCATCATTACAATATTATCAAACGCCGAATATTGTTTGATGGCTGATATAATTCCTACCGGGATACCGATTACTACGGCAATGAATACCGCCGCTCCTGCAAGAATCATAGTGTTTTTTAATCTTTGTACTATCTGTTCGGAAACATCCAGATTGTTTCTATAAGAGATTCCCATATCTCCTCTGACCAAGTTTGAAACAAAGCGTGTATATCGAACTACAAAAGGATCATTTAATCCCATTTTATCTCGCAGATTTGTTATATCTTCCTCAGTTGCCTCATTTCCAAGGATCAGTCTTGCCGGGTCTCCCGGGGTAAACTCCATGATTGTAAATACCAAGAGAGTTGCACCTAAAAGAACCGGAATTACAAAAAGAAAACGTTTCAGTATGTATTTAAGCATAGAAAGCTCCTTTCTTAAAGAGTCTGCTTCTCCATTTTCCAGCGATACATCATATTGTCACAGCTTTCTATTATTTGTTTCATTTGGCCGATCAGTCGATTTCTCTGACGAACAAATCTCGTTTGAACAGCCAGGTAATAATCCGGAGAAGTATTTTCCGGTGTCAATCCCATAGCTATTGAAAGGCCCGGGAACATCGGTTCTTCTGTCGCAGGATCCTGATGATATTGGCTGCCCGCCGTATAAGTGATCCTTACCAACTCTCCGGCAATTTTTAATACATAATCATCCATATTTTCATCATCTTCCTGTCGGTTTTCCAACGCATTTGCAAACTGCTCCATAGTCTTTTGAAGCTTTTCAAATACCGGCCACATTGAAGACAATTCAAAATCTTCGCTGGTTTCCTTTTCGATCATCTGAAGGCGATTCTCCATAATGGTTAAGAAGCCTGTCATATCTGCCGGAAGACGTTTACATTGTGCAAAAATCACCATCAATTCTGCGATAACATCGGTATCTCTTGAAACGATTTTTGAATCAACTTTGTCAAACGAATCTTCTTTCGTATGCCACCAGTAAAAGAACTCACCCTTCTTACCGAATTTTGGCATGATGGCAAACGGAACATCTGCTCCCCAGAATGTTTGATCTGCAAATCTTGCCATCGGAACCGGTGGAATTGGTTCTTCATCGTTATATTTCTCTAAAAATTCTTTGTCAAAAGCTTCCCCTTCCAGCATAGAAGTATTAAATCCAACTAAATCTGATCCTTTACATCCACAAATATCAAGATTAATATGAGCAACACAGTTTTCTTTTAATTCTTCCCAATGCTGATCATAATACCATGTGGAGCCGGAATATCTTCCATCGGAGTGTCCAGACCACCATGCAAATACTATGGATCGTTTTAAATCTTCTTGATTCTCATGGAATACTCTGGCTAATTCCATCATCATTGCATTCGCCACGCCATTATCTGTGACACCTTCATACCAGGAATCATAATGACCGGATACTAAAACAAATTTTTTACTTTTTCCTTCTAATCTGGCTACCGGCATCATACTCGGCAGAACCTGATCATCCATTTCAACCTGCAAACATGCGCTTACCGTTGCAGTATTATTTTCCAAAAGCTTCTGTATTTCCTCCCCATCACTCTTGCAAATCTCAACAAAAGGAATTCTAGGATAATGACACTCTAAATCTTCAGGTTCCGGGGTTCCCCATACTCCTCCCAGTGTTCCGTGATGTGCTAAATCCGCCTTCCAAATAGTAAGAATTGCCAATGCGCCTGCTCTCTTTGCTGCACATGCAAAAGAAAAACTGCTCTCATAGGTCAATACAATCTTATTTTTGAAAGACTTCATCCGGCTTTCCATTTCTTTTTGATCTGTTTTGCAAAGACTCTTTTCATCAAAAACGAGATCAGCCTTTAAATTTTCAGCTGTCCCGCTGTAAACATAAGGTGTCAATGCAATCGTTTTTTCAGATCCATGGATCATAATTTTCAGAGAAGCTTTTCCGGGAAGACTGCGATAAATCCTGTAATTTTCCCGTTTCACAGGAATACCCAATTCTTCCATTCTCTGAGCAATAATCTCTGCCGCACGTTCCCCATCTTCCGAACCAGTATAACGTTCCAAATGACTAAAAGTTTCAATATCTTTCATCATTCTCTCGACACTGATTTCGCTTGAAATCTTTTCAGAATATTTCTGAATTTCCTTTTGGCAATCCATATTGTCATCTCCCTTTCCTTTGTAATTTGCAATTGCATGACCATTATACCACTACCCCCCCCCCTAGTTAGTCAACTATTACTAACCATTTTATTGTATAATCTGTTTCATCTATTGAAATTGTTTCTTGTTACATATATTTTGTTTAATAATATATTATATTTTAGAATATTCGCAAAATTCGGGCAAAAAATAGCAGGACGATCTATTTTCGTCCTGCCGCCATCATATATCGATTATGTGCATCCTTGACACAGGCAATAAGTGGTTTTTGCGTTAATGCAAAGTACCTGTCCCGGATCTCTCGCTCAAGAAGCTCCATGTCTGTTTTTATACTCTTTCCGATGAACATAGATGCAACAAAGTTTTTCGTGACACAGAGGATCGTATTGCACTCTGCATCAAGGATCTTTCCGCTTTCCCGGTCCACCACAAGACTGACATAAAACTCCCCGTGGAGATTGTAAATGGCATCCTCTCGGCTGGGCTTTGCCTGCCCCACTACAAGGATCGTATTTTGGTCGTACATGACATATCTCCCCCCTTTCCCCCCATTATACCAATTGCGCTTCTTCTTTTCCACCCCTTTTATGGTTTGCCGCGATATCGAAGCCTTTTTCGCAAAATGCTCTGGCAAAACCCATTGACATTTTACGCATCCTCTATTAGTATGGTAGTATAAACAAAGATAAACGAAATCTTTTATTTAATGGGATCCCCTGCCCGGGTAGTCCCTCCTTAAATAAGAGCCATGAATCTCAACAGGATACGTGGGTCTTTTTTTATTTGGAAAAGATGCCCCTGTGCCTGAACATGTACACGGAGGATACAAAATGAATTTTTATCAGCAGCTGGATCAGATCATGAAACAGGATATGGGAGGACGCGGACTTCTCGGTTCTCTGCCGGAAAACCCGATTCCGGACGCGGCAGATGCGTTAAAGCACATCAAAAAAGCCATTCTTCTGACAGGATTTCCTGTAAAGACAGGGGAAGACTCTTACACGGGAGAGACAGACGGCCCATCGGGAACCTCCAATCTGGCCCGTGCTCTCACCGACACAGGAGTCGAGGTACTTGTCGTTACCGACAGTCCCTCTTATCCTCTCCTTAAGGCGGCCCTTGCATTTCGTGCCCCGAAGGCAAAGCTTGCCATGCTGCCGGAATCAGACACCGACTGTTTTATCCGCAGCTGTATTAAGGAGTTCTGCCCAAGCCATCTGATCAGTCTGGAACGCCCCGGAAAAGCAACAGACGGCCATTACCACAATATGCGCGGAAAGATCATCGACTCCATGGTCACAGACTCCTCACTCTTTCTCTCGGAAGCAAAACAAGCCGGAGCTGTTGTTATATCCATCGGAGACGGCGGTAATGAGATGGGAATGGGCACTTTCCGAAAAGAGGTGGAAGCCCATGTGCCCTGCGGGGATCTGATCTGCACCAGCGAGGCTGCCGATATCACACTGGCTTCCGGAGTATCAAACTGGTGGGGCTGGGGACTTTCTGCCCTCCTTTCCATACAGAGCGGACATTATCTCCTGCCTACTGACACAGAAGAAAAAGAACTGCTTCACCACGTTGTACTCGCAGGAGGAGTCGACGGCTGCACCGGAGAACCGACAGAAACCGTAGACCACCTTTCTTTATCCGACAACCTCTCCGTCCTTCACGCTGTTTCAGACCTGGTGAAGGAAAAACTGTATGCCTGATAAACGTTGACCATAATTCATTTTTTGCAAAAATAACCTTCTTTCTGTTGACATACATGCACAGCATTCAATATAATGATGCCAGGGTCAAAAGGTCTAAACCCACATGAGCTTGCTCATAGGTGGGTGAAAGACCTTGGTACCCGCCCCAATATGAGCATAAAAGTGGGATGACAATCCCACGATATGCGAATATTGGATAGGATTGTGGGAGTGCGTAGCACGGAACAATCCGCAGACATCAAAATCGGGGGCTTTTGACCCCGATATCATATAATGAATCCGTATGAGGTGTATGGCAAGTATGAAAGGAGGTTATATTTATGGAACCGCATTTATCCCAATACCGTATATTTTTTGAGGTTGCCCGCTGCGGAAATATTTCCCGCGCAGCCAAAGAGCTCTATATCAGCCAACCGGCTATCAGTAAAGCCATCAGTAAGCTGGAGGATAATCTTGGTACAAAGCTCTTTAACCGAAATTCACGCGGCGTCCAGTTAACAAGAGAAGGAAATATTCTGTATCAGTATATTAATACAGCCTTCGATTCCATAAACAGAGGCGAAAAAGAGCTGAAGCGTATCCACGACTTTCACATCGGACAGTTAAAAATCGGGGTCAGCAATACGCTCTGTAAATATGTACTTCTCCCCTATTTAAAAGGCTTTGTGGAAAAATATCCCCATGTAAATATTTCCATTGAGAGCCAGTCCACGGCACACACCTTAGAAATGCTGGAGTCCCGAAAGATCGATATCGGACTTGTGGCGGAGCCCAAGACAAAACGAGGTCTTATCTTTTCCCCTGTTATGGAAATCAGTGATGGCTTTGTCTGCACTCCGGCTTATATGGAAAACCTTCTTCTCAGAGAGGGAACGAACCCGGATATTTTCCAGACCGGAAATATCATTCTCCTCGATCGTACCAATATGAGCCGAAAGCATCTGGATTCCTATCTCACCGAGCATCAGATCGAAGTGAATCAGCTTCTTGAAGTAACGGATATGGCGCTTCTGATCGAATTTGCAAGAATTGGTCTGGGTATCTCCTGTGTCATCAAGGACTTTGTACGCAAGGATCTTGAGGAGCAGACTCTGATCGAGGTTCCGTTAGATGTTCCGATCCCGAAGCGGGTCATCGGCTTCGCCTACCAGCCTCAGGACGCCACCGATACACTGATGGAATTTCTCGATTTTTGCAGAAAGTTTAAGACACTTCATAAACCGGAGCTGTAGCTGCTCCGCAGTTTATCAGAAGGAGCTTGCACTCCTCCTGATACAAGCAAGTCCCCACCCACTGCTTATTGCTTTTCGCAATTGAAGTAGGGGACTTACTTGATTCGGTTAAAAACCGGGCTCCTGATTTTCGGAGATCCCGGTTTTTTTCTTCTATCTATATACCGCTATACCGGCTTCATCCCGGTGGCCTCATAGAATTTTTCCATACTGCCATATTTAAATACCATCTTTAACTCACTTCCGATGCTGTTTAAAAGCGTTTCATCCGGAACCTCATCCCGATGATACCATCCGGCTTCGGAAAGCTCATCCTCCTGCAGGCGGATCGTGTCATCCCCGTCCAGCTCTGCAAAAAAGCCGATCATCTCCGTATCCGAAAAAGCCCACGGCTGGCTCTTATAGTAACGGATATTTTTGACCTTAAGTCCGACTTCCTCCATAACCTCGCGTCTGACAGTATCCTCAAAGGTTTCTCCGATCTCGACAAAGCCTGCGATCAGTGCATATCCTCTGTATGGATTATTGCTGACACGATATCGTGATAAGATAACTCGGTCTCCATCAGTTATTGCCACAATAACAGCCGGCGAGATCTTCGGATATTCTGTCTGTCCGCATACCGGACATACAAGCGCCCGCTCCTTTTTACTGTTCTCGGTCGGATGTCCGCAGTGGCCGCAGAATCTTCTGCTCTCCTTCCAACGGTGAAGCTGGGTCGCAGTGATCCCGGCAAAGGCCTGATAAGCGGGAGACATCTTACGAAAGGCGGAGTTTGGACAGAGCTCATAATCTTCTAATTTCTGATTTTTGATATCTGCCACATAAAAATAGCGGAAATTATCGATAGAGAACAAATAGTATGCCTTCTCCTTTAACTCCTCCTTTTCTTCCGAAAAATCACAAAACTTAGGAATTTCATAGCTGTCTGTTCCCTTTTTCTTCAGAAACGTCTTACTGTTTTTTATAAAAAGACAAAAATCCCCATCCTCTGCCTTCGGCTGCTGATAAGACAGATCAAACTTATGTGCTCCGATATCCTGTATCATTTTTTCCTCTCCTTATACACAATCCTCAGGTAATCATACCCTTTATCATGATAATCGACGAAGCGGATTTTGTCAAATCCATGCTTGGATTTTGTCTGCCTCTGTTATATTTTGCCGCCATATTGTTGACATCTTTATTTATTTCGCTTATAATTTCCATTACTTGAGAAACACGTTTTTCGTGTTTCTTATTGTTTGAAAGGAGAAATCTGATGACATCTGAAAACAAGATGGGCGTCATGCCCGTCAACAAGCTCATTCTTACTATGTCCATTCCCATGATGATATCCATGCTGATACAGGCTCTCTACAATATCATTGACAGCATGTTTGTGGCACAGATCAGTGAGAATGCATTAACTGCCGTATCTTTGGCCTTTCCGGCTCAGAACCTGATGATCGCCGTAGCAACCGGTACCGGAGTCGGTATCAATGCAACTCTCTCGAGAAGTCTTGGAGAACGCAATTTTAAACGAGCCAATAAGATCGCAGAACACGCACTGTTCCTCGCGGTCTGCAGCTTCCTTGTTTTTGCAATTTTCGGTTCCTTGTTTTCAAGAACCTATTTCCTGCTCCAGACAGACATTCCGGAGATCGTGGAATATGGTACTACTTATCTTAGGATCTGCACCATTCTTTCTTTCGGACTTTTCATTGAAATCGCTTTTGAGCGTCTTTTACAGTCTACAGGAAAAACCGTATATTCCATGATAACTCAAACCACCGGCGCTGTCTTAAATATCATATTCGACCCGATCCTTATTTTCGGTCTGTTCGGCTTTCCGAAAATGGGTATTGCCGGTGCTGCCCTTGCTACGGTCTTCGGACAGATCGTTGCCATGTGCATGGGCTATTATCTGAATCAGACAAGAAACAATGAGATCACGGTGAAGATCAGGGAATTTCGGCCGGAAAAGGAAATTATCACCCATATTTACTCCGTCGGAGTGCCGTCTATCATCATGGCCTCGATCGGAAGCGTTATGACCTTCGGTATGAATAAGATCCTGATTGCCTTTTCTTCCACTGCCGCTGCAGTATTTGGAGTATATTTTAAGCTTCAGAGCTTTATATTTATGCCTGTGTTCGGCTTAAATAACGGAGTCGTACCGATCATTGCCTATAATTATGGAGCCGGAAAACCCGACCGTATCATGAAAACACTGAAAACCGCCATTATGTATGCCATGACCATCATGGCAGCCGGCTTCTTAGTGTTCAACCTGTTCCCCGGGGCACTGCTTTTGATCTTTAATGCCTCCGATACAATGATGGAGATCGGCATCCCTGCCCTGCGTATCATATCCATCAGCTTCCTCTTTGCCGGATATTGTATCGTGTGCTCCTCCATGTTTCAGGCTTTGGGACACGGAATGTTGAGCCTCTGGGTATCCGTATTCCGCCAGCTGGTGGTGCTCCTTCCGGTCGCTTTCATTTTTTCAAAGCTTTTCGGACTCCACAGCGTGTGGTATGCTTTTCCGATTGCAGAGATTTTCTCGGTTCTGTTCAGCACCTGCTTTTTACGTCATGTATACAAAAAAGAGATCCTGCCGTTAAAAGCTGCTCAAAAAGCGAACTAAAAGCTGTTCTCCTATAGAGCAAAAAGCCTTCCGCCGGAATACTCCGCTGCGGAAGGCTCATTTTTTATCTATTCTTCTTTTTTTGTATTCTCCTCGTACTGATATCCCAGACGTTTAAAGACCATATCATAGCCGTCATTTCCGTAATTCAGGGAACGATTGACACGGCTGATCGTTGCGGTTGAAGCTCCTGTGCGCTCCGCAATATCCAGATAAGTTTTTTTCTCTCTCAGCATCTTCGCTACCTCGTAGCGCTGAGAAAGCGACAGCAATTCATTTACTGTGCAGACATCCTCAAAAAATGCATAGCACTCCTCCGGTGTCTCTAAAGTCAGAACCGCCTCAAATAGATGGTCCACGGCATCTGTCTTAATTTTCTTATTCATGTTTCCTTCCCCTTCATGCGTCAGATTTTTTTCAGAATACTACCGGATAACCACCGGTATATCAGTATTATTTTAACACACTAAAGTCTGTACGTCCAGTCTTTTAGACAAAAACATTCGCCGGACAAAAACGTTTCGACAATTTTTTATTGACAATCCCCTTTATTTTTTCCATAATGATATTAAGGTTCCAAGGTCAGAAGTTTGACGCAATTTTCCTTGCGGAAAGCTTTTACCCCAGCATCATACATTTATTTACACAGGAGGTCCAAAATGAAATATCTTAACCAGCTGGAATACCCGAACATTCCCTATGCCACCGATATGTCAACTCCCGACAGCAGATTTCACGGTCTGTCTATCAAGGAAGCCGGCTGCGGGCTCTGCTGCCTCGCTATGATGGTCGATCAGCTTACCATGAAATCCATTACTCTTAAAAAGCTAATCTCCCTTTCCGCCAAGTATAAAGCAAATCTTCATCCCGGAACAGATTTAAAAATATTAGGGCCTCAGGTCGCAAAGCTTTTCGATCTGGACTTTTCGACTACAAACAGCATCCAGACAGCGATCCGACACTTAAAGAACGGCGGCAGTGTCATTGCCAATGTCGGCGGTGACCGCGACGGATATACCGGCGTCTTCTCTCATGGTGGCCACTACATCCTTCTTCTCTCCGCAGATAAGGACAGTGTTTGCGTTCTTGATCCTTCTTTAAAAGAAGGTAAGTTTGAGGAACCGGGACGTCAGGGAAAGGTTCGCGTAGACGGCTGCTTCTCTTACTGTGCTCCGGAGGTTCTTGCCAAAGACACAGACAACCGGAATCCGGGCTTCTATCTTTTTTCAAGGAAAAAATAAATAGATAAAAAGGGAAGTCTGGGGCGTTAGCTTGTTCTTGCAGCCAACGTCCCGGCTTCCCTATTTTTTATCTATAGCCTATACCTCTGCGTTTTTCTTTTCATGCCGGATAAATCCAAGGGCAGATAACAGTGTGATACAGCACAGCCAGATCGATCTCTCGCCAAAGCGGCTGCATATTAGGGCTCCTGTTGCTGCACCGACTACAAACACAAGATCGATCCAGTAATAGGAAAGTCCGGAGCCTATCTTTTCTTTCTCCTTTTTTAACATTCCCACAGATAAAAGCTCCGTACCGCTTCTCAGATTTCCGGTACACATGGTCGTTGCAAAGGCATTTCCATGCATCCTGCGGAAGGCCTCGACCTGCATGGCACACACAAAGGCGATCATACAGTTTACAACTGAATTTCCCTCCTGTGGAATGAACCCCGCTGCCAGAACGATCACAAGCTCAAGTATCAGTACACATTCCTTCCAGTGGAGCTTCGGGTGCTCTCCCAGATTTTTTTTGATATATTCAGCCACAAATATCCCGATGACATACGAGATGATCGGGATCAGGTAATGTCTGGCCTTTTCAAAATTTCCGGATGCCAGATTGATCCCCATCAACACAATATTTCCCGTTTCTGCTGTGGCAAATACGTTGCCCCGGACCAGATAAGAATAAGAGTCGAGAAATCCTCCTGTCAGCATCAGGATCGTTCCGAGCCTCAAGGATTCCGATACACGTTCACTTCTAATCATAATCGCTTCACCTCTGCCTTAAATTACTTTCTACTTCGGCATTTTCTATGTCAGAAGCACATTAGCAGTTGCATTATATCACGAATTTTACTTTATGGCAAAGAATTTTTGCCACATAAAAGAGGCCGCTGCCGGAAAAAACCTTCTATCCGGCAGCGGTCAAAATGCGATTTGGCTGGTATTTTATTTTAACATTCCAAGAATTACGATAACTACAAACAGAACACACATAAAGCCGATAAAAATATCCATCGTTCTGACGGAAACATGAATTTTGTCATACATGCGTTCCTTTATCGAACGGTTCAGTCTTTCGTTCTCCTCCTGCAATCGTTTGTTTTCTTCCTGAAGTGCCTCAAGACTCATTTCTTTTGTTTCGTCCATTGCTTCGTTTGCTTCATTCATAGATATTACTTCTTAGCGATATATTTTCTGATATCCAGAGCGATCGCAACTACAATAACGATACCCTGTGCAATGTACTGGTAGTTTGTATCTACACCAAGGTACTGTAAGCAGGTCTTTAAGATTTCGAATACAAGTACACCGATCAGAACACCGGAAATACGTCCGATACCACCGTTTACGGATACGCCGCCGATGGTACAAGCTGCGATGGCCTCAAGCTCCCAGCCCTGTCCCATGTTAACGGAGGAACCGCCGGATTTTGCTCCAACAAGGAAGCCGCCCAGTGCGTAAAGAGCTGCAGCTGTTATGTAGATGATGATCTTTGTCTTCTTTGTGTTAACGCCGGAAACCTCAGCAGACTGCTCGTTTCCACCAATGGCGTACATGTATTTTCCGTGTGGAGTCATGTTATAGATGAACCACATAACAAGACCGACAGCAAGAGCGATCAGGAAAAGGTACGGGATCGCACCAAAGAGTTTGCCCTTGGCAACTGCTGTGTAAGCATTGTGATATCCGCCGATCGGGGTAGCGTTTGTGTATACAAGGCAGACACCGTAAACGATCAGCTGCATGCCGAGTGTTCCGATGAAGGCCGGAACCTGTAAGTAGGAGATCACGATACCATTGATCAAACCAAAGACACAGCATATTGCGATACAGATCATAAGAACGGCAAATACCCATAAGCCCCACTTATTTCCGAAATCAGGAAGGTTTGCAAAGAACTTACCGCTATAATCCGGCTTCTGAAGTAAAGTACCTGCAAGGCAGGCAGCAAGTCCGACCATACGTCCGGCAGAAAGGTCTGTACCTTTTGTGATCAGACATCCGGAAACGCCGCAGGCAATGATGAATCGCGGTGCAACGTTTAATGCGATGTTAATAGCATTTCCACGTGAAAAGAACGTGGGCTGTTTGATTGCAGTAAACACTGCAAGTAAGATAAGGACAACGATGATTCCGTTATTGATAAGGAAATCTTTTACATTTACTTTTTTCGATGTCATGATTGAACCTCCCTGTACTCTACTTGTTTTCTTCGCCGCTCAGATTGAATTTTGTGGCTAAGGACATAATCTTTTCCTGAGTTGCATCTTCGCCTTCCACCTCACCGGTGATATGTCCGTTGCACATTACAATGATTCGGTTGGACATACCGATCAGCTCAGGCATTTCGGATGAGATCATGATGATGGATTTTCCCTGTTTTACAAGATCGATCATGATCTGGTAGATCTCATATTTTGCTCCGACGTCGATACCACGGGTCGGTTCATCCATGATCAGGATATCCGGATTGTTTGCAAGCCATCTGGCGATGATTACCTTCTGCTGGTTACCGCCGGAGAGAGACTGGATCAGTGTCTTTCCGCTCGGTGTCTTGATCTTTAATTTTGCAATGCTGTCGCTTACGACTGCATCCACCTGCTTTTTATTGATCTTTCCCATGTGTGTGTAATTCTTATAGGAGGCGATCGCCGTATTATCATCAATGCTCAGGCAGCCAAAAATACCATTTCCGCGTCGATCCTCTGTGATCATTCCGACTGAGCTGTTGATGGCATCCTGCGGTCTCTTGATAGAAGCCTTTTTGCCAAGGATCTCAACTTCTCCTCCGGCAATATGGCGCATACCGAAAATAGCTTCCATTAATTCCGTTCTCTGGGCTCCGACCAGACCGCCAAAGCCAAGAATCTCTCCACGTTTTAACTCAAAAGAGCAGTCCTGGAAAGAATTGGAGTGGATACTGGAAAGATTTTTTACCTTTAATACCGTCTCATCTGTCCGGTAGTCATCCTTCGGCGGATATACATTGGTAAGCTCACGTCCAACCATCTGGCGGACGATCTCATCATCGGAAATGTCCTCCATTCTCCAGCTTCCTACATATGTACCGTCACGCATGATCGTGATATCATCGGAGATCTGGCGGATCTCGGCCATCTTATGGCTGATATAGATCATGGAAACGCCTCTGGATTTCAGATCCCTGATGATCCGGAACAGTGCTTCTACCTCATTATCGGTAAGGGAGGAGGTCGGCTCATCTAAGATCACAAGATTTGCACTCTGGCTGACTGCCTTTGCAATCTCTACAGACTGCATCTGGCCGATGGAGAGGGTTCCGAGCTTTGCCTTCGGGTCGAAGTCCATCTTAACGTCACGAAGCCATTTCTGTGCTTCACGATTCATGGTTTCATGATCTACGATCTTAAAGGGCCCGATCTTTTTTAACGGATATCTGCCAAGATACATATTTTCAGCGATCGAGCGCGCCGGGATCGGCTGCAGCTCCTGATGTACCATGGCAAGTCCTTTTTTGAGAGCGTCATCCGGATTTGCAATCTCCGTCTTCACACCGTCGATAAAAACTTCGCCTTCATCCATTTTATAAATACCAAACAGGCACTTCATCAATGTGGATTTTCCGGCACCATTCTCTCCCATCAGTGCATGAACGGTTCCGGGACGGACTCTTAGATTTACGCCATCCAGTGCCTTGACTCCGGGGAATGTCTTTTTGATTCCCTTCATTTCAAGTCTGTACTGTTCTGCCATACCAATACTCCTTTCAGTTACACTTCCCCCGCTCCGGGCGGCCTGTGCTGCTTCACAGAAACATTTCTGCGATTAAAACCGGATGTGCCAATGACGGCACACCCGGTTAAGGTTCGTTCATTAAGCTCTACAACTTATTTTAACATGTCAAGAACTTCCTGAGCATTCTCTGTAGTAACCTTCTTATAGTCAACCATGTTAACGTTGTCAACCTTCTCGCCGTTTAAGAACTTAACAGCGATGTCGCCGGCTGTCTTAGCCTGAGCAAAGTGATCGTTAAATACAGTACCTGTCTGCTTGCCATCGATAACGTTCTGAACTGCCTCTGTAAGAGCATCAACACCTACAAGGTAGATGTCCTCATTAACCTTACGGCCAGCTGCCTCGATGGACTGTAATGCGCCGAGAGCCATAGCGTCGTTGTTACAGAAGATAACTTCGATCTTGTCACCAAACTGGTTTAAAGCATCCTGTGCGATCTGCTGAGCCTTAGCCTGATCCCAGTCACCACGCTGCATAAGCAGTTCCTCTGTCTCCATGCCGGCATCCTTAAGAGCCTTAACAGAGAACTCTGTTCTGTACTGAGCATCTACGTTCTCCGGGTCACCCTGGATCATGATGTAGGAAACTTTTCCGTCGCCGTTGATATCACCCTTGTTTGCTGTTTCAAGGATTTCCTCGCCCTGATATGTACCGGACTGTCTTGCGTCACAGCCTACATAAGTAGCGTTGATGCCTTCAGAAGCCCATCTGTCTTCCTCAGCTGTATCCGGCTCACGGTTGATGTAAACAACCGGGATTCCGTTTTCTTTACATAAATCTGTAATTTCCGGTGCGGAAGAAGCCTGTACAAGGTTTAAGATAAGAACATCGTACTTCTGTGTGATGAAGTTGTTGATCTGGTTTGTCTGCTCAGCCTGATCACCCTTACCATCCTGAACAACTACGTTCTCCTTCTTGAAGCCAAGATCCTCTGTTAAGTAACGAACTAACTCTGTTCTGTAAAGAGTCATGAAGTTATCATCGAATTTGTAGATGCTGATGCCGACCTTCTTGTCTGCAAGATCGCCTGTTGCAGCTGCTTCCTTAGCTGCCTCTGTTGCAGCTTCCTTTGCTGCCTCTGTAGCTGCTTCTGTCTCTTTAGCTGCCTCTGTAGCTGCTGCTGATGTCTCCGGTGCCTTAGATCCGCCGCATGCTGCTAAAGACATAGCCATAGCGGATACAAGTGCAAGTGCTGTTACTTTCTTTGTTAATCTCATTGTTCTGAGTCCTCCCATTCAAAAAGATATTTGTTGTTTGTGCGTTTTTCTTTAACGACAAGGCAATTATATTCTCTCTTTGTGCAAAATTCCATACTTTTTTATTCTCTCGTTTATTGAAATTCTTTGATTCTGTGCTTTTTTCCTTATTTTTTTGTAAAAATCTTTGATTTTAGTTGACAAGTGCCGATTGAGGGCACCAGGAATACTTTTCATGATTATTCAAAGTACCCATGATCAGCCCCTCTGCGAGGTCAAAAATCTCTCTTGCGTAATCCTCCCGAATACATTCCACCGTTCCGAAAAGCTTTCCGTTTCTTAATGCTTCCTTTCCGGCAGGTGTCCCATCGATCCCGACGACCTTTATGGATCCCGGCAGGATTCCGTTCCTTTCGATGGAGTCGATGGCTCCAAGCGCCATATCATCGTTGTTGCAGAGCACAAGCTCGATCTCTCCCGAATATCCCTTCAGCCACTGATCCATAAGTGCGGCTGCCTGGCTTCTCTCCCAGTTGGCGATCCCTCCCGTCAGCTTCTTAAGCGGAACGCCTCCGTCCTTTAACGTCTGGACAGACCATTCCGTGCGGATCAGGGAATCCTGATGGCTGCTCTCGCCCTCCAGCATCACATAGCTGACAAGACCGTCTCCGTTTCGGTCAAGGCTCTCCGGGTTCTTGTTATAGGCATCTACCAGGATCTTCCCCTGAAGGACAGCCGATTTTTTTGCATCCGCCCCCACATAATATATTTTTTCCCACCGGTTCAGATCCTCCTCCACCGGCTCCCGGTTAAAGAATACCAGGGGGATATCGGCGCCTTCCGCCTTATCGATGATGATCGAAGCCACAGAACGGTCTACGATATTGACACAGAGCACATCACATCCGAGAGAGATCAGCCGCTCAGCCTGGCTGTTCTGGGTATTCTGGTTCCCCTTCGCATCCAAAATATCAAGCGTCACCTTGATCCCGTTTTCTTTTTCATATTCCTTTGCACACTCCTCCAGAGATGCCCGCAGTGTGCTGATAAACGTATCGTCTCCCCGATAAAGAAGAATGCCGATCCGCATTGAGGTCTTTTTTGCCGTTTCCGGTCTGCGGACTGCACCATGTATCAGAATGGCGATCAGGACGATCACCGGCAAAATCACGATCAGTCCGGCCTTCCATTTCATCTTCATCTATTTCCTCCCTTTTCTCTATTCGATCGGATACAAAAGCTTTTCGTATGTGGGATCCCTAAGATCCTTTCCTTCGATATAGAAGGATTCTACTGGGATATGGCTTTTTGTCCAACCGCCCTGTATTGCCTCAACGGCACTGCGAATACTCAGATAGCCTTCATTATATCGGTTCTCCGCCATAAGTCCCTTCACGATCCCTTTTTCCAGACGCTGCAGGATCGCCGTCGTACTCCCGACTCCGTAAAGCCCCTTCACACACCCTGCATAGACCGTGCTTCCCTCCAGTATCGAGGAGGCAATGTCCAGAGACTCCACATCCAGGGCAATGATAACCGCCTCTTTTGAGCCCGGATAGACCATTTCCTCGATGGCTGTCCGATAGGTATCTTCCGATTTATTTTCGATCAGACGGCAGGAATAGCCCCTTTCATCCAATACGGAACGGATCCCATCGTACACATCTATATTTCCGGTATAAGAAAGACCCTCTGAAAGCAGCCATACAGGCACCGCAGCTTCTTCGCGTTTTGCGACTTCTTCTCCCAGCAAGCGTCCCGTTTCATATCCGTCTATGGATATGGATGCCGCCACAGAGGAATCGATCAGGGAAGATCCTAAAAGGATCACAGGGCAATTCGGCTTTGCTTCATCCAGACGCATCACGACCCCTGTTTCGTTGACCGGAGAAAGGATCACGGCTCTGGCTCCATCCTTAACTTCCCTTAAAAGAAGCTCCATCTGTTCCTCCTCACTGTTCTCCTGATACAGCGTGATAAAGCTCACATCCGCCTGAAGCTTTTCTGCTGCCTTATCCATTCCCTTTCTGAAATTTGCATAATATTCATCATTTGTATCTTCGATAATCACAGAGATCGGATAGATCTCCTTCTTTTTTTCCTTTATGATCAGATCTGTTGAGGAAAGAAGATACAGAAAGACCAATATTGCCGCGCTGCTCCCCCAAAGGAAGCGTTCCTTATTTGACATCTGCCTTCTCTCCCTTCCTTTCCAGCTCCTCATATCGGACTGCTTTTAAATGGGCGGTGACCTTCGTGCCTTCGTCGGGCTCGGATTCGATGGTCAGCCCGTATTCTTTTCCGAAATACAGCAAAAGCCGCTCGTTCACATTTTTTACCCCGATACCGGAGCCACGCTTTGACGGAACATGGCCGGTATCCTTTAACATCTTCTCGACCTGTTCCTCTGACATTCCAAGACCATTATCCTCAACGCTCATATACAGATCCTCCCCATCTCTTTTGACGGTGATCTTGATCTCTCCGTCTCCGTCCATAAATTCCATCCCATGGTAGATCGAGTTTTCAACAAGAGGCTGCAGCATCAGCTTTAAGCAGGCTAAATCCATTACCTGATCCTCCGCTTCGATCGTAAAGGTAAAACGGTTTTTAAAACGCATCTGCTGAATCATCAGGTAATTTCGTACATGCTCCAGCTCATCTTTGACCGGGATTATGCTTTTCCCCTTGCTGAGGCTGATCCTGAAGAATCTCGCCAGCGCAGTTACAACCCTGACTGCATCCGCTTTCTGCTCATTTTCGATCATCCACACAATAATATCCAGTGTATTGTATAGAAAGTGGGGATTGATCTGGGACTGCAGCACATCAAACTCTGTCTTACGTTTTGATTCATGCTCCGCAACGATGTCCGCCATCAGCTTGCGGATCCGGTCTGCCATGCTCTGTATGGAGGTTCCGAGATGCCGGATCTCATAGGAGCCGCCGGAATACACCCTTGTATTCAGGTTTCCTGCTTCGATCTCGTTGACTGATTTTTCCAGCTCCTTGATCGGATCCGTTATCTTTGATGAAATAAAGGAGTTTATCATGGCAAGGAGGAACATGACCAGATCGATGATAAATACCACCAGAAGGAGCGTCTTGATCTTATTCAAGGTCATACCGCTTAGCGGAGTCACTCCTACTAATTTCCAGCCGGTGTAGCCGATGGTCTTTACGGTCACCAGACGTTTCTTTCCGCCGAATTTTTCTTCATGGTTGCCGTCCCGGTATTTGGCAGCCACCTGATTATTTTCCTCTGCCTGTCCGGAGTAGATAAGCTGCTCATCCGGATGATAGAGGATCTCTCCGTCGTTTCCGATCAGGTAAAGATACCCTCCGTTTCCGAGAGTGATACCGTCAAACAGCTGCTCTAAGCTGTCATAGCGCATATCGATCAAAAGGACACCCTGATCGGTAAAGGTCCCCTTTGTGATCTCTACTGCCCTTGCTGCGGAAATTACCCAGTTATAACGGTTTTCGCTGTTTTCAAAAATATACTGGACATGCGGTCTTGAGAAATGGATGTTCTCTGTCTTTTCCAGTGCGCTCACAAACCATGCTTCGTCACAGACAGAAATATCCTCCTTCAGGATCGCAGCCGGCACTGCCTGTACCATTTTTCCGCGTCTGGAAAATAAAGCGATCTTTTCTACGTTATCCCTGTTGTTCTCATAGAGGATCGTCATCTCTTTTTTTACAGATTCTCTTGATATGTCTGCATTTTTGATCACATTGTAATAAAGTGAATCTGAAAGCTTGATCACTCCCCGCAGATACACATCCATAGAGCGGCTCACCTGCTGCAGTACGATCTGGTTTTCCTCCTGGATCGATGTAAACATCTGTCCGGACATTCTTGTATACAGGGAAATACCGATCAGGATACTGGCTGCCAGAGATGTCACGGTGAAATAAATGAAAATATTATATCGGATACTGGTATTCTCAAGCATCCTTCTTAATTTCTGAAAGATCATGAAGCCCCCTTATTTACTGCCTCTGAATTTTGTCGGAGATACTCCAAAACGTTTTTTAAATACATAGCTGAAATAATTCTGTTCCGGATATCCAACCTTGGAAGCGATCACATACGTTTTATCATCCGTCTTATTTAAAAGCTCAACCGCCTTATTTAAACGAACCTCCGTCAGGTAAGCCACATACGTCTGCCCTGTGGCCTTTTTAAATACGGTGGAAAAATACGCAGGACTCATATGAAGATAGCGGCAGAGCTGTTCGACTGACAGATCCGGATCCTGATAATTATCGCTTATATATTGCTTCGCCCGCTCCATTGCCCTTCTGGCGGAATTATCTCTTTCCTCATTCAGGGCACGGCTGATACGGAGTGCCACAGGAAGCAGCCACTGATCAAAGTTTTCCTTTTGGGATATCTGCGGCAGTATGTTAATGGGATCTGTGGCATCCTCAAATATCCTGTTCATATCGAGATCATACTGCTGGGCCAGCTGGATCATACAATTCATCACGCCAAACATGTATGCCTGATACTGGCGTGCATGGACCTTCGCCTCACTCATCCGCCCCATGATTTTTGATACCGCCTCATGGATCTTAGATTCCGGGCCAAACTTCACCGCTGAGATGAGCTCCGATTCATCCTGCCCCTCAAACAAAAGCTTTCCGCCCGTTACCGGCTCAACGTCGCTGATATAGATCGTATTTCCTTCCCCTACGATCGATTTATAACCGAGTGCGTCAGCCGCCGACTGGAAGGATTCATACATCTTATCCAATGCCAGTGTGCTGTGGCCGATGCCGACGGTTACCGGAACCTTCAGGATCTTTTTTATTTCTTTGCAGATATCTCCCAGCATGTTGATTAGATCCGTCTGGGTATTCGTTTCATCGATTGCAACGATACCGGCAAGTCCGGCCTCTCCGGCACCGGAAATATTAAACAGGATATGGCGGTAGGATGGCGTCAGATATTCATCCATGATCTGCATCACCGAGATCGGGAGCAGTGCCTTCTCACCATGCAGAGGGATCGCCTCCAGATCCTGCTCCTTTTCCTTTCCGATGTCTACTGCCAGTGCGATCCATTTTTTTGCTCCGTCCAGATGGATCTCGTATTCCTGCATTCTGTCCTTAACAACAGCAGGATCCACTTGGCGGCTGATCAGCTCCTTTAAGAACTGATCTCTTAAGATCGGCAGGCTCTTTCTATAGTTTTCCCGCAGCAGATTCACGTTTCTTTTCTGCTCGATCTCCTCGTCCAGATTTGTTTTTATCTTTTTTAGTATCGCAGTCAGTTCTTCCACATTGACCGGCTTCAGGATATATTCAGTAACGTTCAATTTGATCGCCCGTTTTGCATATTCAAAATCATCATATCCGGAAAAGATCACGATCTTTGTAAGCGGATACTTCTGCCTGATCTTTTCGGAAAGGGTCAGGCCGTCCATATATGGCATCCGGATATCGGTCAGCACCACATCCGGATCCAGAAGCTCGACCTTTTCGAGTGCATCCTCTCCGTTTTCCGCATCTCCAACTACAGTAAATCCCACTGAATTCCAATCGATCTTTCTGATAATGCTCTTTCTGACTTCCTCCTCATCATCCACAAGCAGGATTCTATAGAACTCCATAAGCAATGTCCCCTCTTTATAATACTTTTACACGATCATCCTTTCTATCATTATACACTAGATCCGATTTTTTTTGTCATTTTTTTCATCTACAATAAAAGAAAAAAGGCCCGGAATGGACTGGTTCGATCGTGCCGTCTACGCAGTCTTTCTGGGTCTCTTTGCTGCATCCTTCCTTTTGCTGATAACGCTTGGGATCACGGATGCTTTTGTGCTCTGATTCTATTTTACATTTTTTCTCCCGGAACCACCGGAACTGCACCTTCCGGAACCGGGCAGAAATATCCGCCATATCGTTTCATTTTCTTTTCGTATTCGTCCTTGGCAGCCTGAAGTAACTCCGGCTTCTCCATCAGATCGATCGCTGTTGCCGCCAGGACCTTTCCTGCAAGAAGCATAGCCTTATGGGCGATCGAGGTACGGCCGCAGGAAACATTCTGCCAGGAATGGCCCGGTGCCTGAGCCGGATATGTTGCAGTATTGATCTGGGCTGTAGGTACCAGCCAGCTTACATCTCCCACGTCCGTGGAACCCATCCGGGGCTTTTCCGAATACCAGTAGGGGATCAGGAAATTATTCATCGGAGTCGTTCCATGCTCCGATGCCTTATCTACAAATTCATACAGCTCATCGCTCTCGTAGGTTTCAGCCCCCGGAAGCTCATTTGACTTCATTTCAACCGAATCAAAGATTGCCTTGGCGTAAGCCTTCTCATCATCGGTATAGACCGGAAGCTCCATTCCGTTAAAGTTATCCCATAACAATGTTTCCAGTGTTTTGTTCGGGACGGTATTCGAGCATCCGTCGATAAATTTCTTCTCCATTTTCGTATCTGTCATCATAGATGCGGCAAGGGCGATCCGATCGACTCTTTCCTGAAGCTCCATTGCATCCTTTGCCCATACCGAGCGTACCATATAAAGGACCTGTGCTCTCGGCTGTACGACATTCGGAGAGTCTCCGCCTGCATCTGTGATAGAATAATGGATCCTGGAGCTGTCCGGCATGTGTTCTCTAAGGAACTGGACGCCGATGTTCATAAGCTCCACCGCATCCAGTGCAGAACGTCCCTTATCCGGAGCTCCTGCTGCATGAGAAGCAACACCGGTAAATTTGTATTCTGTCTGGATACATGTATTGCAGGTTCCTGATGTCACCTGATTTACATTGGACGGATGCCAGGTAAGTGCAGCGTCACACTCTTTAAATATGCCATCCCTTGCCATAAAGGCTTTTGTAGCCGCTCCTTCTTCTCCGGGACAGCCGTAAAGGATTACCTTTCCGCTTCCTTCCCCTTTTTCTTCCAGATAATGCTTGATGGCAAAGGCTGCTGCCATGGATCCGGCGCCAAGAAGGTTATGTCCGCAGCCGTGTCCGTTTCCGTTTGCGATCAGCTCTTTTCGCTCCACAGCACCCGGAACTTGCGAAAGTCCGGTCAGGGCATCATATTCAGCGAGGATTCCGATCACCGGCTTTCCTGAGCCGTAGGAAGCCCGGAATGCCGTCTCAATATTGCAAAACGGATGCTCTACCTGAAAGCCTTCCTCCTTTAACACCTTTGCATACAGGTCACCGGATTTAAATTCCCGTAAGGAAAGCTCTGCGTAATCCCAGATCTTGTCTGATGTGTCGATGATAATATCAGCCTTTTCATCAATATAGTTTACAACCTGTTTCTTAGACTCTGTCATGATCTTCCTCCTGTTTGATATCTATTTTTAATACAATACCTTGCTGAGAAACTCCTTTGTACGCGGGTTTTCAGGATGGTTGAATACCTGATCCGGGCTTCCCTTTTCTGCAATGATACCGCCGTCCATAAAGAATACGCGGTCAGATACCTCTTTTGCAAAGCCCATTTCATGCGTTACGATAACTGTCGTCATGCCTGTCTTTACCAGCTCCTTGATAACCTGAAGCACCTCTCCTACCATTTCCGGATCCAGCGCTGAGGTTGGCTCGTCAAATAGCATTACATCCGGCTCCATTGCAAGGGCACGGACAATGGCAAGACGCTGCTTCTGTCCGCCTGACAGCTTTTTCGGATACTGATCGATCTTATCGAGAAGTCCGACTCTGTTCAGGAGCTCCTTTGCCATCTCATTTGCCTCCGCCTGCGTTTTCTTGCCGAGAAGTGTGGGAGCAAGGGTAATGTTCTTTCCGACTGTCAGATTGTTAAATACATTAAAATGCTGGAATACCATACCCATTTTCTGCCGATGAAGATTGATGTCGACATTTTTATCTGTAATATCTACATTCTCAAAATAAATATGGCCGGAGCTCGGTGTTTCAAGAAGATTTAAGCAGCGGAGGAAGGTACTCTTTCCGCCTCCGGACGGCCCGATTATGGATACGACCTCGCCACGGGAAATATGCTCTGTTACACCTTTTAAAACGGCAAGGTTTCCAAAGGATTTATGCAGATCCTCAACGCGGATGATCTCATTCTGATTAGCGCTCACTTGCATTCATCCTCCTTTCAAGTACGGCGATCAGCTTGGACAGTACAAATGTCACAAGGAAATAGATAATACCTACGATAGTAAGTGGTTCCAGAACACGGAAGGTAATTCCGTTGATCGTTTTAAACTGGGTCATAAGCTCTCCGATAAAGAATGTGGAAGCCAGAGAGGTCTCTTTGACAATGGCGATAAACTCGTTACAGAGGGCCGGCAGGATATTTTTTACTGCCTGGGGGATAACGATGTGGATCATGGCCTGTCTGCTGTTTAAGCCAAGGGAACGGGCTGCTTCGGTCTGTCCGACGTCCACAGCCTGAATGCCTGCCCGGACGATCTCACATACATAAGCGGTGGAGTTTACACAGCATGCGATCATGACACAGGTAAATTCACTCAGATTTAAAAACGGAAGCCACTGGGGAAGCATAAAATAGAAGAAATACAGCTGTAAAAGGATCGGTGTTCCACGGATCACCTCAACATATACTGCTGCGATCCAGCGGAAGGGCTTAAATTCTCCGATTCCCCAGTTGCTGCGGCGAAGCAGCGCCATCAGTGAACCGGATATGCTGCTTATCAATACGGTGAGGGCGCCCATATAGAGGGTCATACCCAAGCCATGAAGGAACAGAGTCCAATACTGGGACCAGACCTTACCCATTACACTAAAAAACTCCATAGAGTAATACTCCTTTCTCTCCTCAAGTCCGACCATACAGGCACCGATCCTTCCGCACTTCTTTGGAAGAACCGGTGCATTGTCTTATCGAACTCTTTTATTTTTTCTGATTCTAGTTATTGCTGAGGCCAAGCTTTTCTGCCAGTGCCTTCGCTTCCTCTGTCCACTGTGCATAAATTCCTGATTCATTGACCTCGTCAAGCACCTCATTGACTGCTGAGATCAGCTCATCCTCACCCTTTTTCATAAGAATGATATTGCCCTCACGCTCGGACTCAAACTTAAACTCAGTCATTGCGATCTCCGGATAAGCCTTCTTTAACATTTCGCCGTTATCCCAAGAAACTGCAAGAGCGTCTGCCTTGCCGGAGATCAGCATCATTACTCCGTCTGTAATGGTAGTAACCGGCTGGAAGTTAACATCCTTCGGGAGCTGTGCATTTACAAGGGACTGCTGTAAGGATGCATTCTGTGCCAGAACCTTTTTCCCGGAAAAGTCTTCTGCTGTCTTATACTTGTCTGCGTTATCCTTCAAAACCAGACAGGTATGACCCTCATCTTCCGTCTTTATGTTGTAAAGAGCAGAGGTTCCGTAGTTCTCGGCACGCTCCTCAGTATAAGCAAATCCGGAAATTCCGGCATCGATCGTTCCGGAAGCCACTGCCTGCTGGATCGCTGAAAACTCCATCGGCTTAATCTCCAGCTCCAGCCCCATCTTTTCGGCAATGTATTTTGCAAGCTCCATATCAGAGCCGGCATATTCTGTCTTACCGGAGCTGACATCCTTAAATTCCATCGGAGCAAAGTCAGGTGAGGTACCTACTACAAGTTTACCACTTTTTAAAACCTTTGCAAGCTTGCAATCCGGATCCAGCTCGGAGGCTGCCTCCTTTGATGTTTCCTCTGCTGCTGCGGCTGTTGTCTGTGCTTCCTCTTTTGAGGATTCCGCCGCGGCTGTTGTTGCGGCGGCTGTTGTTGCATCCTTGCTATTTGCGGAGCAGCCTGCCATTGCTGCTGTTGCCATTGCTGCCATCATTGCGATCCATACATTTTTTTTCATAATCTTTGTCCTCCTGTATTTGTATACCAAATTCTTTCTTTCTTGAATTTCTGTAACTGGTATGCATTATAATGCATATTTATACTTTTGTAAAGAGGTTTTTTGCATAAATATTGTTCTAAATACAAAATCGTGCATACTGCCGAAAACAGTATGCACGAAATCAATTGTTTATTGCTTATTGACGATAAGAGATCAGATCTTGGCAATGTTGACAAGGGTTAACTCATTTGCACGGTTTTCCATACTGGTCACGAGGGCCCGCGCTGTATCGATGGCTGTCAATACGGTTACACCTGTTTCAATGGCATTTCTTCTGATGATAAATCCATCGTGACTTCTCTCTGCACCCTGAGCAGGAATGTCGATAACAAGGTCGATCTCATGGCCGAGGATCAGGTCGAGCACGTTCGGAGACTCCTGTTCGATCTTTCTGATCGGGATCGTCACCACACCCTTCTGGTACAGATAACGGGCAGTTCCGGCCGTACAGAAGATCCTGTAGCCCTGCTCCTTGAATCGTCTCGCGATATCTACCATTTCTTCTTTATCGGAATCCCGGACGGTAATGATCATGTTTTTATATTTGGGCAGCTTGATATTAGCTCCCTGGAATGCCTTATAGAGGGCTTCGTTAAAGGTCTTTGCGATTCCGAGGCACTCACCGGTAGACTTCATCTCCGGCCCCAGACTGATATCGGCTCCTCTGATCTTCTCGAAGGAGAATACCGGCATCTTGATCGCATAATAATCTGCTTCCTTTTGGAGACCCGGTGTATATCCCAGCTCGCGGATCGTATGGCCGCAGATGATCTGAGTAGCCAGCGGGACGATCGGGATCCCTGTAACCTTGCTGATATACGGAACTGTTCTTGAGGATCTGGGGTTTACCTCGATGATGAAAACACCCTCGTCATTAACGATAAACTGGATATTGATCATTCCCTTTACATGGAGTGCCCTTGCCAGCTTTTCCGTATATTCTACAAGTGTACGTTTATTTTCCTCCGTGATGCTCTTTGCCGGATATACCGAGATACTGTCGCCGGAATGGATTCCGGTACGCTCGATATGTTCCATGATACCCGGGATCAGGATATCGGTTCCGTCACAGATCGCATCGACCTCGATCTCCTTGCCCATGATATACTTATCGACTAAGATCGGATGCTCCTGAGCGATCTGGTTGATGATACCGATAAATTCATCGATGTCCTCGTCATTGATGGCAATCTGCATACCCTGTCCGCCGAGTACATAGGATGGGCGGACTAAAACCGGGTAACCCAGCTCATTCGCTGCCTTTTTTGCCTCCTCGGCCGTAAATACAGTCTGTCCCTTCGGTCTTGGGATCTCGCATTGCTCAAGGATCGCATCAAACAATTCTCTGTCCTCAGCCGCATCCACGTCCTCGGCAGCCGTTCCGAGGATCGGAACTCCCATCTTCATCAGTGCTTCCGTAAGCTTGATGGCGGTCTGTCCGCCGAACTGAACAACAGCTCCGTCCGGCTTTTCCACATCGACGATGCTTTCCACATCCTCCGGAGTCAGCGGTTCAAAATAGAGCTTGTCCGCGATATCAAAGTCTGTGCTGACGGTCTCCGGGTTATTATTGATGATAACGGTCTCGTAGCCTTCCTTTTCAAATGCCCATGTGCTGTGAACGGAACAGAAGTCAAACTCGATTCCCTGTCCGATACGGATCGGACCGGAGCCGAGAACAAGTACCTTCTTCTTTTTGGTGGTTCCGTCTGCCTCATTCTGGCTTCCGAAGCAGGAATAATAGTATGGTGTCTCTGCTGCAAACTCTGCCGCACAGGTATCTACCATCTTATAAGCCGCACGGATGCCGTTTTCATAACGCATCTTCTTGATTTCTTCCATAGAAAGCCCGGTCAGGCGGCTGATCACATTATCCGGGAACTCGATCCGCTTTGCTTCCTTTAAGAGCTCAACCTCCAGCTTCGTACCGGCCTTTTTAAGCTTCTCCTCCATCTCAACGAGGATAGCCAGCTTATCGATAAAACAGACATCGATCTTTGTAATATCATGGATCAGCTCATAATCGAAGCCGCGGCGGAGTGCTTCGGCAATGACCCAGATCCTGCGGTCATCCACATTTTTTAATCTGTCCTTGATCTCGCTCACGGTCAGGCTGCTGTAATCATAAGACATAAGGCTGTCCACATGCTGCTCGAGGGAACGGATCGCCTTCATCAGACCGCCCTCAAAGCTTGTGCAGATACTCATTACCTCACCGGTCGCCTTCATCTGCGTTCCCAGCTGATGGCTCGCACTGATGAATTTATCGAAGGGGAGACGCGGCATCTTAACTACAACATAGTCGAGCATAGGCTCAAAGCTGGCGTATGTCTTCTTTGTGACCGCATTCTTGATCTCATCCAGTGTATAACCGAGAGCGATCTTTGCGGCCACCTTGGCGATCGGGTAACCGGTGGCCTTGGATGCAAGTGCGGATGAACGGCTTACACGGGGATTTACCTCGATAACACAGTATTCAAAGCTGTTGGGGTTTAACGCGTACTGGACATTACAGCCGCCGGTGATCCCTAACTCGGTAATGATACGCAGAGCGGAGGTACGGAGCATCTGATACTCCTTATCGCCCAGAGTCTGGGACGGAGCCACAACAATACTGTCACCGGTATGAACGCCGACCGGGTCGATATTCTCCATGTTGCAGACGGTGATCACGTTTCCGGCACCGTCACGCATTACCTCATACTCGATCTCTTTCCAGCCTGCAATACATCTCTCCACAAGAACCTGTCCGACACGGGAAAGACGAAGTCCGTTTTCCAGTATCTCTGCACACTGTTCTGCATTTTCCGCGATACCGCCGCCGGAGCCGCCCAGTGTATAAGCGGGACGAAGAACAATAGGATAGCCGATCTTTTCTGCTACGGCAAGACCATCCGCCACACTCTCCACGATCTCGGAGGGAGCCACCGGCTCACCGATCTTCTCCATGGTTTCCTTAAACATCTCACGGTCTTCTGCCTTCTTGATGGTCAGGGCAGTCGTTCCGATGAGACGTACATTATTTTCGCTTAAAATCCCGGCTTCTTCTAACTCCATAGCAAGGTTTAAGCCTGCCTGTCCGCCAAGAGTCGGAAGAATGCTGTCCGGCTTCTCCTTTTTGATAAGCTGCTCAACGACCTCTGTTGTCAGCGGTTCGATATAAACCCGGTCAGCAATATCCTTATCGGTCATGATCGTAGCCGGATTGGAGTTTAAAAGTACGACCTCAATGCCCTCCTCCTTTAAGGAGCGGCACGCCTGTGTACCTGCATAGTCAAATTCAGCAGCCTGTCCGATAATGATCGGGCCGGAGCCGATCACAAGAACTTTTTTGATATCTGGATTCTTTGGCATTATTTTCCCTCCTCCATCATACGCATAAACCGATCAAACAGATATCCGGAATCCTGGGGTCCCGGACAAGCCTCCGGATGATACTGTACGGTAAAGATATTTTTTCCTGTATATTTCAGACCTTCGTTTGTCTTGTCATTGACATTGATAAATGCCGGAACTGCGATCTGCGGATCCAGAGTCTCCTCATCCACCGCATAGCCGTGGTTCTGGGAGGTTATGTATACACGTCCTGTCTCCAGATCCTTGACCGGGTGGTTTCCGCCGCGGTGTCCATATTTTAATTTATAGGTTTTTGCGCCTGTAGCGAGTGCCATAAGCTGATGTCCAAGGCAGATGGCAAAGATCGGAACATCAGACTCATAAAGCTTTTTCACTTCTTTTATGATCTCTACATTCTCTGCCGGGTCTCCGGGGCCGTTGGATAACATGATTCCGTCCGGAGCTGTTTCAAGGATCTTCTCAGCCGGTGTATCTGCCGGATACACAGTTACCTCACATCCTCTTTGATTCAGAGAACGGGCAATATTATTCTTTGCTCCGCAATCCAAAAGAGCGACCTTTTTTCCCTCTCCCGGGATCACATAGGGCTCCTTTGTTGTCGTTTCCATTACCACTCCTGCTACGGTGTAGGCTTTGATCCTTGCGGTGACCTCTGCGATATCATGATCTCCGTTTGTGGTGATCATACCGTTCATGGTTCCTTTTTCTCTTAAAATTTTGGTGAGAGCTCTTGTGTCGATGCCACTGATGCCAGGAATGTCCTGTTCCTTTAAGAAATGTTCGATGGTGTCCCCGCTTCTGAAATTGCTGGGAATTCTGGATAATTCTCTTACAATATAGCCATCCGGCCATGCACGCCTGGATTCCATATCCTCCCGGCAGATTCCGTAATTACCAATTAACGGATAAGTCATTACCACTGCCTGTCCAGCATACGACGGGTCGGTAAGGACTTCAAGATAACCGGTCATGGATGTATTAAAAACAATTTCACTGATCACTTCTCTGGTAGAACCAATACTTGTACCTTCAAACACGGTTCCATCTTCCAGTATTAAATATGCCTTCATGACGCCACCCTTTCTTATCTTTCTGTCTGGGCCAGTATATTTTTGCCCAAATTTTCACTATTCTATCACGTCTTGCATTTTTTTTCAAGCTGTATTTTTATTTTTTTTCTAATCTTAAGTTTCTTTCTTGTTTCATAAATCAGATCCATCTGCATACCCTGTAAGGACATTATTTTATCGAGGCATAAATGGCACAGGGATTATTACAGGTTGACGTTGTATCCGACGTCAATAATTTTCCGATCACTGACGCTAAGGTAAGCATTTCTGATAAAAATACTCCGGATAAAATTCTGGAGGAGCTTACGACCGACCGGGCCGGACAGACAGAAGCCGTGTTTCTCACCGCTCCTCCCAGAGATCTAAGCCTGTTTCCGCAGGATACATGTCCTTATGCGGAATATACGATCCGTATCAATGCACCGGGATATGAACCCCTTGTGATAAGCGGAAGCGAAATACTTGCTGAATCCTCCTCCAGACAGCCGGCCCGCATGATCCCCCTTTCAGATAACGATAAGACAGTCGAGGAACTTCAGATCCCAGAACACACTTTATATGGAAGCTATCCGCCGAAAATTGCGGAAAATGAGATCAAACCGATCCATGAGAGCGGCGAGATCGTTCTCTCCCGGGTCGTCGTTCCCCAGACCGTTATCGTTCATGACGGCGTCCCACAAAATAAATCCGCGAAAAACTATTATGTTCCATATCGTGATTATATTAAAAACGTCGCCTCCAGCGAAATCTATGCCACATGGCCGGAAGCCTCGATCGTTGCCAATGTACTGGCGATCATGTCTTTTACCTTAAATCGTGTTTACACTGAATGGTACCGGAATCAGGGCTATGATTTTACGATCACCTCCTCGACTGCTTACGATCACAAATGGATCTACGGAAGAAACATTTTTGACTCCATCTCCGTTGTCGTGGATGATATCTTCGATAATTATCTCTCCAGGCCGGAGGTCAAGCAGCCGATACTGACACAATATTGTGACGGGAGGAAGGTTTCCTGTCCCGGATGGATGACGCAGTGGGGTTCCTGCGAGCTGGGTGAACGGGGTTACAGCCCCATCGAGATCCTGCGTCATTTTTACGGAGATGATATTTACATCAATACAGCGGAGATCCTCTCGGGTATCCCGGCATCCTGGCCCGGCTACGACCTTACGATCGGTGCCAGCGGAAATAAAGTACGCCAGCTTCAGGAGCAGCTTGATGCGATCGCAACCATTTATACTTCGATCCCCCGTGTAAATCCCGATGGGATCTACGGCCCCGCCACAGCCCGCTCCGTGGAAGCCTTCCAGTCGATTTTCGGGCTTCCTCCCACCGGTGTGGTCGACTTTGCTACCTGGTATAAGATCTCCCATATCTATGTGGGAGTCACAAGAATTGCAGAGCTGTAATACGGTAACCCTTTAAGTCGAACATCAGCCCGGAAGGATCCCCGAGGTTCATTTCCGGGCGGCTTTTTTTAATCAGGTAAGATAATATAGCCGGAAAATATATTACTAAAAGTCCTTGTGGATTTTTATGTTTTGTGCTATAGTAAATTCAACGGGGCATTAGCGCAGTTGGGAGCGCGTTTGAATGGCATTCAAAAGGTCGTGGGTTCGAATCCCATATGCTCCAGTTGATTTTTGCAGATATGGTTCATCGGTAGAACGCTAGCTTCCCAAGCTGGAAAGGCGGGTTCGACTCCCGTTATCTGCTTTTTCTATTTGACTATATAAAGAGCTGCCGCATCTGCGACAGCTCTTTTTGTTATCGATCTTCTATTATTTTGCTTTTATTTATTTTGCTTTTGCAGCTTCGTGCTTCTTGATCTCCGGTAAGATCAGTCCGAGAGCTGTGAGCATGATCGGTGTCACTACGTTTAATGCTGTGGAGGCCATATCACCCTCAACATACATACCAAGGATACAGCAGGCTGCCGTTACGAAGAAGCACCAGCCGCCTGAAATAAGAGCAACTGTTTGATTCTTTGTAAACTTGTATTCCGGATTGAACTTATCAAGAGATTTTCTAAGGGCAATGTATGCTGCAAATACCCATAAATAACGAAGCGGCATGGTTACTGAATTCAGCTTGTTTAACTGTGTCAGAACGGATGCAGCGCCCGGTACGAGGGACTGGATCAGGATGATACTTCCGGATAAGCAGATGACCATCTTGATACCGTTAATATATGCGCCGTGCTCGTTCTTCTTTAAAAGACCGGACGGAACGAACTGTCTTGCGTCTTCATTGTCAAGAAGCATACGAAGCGGTGCGTCGATGCTTAATACCAGAGTGGAGAACTGACCGATGGCATTGCAGGCTGCATAGATCACGAGCAGCAGGTTGCCGACATGGTAGTATTCACCAAGCTTCTGGAAGGACCAGTAAGCACCATTGGAAACATAGGATTTAAAGCTGTCAGAGCTTTCGTTGATAACCGCCGGGTCAAACATCATTCCCATTGCGATACTTCCGAGGATCGCGCAGACCATTACCATAACCGCTAACATGATCATCCCCTTCGGGAATCCCTTTGACGGATCCTTAACCTTATTTACATAAGGAGAGATTTTCTCACATCCACCTACAGCAAAGACGAGAATGGAAAGAGAGGTAAAATATCCTACATTAAACTGCGGGATCAGGTTCTTTAAGCTGTAGTCTGGAGATACAAAGCCGGCATTCGGGTTGATCGCCGGAGCCGCGAACATCATTAAAATGAACAGGATGGACATAACGAACATACTGGAGCCTGCGATCGTAGCTAATTTCTTTAACGGGTTTAAGCCGCGGCTTGCAACCCAGCAGAAGAACAGAAATACAGCAAGTGTTGCCATCTGAACTGCAATTGTCGGGAATGTGTCGTAGGTGGAGCCATTCTGGAATACCATCCAGCTTAATGCTTTTAATCCGCCGCTGCCTTTACTTGCGATGTAGGTCACATGACACGCCCAATAGGTCCATCCGGCATAATATGCACATTTCGGGCCGATGGTCTCATGGATCCAGGAGCTTACACCGCCGCCGGACTGTTTGAATGCGGAGCCTAGCTCTCCGACCATCAGGGCATAGGGTACAAAGTAGAGGACGAACATCAGGATCCAGCTGAAGATTACCTGGACTCCGTTAAAATAGACGAAGCCATTCAGCACGTTACCGAAGCTCCATACTGTGGAGAATGCCATGAAGGCGAGGGTGTACCAGTCGATTTTCTTGGTCTTTTCCATATTAAATCTTCCTTTAACTTTAATATATTTTGTCCGCTGTGGCACGAACCCGCTTATTATAGCATACTATCATAAAAAAATAAACAATATATTGTTAGGAAAATAACGAAAATTAACTAATAAAATTCAGTTCGCTCCTATTTGTGCTCCTCCTGCCCGCCTTTACGCAGCTTCTGTATCTCCTCACAAAGAATCTTTATATTCAAAAAGAAAGAATCGAAAGCACCATACTCATAAAACTTAATAAAGATAAGCCCAACAGGGACTGCCAGGATCATACCGGCAATGCCGCGGAATTTATATCCCAGATAAAGAAAAAACAAAGTCGTCAGCGGTGGAAGCCCCAGACTGTCACCGACGATCTTTGGCTGGATCACCTGACGGACAGCCTGCGTCAGCACATAGAGGAAAGCCAGCCCAGCTCCGTAGGCGTACTCTCCGCCAAACAGCTTAACCACTGCCCAGGGGATCAGCACCGTACCGGTACCGAACATAGGAAGAAAGTCTAACACTGCAATTCCGATCGCAAGAAAAATGCTGTAATGAACTCCCAGAAATAAAAGTCCCACAAAAAGGACAAGGCCGATCACGAACATAATTTTAAACTGTGCCATAAAATATCCGCCGATCACCGCTCTTATGTCCTTTTTTAAGAAGCTTCCGTACCTTTTTACCGAGTCCGGGAGAAAACCTGCCACTCGTTCCGTAAGCTTATCGTGCTCTGCCAGAAACAGGTAGGAGGATAACAGTACAACAATAAAATTTACCAGCACATCCGGGATCTTTCTTGCAACAACGCTGCCGGCAGATGTCGCTATTTCCTGTAAAAAATCGCCGATCTGCCCGCCCAGGCTGTCCATCATCGTTTCAAAGGACTGTTCCATATTTGCAGGAAGGAAGCTGACAAGCCGCTCTATACTCGTATAGGCTGCTGTCACCTCGCCGCGGACGGATTCATACAGTGCCGGGAGAGCCTTCGCAAATTCCACTCCTTCTCGGAAGCACCAGCCGGTAAGAAAATAGATTCCGGAAATGACAAGAGCAAGGACAACAACGATCAGCAGGATCGAGCTGTGCTTGCGGACGATCCGAAGCTTCTTCTCAAGAAAGCGAACCAGCGGATTTGCAATAAACGCTACGATCCAGCCAATCACAAAGGGCATGAAAAACAGGAGAAGCCTCGGCCCCCACCCGCAAATAAGGTAGAGGGTAAGGATCGGGATCACAATATTCAAAAGAATACGCACATATTTTCTAGCTTCCAAATCATCATCTCACTTTCAGGTTTTATCTCAATCCGTACTCTCCTGCTATCTCTTTAAATGCAGGGAGGGAACGTTCGATCTGCTCATAGGCAACACAATAGGCGATCCGTACATAGCCCGGGCAGGCAAAGGAGCTTCCGGGAACGACTAATACATGATGCTTTTTTGCCACCTCACAAAACTGTTTTTCATCCGGTACCGGTGATTTTACAAACAGATAAAAGGCTCCATCCGGTTTAACGCAGGAAAAGCCATATTCGGTAAGAGCTCCATAGAGGAGGTCTCTGTTTTTCTCGTAAATGCCTACATCAACGGTAACGTCATGCTCGATGCAGTAGCGGATCACCTTCTGGATCAGAGACGGGGCATTGACCGATCCCAGCACGCGGTTGGCAATCGTGGTGGCTGTTATTAACTGTTCACTGTCCTCCACTTCATCCGGGATCACGAGATAACCGATCCTCTCTCCCGGTACAGAAAGCGATTTGCTGTAAGAATAGCCGACTACCGTATTGTGGTAATATTTCGTAACGAAGGGGACTTGAACTCCTGCATACGCAAGCTCTCTGTAAGGCTCATCGGAGATCAGAACAATCTGGGTATGATACTCCTGCTCCTTTTTATTTAAGATCGCTGCCAGAGAACGGATCGTAGCTTCATTATAGACTACTCCCGTCGGATTGTTTGGATTGTTGATGATGACCGCCTTCGTCTTCGGTGTTATCTTCTCCTCAAATTCAGAAAGCTTCGGCATAAAGGAATCGGTATCCGGAGAGATCACAACGACCTTCCCGTCATAGTTTCTGATATAGCTGTCATATTCCACGAAATATGGTGCAAAAACGATCACTTCATCGCCCGGGTTCAGGATACTTTTAAGGATCACATTCAGTCCGCTGGCCGCACCGACCGTCATGATCAGGTTCTTTGCTTTAAAAGCAGTTCCGAAACGTTTATTTAAAGAGTCCGCAATGGTCTGACGTACATCTTCATATCCGGCATTACTCATATAGCCGTGGAGGGTGTTAAAATCCTCTTTTTTCACGATTTCCGTTATTGCTTCATTGACCTTTGGGACGGTCACATTCGGGTTGCCCAGACTGAAATCGTAAACATTTTCCTTTCCGTAAATTGCGGCCATTTTTTTCCCTTCTTCAAACATGGCGCGGATTGCCGAGTTGTTTGCCAGATACGGCTTCATTTTTTCTGATATCATAAGTCATTCCTCCGTTGTAATATATATGATTCGGCAAAAACGGCTGCTGCTGCTGTTGCCGCAAAGTAAAACCATGTGGACGGATTGGAATACCATGTAGTAAAAAACGAAAGCATCAGATACATGGCTGCCTGAGAATATAACAGCTGCCAGAAAGGATTTCCCGGCCGTCTGACTCTTTCCATAAGCCATGCGGAGAACACGCCCAGCACAGCCGCAAAGAAGAACACCCCTGCGATTCCAAAGTCATAATATGCGTCATAAAAGAGCGTTACGGTAGTCAGCTCCTCTTTTGTCGTAAAGATCGGATACGCAGCAAGCTCCGGTCTGATAAACTTAAGGCCGGTCAGGGCCCATAACGGGAACAATCCCTTCATTCCTAGGCTGTGCTTCGGAAGCTCTTTGACCAGACAGTTAAAATTGTCATAATTGTTTGCGATATAGATATAGGGCTGTGTGATGAAGATCGGAGTATTCTCATTTTTCATCTCAAAGATCCCGTTCAGATATGCCACATCATGGCTCCGTGCGATCGTCAGGATCACATAGAGCGGGATCAGGGCAAGCACAGCCGCAAAGAGATATCCGATCTTCTTTTTTCCGGAAACCTGCATATAGGTAAGGACTGCCAGAAAAACAGCGAAGATCAGCTGAAATCTGGATACACAGAGTATCGGCACCATAAGGGCCAGAAAAACAGCCAGCATTGTGATAACTTTCTGTTTTTTTCCTATATTCTCCCCATAAGCCAGTGAGAGCACCGCCATGGACGGCACCAGCACACATGACACGGTAAAATAGTGAACACCGGAAATATGAAAATAGGAATAGGCATGCGGTACCCCGCGAAGAAAAAACGGGACATACCCCAGAACAGCTGCCTCCAGTAAAAAAGCACCCCATGAGACCGCCGTAAGGATAAGAAGTATGAAATAGATCGCTTTGCCATAATCTGTTTTGCGGACATTGAAAGAACGCTCCGTATACTTCCCGCAGATACGTTTTTCGGCAAGACCATATACAGACCAGAAGGCGGCAAGGGCAACAAAAAAAGCAGCCCATGTCACAAATTCCCAGTCCTTTTGCAGACGACTAAGCTTCAGACATGAAATTCCCTCTCCGCCGACCCAGAACAGGGAAAACAGAGCTCTTAAATGCAGCGGATCACCGCTCCTTCTGTAATCGTAAAAATACAGATACAGGGCAGCAAGCATAAGACTTACTCCCGACATATAGGAATGGGCGCTGGATGCAAACAGCATACCGGCGCCATAAAGGATCAGATAAACAATCATATTCCGTTATTCTCCCAGACCGCTCTCAACAAGAGCGACCATTTCTGCTAATGCCTTCTCCTCATCGGGACCATCGCAGATAAAAGTGATCTCATCCCCACTTTTCACGCATGCACCCAGCACACTCAGAACACTTTTTGCATTGGCGGTAGTGCTGCCGAATTGAAATTTTACAGATGACTGGAATTGCAGAGCTTCCTTGCATAGGAGCCCTGCCGGCCTTAAATGAAGGCCGGTGGGATTCTTTATTGTAACTCTCTGTTCTACCATATCGTATTTTACTCCTGATAAACTATCGTTTTTTAATTTCCGGATTCCCTAAGATCATTTTTCTGTCCGTGACGAGGTTAGTCTGTCTGCGGTGGGATCAGCCGATGTATCCTTTGGCTGTTCCGTTTCCGAGCTGCTCTCCTCCGCATTATCTGTGGAGGCTTCTGTTCCTGCAGCAGCCTGACCGTCAACAGGAATGGTTCCCTGAGATTCCTCCTCTTTTTCTACATGCACCGTGCAGGAGGAAACGTCGATAACCTCATAGACCGAATCCAGATCGACCTTCAGCTTTGCATCCACGGTATGCGTTCCCTCTCCCATAAGCGAAACATCGATTTCGATGTCTTCTGCCTTTAGGTTCAGACTGTCTAACTCCTCCTTCAGGGCCTTGATCCGCACATATACATAGGGTGCTGTCATGGTGTACTTATAATTATCCTTCTTGCCGACGATGGACTCATCGTTTACCTGAACGGTATAATTCTTTTCCCGGAGCGGCTCCACAGTAAGGGTCACATTGATCTCATGGCGTCCCGTGCCGGCAAGGGAAACTCCTACCGGAAGGTAATTGTTCAGATTGATGGTTCTTACCATGTTTGTCTTTGCACCATCCATGTTTAACGCTTCTCCCGGGATCGTTAGCGTGTTTAAGGCCGCCAGTACGGATTTCATTCCGATGACCGGAACGGATTTCAGCTCACATTCGACTCCCGTAAAGCGGTATCCGTCAGCTACCTCTCCTGAGGTTTCAAAGTCGAGAGTCAGATTTTTTACCTTTAATACCGGCATCTTATAGGACACCGACTCGCAGTCACTCATGATACGGGAATCCAGATCGATCTTGTTTCCGTTGGCATCATAATATTTCGGTACCGCATTTCCTTCTGCGTCCATGGTCAGTCCTTCCAGACTGACTTCAATTCCGACACTGCTGATCTGACCGATCAGGGATTCCGGCCCTTCCACGTAAATATGATTCGGTGACAGGCTGATCTCTCCTGCCTCATATCCCTCGTCCAGCTCACCCGTATAGATCACATTCAGATCAAAACGCTTTTTCTGCAAGGGCTCCGTCTCGATCTTGATCGTAGACATTCTGCTGCTGGGGGTAGAGACAAGATATTCTGCATGATTTAAGACCTCTACCTTGATGGGGATAGAGCCTGTTACTGCCCACAGATCCGACATATCCGCATAAGCACGGAAATCCGCCGGGCGGATCCTGTGAGCGTTCGTCGTCTTAACCTCATAAGCTACCGTAGTCGTCTTTTTTCCGATAATTTCATAAGTCAGATTATTCGCTCCCAAAATCTCCGTGTTGACGATTTCGACCGGAACCTCAACTGTGCCGGTCACGACCGGATCTGCCACATTTACAACTCCCAGCCAGACCAGGAAAGCACATACAACGGACAGAAGCTTTAATCCCCATCGTTTATTCTGCTTTTCTTTCATTTCTATGTTTTCCCTTCCAGAGCCGGAATTTTCCGGAATTTGCCTCGTCCTTAGACTCCACTGTGATCGCCTGTCTCAGCGATTCCGGATCATTCATCCGGGTAAGCTTACCGTCTGATGCCAGCGTTACTCTGCCGGTTTCTTCGGAAACTACCACTGTCATACTGTCTGAGCTTTCACTGATCCCGAGAGCTGCTCTGTGTCTCGTACCGAGATCCTTGCTGATGCTCAGATTTTCAGAAAGCGGAAGATAACAGGTTGCCGCCGTAACGCGGTTGCCGCGTATGATCACAGCTCCGTCGTGCAGGGGGGTGTTGTGTTCAAAAATATTGATTAACAGCTGGCTGGTGACGATTCCGTCCACAGCAATCCCTGTCCGCTCGATCTCTGCAAGAGGAGTCCCTCTTTCGATCACGATCAGAGCCCCTGTCTTTACTTTTCCCATCTCAAAGGCCGCTCTGACGATCTCATTCACTGTTTTTTCCGTATACTGCTCTGTCGCACGCATCGCTTCCGAATTAAACAGATCCGTAATGATATTTCTGCTTCCAAGCTGCTCCAGTGCTTTTCTTAACTCCGGCTGGAAGATAATGATCAGCGCGATCAATGCGAGCTGCCCCATGTGATTGATCATCCAGGTGATCGTATTTAAATGGAGAACATATGCCCCTACATAGAATGCAAGGATCATAAGACCTCCTTTTAAAAGGACCCATGCCCTTGTATTCTGTACCCATATCAATATTTCATAAATAAGAAAAGAGATGATCAGGATTTCAAAAAGATTTGACAGAGTGATCTTTGGAATGAACGTAAGCCATGAATAGACACGCCCAAGAAATTCTGTCATAGTTTCACCTCCAGCCCTCCATTATTTTACTTTGTCAAGCGGATATTCGTAATCCGCTTCGCTACCCACTGCTTATTGCTTTTTGCAATTGAAGCAGGGGACTTACTTGATTCGGTTAGATTCCGTTGTTTTTCTTGAAGATATCCGGTGGACCTTTACATCCGGCGTGGAGACCGATATCTTCGGAACTGCTTTTACATAGTAATAGTAATCATCATCCTGATACTGGAGGTACTCTGTGCGGGAGTAGTCGACCGCAAAGGTAAAAAATTCATAAATCAAAACCAGTACCACAGAAACCAGCAGTCCAATGACCATCCCCCCAACGGAAACAGGGAGATTGAAATTGAAATCACCGATAAAGATCACCACCAACTGGGTGATGACTCCGGCGATGACCGCGATCGTCCATGCGTAATCCACGGCGAGATTTCTGACGACGTATACAACAAGGATCGAGGCGGCAAACGCTGCGATCATGACCCACATCAGCTCGTTTGTTAGGATGTTTTTTGCTACGACCATAAAACGTCCCGCCATCTCCGCCATGGAATTTCCGGTAAGGACACCCGCATTCTGTTTCATATAGCTCATAATATAGTAGACCACGACTCCGCTGCATACAGGGATAACCGATACAAGACTTCCGGAAAGTCCCACAAGAAGCGGTACCATGTAGGGGATCCGCATATAAAACATAAGGGGCGTGAGTAACAGAAGATATCCGTCCTTCGGCTTAAAGCCATAATAAAGCATCATGATCACCAGCATGAACACAACGATAAGGATCGCCACCTCCATGGAAACTCTGGAAACATGCACAGCAAGAAAACAGCCCGCAAGGAAAGCAGTCGCACCGCAGGGGATCGTTGAAGCGATAAATCCCATAACGATAGGGATAAGCGGATTCTTGAGCTTTGGCATAAAGCCGATGTTGGCATTGATAAGCCAGAAGGATGCCATACCCAGAACAAATTTTTCGATTGGGATTATAAAGCTGCTGTATTTGCCGTAAAATTTTCTTAGTTTTTCTCTGATCACCAAAAGCTGCATCATGTTAGCGTACCTCCCTGCTTTCGTCCTGTCCGGCAGGCATGTCATATTTTTTCTGAAGATGGCGAAGCTTCGCCTGATAGATCTTAAAATTACCGGAGGCTTCTTCATATTTTCCGGCACAGTAGCCGTATGTAAAGATCAGATAGAGCAGCAGACCGGTTCCGTAAAGAATACCGATCAGACCGGCAGATCTGATGATCGCATCAAGATCCATGGTGCTCATGATCCCTTCTATCTGATAAAGCAGCCAGAGTGCAAGACAGAGCCCAAAGGCAGCCGTGTAGGAAAGAAGGGAGCGAAGCAGCCACATACTGATATAATCACTTTTGAAATATCGTCCGACCTGGATCATGTCCTTTTCATTCTTTTTTTCAAACATGGCAATGTCTGTCATCAGCCTGATCTTTTCCTCATTTAACATACCTAACTCCTTATTATGCCTGATCGTTTACATAAGAGACAAAGCGAAGGAACGCTGTCTTTCCCTCCTGATTTCTTTTATAAACGCCTGCATCCTCGAGAACCTGAGCAAATACGCGTCCCACCTCTGCCTTGAGAATGTCCATTACATTGTCACAGTTCACTTCTTTATACTTAGGCAGGAATTCCTCGACCCAATCTGCATGCTTTTCGATCAGCTGTGAGCTTCTGATATCGCGCCCGTCTGTGATATATTCAGCCAGAAGCGAAAGCTCCTCTTTCAGTCTTGCGGGAAGAACAGCGAGTCCCATTACCTCGATCAGACCGATATTCTCTTTTTTAATGTGATGGAGCTTCTGATGCGGATGATATACACCAAGAGGATGCTCCTTTGTCGTTATATTATTTCTCAGGACGAGATCCATTTCAAATTCATCTCCGCGTTTTCTGGCGATCGGAGTGATCGTATTATGGGGTTCTCTCTCCGTCTCAGAAAAGATGAAGGCATCCTCATCCGTATAGCCGCGCCATGCCTTAAGGATACGGTCTGCCAGCTCAACGATACGGTCACTGTCCTTTGCCCTGAGTCTGATCACGGACATCGGCCACTTTACAATTCCGGCTGCCACATCCTCAAACCCTTTAAAGCTAAGGTTTTCTTCCACGGGCGCCTTTGCCATTGCAAATTCATAATGTCCACCCTGGAAATGATCGTGGGTTAAAATAGATCCGCCTACGATCGGAAGATCCGCATTGGAACCGAGAAAATAGTGGGGGAACGTCTTCACGAAGTCAAACAGCTTGATAAATGTGCTGCGGTCGATCTTCATCGGGACATGTTTTCCGTTAAATACGATACAGTGTTCGTTATAATATACATAAGGAGAATACTGGAAGCCAAAACTCTCCTCATTCATTGTAAGCGTAATAATCCGGTGGTTATCCCTTGCCGGATGATCGACGCGTCCTGCATAGCCGACATTCTCCACGCAAAGCAGGCATTTCGGATATCCGCTCTGCTTTGCCAGCTTTGCGGCTGCGATCGCCTTTGGGTCTTTTTCCGGCTTGGACAGATTGACGGTTATATCGAGATCTCCGTACTCTGTTGCAGCGACCCATTTCATATCTTTGCAGACACGGTATCTGCGGATGTAGTCGGAATCCTGACTCAGCTTATAGAAATAATCTGTTGCCTCCTTTGGAGATCTTTCATACAGTTTCCGGAAATTTCCGGACACTTCACTTGGTCTCGGCATAAGGCAGTTCATCAGCTTTGCGTCAAACAGATCTCTGTATACAACACTGTTATTTTCCAGTATGCCCTTCTCGGCCGCATAGTCTAAAAGCTCTTTTAAGATCTCCTCCAGGCTGAGCTCTCTCAATTCCCCTGTCGGTTCTTCATACTCTGAAAGCCTCAGCTCTCTTAATATCCGGTTTCTTGCATATATTTCATCTTCTTTTTCGATCAGTCCGACCGTTCTTCCGTATTGTACCAGCGCATGTATTGCTTCATATATCATAAAATCGTTTCCCTCCGTACTTCGTGAGCTTCTTCTGAACGCTTCACTTCATTATATTATAATAAAAAAGAAGACACAATACAATCGCTAATTCAGCTTTTTTAGGAAATCCTGTTTACAAAATCCGAAATTCTTTCTGTCAATATCCCGCCGACCACACCGATCACGGCTCCGGCCACACATCCGGCGGGAAGCAAAAACGGAAGATAATAATATAGTCCCGAAGTGCGTACCACAAAAGAGGCAAAGATAAGCTGCCCGATATTATGAGCCACACCGCCCAGAATACTGACTCCTATCGGAGAAAACCAGTTGTGTTTTTTTACTAACGACATGACCGTAAGACTCAATATACTGCCGGAAAGGCCGTAGATCATACTGTAGGGATTTCCGAAGGAGAACCCCACAAGGATGATCCTTATCACTGTCACCCAGATCGTACCCGGGATCCCCACAAGATAAAGGCCCGTAACCGTTACCAGATTTGCAAGCCCCAGCTTCATGCCGGGGGCCGGCATCGGCAAAGGGATCAGACTTTCAATAAAGCTCATTCCCATAGCAAGTGCAATCAGCAATCCGTAAAGAGCTGCCCTTGCGGCCCGGCTTTTTCTTTCCAAATTCGAGTCCTCCTCTCCTTAAAGGATGAAAGCAGGCAGCCTTGACTTTGACTGCCTCCTTTGCTAGAATAATGCGTATGAAAAATAATAAAAAACGAGCCACGGGACGACGGGAAGCAATTCTTGTTTCAGTTATCCTCTTTATGGCTCTCCTCATTTTTTTAATCGGCAGACTGTCTTTTGGCACAGGTACCCTGCGTCTGGAGATCTCTGTTGACGGCAATACAATAAAAACCTTCTCACTGGATGCCGATCAGGAATATCTGCTCCATGTGGATGACGACAGCTTTAACCGGCTTGTGATCCGGGATGGAAGCGCATGGATCTCGGAGGCAAGCTGCCCCGATAAGCTTTGCGTCCATCAGGGGAAAATCCGGAATGAGGGGGAGATGATCGTCTGCCTTCCCAACCGGATGATCGCCAAGATTACAATTACGCCTCAAGCCCCATAGCAGTCATCTCTGCCTGGATGGAGTCTTCACAGGAGCGCATGGCGAGGATCGTCATCTCCATCAGCTTCGGAAGCTCCCAGCCAAGCTTTTCTGCTCCGAGAGTGATCACATCGCGGGAACAGCCGGCGGCAAATCGTTTATCCTTAAATTTCTTTTTAAGGCTGGATACCTCCATGTCCTTTGTGCTCTTTGACGGGCGCATTTTGGCCGCTGCCCAGATAAGCCCGGTCAATTCATCGGCTGCATACAGCACCTTTTCCATCTCATGCTCCGGAACAGCAGTAACTGCCTCATTATGGCCATAGCCGTGGCTGCATACTGCATGGATGACCTCATTTTCGGCACCGCCCTCTCTTAAGAGTGCGGGAGCCGCTACACAATGCTCCTCCGGATACTGCTCAAAATCAATATCATGCAGGATCCCGCATATTTCCCAGAAATCGGCCTCATCACCATATCCCAGTTCATTCGCATACCATCTGAGAACACCTCCGACTGTCAGCCCATGGAGGACATGGAACGGTTCCTTATTATACTGTCTTAAAAGTTCAATTGCCTTTTCTCTTGTGAGTTTTGTATTCATTCTTTTATTCCTCCCTGTAAAATACCTGCAGTCATCCTGGCTGCACATTCTTGTTGGATTATATCAAAGGAAATAACAATTTAAAAGGCTTTTCACACAAAAATCAAAATTGTAAAGCTCCACCTGCATTCTCGTCTTTACCGGAATGCAAAGGACCGGCTCGTTTTCCACATAATAATCGATCTGTCCGATACGGGTCCCCGCACTCATCGGAGCCGTCAGGCTTTCCGGTATATTTTTCTTTATCGTTACCCTTTCCCCCTCCTTCATCAATACCGGAAACGTCGCACCTTCCGGATATTCCGCATATAGAGAGGTCTCCTCCTCGATCCCGTTTTTTACCTTCACCTTAGAAAGCTCTGTCTTTTCTTCCAGAAGATCAACTATACGATAATTCTTGTTTCCGTAGTCGATGAGCTTTCTCATATCCTGCCACTTTAAGGTCTTGTTAGGTGGCCAGCCGCAGCCTAAGAGGGCCGCAATAAAGGTCTTTCCCTCCCGCTTTACTGCTCCGACGTAGCAGTAGCCTGCATTCCCTGTAAAGCCTGTTTTTCCTGAAATGGCTCCATCCATAGAATTTAAAAGTGCATTGTGATTGATACAGGAAAAGGATCTCTTTCCGGATATATCAGAAAACGTATGAGAGGGGGCCCGCGTGATCCTAAGAAAGCTTTCACACTCCGGCGACTGAAAAATGCAATAACGCAGAAGTTTTGCCAGCTCCTTTGCCGTTGTGGCGTGAGGCATTCCCTGTTTATCCAAGGCGTCAAGTCCGTTCGGTGTAACAAAATTTGTCCGGGTGCAGCCCAGCATTGCCGCTTTCTGATTCATCCTATCCGCAAAGCGCTCCACGCTTCCCGCCAGATGCTCTGCAACTGCCACAGCAGAATCATTATGGGATTCCAGCATCAGGGAATACAAAAGATCCTCCATACGGTAATCCTCCCCGGCCTTTATCTTTAGCCTGACCTCCGGCATGGAGGCTGCTTTGGAGGATACCGTGACTACATCATCAGGCTGTGCATTCTCCAGTGCGATTATGCAGGTCATGATCTTTGTCGTGCTTGCCATGGGCCGGACTTCGTCACCATTCTTTTCATATAAAATGCGGCCGCTCACTCCATCCAGCAGCACCGCAGATTGAGCGGCAAGCTGTGGCTCGTTTTCCTTTTCTTCCGCAAAGCCGGTGGAAGAAAAATAAAACGCCATGACCAGACTGAGGCTTAAGACACTCCTAACTTTCCGGATAATGGTTCTATTAATGGTTCTATTAAAGCTGCTGCTTTCTTTTAAACGGCTTTTCTTTTTATCTTCTTTCATACTGAAACTTCCGCGCATATTTTATACCAATATATGCTTCGGTCATTCATTCTTGCAGGCTTTCTTTTTCTATGGTAAAATCCAGTATTATGAATACAACACTTAATTATATTATCAAACCTGAGGATGCCGGGAAAACCATTGCCGGCTTTCTTCTGTCTGCCGGATATTCCAGCCGTCTGGTGGTCTATCTCAGAAATACTGCCGGCAGCTTTTATATCGGGGATACCTGCGTATTCTCCAACCGGCCTTTAGCCGCAGGAGATATTCTCACCGTACATATTACAGAGAAAAAAAGCTCTGAGGCTGTCCTTCCTGTTTCCATGCCTCTTTCCATCGTATATGAGGATGAGCATCTTATCGTCTTAAACAAGCCGGCCGGAATGCCGGTGCATCCTTCTCAGGGGAATTACGGAAATACTCTGGCAAACGGGCTGGCGTGGTACTTTTCCGAAAAAGGCGAGGATTTTGTTTTTCGTGCTGTCAACCGCCTGGATCGCGATACGTCCGGGCTTCTTCTTGTTGCCAAAAACATGTTGAGCTCCTGCCTTCTTTCGGATCAGGTCCGTCTTCACCATATACGCCGGGAATATGCGGCTATCGTAATGGGAAAGCTCCCGGATGAAGGGACTGTGGACGTTCCCATTGCCCGAAAAGACGGATCGACGATCGAAAGGATACCGGATCCGCAAAACGGAGAAGCCGCCATCACTCATTACCGCCGGATCGACTATAAAGAAAACACGGATCTGTCCTTTGCCCGCCTGTCCCTTGAAACAGGCCGGACACACCAGATCCGTGTTCACATGAAGTACATCGGGCATCCTCTCCCCGGAGATTTTTTGTATAATCCCGACTACCGCTTTATAAAAAGGCAGGCCCTTCACTCCGCATACCTTTCCTTTCTCCACCCCATCACGGGAGAGCGGATCGAGTTTACGGCTCCGCTCCCGGATGATATGGCCCTGCTCTTTCCAAAGATCAGCATTTCTGAACTCTTTTAAGGTCGTCTAAGGCCCTTAGGATAATGGTTCTTAAGGGTCCCTCTGTCTGCCTTTGCAAATCCCAGAGAGATCCCTTCTGCCGTCACTAATGTCCAGCCCTTCATTTCTTCACCCAAGGCACTGGAAACAGACATTACCTCGCTGATTGGGATCGCCTCTCCGCGCAGATATCGTTCTGCCAGCTCCCCGGTTCCGATCTCCGCACATTGAACGGCCTCCTCCTTTTTAAGAAACAGCGCCAGTGCATGAGACGGCTCCAGTCTCCCCTTTTTGATCGTTCCGACATGAAGTCCCGGTCTCAGAACCCTGATATCCTTAAGCTCCGGCATTTCTTCCGGGATAAGATAAAGCTGATCCCCGAAATCTATAAATTTCCTTCCCGCCTTCAGCCTGCTGCTGTCTGCAAGAGCCTCCGTTTCAAATGTTTCAAATTCCGCGATACCGGAAAGTTCCTTTTTTCCTTTTCCGGATCGCTTTTTTCCTTCTTTTCCGGTCGTTTTCTCCTCGGCTACAGCTTTATTTTCCCGGACGAGAAGTGCCATAAAATGTCCCTCTCCGTCCGTTTTGTGGGGCCAGATACGCACTGTATCCTTAAGAAACTCCGATCCGTCTGCCCATTCCGGCCGTCCGGGAGAAAAGCAGTCTGCATTTAACGGGCGCTCCAAATGAAAATCAGGGTGCCTTCTCAAAAAGCGTTCTATGGTCTGTTCGTTTTCTTCCGGGGAAAAGGTGCATGTGGAGTAGACGATTCTTCCGCCGCCCTTAAGCATTTTTGCAGCACATTCTAAGATCTCCTCCTGCCTCTTGGCACAGAGGCGAACATGCTCCTCACTCCATTCTCCTCTTGCATTCTCATCCTTCCGGAACATTCCCTCTCCGGAGCAGGGTGCATCCACCGCGATCCGGTCAAAGAAACCGGGAAAGTGGGGCACAAGCTCATCCGGCGCCATATTAGTTACGACCGCATTCGCGATCCCCATGCGTTCTACATTTTGTGCGAGTATCTTCGCCCGGGCCGGATGGATCTCATTACACACGATAAGACCTTTCTGCTCCATTTTTCCTGCCAGATGCGTGCTTTTCCCGCCCGGTGCGGCACAAAGATCAAGCACGCATTCTCCGGGCTTCGGTGCAAGGGCCTCGGCGCAGGCCTGGGCGCTGGGCTCCTGAATATAATAGAGTCCGGCCTCATGGAGCGGGTGCTTTCCCGGACGGATACTCTCATCATAATATCGTCCCTCTGTGCTCCATGGGATCTGCGGCAGCTCCTCCAGCCAGACAGGAAGCTCAGTCGGCCTCTTTAATGGATTGATCCGGAGGCCAAACCGCCTTCCCTCACCATAGCTCTTAAAAAAAGCTTCTGCCTCATCCTTTAAAAGTGCATTCATTTTATTGATAAATGCGGAAGGAAGCTCTTTTGTCTCCGCCTCCTCCGGCTTTTGGCTTACTGCTGTATAGTCTTTCTTTTTCAATATTTTCGTTTCCTTCCGGTCTGTCATTATTTATCGTCTTTTGTCCCTTTACTTGCTGCGAAACAGGGTGTCCAAAATTCCCCTGCCGAGAGCGGCTCCGATATTTCCTCCGAGCCGTTTTCCGAAGGAGCCGCCAACCTTTTTCCCGAGTTCGTTTCCGACCTCCCGACCGATCGTTCCGGTCGCGGTTTTTGCGATCTTGCCAAGGGCAGCGGCCTGCTGCTTCTTTACCCGCTCTGCCTCCTTAGCCTCCTGCTTTTTCTGCTTTTCTTCTTCCTTCTCTTTCAGCTTTCTCAGCTTTTCTTCTTCCTTAAGGGCTTCTTCTCTTTCCTTTTCCTCTGCTGCAAGCCTTTCTGCCTCTGCATTCTTTTTTTCCAGAGCCTCGTATGCAGAATCCCGGTCTACCGCCTCCTCATAGCGAAGATACAGATCATTCTGCAAAAGCTTCTGCCTACGGAGCTCCTCATCCAATGTCCCCATCTTGCTCTGAGGCGGAAGCACCCTGCACTTTTCTACCATAGACGGACGCCCTGCTTCATCAAGGAAGGAGATCAGCGCTTCCCCTGTTCCCAGAGAGGTCATTGCCTCCATTGTATCAAAGCCGGGATTTTCACGGAAGGAGGCTGCCGCTGCCTTTACCTTCTTTTGCTCTGCGGGCGTATAGGCATGAAGGGCATGCTGAACCTTATTTCCCAGCTGGGCAAGGATCGGATCCGGAATATCGGAAGGATTCTGCGTGATAAAATAGATGCCTACTCCCTTTGAACGGATCAGCTTTACCACCTGTTCGATCTTCTGGATAAGAGCCTTCGGCGCATCGGAAAAAAGAAGGTGGGCTTCATCAAAAAAGAAGATCATCCTCGGACGATCCATATCCCCGCACTCCGGCAGGGTCTCAAAGAGCTCTGACATCATCCACAGCAGAAAAGTCGAATAGATCATCGGAGTATTGATCAGGCTTCTGCAATCTAAAAGATTGATCATTCCCTTTCCGTTTCTGTCTGTGCAGAACCAGTCTCTGATGTTTAATGCCGGTTCTCCAAAGAACACGTCACCGCCGGCATCCTCAAGGGCAACAACTGCCCGAGTGATCGCGCCAATACTCTGCTTTGCCATATTGCCGTACTCGGCAGAATATTCCTTTGAGTTTTCATATACGTGCTGGAGCATGGAACGAAGATCCTTCGTATCGATAAGGAGCAGTCCGTTATCATCCGCGATCTTAAATACGATCCGCAAAATATCGGACTGGGTTGGATTCAGATCCATCAGGCGCGCCAAAAGTGTCGGGCCCATGTCGCTGATCGTCGTTCTGAGAGGGATCCCTGACTTTCCGAGAATGTCCCAAAAGCATACCGGATATGACTGATATCGGAATCCTGTCTGGTCAAGGCCAAATCTTTTGATCCTGTTTTTCATATCCTCGGTATCGATGCCGGGCTCACAGCTTCCTGCCAGATCTCCCTTGACATCTGCGAGAAATACCGGCACACCGCAGTCACTGAAGGATTCTGCCATGACCTTAAGCGTTATCGTCTTTCCGGTTCCCGTCGCGCCTGCGATCAGACCATGACGATTCGCCATACCCGGAAGAATACTGATCTTCTTATCTTCTGCTGACGCTACCCATATTTTCCCGTCGTAATACATTCCAAATTCCTCCTGTATCCTGCGCTGCACACAGTTTTTTCTATAATCCTATCCAATATTCGCATATCGTGGGATTATCATCCCATTTTTATATTATAAGCGGTGTAAAACGAAATCGCAAGTACAATGGCAGCGGTGCCTTGGCACGTTAGTGCCTTTTTATGTAACAGGGAATTCCTCAGAATTTCCTGTTACATAAAAAACAGCGGTCCGCCCTCTGAGTGGTGATACCGCTGTTTTTTCTTTGAATTAAAGCTCGATTTTGTATTCATCTGAGCCTACGCCGTTTACCGCATAGTATGCTGTATTCTCCTCCGGCTTAACATAAATATCCAGTGTCTTGATATCTTCTTCCTTGTTTCCAAGGGCGAGGTAAGAAGCCTTCGCAAGCTCAAGAAGCTTCTTATCGGAATATTCCTTTCCGAGATACTGCACGTAAACGGTGCTGACCAGTTCCGCAGCCTTTTTTACAGACGGCTTCTTTGCCGCTGTCTTTCTGACTGTTGTTTTTTCCTCCGGGACCGTAACTTTTGCTGTTGCCTCCTTAGCTTCCGGCTTTGTTTCTGCTTTCGACATTGTTTTTTCAACCGGCTTTGTTTCTTCTGTCAGCTTATTTTCTGCTTCCGGTTTTTTTTCCGCTGCCTTTGACTTTGTATTCACAAGAACATTCTTTTTCGGTCTGGCCATACTATCATCCTCCTAAAACACTTCCTGTATTATGTACAGTTTCATGGTATCAGCATTGCTGCTGTTGGCCCGATTATAGAATACATAAAATTATTTGTCAATGTTTTGTCAAAGAAATGGCCATTTGGAGCTGTTTTAAACTTTTTCTTTACTGCTCCAGCGTAAATCCCGGGATCACCTCACTCCAGTTTGAGATCCCGATAATGGACTTCGCAAATTCCGTGTATTTCAGGGATTTTTTCGTATCGATATACTTAAATACCTGATGGATATTCTTCGGCATCACCGCAATGACCTTATCGGGCCTATCCATATCGACCGTCCACAGACCAAAGGAGCAGGAGGTATTCACCTCGCCGATCGAATCGACCTGACGGTTCAGGATAAAGGCATCGATATAGGGATTGCTGTCTACAAGGTAATATGCATAGGCAAAGGCCGCTGCCTGAATATCATAAACCTTTCCTCTTGAAATACTGTCTGAGGTAAAGCCCTCCTCCGAGAGGATGATATGGCGTACCGTGCCGTCTGCCGCCAAAAGCTCCGGTCTCTGAAAATAATCCGTCAGTACATTCAGGTTTTTAAAGTTGACGACCGGAGAATCGAACGTGTCGTTGACCATACCGGTCTGGTCATCATCCCAAAATTCCGGTTCCACCATCGGGTAGGGATACGGGTGATAGGCAAGGCCCCACTCGATATTTCCTTCTGAACGGATCCCGCTGTTAAACAAGTCGATAAAATCCTTTGCCGCATACTGCAGATTTGTATTTTCTTTTTTCCACTCATAATCTGTAGAGAAAAAGACTCTTGCATTTTTATTCTGTCCCTTGATCGCTGTATATGCTACACGGAACACCTTCTCGTAAAGCTTTGTATACGATGCAAGATCCATGGGCCCGACATAATTCCAGTTTTTATTGTTGTTGATCTCATTCCCGATGATCCAGTTTGATACTCTCCCGTAGAGATCATGAGCGCCGGAGTATCTCTCAGCCATAAACGACATGAGTGCCTTTGTCGTCTTATATCCCTGTTCCGTTGAAACATTAAAGCCATAATAAAAGGCATCGTTATTCTTTGCCGCTCCCTGTTCATGAAGCTCCGGGAAGGAGTCATTCCACCCGTTTAAAAGGATCGCCGTTACAACGATTCCCTTAGCAGAAAACGCGCCGATCATCTTGTCATAGCTCTCGATCAGGTCTTTGTTAAAATAATAGGTTTCTCCGTCATACGTATATTTTAACGTTCCTCCCACCAGATGGTGGTACGGAATATTGATCGTTGTATGCTTTACGCCAAGATCCAGAGCATCTCCCAGCATATCAAGCTCGATCAGAAGGCCTTTTTTGCTCATCGCCTCCGGGTATTCTTCCCGATAGGCGGCAACATCGCCGGGATTCGTCACATAGATCGGAGCACTGATCTCTCTGTAGGTATCTCCGGTACGGACAGCAGCTACATATCTGGAGTAAAGGCGTTTATCAGAAGGCTGTCCGGAAAAGTCAAGGGTAAAGACAGTTTCCTTCTTTTTATCACTCCATGCCGCATAGTCGGTCCGAGTACCAATCTCTTTTTCATACGGCTGAAGCTCAAACAGATAGTAGTATCCGTCATCCTTAAGTTCCCCCTCCTGCAGCTCCTTTTTCTCCGCTGTTCCCTTGACAACGATGGAGTTTCGATTTTCCACCGTGCAGGTATTAAATGTTATATTGTCATAGGCAAAGCTCGTAAAGCATCCGAATGCCGACAGGATAAAAGCTCCGGTCAGAACACCGACACCCTTCCGAAATAATGTATTGATTTTCATTGAACTGTTAATTACCTCCCGTATCTATATCTATTTTTATTTTATCATCATACCATTAATTAAAGCTTATGATATCTTTACATTTTACTTACGAAATCACGGCAAAAAAGTGGCGGGGCACGTAACTGCTCAGTAGGTCTGCGCACTTGCTGCGCTGACCGTAAGAAAACATAAGCCGGAAGGCAAAAATCCCATCGGCGCAGCCGATTTGGAATGGATTTTTGCTTGTAACTATGAAGGTACTGAATAGTTACCGGGGCACAATAATGCCGCAAGATTCGCCGCAAGATGGATCATGATCGGCGCCTGCACGGTCTGACACTTCTCCATGGAACAGGCCAGCACAAGTCCCATGAAAAAGCCGTAGATCCCCTGACTGAAATTTCCGTGATACACTCCGAACAGGAACGCAGAAAACAGGGCAGAAACGAGGGGGGAACATAATTCCTTAAGTCTCTGATATAGAATCCCACGGAAAAACAGCTCCTCCAGCATTGGGGAAGCCACCAGTAACACAACATATTTTAACCAGAGCGTTTCCGTCAGGAGATTGCCGGCCGCCTCCTGATAATCTGTCCTTCCGAAAAGCTTCAGAAAAGCTCCGGACAGTAATGACAGGGAAGCTCCGCAGAGGACACATAACGCTGCCTCTTTAATGCCCCATCTTTTTTCTCCGCGAAATACCTTATCCTCTCTATAAAACCAAAGCAATACCGGTACTGCCGCAATGGCCCGGAAAAGCGTATCCCACAGGATCACATCCTTTCCGAAGATCGTTGTTTCCGCCAGAGGCAGCTCGATCAGGCACGCCACAGCAAGACAGAATAAAACCGGCACTAAAATTCTCCGAATCCTTATCCGCATAATTTTTTCCTCCTGTAAAAGCAAACCTTCCCGATCCGCTTTCGCTGCTTGCTTTTTATCCTAACACAGATCTCTCCAAAATTCTACCCGAGAAAAGCATAAAGCCTTCTGCGAGCCAATATCTTTAATAAAAAAAGCGGAGTCATCTATTGAATGAACATAAAAAAAGCGGGCCGTCTGGCCGCAGTGATCTTTTTGTTTGTATGTTCTTTTTATGCCGGTACAATTGCCGCTGCGCTCCACAAAGACAACCCCTTTCCCCCTTCTGTCACAGCCTCGGCTGACAGTAACTGGGGGCTTAGCTTCCAAACCGAGGGAAAGCCCCCCGTGGCAAACGCTTCTGCCGATGAATTAAAACAATACAATGCCTGCTATGCAGATATGACCGATGAAAAGATCATCTATCTGACGTTTGATGCCGGATATGAAAACGGCAATACCGAAAAGATCTTAGATGCACTCAAAAAGCATTCCGTCCCGGCTGCATTTTTTATTGTGGGAAATTATCTGGAGAGCAGCCCGGAGTTAGTAAAACGAATGCTTCGCGAGGGACATATCGTCGCAAATCATACTTATCATCACCCGGACATGTCAAAGATTGCTTCGGTCGATGCCTTTCAAAAAGAGCTGTCTGATCTGGAAACACGCTTTCATGAGCTTACCGGAGAGACCATGCCAAAGTATTACCGCCCTCCTCAGGGAAAATACAGCACAGAGAATCTGCGGATGGCTAAGGAGCTGGGGTATCGCACCTATTTCTGGAGTCTCGCGTATGTGGACTGGTATCAGGATAAGCAGCCAACCCGAGAGGAAGCCTTTAAAAAGCTGCTGGGGAGGATCCATCCCGGGGCCATCGTTCTCCTCCACAGCACCTCCTCCACAAATGCGGAGATCCTCGATGAATTGCTGACCTCCTGGGAGGATATGGGGTATCGTTTCGGTTCTGTCAGCGATCTCCCACGATAGGAAACTTAACTCCCGCTGAGACAAATCTGCTGTTGCTCACCGCCTGTTATCTAAAAGGGAGAGTCTTCTCGACTGAGATAAACATCTTCCACTTTAAGAAGCTGTCCCACTACCCGGAATTTTACCTCATAGCCTCCAAATTCCATCCCGTAAACACGATCGGGATCCTCCTGATAGGACGGTCTAGGATCATGGGAAAGAACCGCCCTTAACGCTTCCTGTTTTTCCGGCCGCACTACAGAAAGGAGCTTTTCCGGGATCTCAACGTCAAGATGATATTCTCTGGTAATATCCGTAAATCCTCCTGAAGCATCAGGATGGCTGTCCGCAAAATTGATGTACGGTTTAATGTCAAAGATCGGGGTCTGATCCATCAGATCAGCCCCTGACACGTGAAGTATCGGCCCCCTTGCCGTGTGAAGCTCCACGGAATCGAGCTTCACACAGGAAAGACCGATAGGATTCGGCCGGAACGGAGATCTGGTAGCAAAGACCCCCATCCTCTTATTTCCTCCAAGCCGCGGCGGACGGACTGTCGGTGACCATTCCTCCCGGATCGCCTCGGAAAATTCCCATAAGAGCCAGATATGGGAAAACTCCTCCAGACCGCGCAGTGCCTCCGTATTCCTGAATTCCGGTTCAAAAATGATCTCACCCTTTAATTCCTTAATAAGCCCACTCTGGCGCGGGATCCCGAATTTCGTCGGAAAATCCGTGTGGATCCGTGCGATCACACGAAATTTTGGCTCTGTCTTTTTCATCATGGTCTCCTTAATAATCTTGCTTTCGCATTATCGGTTCAGTTTTGCAAGGATCGCATCGCCCGTCTCTGAGGTGGAAGCGGTTCCGCCAAGATCAGGTGTCAGCACCTTTCCTTCTTCGAGTACCTCCTCGATCGCGTCAAGCACCTTCTTTCCCCAGTCCTCATGTCCGAAGAAATCAAGCATCTGAGATGCTGCCCATACGGATGCCATAGGATTTGCGATTCCCTTTCCTGCAATGTCCGGGGCAGATCCATGGATCGGCTCGAACATGGACGGATACTTTCGTTCCGGATTCAGATTGGCCCCGGCCGCCAGTCCCATTCCTCCGGAGATCGCTGCCCCCAGATCCGTGAGAATATCACCGAACAGATTACTTGTAACGACTACCTCAAAGCGGCCCGGATCTTTGACCATAAACATGCTGGCCGCATCCACCAGATAGGAATGGGTCTCTACATCGGGATATTCCTCGGAGATCTGCTTAAAGATCTGATCCCAGAAAACCATCGAGTAATTTAACGCATTCCCCTTACTGATGCTGGTGAGGCTCCTCTTTTCCTTTCGTGCCGTTTCAAAGGCATAGCGGATGATCCTTTCGCATCCGACTCTGGAGAATACGCCATCCTGGATCACAACCTCATTCGGCTTATCCTTAAACAGCCAGCTTCCGCTTCCGGCGTACTCGCCTTCGCTGTTTTCACGGATGAACGTCATATTGATATCCTCGCGCTTCACATCCTTAAGAGGACAAGGAGCTCCCTTCAAAAGCTTTACCGGACGGAGATTCACATACTGGTCGAAATTTTTGCGGATCGTAAGAAGCAGCTCCCAGAGGGAAATATGGTCCGGAACACCGGGATAGCCGACTGCTCCGAGATAGATCGCATCAAACTGCTTCAGGATCTCGATCCCATCCTCCGGCATCATGCGGCCATTTTTCAGATAGTATTCACATCCCCACGGAAACCAGGTATCCTTAAATTCAAACTCGCCGGACAGCTTTGCTACATGCTTTAATACCTTCATTCCCTCCGTGAGAACCTCCGGTCCAACGCCGTCTCCGGGGATCACCGCGATCTTGTACTCCTTCATTTTACATCCTCCTTATCTGTTGTCATCATGCTTCTTTTATGTTGTTGACTGACCATACACGGATATTGAGAGGCTCCAGCGCCGTACCGCAATATTCGCAATGCCTGCTACCCAGATCCGTGATCGGCGCACCGCAGTTCGGGCAGTTCATCGCCAATGCCATTGTGGATTCCGGCAGCTTGTCAATATCCTGTATATATATCCATTCCACGTTATAGCGTGTCTGCGTCCGCACAGGCTCCGGCATTTCTTCCTCCTCTTTCCAGCGGGCATACCGATATTCTACCGAGGTCTGAAGTGTAAGGTTACAGCTTCCCGGCTTCTTCTCGTATCTCGTAATGGCGGTCTGATGGATCCGGATATCACGGAACATTTGCCGGATCCCCTGTTTTTCCTGTGCTTCCAGCCGGATCCTGAGATCATTCTTCATTTGGGTGGAAACTCCCGAAAGCTCCGGCATGCTCCGGTCTTCGAGGGCCTTCAGCATTACCTTCAATATGTTTTCCGAGCTTCTTTGAATTTCCGCGTATGAAAACTCCGGAAAATCTCTTGCGATCTTGGGAAGATAGATCTCGGTCATCCCTGCAATCGACTTTGGGGTTCCCCGCATGGCTTCTTCCTGAGCCCGGGCTCCTTCGATAAATGAGTCTGTTCCGAACACCTCCCGCGAAACGCTTCGGATCCTTCCTCGGATATAAATATATCCGGCTGCTGCCGCCGCCATCACAAGCAGCAGCAGAACAAGAAAAACTATACCTGCGTTAACCATTCCTTCAATTCCCCCAAACATTTTTTTGCATCCATCCGTCCCTGCTTATATGCTGTCAGCACCGCTTTTCTGTCATGGGACATACGACCGACCTCAAGTGCTTTGGACGGTCTTATCACAAACACATCCCCAGACTTTTCAAGCTCGTGGATCCGTTTCAGCGTCTGATTATATTCCCACGGTCTGTTTTCTATCGCACGGATAAAAGCAGGGTATTTTTTATACCGGAGCTTTGCCACTTTATTACGGCGCTCCTTTTTTTCATATCCATCCTGCCTTGTAAGAACAGCCACACATCGGCCGTACCCCATATCCATAAAGGCCTCCACCGGGATACTGTCCGCGCAGCCACCGTCCAGAAGCTTTTTCCCATCCTTCTCCACAATCCGTGATACGAAGGGAAGGGAGGCAGAGGCGCGGACGTAATCGATCTGCTCCTTCATATCGGTAATCCGTATATATTCCGCACATCCGGTCTCCACATTCGTACAGGTGACATAAAACTTTGTATCTGATCGGTTAAACGCTTCATAATCGTAGGGATCCAACTTCTCCGGCAATTCATGATAACAAAACTTTTCATCTACGATATCACCTGTCCGGAAGAAATTCTTCCAGCTCATCATACGACTGTCAGCGCAATATTTGCTATAATAGCGAATGCTTCGGCCACGCTGTCCGGATACATAGGATGCCCCGTGGATCGCACCGGCTGAAACACCGATCACTCCGTCAAATTCGACCCTGTTTTCCAAAAAAACATCAAGAACTCCTGCCGTGTAGATCCCACGCATTCCACCGCCTTCTAAAACCAGTCCTGTTTTTCCGTTTTCCAATTTATACACTCCTGTTTTTCTATTAAGATAAACGCTCCGCGAGGATGTGCAGTGATTCTGTATGGAATATGTCAGCTTTGCTGACCAGAATCACGCGCCAAGTCTCACAGATGTTCGACTTGAATTAGTCCTCCCCCGATGCCTTACCTATTATTATAATTATGTCGGCAATAAAAGTAAATCTTTTTGTTGGAGGCACTGGCAAAGCGGCAGCCGCGTTAGCGACATCATTCCATTCCGCCCCAGTGCGATCCTCCCCGGAAGGGCTTTTTGCTCTATAGAGCAAAAAAATGCACCGGTCTTTCTATCAGACCGGTGCTCCATTAATATATTTCGTATTTTGCTCCCTGCTCCAGCTGTTCGGGAGTCATGTGGAAAATGGCATCAATGATATAGTTTCTATAGGTCGCATTTCCATCTGTTTCCGACAATCTTGAATATGCGATCTCACCGGCCAGTCCCATGGCACATACCGCTGCGGCTGCGGCTTTAAGCGGTTCCTTTGGGTTTGCTGACACATATGCTGCCGTCAATGCAGAAAGCTGACATCCTGTCCCTGTAACAGAGGACATCATCGGATGACCATTTCGGATGCAATAGGCTGTGTTGCAGTCAGCCACAACATCGATCGCACCTGTCACGGCAACAACGGCTCCTGTTTCCCGGGAAAAATCCTTTATAAAGGAGATTACCTTATTAAGCCCTTCTTCTGTGATCCGGTCTGCAATGTCCGCATCCACTCCTCTACTTGCTCCGTTTCCGAGGGCCAGCACCTTGATCTCAGAAATATTACCGCGGATCACGGTAAAGCGGATCTCCTCCAGGAGCTTTTCTGCCGTAGTTCTTCTAAACTTCGACGCTCCGACCCCCACAGGATCTAAAATAACCGGGTGGTCTTTTTCATTCGAGCGTTTTCCGGCAATCCTCATAGACGTGACGGTACGACTGTTCAAGGTGCCCAGATTGATATTTAACCCTTCACAGATCTCTGTGATCTCTGCGACTTCTTCATTTTCATCCGCCATGATCGGAGAAGCGCCGCAGGCCAACAATATATTGGCACAGTCGTTCGCTGTCACATAATTGGTGATACTGTGGATCAGCGGATGCTTCCTCCGCACATTTTTTAATACTTCCGCAAACACCTGCTTCCTCCTACCGTTCCAATGCTTCCTGCATCGTATGCAGAAGGCCGGCCTTTTTCAAGCTGTAGATCACTACTGCGGAAATAATCGCGCCGGCTCCTGTTGAGATCAGGAACGGAACAACATACGCATAAAAAGCGATCGCTGAAGCAGATTTTCCCATAAAGAAAATGGCTACCGGATATGCACACAGGCCGCCGAGGATACCTGTTCCGAACACTTCTCCCAGCAGAGTACACGGAATGTTTCTTGTTGTCTTATAAACAACGCCGCAGAGCAGAGCACCGAACATGCTGCCAGGAAATGCCATAAGGCTGCCGAGGCCTAAAAGATTACGGATCAGAGCCGCACAGAAAGCAGCCCCCACGCTGTAGCCCGGTCCTAACAATACGGCACAGAGAATATTGACCATGTGCTGTACCGGAGAGCACTTACTGCCAAACACCGGAAAGGAAAACAGACTTCCTGCAACGGCAACCGCACAGAATACTCCTGCGATCGCAAGCTTTTTTGTATTTACTTTGTTCATTTTTCAATTACTCCTTTGATTATATTTGGTCGGAAGTTCGGTCGATGCTTAATGGCATCCTCTCACGCCGGAACACGGCTTCCCATCGCTATAATACCAGACTCAGGGCGCTCCCCCTCAGCCCGCCACAAATGTGGTTCCGAATCCTCCTTTCTCAAAGAAATATGTTTCGTTTTGAAACTCAAAATCCTGAAATGAAAAAACAGGAGCTACCCGCACGGATGTCTCCTGTAAAAAATCTGTGTACCATGACTTCCTACGGCGGCATTATCCGCATCAGGTTATAGGGTCGAAGTTCGATTACTTCCTCTCAGCCTGTCCAAACAAGCTCCCCTGCCTTTCATAACACGTATATTATACATCAATTCATTTTTTTTGCAAGTCATTTCATATTCTTAAATGCGGTCCCTTTCTTCCAAAGGATTCGCCCAGTGTTCCAAATCTGCTTACCTGTGATTTATCCGGTATTACGTATCCTGTGTTATAGCAATATGCTCCGATCATTTGATATTTGTCAGTCTCACTGTATGGGGATGTATCATTTTGTGCATCATAAGCTTGTACCGTGTTTGATGCTGCCTTCTGCCCCATGCCTGAACCACACCATTTACTGTCTATGCACCATCCCCGTTTCCATCGATCCACATCTATGTATTTGCCGGATAGCTTCCATTGTCCTTCGCCCTAATTTTTCAATAATGTATTTTTCATAGGTATCTCTTGCTAAAGGCATGGCATTTCCTCAATTCTCAATCTTACACTGTGCACCGCTTTGAAGGGTAAAGGATTGATCAAACTTTACTTCCAGAGCATCATCACTCTGCTTGATCTCATCTATTGTCAAAGTGTCTCTCTGAAGTTTCTTATATAGGTTCTGCCTAGACTGACCAATACGTCTGGCCAACTCTGCCACACTAAAGATAGGTTCTATTTGTTCTATCCGCTTATATTGATTACCATGCGTATCCTCAATGGTGTAAATCATACTGTCACCTCATATCATTTCATCATATCACGAATCAAGCCCTAGCATCTAATTGTGATCATATTCTTGCGAAATAGAAAATCTAATGTACTTTGGAATGTTTTATCTCCTACTGTATTTTCTAGCCTCTCAAATAATCTATACACTTCATATAACGGAATATTAGAATAGTAGTTATCGATCAGCTTTAGAAGAATATCTACTTCACCGTACTCCTGAAAATAATCTCTTAAGATAATCCAACTAGTAATTGAAGTAGGGAGACTCATTAAATCTGATTTTTTCATCTCTGACCTCCATTCATTGTACTGGATTAATTTAACTTTAACACAATATCCGTTTACATCTTTTTAAGCCTTTCTCGCCACAAAATATAACAGGTCACAAGTAAGCGCTTAATTTCTGGGTGTTGTGATAAACTATAGTTGTAATAGTAGTGGCTAATAAGATATAATCAATCTCATAAAGGAAAGAGGTATTTACTTATGCCACAAAGTTACACGTTAGAA
>CAKRPJ010000003.1:0-121840 GCA_934376955.1 uncultured Lachnospiraceae bacterium | reverse complement strand
CTCCTTCTGATAAACTGCGGAGCAGTTATTCGGTTATGAGCAAGTAGCGAAGCGGATTGCGAATATCCGCTTGACTAAATAAAAAAGGGTACGGCGCTAACCATACCCTACTCTGGCGAACCAGAGAGACCTCGTCGGTCAAATTATCCTTTCAATGGTGGCTTCGTCAACCAAAAAAACACTTGTTAGTAAGTGTGAAAGTGCAGTTTTTATATCTCTACTCACTTATATTATACACGATTTTCAGAAAAAATCCACTGATAATATCTACAAAATCTTTTTCTTAAATCGAGTGTAGAGATTAATCATAATGCCTAAAATTGTGAATGTCAATCAAAATAGAATAAATTTTTGAGATTTTTTTCAAGAAGGTTAAAAACTCCCTGACAGACTGTAGATAAAGTGGTGTTTGACCGAGATTAAGACGGAAACACTTACCAATTTCAAGTTCAAATTATCAATAAACATCAAAATATTTTTTGTAATCCGGTTTTACCTTTGTTTTTTGTCAAACTCTAGTATACAGGTAAATCCACGTTGCCACAAATGTGGGGTCACTTCATATTACATAAAGAGGTGGGAGTTTTCTTGATTGAGATAAAATGTTCCGAAGGATCAAAATCGCACCCAGTCTCCCGGGATGTTCGACCTGATAACAGGACGGAATGGCGTTGACTGTCAATAGGATTGTTTGTATAATCAGAAACAGAGGATTGCAGAGATGCGCAAAAGAAATATGTCATGCTTTGCATGACGCGTATCTCGCAATAAGAATGTTGAGGCATTCTTGAAGAAAAAGAAACCGCAAATAATTCGGCCGCGAGGTCCGGGAGCGGTACCGGAGGTATGAGGTGGAAAAAGAAATATTAAAAAAACCGGAGTTTGTAGATGATATCGTCTCGATCATCCGGACAGAGCACAATAAAGACAAGCTGCTGGAAAAGCTGGGAGATTATCATGAAAAGGATATTGCTCAGAGTCTGGAGCAGCTGACGAAGGAAGAACGCCTAAGCCTGTATAACAATCTTGGGACCGAGTGGGTCTCCAACATTATTTCTTATATCGATGAGCCGGATGAATACATCAAAGAGCTGGGGATCGACAAGCTTGCCGCCGTTATCAATGAGATGGACTCCGATGATGCGGCAGAGCTTTTGGACGATATTGATGAGAGTGTAAAGGCAAAGCTGCGCCCGATTTTGGATGAGGATGTCAAGGCAGATATCCGATTGATCAATTCGTATGATGACGATGAAATCGGAAGCCTGATCACGAACAACTATGTCTGCATATCCAAGAATCTGACGATCCGTCAGGCAATGCGCGAGCTGGTGCGTCAGGCCGGTGAAAATGACAACATCTCAACGATATATGTGGTGGATGAAAACGGGATCTTTTGCGGAGCGATCGAGTTAAAGGATCTTATCATTGCAAGGGAGCATGATGAGCTGGATAGTATTATCAGCTATTCCTATCCGTATTTACTGGATCATGAAAGTATTTCGGAAAATATCGAAAAGATCAAAGACTATTCTGAGGATTCCCTTCCGGTATTAAACAGTGATAAGAAGATTATCGGTATTCTGACTGCCCAGAATGTGATCGAAGCGATCGATGATGAAATGGGTGATGATTACGCGAAGCTGGCCGGTTTGACAGAGGAGGAGGAGTTGAAAGAGACAACTCTGGAGAGTATTAAGAAACGACTGCCGTGGCTTGTTGTGCTTCTGTTTTTGGGGATGGGAGTATCCAGTGTGGTCGGTGCCTTTGAGGGTGTTGTTTCCGCGCTTCCTATTGTGATCTGCTTTCAGTCCCTGATCCTTGACATGGCCGGAAACGTGGGAACCCAGTCTCTGGCTGTAACGATCCGTGTACTGATGGATGAGGAACTGAGTGCGAAGGATAAAGCGGCACATGTCATGAAGGAGATACGGATCGGCTTCAGCAACGGATCACTCCTTGGGATCCTTTCTCTGTTCTTTCTCGGTGCGTACATCTTTATTTTTAAGGGATATTCGCTTTCTCAGGCCTTTATGATATCCGGTTGTGTTGGAATATCTCTGCTGGTGGCGATGGTGGCATCCAGCTTAGTCGGAACTCTTGTTCCGCTCTTTTTCCACAGGATCAAGGTCGATCCGGCGGTAGCATCAGGGCCGCTTATCACTACGGTAAATGACTTGGTGGCGGTCGTTACCTACTATGGACTGGCATGGATCTTTTTGATCCAGTGGGTGCATCTGGCATAGCATAGCTTTGGCAGAAAAGAGGTCGGCCACGCTGACCGGGATCACCCGCGCGGTGAAGAAGATTACAGCGTATATGAGGGAGATCATATACGCTGTAGTTCTGATAGGAATATGTCAGCTTCGCTGACCGGAATCACGCGCCAAGGCTTACGGACGTTCGGCCTGAAGGCTCGGAAGGGAACAAAAATCAGACATGGATCGGGGGATAGCAAGATGCAGATATATCACGGAAAGAGCGTATTTGGCGGAATCGCAGTCGGAAAAATACAGATATTTTCCAAGACCGAGCGCCGGATCCTAAAAACAGATGTTGCAGATACGAAAACAGAATGTGAGCGGTTTGAGTGTGCAAGAAAAGAAGCGATCGCTCAGCTTTCTGTCTTATACGAGAGAGCCACGGAGAAGGTGGGCAAGGAGAATGCAGCTATTTTCTCCGCACATCAGATGATACTGGAAGACAAGGAGTATATCGATTCGGTCAACTATATCATCAATGCGGAAGGTGTCAATGCCGAATATGCTGTGCATGTGACAGCCGACAATTATTCTGCGGTTTTTCTTGCGATCGACGATGATTACATGCGCCAGAGAGCAGCGGATATCCGAGATGTCTCAGAACGTCTGACCTCTGTATTATCGGGAAATAAGACAGAATTATCGAGCCTTTCGGAGCCGGTGCTTATCTTTGCGGAGGATCTGGCACCATCTGAGACGGTGCAGATGGACAAGGAGAAGATCCTTGCTTTTGTCACCGCCGGAGGTTCGGTCAATTCCCACACGGCGATCTTAGCCAGAACCATGGGTATCCCGGCCATTGTCGACACCGGGATAGATCTGCGGGCCGATATGGACGGGAAAGAAGCGATCGTGGACGGCTTTGACGGTACTGTCTATATTGAACCGGATGAGATGGTAAGAGCAGGACTTTTAAAACGCAAGGCCGAGGAGGAGAAAAAGAAGGCTCTCCTTCTGGAATTAAAGGGAAAAGAAGATGTGACGTTAGATGGACGGCATGTAAGCCTCTATGCGAATATCGGCAGCCTCGACGATCTGGATATGGTATTTGAAAATGATGCCGGCGGGATCGGATTATTCCGAAGTGAGTTCATCTATCTCAACAGCATGGATTATCCTGATGAGGAGGAACAGTTTAAGATTTACCGGTCTGTCGCAGAGGCAATGGAAGGAAAACGTGTTATAATCCGCACACTGGATATCGGAGCGGACAAACAGGCAGATTATTTTCACATTCCCAAGGAGGAAAATCCGGCCCTCGGCTATCGTGCAATCCGGATCTGTCTGTCGCAGCCGGAGATATTTAAGACACAGCTAAGGGCGATCCTGCGCGCCAGTGCATACGGAAATATTGCGGTCATGTATCCGATGATCACGTCAGTCTGGGAGGTTCGCAGGGTGAAGGAGATCATGGAGGAGGTAAAGGAGGAGCTGAGAGCGCAGAAGATTACTTTCGGCAATGTACCTCAGGGCATTATGATCGAAACCCCGGCGGCAGTCATGGTCAGTGACGAGCTTGCAGGTGAAGTCGATTTCTTCAGTATCGGAACGAATGATCTGACACAGTATGCGTTGGCAGCAGACAGGCAGAACCAGAAGCTGGAGCTGTTTTACGACGCACACCACCCGGCCGTTTTAAAGATGATCCGGATGACGGTGGAGAGCGCCCATGAGGCCAAAATCCCGGTGGGGATCTGCGGAGAGCTGGGAGCAGATACAACGCTTACCGAGACCTTTATAAGAATGGGAGTCGATGAGCTGTCGGTGTCTCCCGGCTGTGTGCTGCCTGTCCGTAAGGTATTAAGGGAAATAACGTATAAAGAGAACGACGTATAAAAAGAACAATGCATAAGTGGGCTGTCGGAAAAATTTATTATAAATCAACAAATTTGCGATATCCGGGTGAAAAAGTTAGCTTTCCTGCCGATATGCCAAAAAATGAAGGTAAAAATCTATTCTCACGAAACAAATTTATGATTTAGTTTCATTCCAAGAAACTCCGGCTTATTTGACTTTAAAAGAAAAAGTCTGATAAAATTGGTGCATCAAACAACAAGGGTGAAGCCGGAAAGGAAATGAGATATGTATAATTTTGATGAGATCATTGACAGAAGACACACGAATGCTTTGAATACGGATGGCTTCCGTGACTATATTTTCCACGCAGATGAAACGATGACATTTCCTTACAAGGATGAGGAATTTATCCGCATGTGGGTCGCTGATATGGAATTTGCCACACCGGAGGTAGTAATTGACGGGATCCGTGAGAGACTCAATAAGAGGATCTTCGGTTATAGCAGAGTATTTGAAAAGAGCTATTATGACGCATTTAACGGCTGGTGCATGAAAAAATATGGCTGGAGCTTTGACCGGAAAGAGCTGGTTATGTCAAATGGGATCATCCCCGCATTATTCGAGCTGGTCGAATATATCTGCAAGCCGGATGAGAAGGTACTGTTTTTAACACCGTCATACGCATATTTTAAATATGCAGCGGATTTCAGCAAGCGGGAATATGTATGCTCCGATCTGATCAATGAAGATGGATACTATAAGATCGACTATGATGATCTTGAGAAAAAGGCAGCAGATGAGAAGACAACTTTATTGATCTTCTGCAATCCGCATAACCCCAGCGGCCGCGTGTGGAAAGAGGAGGAACTGGAAAAGGTTGCAAAGATCGTTGAGAAGCATCAGTTATGGGTGATCTCAGATGAGATCCACTGTGATCTTCTGAGACTGGGTCAGCATCATACACCCCTTGGAAAGGTAATGCCGGACTATAAAAGACTTATCACCTGCATGGCCCCGAGCAAGACCTTTAATCTGGCCGGAATGATGATCTCCAATGTTATTATCCGTGATGAAGATATGAGAAAGATCTGGCTGGACCGCCATTATAACTTTGATAACCCGTTGAGTATTGCCGCAGCACAGGCTGCCTATGAAAAGGGAGATGAGTGGTTACAGGAGCTTAGAGCTTATCTGGACGGAAACTTTGAATTTACGGTAAACTACTTAAAGGAGCATCTTCCGAAGGCAAAATGCAGAATCTCCGAAGCAACCTATCTGGCGTGGGTAGATTTAAGCGCATATTTTGAACCGGATGAGCATCTTCCGCTGTTTTTCGCCTATAAGGCAGGCGTGCTTCTTGAGGGCGGAAATATGTTTGTGCAGAGCTCTGACGGATTTATCCGCCTGAATCTGGCTTGTCCGAGAGCAACCGTAGAGGAGGGACTGCGCAGGATCTGTGAGGCAGTAAACACAAAGCATACAGAAAAATATCTGGGAGAGCAAAATTAATCGCCTCTCCCAGTTAGAGTTTTATTCATTATTCCTTAATTCCCATGCAATGTGGGCGCTTTCTTCCAGTTCTTCCAGACTGTAGAAGGCGTCCATAATTGTTTTTCCGGGAACGATAGGGCCGTGATTTTTCAAGAGGAAGCCATCACTGTCCATGACTCTTTCGCGGAATGCAGAGAACAGGGCTTCTGATCCCGGTTTCTCGTAGGGGATCAAGCCGACAGAGCCCAGCCGCATTTTCAGGTAAGGGGTATGAGCCGGTATGCAGTCCTTTTCATCGGAGGCGGGAACAAAGCTCCATAAAACGGCATAGGTACTGTGTGTGTGGATCACGGCGCCGATGTCCGGATCCTTCTCAAAGAGTGCTGTATGGAGCGGCCATTCCTTGCTCGGCTTTTTACCGGAAATGACCGAGCCGTCCTTATCAATACAGGAAAAATCTTCTTTTTTGAGTGTGCCGAAGCAGCTGCCGCTGGCAGTAATGTAAATGTGGCCGTTGTGGGAGAAGCTCATGTTGGCAGAGGAGCCGCTGGTCTTTCCGCGTTCAAACAGGCTGTGGGCTGCCCAGACGGCATCTTCAAGCTTTCTATCCAGCTCCGGATCAAAGCTTCCGGTCATAGACAGGGCACGGACAAAGAAGTCCTGCTGGCCGAAGTTTCCGCTTTTTAAGATAAGACGTATATCAGGACGTTCAGCGGGAACCATGATCGGAACACCCGCGGCAACACTTTCTCCGATCCAGTAGGAGGAGAAGCCAAGCCCCTTTGTGACGGCACCGGAGGTCTCCCCACCGGCGGTGATGATGCGGGTAAAGCCGGCTTTCACCGCCCGGGCTGCGAGGGCGGCTGTAGTGCCCTCCAATACAGAAGCAACACGTTCGGCTCCCATTTTCTGAAATTCCCGGACTCTTTCCGGTGTGTCGGAGCTGTATACCAATACCGTTTTATTGGGAGCAGAATACTTCATAACAAATTCCCACGCATCCTCCAGCGTCTGCTTTCCATTTATCATAGCTTCCGGATCGAGCTTGTAGGTGGGCATCCCCTGACTCTGATACCATGCGATCTGCCCCAAAGTTGCCTTAGAACAGCTTCCGGCTAAGAGCAGTGCGTTTCCTGTTGTCGCACTTTTGGGGATAGTACCGGAGGAAGCAAGCTTTTTCGCCCAGATTTTTGCAAGGGGCTCCAAGATCCCGCTTCCGCCGGTAAGGAGGGGGAGTGAGCTGAAAACGCGAGCGATTCTTTCACCGTCCTCAGCAGTTCTATAATCAGGAATCAAGTAAATTGGCGTTGTTTTAAGGCTTTCCACAGAAAAGTGCTCCAGCTCATCCGAGGAGATATTCATACAGCGGAACTTGCTCTGAGGAGCCATCAGATGGTCGATCCTACAGTCCCACATAGGCGTAAGGGGATGATTTTTCATGTGGCTCTCGTGAAGCGGAACTCCGTTTACCATAAGCTTTCCGTCTTCTACGGTTCTTCCGTTTACCGGGAGTGCGGGGCAGAGAATGGAGCAGGAAGATTTCGTAAGCTCCATGAGAGCGTCAGCCACCGGCCCGATGTTTCCCTTTGGAGTAGAATCGAAGGTAGAGCAATATTTGAAATAGATCTGTTTCACACCCTGGTCTAAGAGGAAGCGGGCTGCCTGAAGGCTGTCTGCTACGGCAGAGCTTGTTTCCTGTGTTCGCGATTTTAAAGCGATCACGATAGCCTGTGCAGAGCTGCAGGATTCGCTGTTCTGCGGGATCCCGTTGTAGAGCCTTACACTCATGCCTCCCTTTACGAGAAATGATGCGGCGTCACTGGCGCCTGTAAAATCATCTGCGATGCATCCTAATACAGCCATGTTATCCTCCTCATATCATCTAATGCTAAATGATGCAAATACATATTCACCATTAAATATAGCAAAAAACATGCCAACCTAGCAGCTTTTTTACAGAGGGGATCGGACGGGGATCAGGCAGGATAAAAAAATGAAAAATCCCCTGACAAAGAGGGAGGTTTTGCAAGAATTGTATATAAATGTGCAGATCCGCTGTTTCAAGCGGGCGGCGATGCGTTGACGAATAGTGTTGCACTGTTGTATAATCAAACAAAATTCAACACCGATGCAACATGATGGCCCATACCGAACAAAAGTGTCTGCAGCATTGCGGCAGCTGCAGCATAACAGAATGGAGGCAGCTTTATGATCCGTCTTTTATTTATTGTCCCTTACCCGGAGCTGAGAAGCAAGGTGGAATATGTCCTTTCGCATCATAAGGACGCCAAAAGAGTGAACGCAGATATATGTACCATGACGGTGGAGGATACACCGGATGTCCCGACCGGGGAATACGATGCGATCATCGCGAGAGGATATACGGCGAGAAAGACTACCTCCATGTATCATCAGATCCCCACGATCAGCCTCTCGATATCCGGATATGATATTATCCGTGCGATCCATGAGTGTGGGGAACGTTTTCATTCAAAGAAAATTGCGATCTGCGGCTTCGAGGGTCAGCTATTTGAGGCAGAGACCGCAGGAAAGATCATGAATATTGATGTTCGTGCATACGCCCCGGTAGAGCATGATGAGATATCCGATACCATGCAGAAGGTGCTGGAGGCCGGGTGTGATGCCGTTATAGGCGGCTATTCGGTAAATATGCTGGCCAGACAGATGGGGATAAATTCTGTCGTGATACGGACAGGTGAAGATACGATCCTTAGGGCCCTTGATGAAGCGATCCGAACGGTCGATCAGATCCGGCAGGAGAGGATCGTTTCCCAGATGTATAAGACGATCATTTATTCATCAAAGGACGGGATCCTTTATGTGGACAACCGGGGGGTGATATTAGTCAGGAACCGGGTCGTCCGTCAGATGCATGGAAATATTAGCCTGAAGGATCGAAGATTAGAGGATACGCTGCCGTATCTTTCCAAAGTGTATCGTACAGTTATGGAAACGGAAAAGGAGATATCCGGTCAGATTCTGACCGTTCCCGGCACGAAAACAAAAATCTCCGTGAGCGGAACTCCGGTGATCGCCAACAGAGAAATTTCCGGCGTGGTGCTGGATCTTTCTGACATAACGCTTATTCAGGATTTGGAAGGTCAGATCCGAAGAAAGTTAAATGAACGTGGTTTAAAGGCCAGATATACGTTTGAGGATATCATCCATAAGAGCGAGCGGATGGATCGGACGATAGCCGCAGCAAAGAAATATGCGGCATCGGATTCTAACATAATTATTGTTGGAGAGACCGGAACAGGAAAAGAGCTGTTTGCCCAGAGTGTCCATAATGCCAGCAAACGGAAAAACGGGCCTTTTGTGGCGATCAACTGTGCGGCATTGGCAGAAAATCTTCTGGAAAGTGAGCTGTTTGGCTATGTAGAGGGCGCCTTTACCGGTACCAGTAAGGGAGGAAAGATGGGGCTGTTTGAGCAGGCCCACGGAGGCACCCTCTTTCTGGATGAGGTCGCAGAAATATCTCTGGCGACTCAGAGTAAGCTTTTAAGGGTCATTCAGGAGAAGCAGGTCAGAAGGATCGGAGATAATAAGGTCATCGATGTGGATGTCCGTATCCTTGCTGCGACCAATAAGAGCATCTCTCAATTGGCGGCACAGGGAAAATTCAGAAAGGATCTGATGTATCGGCTGGATGTTTTGCGCCTGTTCATCCCACCCCTTAGAGAGCGTGGGAATGATGTAGAGCTCATGTTTCTTCATTTTGTAAAAATGCTGTGTACTGAGGCCGGAATGCAGGTGCCGTTTATTGCCCCGGATGCGATCCCGCTTCTATACAATTATCCATTTACGGGTAATATAAGAGAGCTTAGGAACATCGTGGAGCGGGTCTGCGTACAAAAGGACGGAGAGTGGATCACAGCCCAAAATATGAGAGAGGCTCTTTATCCGGATGATCTGGAGGAGGCACGGAATATTCCGGAGATCGAAAAGAAAGAGGCAGAGATCGAAACGGAGGAGGAGAGGATCCGGAAGGCGTTGAACCGATGCGGAGGAAATAAGTCGAAGGCAGCCGCCCTTCTTGGGATAAACCGTTCCACCCTCTGGAGAAAAATGCAGAAATATCAAATATAGGATCGAGTGATCAAGGATAAAAGATGATGCAGCATGATGCAGATGTTTCAAATTCTGTTCATGTGTTGCAACATCTTTTTCAATGCAACATCGTCATGAGAAATTTGCACAAGACAAAGCGGAAAGTACAGATGCCAATTATATAAGGTAAACAAAGGGAAATCAATTTTTTTTTTCAGGGAAAAAAATATCTGGCATAAATATTGCTGATTTATGAGTGTAACATTAATGTGCTGCAAGCTGCAGCCGCAAATCTAAGAAGGGGGTAATTTTTACATGTCAACATCTTATGTACTAATTGTTTTTGCCGTTGTTATTGCGTTGATGATCATCCTGATCTCAAAATGTAAGGTAAACGCAGCAATGGGAATTCTGGTTTCCGCTCTGATCCTTTCTGTAGCGCTCAAAACTCCGTGGGAGAAGATCGAGAGTACCATCAACAGCGGATTTTCCGGAACCATCAAAAGTGTAGCTATTGTTATTGTTCTCGGATGTACCATGGGTACGGTTCTTGAAAAAACAGGTGCGGCGATCAAGATCACCAAATGGGCGATCGGCCTTGTAGGTGAAAAAAATATGATCTGGGCGATCGCACTGAGCTCCGCGATCCTTGGTATTCCGATCTTTGCAGATACAGTCGTAATTCTCCTGATCCCGATCGTATCTCTTTTAGCAGTCAAGACAAATAAGTCTATGATGAGCTATGGTACTGCTCTTTATCTTGGCGCCCTTGTTACCGCTTCTTTAGTACCGCCGACACCGGGCCCGGTATCCGCGGCAGCTCTTTTGAACGTTCCTCTCGGACAGGCGATCCTCTGGGGCGCTATTGTAGCCGTTCCAAGTGTAATTGCAGCTACATTATACTGTATGACCTTAAAAACACCGGTTGCCCCGAAGGAGGAATTCCTGAAGTCAGCAGCGGAGAGTGAAAACATGGAGCTTCCGTCTCTGTTTAAATCTCTGCTCCCGATCCTGTTCCCGCTGTTCTTGATCCTTCTTAACACCGTTGCTTCTATCCTTGTTCCGGAAACTCCGATCGCAAACTTCCTTGCTTTCATCGGAAGCCCGTTAGCAGCTCTGTTCACCGGATGTATCCTTTCTTTACCGTTGACAGGAAAGAAATGGAGAAGCAAGGAAGTCTTAAACGACTGGGTAAACGAAGGCATTGTAGCTTCTGCGGTACCGATCGTTGTTACCGGTATGGGCGGCGCCCTTGCTACCTTTGTTAAAAATGCAGGCGTAGCAGAAAAGATCGCAGACATCATCGTACAGTCTCCGTTCCCGGCGATCCTGATCCCGATCATTATTGCAGCGATCATCCATGTAGTGACCGGATCAAATGCTCTTGGCGTAATGACAGCAGCTGCTTTAGTTGAGCCGATGTTAGCAACACTCGGTATCTCTCCGGTAGCAGCATTCTTAGCCTGCGGTACAGGCGCTTTGATGTTTAAGCATGCCAACTCCTCCGGATTCTGGGTAACTGTTTCCATGTCCAACATGAATGTGAACCAGGGTATCCGCGGCGTAGGCGGTGCTTCTACCGTAGCCGGATTTACCGGGGCCGTAGTTACCTGTATCCTTGTGTTCCTTCACATTATTTAAGCAGTACCGGAAAGAAGTATCAAAAATAATATTGAAAAATAGGATTTCAAATAATATCAGAAAATAATATCGGAAAGGAATGGTATTGACCATGGAAAAATTTGTTACCAGAGCAGCACGTTTAAATAAGGCATACGATATCGAGCTGATCGAGCGTGAATTAGAGTGCGGAGAGGATGATATCATTGTTAAGAACCACATGATGGGTATCTGCGGCTCTGACAAGAGTTTCTATCGTGGCTTCATGCCGCCGCAGACGGCAGAGTTTCGCCAGCCGCCGGAATTTCCATTCCTTCTCGGACATGAGAGCGGTGGTACGGTCGTTGCGGTAGGAAGCCGTGTCAGTGATTACAAGGTCGGCGATAAGGTTATCGCTTTCGGATGGAATAATAACTTTGCCGACTACTTCAAGGCGAAAAACTTCCAGCTTCAGCCGGTTCCGGAAGGTCTTGATATGGATATAGCAGCTCTTGGTGAGCCGACGGCATGTGCGATGTACTCCGGACTTCATACAGGCGTACAGCTTGGTGATACCGTTGTCATCATGGGAGCCGGATATGCAGGCCAGATCATTGCCCAGTGCTCTAAATTAAAGGGTGCATATCAGGTTATTGTTGTTGATGTTCTTGAGGGGAAATTAAATCTGGCAAAATCTCTCGGAGCGGATATTGTCATCAACTCAAAGGAGGAGGATCCGGTGGCAAAGGTCAAGGCCCTGACCGGAGGACGCGGTGCCGATGTTGTTGTTGAGGCAGCGGGTTCAGCCGAATCCTTTAATGCGGCAAGCGCCATGATCCGCCACAACGGTAAATTTGTATTTTACAGCTGGGTGACCACCCCGATCACGTTAAACATCAGCCGCTGGCATGATGACGGACTGGAGTTCGTAAATACGTGTCTTGTTCATCATACATGGCAGGAACGCTTCGTGTGGGTACCGGATACACTTCGCCCGGTCATTCAGGGTTCTGTTAAGATCAAACCGCTGATCACAAATGAATTTAAGCTTGCAGACATCAAGGCGGGCTTTGATCTTGCAGATAAGGACGATGCGGCAATTAAGATCGTATTCCGTCCATAAAATATTCATCAACAATAATCAGCTTTAGAGGAGATTAATAAAAATTATGGATTATACAAACCTGATTAATGACAAATCCGGAAAGGTATCAAAAGTCGGCATCATCGGTGCGACACGTGGATATGGTTACACCTTATTAGCTCAGATCCCCCATGTAAAACACATGGAGCTGCGTGTCATCTGCTCCAGACATACAGATGAATGCAGGGACGTATTAAAGGAGATCGGATACGATGAGAATAAGATCGTTGTCTGTGATGACAAAAAAGCGATCGATGCAGCCCCGGAGGATGCAATTCTCATTGTCGGCGATTACCGTCTTGTCGCAGAATGTGGGATAACCGCTCTTGTTGAGTGTACCGGAAATACTGCTGTAAGCTCGGATGCCGCTTTGATCGCACTGAAAAAGGGCATTAACGTTTACATGGTATCTAAGGAGACAGACAGTGTATGCGGCCCACTTTTAAATCAGGTCGCTGCTGAGAATAATGCAGTGTATGCACTGGTAAACGGCGATCAGCCGAGAAATCTGATCGATCTTTATACATGGGCACAGCTTCTTGGACTTGAGGTCGTTGCAGCGGGAAAATCCAGCGAATATGATTTCGTGTGGGATCGGGAAAGCGGCGATTTCCAGTATCTGGACGGAAACTGCAAGCCGGAGAAGCTGCCTGAGATGATGGACAGCTGGTATTATAAGGGAACGGAAACACTGGAGGAAAGAAGAAGGCTTCTGGAGAAATATCTGGATGTCATTCCGGCTGATCTCTGCGAGATGAATCTTGTTTCCAATGTGACCGGACTCGTTCCGACCTCCCCGTTCTTAAGCTACCCCATCGCAAAGATCAGTGAGCTTGCCAATATCTTCATTCCGAAGGAGGATGGGGGCATTCTTGATAAGACAGGTGTTGTAGATGTATTCTATAACCTGAGAGGAAAAGATGAAGCCAGCTTCTGCGGCGGCGAATTTATTATCGTAAAATGCGAGAATGAGAAGATGTGGGATATCTTAAAGGGAAAAGGGCATGTAATGAGCAAAAATGACAAGTATTGCTGCATTTATTACCCATACCACTATATGGGAATGGAAACTCCGGCCTCCATCATTCTCGGCGATTTCCTTGGAGTCGGAACGCATACGGAGTGTCGACAGGTATCTGTTCTTGCCGGTGTTGCCGACACAGACCTTAAGAAGGGAACAGTCTTTACGGTTCACGGTCATCACCATGAGATCGATGGATTGACACCGGAGCTTCTTGAGAGAAAAGCAGTCGGAAATGCAGCTCCCTTCTATCTGTTAAATGGTTCTGTCCTTTTAAATGACGTGAAAAAGGGAGATCCGGTCACTATGGATGACGTAGATCTGTCCGGACTTGAAACCTATCAGTTATATAAAAAAGGACTCGAGCTGAAGTAAGGCAAAAAAGAAGCTTTATTTCCTCAGGAGAGTTTCCCGAAGGGAAACAAGCTTGTCTGCAATGCAGACGATCCAGGCTTCCCTTGAAGCGGGAACTCTCCGGAGGTTTAACGGCCACATGTGGCAGTAGATCACATCTGAGGTTTTCTTATCGATATTTATGTATTTTCTTGCGTTTTTGCACGCTCTTTCCGCATGGGTGAAGCCGTGCAGGCGGTGCCTTCCGCCATCCTTTTTATGCCAGTCATAGAGGTAGAAGTCGTGGAGCATGGCGCCGACCAGCAGCACCTTTAGATCGGCATTAAGCGAAAATCTTTTATTGATATAATAGCTTAAGCGTGCTACATTTCTGCAATGCTCGAATGTGGAAACATGTCCGTGCTGAACATATTTTTTCATTTTCTGAACATGGGTATCTGACTGTATTTCATGCAGGAGTTTACCCGTTTTTTTATTGGATCTCATCGGTAGCCCTTGCCCTTTACAGCTTCTGAAGGAGCTCTAACAGCTCTCCGTTCGGGCCAAAGAAGAAAATGTTCCGGATCCCGCCAAAGATGGGAAGTGTCATGGGAGCTTCGCTTCTAAAGTTTGTAATACCGGCCTCTTTAAGTTCAGCTACGGCAGCGTCGATATCATCGACCTCGATCGCAATGTGGGGGAACAGTCCGCCCTCAGAAGTGACAGTGCTTCCGTCATGGGGTTCAATGATCTCAAGGACAAATCCGGGAAGTGCGACCAGAGTGATGTGGTTGGTTCCGGCGGGTTTTTCAACATCGGCATGTCCGCAGACGGAGCCGCCCAGCTTCTCATAAAATTTTACAGAGGCATTCAGATCTTTCGTAAACAGTGCGATATGTGCAAGCGCGGTAATATGTTTCATGGAAATACTCTCCTTATATAATTTTTTTTATATCACTTAGTATAATATTGATGGAACGGAAACTCAACTGAAATTTACAAGCAGGGAAAACTGTGCTATACTTGTTTCACTATGAAAAGTTATATTGTTTTTGATCTGGAATGGAATCAGAGCTCCGCGGGGAAAGAAGCGTCCCTTGACCATCTTCCATTCGAGATATTTGAGATCGGAGCCGTAAAATTAAATGAAAATATGGAAAAGCTGTCGGAATTCCACCGTCTGATCCGTCCCTGTGTATACCGCCAGATGCATTTTGCAATCTCTGAGGTAACGCATGTAACGATGGATGAGCTTATCCACCGGGGCGAGCCGTTTAAACAGGTTATGGAGAGCTTTCTTGAATGGTGCGGAGACGACTATATTTTCTGCACATGGGGCAGTATGGATCTGACAGAGCTGCAGAGAAATATGGTATATCACGGAATAGAGATCCCGTTTGCGAGTCCGCTCCTGTTTTATGATGTGCAGAAATTATACAGCCGCCTTTATTCCGACGGAAAAACAAGAGAATCCTTAGATGTGGCAGTGAATTTTTTCGGTCTTGAAGCCAATGTCCCGTTCCATCGGGCGCTGGAGGATGCCGAGTATACAGGAGGGGTCTTGCAGAGGCTTGATATGGATCAGGTCGGGGAATACGTTTCCGTGGATTATTACCGGATCCCACAGTGCAGGGAAGAAGAATTTACTCTTGTATTTCCGGATTATTCCAAGTTTGTTTCCAGAGGCTTTGCAACAAAAGAGGACGCAATGAGTGACAAACAGGTCACGGATATGGTTTGTTATAAATGTCGGAGAATGCTGAGAAAGAAGATCCGCTGGTTTTCGTATGGGCAGCGGTTTTATCTTTGCCTTGCAGCCTGTCCGGAGCATGGACCGGTGAAGGGAAAGATCAGGATGAAGCGCTCCGAGGACGGCTCTGTCTTCGCAATCAAGACACAAAAGATCGTGAACAGCGAAGGAGCGGAGCTGATCGCCAGAAAGAAGGAGGATACAAAGCTCCGCCGTGCGGAGCGGGAAAAAGCGAAGAAAAGAGTAAGACAGAATACAGAAGCGTAGAACTTCGCTTCATCGGATATAAGAATGAGGGCACCGCAGATCATCAGCCTTTGCGGTGTCCTCACTGTTTTTTTATCGAAACTATTTTCGTCGGAAGCGATCCCGGAAGCCGGGCTTTTTATAAGTCGACCGGGAGCGGATATGATCTTCCATTATCTTGTCAAATTCTGTGGTAGAATAGCCCCATCTCTTTAAGCGGTTTTCACGGCGCTGCTGGCGCAGGATCCGTTCATTTCGTTCTCTGTGTTCCCGAAAAGCAAGGATCCCGAAGATAAGGGCGGCAACCGCACCCAGTCCGGCGGCTGCGATCAGTACCTTCTTTAAAATGGGAAGAAGCTTTGGTTTTACGGTGTTGTCAGAGCTTTTTTTGATTTCGGCTTCCTCTGTCTGGAGGGGCGCATCTGTTTCTGCCGCAGAGGTTTCCTTGGTAAAGGCAGAGGTCTCCTCGGTAGAGGCAGACGGATCATCAGGCAGAGTGTAGCCGGGCTCCCTTATGGCCTCCAAATAGGCCTGTCCGATCTTTTTATCCCCATACATGTATTCAATACAGGCGATCGCAGAATCGGGGGCAGTACCGGTTAGCTCGTAGTCCAGAGTGGAGGTCACATCGGAAAAATCTCCCTCGGCGGGGAGTGTGACAACACTGTTTTTGTTGACGGAGAGCCGGAGGGTGTCTCCCGGGAAGATCCCGTTGATGGAGAGATCCTGCTCGATCTTTTGATACGTACTGTCATTATCCGCGACAGCCACAGATTTAAAATTTTGGAAGCCAAAGTCCAGAAGGGCCTTCGTATCGGAGTAGTGGGTCTGATGTCCGTTTAAAACAACCGTGACCAGCTTCATTCCGTCTCTCTGGGCGCAGGTGACGAGGGTATTTCCCGCCAGAGAGGTGTATCCGGTCTTTCCGCCGATGATGCCGCTATAATAGGCAGAATCATTCTTTTTCAACATCCTGTGGTGGGCATAGTATCTCCATCCCTCCGGATACTGCTTCAGCTGCCCGGCCGGGACATCATGCCAGGTCGTGGAATCGATCTCAACGAAAACCGGGTCTGCAAAGCAGGCCTGGGCGATCAGAGCCATGTCATACGCGCAGGTGTAGTGATCAGGGTCATTTAGTCCGCTGGGATTTACAAAATTTGAATTGACGCACCCAAGAGAAGCCGCTTTGCTGTTCATTAATTCGGCGAAGGCTTCGATGCTTCCGGAGCAATGCTCCGCAAGGGCGTTGGCTACCTCATTTGCAGACTGGAGGAGCAGGGCATAAAGACAATCCCGCACACTCATCTGATCTCCGGTGCGGGCGCCCAGAATAGACGCACCGGGCTCAAGGGTGTTGACGGCAGCACTTGAGAAGGTTACCGTATCATCGAGATCACAGTTTTCAATGATGACCAGAGCGGTCAGTATTTTCGTTATGCTGGCAGGGTAGTAGGACTGTCTGGAGTTTTTTTCATAGAGGATCGCGCCGGAACCGGAATCCATAAGGATCGCACCGTCGGCCGAGACAGCTACATCAGAGGACCATTTTGTGGCTGCAAGTGCCTGTCCGGAAGCCAGAACGTTTAAACTGAGGAGCAGGCAGAGCAGAAAACTTAATATTTTTTTCATCATAATTATCCTATCTTGTTTTTTCCAATATTAAATATATCGAAAAAGTGAAAAAACGTCAATGATTCAAAAAAATATATGCCGCAGGGAGAGTCAGGCCTTTTTGATGTTCCGCCTCCAGAGAAGGAAGCAGATGAAAAAAAAGATAAGGACAAGTCCGCCGAAGATCGCAGCGATCCGGAGAGCGGTGTCGATAAAGAAGGGTTCCGGAAGCATATTTATCATCAGATCCTCGTCCGGATACAGGATCCACAGGGTATTATCAAAGAGGATATGGTGGAAAACCAGAAAATATTTTGTAAAGTCTGTGGATATGATCACAGTCAGGATCAAAGCGACAGTAAAAAAGATCCCTGTTCCCATGCAAAGGGAATAGGGCATAAGTCTTGCCAGCAGATGCCTTCGGTCAGTGTGGCGCTTCTGCCAGAAAAACAGGCACACCGCAGTAAGCAGAAGAAAAAGGATTCCGATGCGCCGAAGCCACAGACCGCCGGAAAACAGCTTTTTGACATCAGTCATGTGTGCAATCTCGCGGTCAGAGAAAAATTCCCGTTTTTCCCCGTCGATGGTGGTAATAATAACCTGAAGGTCATCTCTTTTTCCGCGCAAATAAGACATCATTTCATCTGTGACGAAAAGAAGGTCATCCATGGTCATATCCGGCAGGTCCTCCAGAACCTGATAGCGGGTATATTCTTTTTCATAATATCCGGGGGTCCAGTAGGTAACTGCCTCGATGGAGGTGATCAAAAACACGACCATAAGGCAGAAGGCACACAGGATCCCCGAAAAAAGGATCGTCAGGCGGTCAGCAGTCCGGTGATGGTTACTCATTTTTCTGCACTCCGTTTGATAACTTTCAATCTGGTAAATTCCTCCCGGTCCTTTTCTTCCAGAGCATTTGAGATCTCGGTGACGAGAGCCTGGTAGGAGGGGATCGTGATGTTCTTCAGGGCATTGGCCCGCTTCTGTGTCTTTTTTATGCTCTCTGCCAGACGGAAGGCGGAGGTCTCCACCATGGAGAGCCGGGCAGTCAGTTCTTTTACTTTTTCAAAGGCAAGGCAGGCTTCATCCAGCGAATCGCTGGTACTGTAGAAGGAATACGGCGGCTTTTCTCTCTGGACGGGAACATATTCCACAAGAGGGATCTCGGTTCCCATGATACTCCGCGCCTTGATGCGGATGGACTGTTCTTCGGGAATCGAGTCGGCGATTTCCTCCACAAAACGGATCCCAAGCTCAATATTTGCCTTTTGAAGCGCCTGATAGGCATCGGTGAAGGTTTCATTGATCTCAGACTGGATGCTTTTAGCCTGATCGATGAGGCTGGTCAGCTCCCGGAGAAGAATGTTACGCTTCTTATCCATGAGCCCATAGCCCTGAGTAGCCAGGGCCAGGGAATTTTTCGCCAGGATCAGATTGCCTTTGGTGGGAAATGTATTCGGATTCATTAAGCTCCCTCCTCGTTTCGCTGTTTACAGGGAATCTTCGGACAGAACGGACGGTTTGTAGTATTTGTCCAGGATCTTCGTGTCGATACGATCCAGTTCTTCTCTCGGAAGAAGTCCCAGAAGCTCCCAGCCGATATTTAAGGTATCGGTTATGGTACGGTTATCGTGGATATCCTGTCCGATAAAGCGGTGTTCAAACTCTTTACCGAATTCCAGATATTTTTTATCCAGAGGGGAAAGCTCATCCTCACCGATAACAGAGGCGAGGGCGCGGGCATCTCCGACCCGGGCATAGCAGGAGAACAGCTGGTTTGCCACATCCTGATGGTCTTCTCTTGTGTAGCCTTCGCCGATGCCATCCTTCATCAGTCGGGACAGGGACGGAAGTACACTGATAGGCGGGTAGACGGACTGTCCGTTTAATGCACGATCCAGAACGATCTGCCCTTCTGTGATATATCCGGTCAGGTCGGGGATCGGATGTGTGATATCATCATTCGGCATGGTCAAGATCGGGATCTGTGTTACGGAGCCGCTGCGGCCTGCAACGATACCGGCACGCTCGTAGAGAGAGGCAAGATCGCTGTAGAGGTAGCCGGGGTATCCCTTTCGGGACGGGATCTCACCCTTGGAGGAGGAGACCTCACGCATGGCCTCGGCATAAGAGGTCATATCCGTCAGGATGACCAGAATATGCATGCCCTTTTCAAAGGCGAGATATTCTGCAACGGTCAGGGCAACCTTCGGGGTGATCAGACGCTCGACAACAGGATCGTTAGCCAGATTGATGAACATGGCTACATGATCCAGAACTCCGCTTTCACGGAAGGTACGCTCAAAATATTCTGCTACATCATATTTTACGCCCATCGCGGCAAAAACGACAGCAAATTTTTCATCCGTATTATCGCCGAGAGAGGACTGCATAACGATCTGGGCAGCCAGTCGGTCATGGGGGAGTCCGTTTCCGGAGAAGATCGGGAGCTTTTGCCCGCGGATCAGGGTCATTAACCCGTCAATGGCGGAGATACCGGTCCGGATATAATTTCGCGGATATTCTCTGGCCACCGGATTTAAAGGCTTTCCGTTTACATCCAGCTGCTTTTCCGCACGGATCGGGCCTAAGCCGTCTGTCGGATTTCCCAGTCCGTCGAAGGTGCGTCCCAGCATATCTGCGGAAACGCTGATCTCCATAGGATGTCCCGTTAAGCGTGTATGTGTATTTCTTAAGGCCATGTTTTCCGTATTCTCAAATACCTGGATAACTGCCTTATCCTCATAGGCCTCTATAATACGGCCCAGCTTCTTTTCTTTTCCGTCGACGGTCATTTCCACGATCTCATCGTAGGAAGCCCCGGAAACGCCCTCTAAGACGGCCAGAGGGCCATTTAAAGAGCTTAAGCCAAGATATTCGATTGCCATTTTCTCTGCCTCCTTATGCGTTCCGTTCCATTACGGAATTATAAAAATCATCGATCTGCTTTAAATATCCGTCAAACAGATCAAGACGGTCATTGGGCACATCATATTTAATGGAGATGATGTGCTCGAATATTTTTTCCTCTTTCAGTACGGACACCGGCATACCCATGGAGATCAGGCTTCGGCATTTCTTGTAAAGATACAGGATCGTCTCCATCATTTTGAACTGCTTCTTTAACGGAACGCAGGTATCGTCTTTGTGGAAGGCGTTCTGCTGAAGGAAGCCGAGACGGATCACACGGGCGATCTCAAGTACCAGCTTCTGGTCATCCGGAAGAACATCGGAGCCGATCAGCTTTACGATCTCCATAAGGCTGCTTTCCTTGTTTAAGATCGTGACAAGCTGGTTTCTGTAGTCCACAAAACGGCTGTCGACATGTTCGGCATACCAGCCGGAGAGATCGTTCAGATATTCGGAATAGCTGGTGAGCCACTGGATTGCCGGGAAATGTCTGGCATAAGCAAGGTTTTTATCCAGTCCCCAGAAGCAGCGGACAAAACGCTTTGTATTCTGGGTTACCGGCTCGGAGAAGTCTCCGCCCTGCGGCGATACAGCTCCGATTATGGATACGGAGCCCTCTGTCCCGTTTAAATTCTGTACCATGCCGGCACGCTCATAGAACTGGGAGAGGCGGGATGCAAGGTAAGCCGGGAAGCCCTCCTCGGCAGGCATTTCTTCCAGACGGCCGGAGAGCTCTCGAAGGGCCTCAGCCCAACGGGAGGTGGAATCGGCCATGATGGCAACATGATATCCCATGTCTCTGTAATATTCTGCTAAGGTAAGGCCGGAGTAGAGGCTTGCTTCACGGGCCGCAACCGGCATGTTGGAGGTATTGGCGATCAGTGTGGTGCGCTCCATCAGGGGATTTCCGGTCTTCGGATCCTCAAGCTCGGAGAATTCCTCCAGAACCTGTGTCATCTCGTTTCCACGCTCACCGCAGCCGATGTAGATAATGATATCGGCGTCAGACCACTTGGCGATTTGGTGCTGCATCATGGTCTTTCCGGTTCCGAAACCGCCCGGGATCGCAGCAGTGCCTCCCTTTGCAAGGGGAAACAGGGTATCAACGATACGCTGCCCGGTGACAAGGGGGCGTGTGGCCGGATAACGGCGGCTGGTGGGACGCGGCACACGAATCGGCCATTTCTGTGTCATGGTAAGAGGAAGCTCCGTGCCATCCTTTTTCTGAAGCGTGACAAGAGTTTCGTTGATCGTGTAGCTTCCGTCCGGAACCACAGAGAGGACATAGCCCTCAACATCCGGCGGAACCATGACCTTATGAAGGATCGCTCTTGTCTCCGGAACCTCGGCAAGGATCGTTCCGGGATATACATATTCCCCTTTTTTAACCGTTATATGGGTTTCCCATTTCTTTTCTGTGTTCAGGGACGGTACATGGACGCCGCGGTCGATATAGCAGCCGCCCAAGTCACGGATCGCATTGAGGGGACGCTCGATACCGTCGAAAATGCTCGTGAGGATACCCGGTGCCAAGGTGGCTGATACCGGAGCACCTGTTCCGGTGACCGGCTCGCCCGGTTTAAGACCTGTGGTCTCCTCATAGACCTCGATCGTTGTTTTCTCGGAAGTCAAGCCAATGACCTCGCCCACCAGGTTTGCCTTGCCGACATAGACCATTTCGTTGATATGGAAGCCGTGATCACCTTTTAAATATATGATCGGGCCGTTGATCCCGTAAATTATTCCCTGGGCTGTCATGATTCTTTCCCTCCTAAAATAAACTGGAAGTTTTCTTCACTTTCCTTGAGCCGTGTTTCAAAGGAATTGTCGATCAGAACGTTTTTCGCGGAGATGACGGCTCTGGTTCCGCCGAGAAACGGATACTGGCTCACACGGACGTCGCAGTTTGTCTGGAGAGACAGCATATTCTGTTTTTCCTGATCCGAAGGATCAATGTAAATATGGATCTCCTCCTCACCGGCAAATTCCTTCGCCTTAAGGATCTGTTCTTTTAACAGGGCATTGTATTCGGGAGTTTCCATAAACCGTGCCAGACGGTCGCGCAGCTCGGAAAAGATCTTTCCCTTTAACTCCTCCTGCTTCTGGCTGTAGCCTCTTTTTATGGAGATCTGGCTTATAGAGAGTCTTTTGTTGGCTTCACGCTGCAGCTTCTCCGATTCTGTGCGGATACGGAATTCGGCAGCTTTTTCGGTCTGGGCGGCATGCTCGCTTAACATTGCCTCCTGACCGGCTGTGAAATCGTTAATCATTTTTTCAAATTTTTCAGTGGCATCCCGGGTGCATAAGCTCTCAAAATGCTGCAGTTTCTGTTCTATTGTCAAAGCTGTCACCTCGTTTCCTAAAGCTTCAGGCCGATGGCTTCATTCACGTAAGAGGTGATGAAGTCAGGGCGGCGTCCGGTGCCGTGCCGATCCGGGATTTCGATCAAAAGCGGAGCCTTCTGTTCCGATCGGACGGCTTTTACAAGATCCGGAAATTTCTGACCCAGAGATTCTGTAAGAAGGAGGATCCCGATGTCCTTATCCTTCCGTGCGGTATCAAGGGCATTTTTGACCTCCTCGCGATTATGGGCGAGAGTCCCCTTGACACCTGCCAGACGCATCCCGGTCAGAGTATCCAGTTTATCGCTGATAAGATACATCTTCATGCAGATACCTTCTTTCGGGCCGATGTTTACAGGCTGCCGATGATCATAAAGGAGATGATAAGTCCGTACAGGCAGACACCCTCTGCCAGTCCTACGAAGATAAGGGACTTACCAAGAATAGAGGAATCCTCGCTGATGGCGCCGAGAGCTGCGGAAGCAGCTGCAGATACGGCTACACCGCCGCCGATGCAGGAAAGTCCGGTAGAGAGAGCAGCAGCAAGATATCCCATGCCTCTTGCGGTGTCGGAAACAGCGTTAGCGGCTGTCTCGGCAGCGTAAGCATCATTTCCGCAGAGAACGGTTACGGTAAAAAGGATCGTTCCGAAAAACAGAAGTCCGTTTACTGCAAGTGCTTTTTTGTATCTGCCCTTTGTTTTCTCACCTGCGGCAAATGCGCCGAAGGGAACAGCAATGCTTACGATCAGTGCGATAGTTAAAAGAATTTTTACTGTGATAGTCATATTGATTTCCTCCTAAATGTTGCTTTTGCAAAATGGTTTGAATTCCCGGCCGGTTCCCTTATAGAAACGGCTGAACAGCTCGTAATATTCCAGTCGAAGCACCTGGATCCCTACGACCAGGCCTTCCATGCCGCAGACGAACAGGTTTCCGATCACAATGACCGGGATGCTTATGTGTCCGCTTTCCGCACCGGCTAACATTAAGACTACCTGCATCATAGCCGCATGGCTGACGGCGAAGGCGCCGACACGGACAAAGGAAAGTGTGTTGGAAAAATAACTTAATAAAACCTCAAAGAGTTCAAAAACGCCCTGAGTGATAAACATTCCCAGTCCGCCCGACAGCTTCTCCTGTTTCTTCTCCAGAGCGGCGGTCAGCGGCTCCTTTAAGAAGATAAGAATGAGAGGGATCAGGAACATTACAGCTAAAACAGCGGCTGCCGGGAGCGTTTTACCGCTCATGAAAAGGACGATGACCGCTGCGAGGCTGAAATAGAAGACAAAGCCTGCAGCGCCGTTTGTATCAAAAAGAGCTTCTCCCTTATCCTTTCGCAGGATGCAGGAGAAAATGTTCAGGATCATGGTAAAAAGGATCATGCCCATGCCAAGGGCGATCGCAGTTACAAAAACGGTATTCAGACGGCCGACAAACGGCAGCGTTGTCATGGCCTCGGTCGGTCTTAACCAGAGAGCCGGGATCACGTCCTCAAATCCGAATACACTGCCGAACAGAAATCCGAAGATCGTAGAGAAGAATCCGCAGCAGGAAATGATGGCTGCCAGATCGATCCGTTTTGTCCGGTAGAGCAGGAAGCCGCCGATCAGAAGAAGGAGTCCCTGCCCGGCATCTCCGAACATAAAGCCGAAGAAGATCGAGTAGGTGACTGCGATCAGCAGAGTGGGATCAAATTCATTGTAAGCCGGAAGCCCGTACATTTTTACAAACATCTCAAAGGGACGAAGGATGGCCGGATTTTTCAGGCGGGTTGGCGGGGTGCAGGTAATGTGATCCTTTCCGTCTTCGATGGAGAAGAAGGTATCGGCATCCGAGGTCAGCTCCTTTTTCAGCTTTTTTGCCTCCTCAGCCGGAAGCCATCCGCACAGAATATAGAACGGATGATCCTTTTCGTGGGTCAGGGCGGCAAAACGGCGCACGTTGAAATTGGAATGATAGGATTCCAACAGAGCCTGTGCGGCATAAAGACGATCCTTCTGTTTTTCCAGAACGGCATCTCTCTCCTGTGTTGCAGCGGCAATCTGCTTCTTAATTTCATTCATGCGGTCTTCCAGATCCGCAGAAGCTTCCTTCGGCGTTCCGGCGTATTCGTCCGGAAGGAAGATACGCTCAAACTGCAGAGAGGAAAAGACAGCGTCAATGCGGTCGGAAGCGGATTCCGGTACAAAGTAGATCAGTGAAATGTAGTGGTCGGTCTCATGGCATTTGCAGAGGATCGTATCCTCCGATTCATCGGCAAAGCCCTGCAGCTGGGGATACAGCTCCTTTAAGACCCGGCCAAAACGATATTTGACATGTTTAAACTTTAAAAGGACAGGAATATCGAAATCAAGCTCCGTATAGAGATTGACCTGCTCATAGAGGGCATGGGTATCCTTTAATTTCTGCTCAAGCTCTGCTTTCTTTTGTTCAGCCGCTTCCATAGCTTTATCGGTGTCCTCGACAAGGGAAACAGCCTCCTGGATATTCATGTCCTGTGCAGGGCTTTTTCGTTCAGGACTGGTACTTCCGAGCATTTTCCTGACTTTTTCCAGCGGCTCCTTATAAGGGCTGGTACCGGAAAAAGGAATCAGCTTAGAGACCGATTTGAGCTCTGACATGGCGTTTTCCAGATGGATCTCATAGTGGGACAGTATCTGGTTTACCATACGGTCCAGATCGTCTCTGGGGCCAGAAATGCTGATGAACTTCATCTGTTCGATCATAAGTGCTTACTCCTTTCTGTTACTTGTTAGCTTTCTGCGAGGCAGGAAAGAATACTGTTCCCGTCTAAGTGATATCGGATCCCCTCAATGGTCGTGATGAGCTTGCGGGTTTCTTCTTCCTTAAAATAAAAATAGGTATTGATGGACGCCGCAGAATACGGGTTTTTACGCCCGGAGGCCTGATAGACTGCATCCAAAAGGGAACGGAACAGTTTCTTTAACGGAACCTCCCGGGGCTGGCTTAAGTCGATCCGGCCGGAGAAGATCCTGTTTCCGTACCGCGTGGTGCGGAGGAGCTTTATAAATTCCTCCTTTGATTCTGTGGCGGCTAACTCCTGTACCTGCTTCTTTCGCAGTCGGAAATATACAGGGATCAGGAGAGATTTTAATGATTCTTCGGATAAGTGGTAATGCTGCTTTGCTCTGGCCAGCCATTCCAGATTGAGCAGATCGATCTTTTCTCCGATACATTCAATAACCGTTCCCAGCTCCTTCGGGTCGAGCTTTTTCTTCAGATTCTTCCAGAGAGCGATAAAGTACAGGATGTCGAGAGCGGATTCGTAGTCAAAAGGCGAGCTGACACCCTGATCGAGAAGCTCCTTTAACGGAGCATAATAAAAGGAACCGGAAAGACCTTCTATAAAGCCCTCGATGGAGGTACACTGGGCCAGCCCCACCAGATTCAGGTGGCTGTGTTTCCGGAAAAATTCTTCAAAGCTGCTGAGATCTAAGACAGACGGCCTTCCGGATGCGGCATCCCGCAGACATTTCTTCATGATATCAATCTCAAAATGCATGAAATACAGATCTAAGAAGGCCCGCTGCCGGATCGTGGCAAAACGGTAGAGGCTGGAGAAATCCCGATACAGGGAAACCCATAAAAGCTGTTCGATCTGTTCTCTGTGGAGTGCTTCGACATCCTGATCATCAAAGATGCCGGAGTAGGAGGGGCAGCTTTTTAGGGCTTCCACTGCGGCGGATACGTTGTCGGAGAAGGCCAGCTTCCTGAAATCCTCATCCGTCAGAAGCCTTCCGCTCATGGCCTTCAGCTTTGCAGTAATGGCACTGTAGGTCAACAGATTTCCCATAAGCTACACCTCGGTTATTTCCTGAAATAATTGCTCCACATAAGCGGCATGGTTTTGGTCATAATGGCGCTCCAGCCGATGGATGGCATCACTCGCACGCTGATCCTGCTCCTTCAGCTTAAGATCGATATCCATGTCCATTTCTTCTTTGAGGCTGTTCAGACGATTGTTTACATTTTCGTTCCATTTATTATCGAGATCCTTTATCCGGGCAGCATATTCTTCCGTAAGGGCTTTCTTTTTTTCGGCGCCGTTTGCAAGGATATCTTCGGATTTCTGTTCTATCTGTGAGAGTTGTCCGATTATGGTATTCATATTTCTCTCCTTTCATGGTAAATGATATCAGTTCCATATACATTTGTATACAGCATCGTATTACCGGTCAATATTGCCAGTCTTTACCACCTGATATAATATAACTTGTTTTTTATTAATTTCAAATATATAATATTTATGTTATCATAATGTAAATGTTATAAAAATGATCAAGATGAGGAAATCGACCATGGAATTACTTCAGTTTCGTTACTTCCTTGAGGCCGCCAAGCATGGGAATCTGACAAAGGCGGCGGAGGGACTTCATATTGCCCAGCCGGCGCTGTCCCAGTCGATCCGGCGTCTGGAAAATGAGCTGGGTGTCCCTTTATTTGATAGAAAAAATCACCGGATCTATCTCAATGAACAGGGAAAGCTTCTGGAAAAGCGCCTGATCCCACTAATGGGATCGATCGATAATTTAAAGGATGAGCTCTGGGAGTCGGTATGCTCGTCGGAAAAGACGATCTATCTTAACTTCTATGCTGCCTCCACATTTATCACAAACTGTATTATTGCATACAGGAAGATCCATCCGGATGTAAAGTTTCAGGTATCGCAGCTGGAAATGACGGCTGCATGTGACATCCATATAGATTCGCGTTCGGCGATGAGAAAAGAGGAAGGAAATGAAAAAGACCTTCTGCCGGAGGGCGCGATCGGACAGCGGGTCTTAAAGGAGCAGATCTTTCTGGCAGTTCCTACAGGCTCCGAGCTGGCACAGAAAAAATCGGTGGATCTTAGAGAGCTTCGAGAGGAGGGATATATCCGGCTCGGACACGGCTGGCAGCTTCGTGAGACCTGTGATTCCTTTTTCCGTCAGGCCGGTATAAGACCTCAGATGATATTTGAGAGCAACAGCCCGGAGTCGGTCCGAAATCTGATTGCAGCCGGCCTCGGGATCGGATTCTGGCCTGAGAAATCCTGGGGAGGCCCCCCGGGTGATGAGGTGACCCTGATTCCGATCCGTTTTCCGGTCTGCAGACGCAACATTCTTGTGACTGTATTTGAACAGGCACGAGAAAAGAAGGTGGTAGCTGAGTTTATCGATTATTTCTGCCGGTATTTTCTGGACTGTTAGGCTGCTGCAGAGGAAATATTGAGGTGCTGCTTCAGCGATGCTATTCAGCCTCAGTGAGATACTGCTTGGCGACATACGCCTCCTGACCGTTATATTCGATAACGGCCCAGAAATCATCGTACTCTTTTATAAAGGTTACGGAGGCTCCCGGATCCAGCTTTCCGATCCGGTCTGCTTCTGTTGACGGTTCCTTGCGGACGTTTAATGTATCTGTTGTCTTGTAGGAAACAGCGGCCGCAGTGGATGCTTCTGTCGCGGGCTCCGTTACGCTGGCCTCTGTTGTAGGAGTCTCGGTCGGGATGACAGGAGCAGTCTCGGTGGTAGGCGCCTTGTTTGGTGACAGGACGCGGATCAGTATAATAAGGATGATGATCAAAGCCAGAGGGATAAAAAGCTTGACAAGATCGGCGCTGCTGAAGCCGGAGCGCTGATTCTTTCGGCTCTTACGGGCCGGAGCGGAGCGGCGTGGGGATGCGGCGCCATCGGCATTGGAGAAGGCATGGATCTCCTGCGTCAGGACATGATAGGCTTCATTGGCATTATACGCGCTGCTGTCTCCCTCTCTGGAGGCTTTGTTGCCGATGGACAGGATCTGGAGGTAATGCTCCGCCGTTGTCTTGGAGATCCATTTTCCGTTATATAATTCGCGGATCATGGTATCGGTGGAGCTTTCGACGATACCTGCCCTGTCACATTGGAGCTTTACCATATATTCGAGGGTCTGGCGGGCTTTGATCATAGACTGGGTGTATTTTTTCTGTCCCATTAACCGTTCGGTTTCCTGCACATTCTGCTGTATTTTTTCCCATATACCGGGCATTTGTACTTTTGCCATACACGTTCCTCCCAGAAAGATTATTTTATCTCAAAGTGAACGCAGATAAGCATTCCCCCGCTTCAAGTGCGCGGAGCACTAAGCGGTGGGTGAGTGGGATGCTTCTGTCAGTGGGAGTTGAAAACTCCCACTGACAGATCGCGAAGCGACTGCGTTCATGAGCAAGTAGCGAAGCGGATTGCGAATGTCCGCTTTACAGACGAGAATCGTCACTCATTAATACCATTATACCTTTATATTCAAAAATTTGTATTAATAATTTGTGAACAATTGCAAATGAAAAAAGAAAATGATAGAATGGAGGGGATCAATTGGCAGGAGGAAAAATATATGAGATTACGCCATATTAAGGGCGCAGAGGAAGATATTGCCGCAAGTCCGTTTGTGGTACAGGAGCCCCATGAGCATAAGGGGAAATGGAAGGAGCTTTTCGGTAACGAGAATCCGATCCGCATCGAGGTCGGTATGGGAAAAGGAAAATTTATCATGGAGCTCGCCGAAAAGAATCCGGATGTAAATTATGTGGGGATCGAGAGATATTCCAGTGTACTGCTCCGCGGACTTCAGAAGCGGGCGGAGTTAGAGTTGCCCAATATTTATTTTATGCGTATCGATGCGCTGGAGCTTTCCGATGTATTCGCAGCGGAGGAGGTAGACAGGATCTATCTGAATTTCTCGGATCCGTGGCCCAAGGATCGTCATGCAAAGAGACGTCTGACCTCAGACCGTTTTCTTTCCGTTTACGATAAGATCCTGAAAAAGGACGGCCGGATCGAATTTAAGACAGATAATCAGGAGCTGTTCCGTTATTCGCTGGAATCGATCCCGGAGGCAGGCTGGAGGGTGGACGAGTTTACCTTCGATCTGCATAACAGTGCAATGGCAGAGGGAAATGTCATGACGGAGTACGAAATGAAATTCTGTTCTGAGGGAAAACCGATCTGCAAGCTGGTGGCATCCAGATAAAAAAGGAAGATCCGTAATAGAGAATGCATATACTTATAAAAAAAGCGGAGAATTGTTTTTGTGAACACAAAAAATAAGATCATACGCTGTCTGGAGCGGATCACCTGCGATAAAACCGAGCTGAACAAGAGGATCCTCCGGCTAAAAAAGTGCTTTGCCGAAGCGGAGGCCGCCTTGTGCGGGGACAAGAAAAAATAGATGTAAAAAAAATTAAAAAAATTTTAAAAAAAATTAAAAAAGGTGTTGACTTTTTGAGAACGGTGTCATATAATAGCAGACGTGTCACCGATATGACACAAAAGGTCAGCGCCTTTAGCTCAGTTGGTAGAGCAGTAGACTCTTAATCTATTTGTCCGGGGTTCGAGCCCCCGAAGGCGCACGAGAGAAGCACTGATTTTGCAGACGAGAGAGCTGCGGGGTTGGTGCTTTTTGTTTTGTTTTTCCTGAAATTTTCGATTGAAGAAAAAATAAAAAAAGGGTTGACATTTATTGATCCATGACGTATAATGAAACACGTCTTAAAGAAAAGACACAATTTTATATGCGCCTTTAGCTCAGTTGGTAGAGCAGTAGACTCTTAATCTATTTGTCCGGGGTTCGAGCCCCCGAAGGCGCATGAAAAGCACTGATTTTACAGACGCAAGAGCTGTGGGGTCGGTGCTTTTTTTATATAACAGGAAATTCCGAGGAATTCCCTGTTACATAAAAAATATATCCGATGCATCTTACCATTTATCGATGAAGGGAGAATAGCCATGCAGGAAATCAGTATAAGGGAAATTGAGAATATCAAGATCGGAAATGCAGAGAATGTGGAAGCGGGAACCGGATGTACCGTTATCATCTGTGAGAATGGAGCCCCGACCGGGCTGGATGTGCGGGGAGGCGGCCCGGCTTCCAGAGAATCGGAGCTTTTAAAGCCGATGGCTGCGGCGGAGAAGATCCATGCTGTGCTTTTAAGCGGCGGAAGTGCCTTCGGACTGGATGCAGCAGGAGGAGTCATGCAATATCTGGAGGAAAAGGATATCGGCTTCGACGTTGGAGTGACGAAGGTTCCTCTTGTATGCCAGTCCTGTCTGTTTGATCTTACGGTCGCTTCCTGCAAGGTGCGCCCGGATAAGGAGATGGGGTATCGTGCCTGTGAGAATGCGGAAAAGGGAAATTACAGAGACGGAAATGTCGGAGCGGGAACCGGAGCAACGGTCGGAAAGCTGTGCGGCATGGAGTATTGCATGAAATCGGGCATCGGGAGCTACGCCGTGCAGATCGGAGAGCTGAAGGTGGGAGCGATCGTGGCAGTGAATGCGCTGGGTGATATTTATGATTGGAAGACCGGGAAAAAGGCAGCGGGGCTTCTTTCCGAAGATAAAAAGACCTTCCGGTGTACGGAGGACGAGATCTATAAGAGCTATGAGGTGATCCGAAATAAATTTGTGGAAAATACCACCATCGGCGTTGTGATAACGAATGCCCGATTTAATAAAACGCAGCTCTGTAAGATCGCGGGGATGACACATGACGGGTACGCCAGATCCATCCGTCCGCTTCACACAACAGCCGATGGAGACAGCATTTATGCAATGTCTACAGGCAGTGTGGAAGCGGATCAGGATATGGTCGGAACTCTGGCGGCTCAGGTCATGTCCGAGGCGATCCTTCGGGGAGTCATGAAGGCAGACAGCGCCTACGGCATTCCGGCTGTAAAGGATAGATAAAGCTCCATAAAAGCTCCATAAGCTTCACAGAAGCCCTGTAAAAAGATTAATCCTGCTTTGTCACCTTGAGATAGAAGGCAAGCTCTGTTTCGAGAGCGATACGCAGTCCTCTTTCGTCAAGCTGGAAGTGACAGTTGTGGTGCGGTGTGGAGGTGATCGGTCTTTCCGGATCTGCCATGCCGACATGGATAAAGGCTCCCGGCTTTTCCATTACATAGTAAGCGAAGTCCTCTCCGCCTAATGAAATGGGAGCTTCCTTTACGTCGTAGCCAAGCTCTGCGGCAGCATCTGCGATAACGTCTGCATATTCCGGAGTGTTGACGGTAGCCGGATAGCCGAGAGTTGTGGTCACATCACAGGTCAGGCCGTAGCCTTCGCAGATCCCCTTGCTGACAGAATGGATGTAATCAAAGATACGCTTGATCAGCTCATTGTTCAGTGTACGGATGTTTCCGCCCAGAGTGATGTTTTCCGGGATAATGTTCGGATACTGTCCGCCATTAATATAAGAAACAGTGAGAACACCGCTTTCTGTCGGGCTCTTTTTCTCCGGGAGCAGCTGGTTTAAGGCGCCTGCCAGCATACATGCAACCGGAACCGGGTTTTTGGCTTCGTGAGGTGAGCTTCCGTGTCCGCCCTTTCCGTTGACGGTGACCTCATATATGCCGATAGCGGCAGAGCTGACATTATGGCATACACTGATGGTTCCGAGAGGCTCGCTTGAGGAACAGTGGAGTCCGAAGATCATGTCCACTCCGTCTAAGGCACCGTCAGCACAGAGGGCCTTTGCACCGCCCGGAAGCTTTTCCTCGGCAGCCTGGAAAATAAATTTTACCTTACCCTTTACCAGCTCTTTATGAGAGGAGAGGATGGAGGCAAGAGAAAGAAGGCAGGCAGTATGGGTGTCATGTCCGCAGGCATGCATGACACCGGGAACCTTGGAGATATAAGGAAGATCGTTTTCTTCATTGACAGGAAGGGCATCGATATCTGCACGGAAGGCGATACAGGGGCCGGGCTCGCTTCCCTCAAGGATTCCTACCGTGCTGGTGCCGGTAATGTTTTCCTGAAGGCGGATCCCCATTTTTGTCAAGTTCTCACGAATGAATTCGGCAGTTTTGTATTCTTCAAAGGAGAGCTCCGGATTCGCATGGAGATGGTGGCGGAATTCTTTCAGCTGATCTTCATGAGCATCGACAAGTTTTTTTACAATTTGATTCATGGCTTCGTTTCCTTTCGATTTAGTGATACTTCTATCTTAAAATATGTACGAAATTTGTCAAGATAAATGACAAAAGGAGGGTTTGAAATGATCGATCTGGATGGAATGTTATCCATTCCCTTTTTGAAAAAAACTGTTTTTACGGGAAGCCACGCGGGAATGCACTTTATGATCCGAAAAATAAAGGAGGAGGAAAAGGAGCAGGAGCAGCTTCAGGCGATAGTCTGGCCCGGGCCCTTCAGCTTTTCCGTAACAGAGGAGGAAAAAAAGACCTTCCGCGAATTTGAATTTAACGAGGAAGGTCTGAAAAAGTCGATCGAATGGTTAAATGAGTATTACGAGAACACGTTCCGCAATCTTTATAAGGAAGACGGCCTTACGGTAAGATCCAGAAGAATATCGGAGAAATGATCGTTAAGCTCCTTGAGGATAAGGGGCCGTTTTTCCATAAGGAGCGGAAGCTGTTCCTCTGTGATCTGGAGCTTTGCTGCCCATATACGGTTTTCCGGCAGGCAGCCGGAGGCAGACTGCGGCAGTACACGGACACGGAAATCCTCAAAGCCCATGGCAGCAAGCGTCTGCTCTGCGTATTCCACATGCTTTAATATGGATAAGTCGATCTCGGTTCCCGTCGGGATTCTGGTAGCCAGACAGGCGTAGGCCGGCTTATTCCATGTAAAAAGCCCGGCGTTGCGGGAATATTCCCGGAGCGCTTTTTTTGTTATGCCGCAAAGACGCAGGGGAGAAAGAACCTGAAGCTCTTTTAAAGCTCTCATACCTGGGCGGTCGCCGGCGTCATCGGAGGCATTCGTTCCGTCAATGATCTCGGAATAACCATCCTTGGCGGCAGTCTTCAGGATATGGGAAAAAATTGCGTTTTTGCAGTAATAGCAGCGATCCTTTGGATTCTTCTGGATCGTTTCATTATCTAAAACATTGAGCGGCAGCACAGTCATAGGGACATTTAAGCGCTCGGCCAGCCGCTTGGCATCCTCCAGCTCAAAGGCGGGCTGAAAGGGAGAGGATGCATAGTAGGCGTGGAGCTTGCAGCCGCAGGTTTTAGCAGCATATAAAAGGTAAGCGGAATCTGTACCGCCGGAAAAGGCCAGTGCGAGGACGGGATGAGCGCGGAAAAATTCCTGCAGCACATCCGGCACAAGCTGATCCGGGACAGGCTCGGCCGGGATCCCGGAAAACTCCTGCATATACGTTTCAATTTCAGAAAGCACTTCTTTTACATTTTCTGCTGTTTCCGGGTTGGTGAAGACGGTGCGGTCAAAGGGCATCCGATAATATCCCTGTGATTTGATGATCCGGATGCTTTCCGGATAGTTGATGTCAAAAACAAATCCCAGAAAATTTACCCAGTGATCCAGATAGGTCTGGCGGAGATTCTTGTTTACGCAGCAGTGGTTTCGGATCGCTGAAAGGGCTAAGGGGCTTATTGTTTCTTTTGCGATCTGCTCCTCGGAAGCTCCTACAACATCCACCATGTCATCTGTGGCAAATACGCGGAAAATATCACATTTGTCAGCATCACGGATCAGTCTGCACAGGGTCAGACGTTCTTCTCCGTCCAAGGTGTATCTGTCAGATAAGACCTCCTCACTGATATGGAGCTTGTTGTGATTAGAGATCGCAGTCAGGATATTTTCTCTGTCGGTTTCGCAAAGGGCAGAAAGGATATTATTTTCCTGCAGCACACGGCAGCTTAATTCTGCGTGGTCGATGCTTTTATAATCTAAAAATGTGCCATATTGCTGCAGCTGTTCAAATCTGCCGATATCGTGAAACAGAGCACAGAGCAGTGCCATGTTTTTTGTATGCTCGGACAGACCCCGCATAGTGCAAAGCTGCTCCATGACCGAGACAACAGCGTCGGTGTGGGTGATCTTTAATGCGACCCGTCCGTCATGGATATTATAATGGGCGGCATAATCGTCGAATATTTTCTTATATGCAGCAAAGGAAAATGTCTGTTCCATAAAATCCCTCCTTATTTGCGCTTTAGTATACCATCATTTTGGTTCTGCGACAATAAGGAAAAAGGGCGCTGAAGCCGGGATAACGGCTAAGAGGAGGAGCGTGCCGAATAGATGACGGTTAAAAGTCCGACCGCGGAGATCACTGCGGTAAACAGATGGATCCGATTGATGGCTGTCTGTAAGGAGCCCGGATACATTCGGTAGATCGCACCGTAGACAGTGGCTGCACTCAGACCGGACAAGGAGTTAATAAAAGTAATCAGGGAGGTTCCGACGCCCAGATCCTGCGGCTTCAGGGTGGCCTGGGCGGCAGGAGTGACAGATACGGAGCGGAAGCTTTCCGCAATCCCGGTCACGCCGAGGGCAAGGATATAGACATAGATCGGCATCTGCGGTGTGGTAAAACAAAGAGGGATATAGGCAAGTGTGATAAGTCCCGTAGCCATTGCCATAGCAAACCACAGGTTTTTCCGGTTTTTTCCGATCCAGCTTCCGAAAAGTGCCGGAAAAAACATGGTCACGATAGTCCGGGGAAGCTGCAGGGAGCCGGAAGCAGCGGCAGAGGCCCTTAAAATCTGCTGAACAGCTACCGGCGCATAGGCATTCATGGCAGTCTGGTAAAAGCAGCTGATGAATCCAATGACCAAAAGGAGCACATAGGAACGGTTTTTAAAAAGATATACAGGAATAATTGGGCCTTTCACCCCGCCCTTTTTGTTCGGTGCTCCGGCTGCGATCAGAAGGATGCCGGGAAGAAGCGGAAGGGACGGGAGCAGGATCGCTGCGCTAAGATATCCGGCATCTGCCATGGCACCCAGCAGGATGCTGCCGCCAAAGCCGCCGATGGCGATCGCACTGGCGAGAAATCCCATAGCCCGCGGAACCTCCTTCGGCTCGTTGATCTCCCGAAGAAGAATGTAGGGAATGGACATCGATGCCCCTTGGGCGGCCCCCAGAAGAAAACGGAGGATAAAAAACGGAAGGATCGAGCGGATGAAACTCATACCGATGCTGCAAAGAATACAGAGCAGACCGGAGATGAGAACGAGCTTTCTCCGACCAAACAGATCCCCGAGCCGGCCGCCGATGGGAGTCATGACGGAAAGGCCTAAGGATGCGAGAAGGGTTAAAAGGGAATAAGCTTCGGATGCATTCATTTCTGCAAGGATCGGCCCCTGAATAACGAAAAAGCCGACTCCGAACATGGTGATGGAAAGCATTAAGAGAATACACCCAGCGGTGACGGCATTTTTTTTCGATTTTGGGAGCGGTGTTAGGATACCGGATCCGGGAGTTGTATTTTCCATGGAGACCTCCTGAAATAATGATAATGATTTTTTATTAAAAGAAAAGCTGAGGGATAGTATGTGCAATCCCTCAGCTTTTAATCCGTTATTTCAGAAGTATAGATCAGTTGTAACGGTTAGTTTGTGATTGGAAATGTAATTTCAGCCTTAAACAGATCGCCGTCGATGGTGATCTGGAATTTTCCGCCCTGAAGGGTGGTAAGATCCTTTGCGATGGAAAGTCCGAGTCCGCTTCCCTCTGTTGTTCTTGAGGTATCACCACGGACAAAGCGTTCCGTCAGTTCATCCGGGCTGATGTTAAGCGGGGATGAGGATACATTTTTGATCGAAAATACGACCTCGGAGCCCTGATCCTCGATCCCGACGTAGACTCGGGTGCCTTCCAGGGCATATTTAAAGGCATTATTGTAAAGATTTTCCAGCACGCGCCACAGGCGTCTTCCATCGGCCTCGATCATGATGACCTCATTGGGGAGAGAGGTGACGATATCTAAGTGCCGGAGGGCATATTTTTCTTCAAATTCACCGTTTGTCTGCTGTACCAGCTCGACGATATCGATGTGGGCCATCTCCAGCTTGATATTTCCGGAGCTTGCTCTGGAGGCCTCCACAAGATCTTCCGTCAAGGTCTTCAGACGCTGGGATTTCTGATCCAATATCTCCAGATACCTCTGGATCGTAGGATCCTCGGGGTGTTCTCTCTTGATCAGATCCACATAGTTGATGATAGAGGTAAGCGGTGTTTTGATATCGTGGGACACATTCGTGATCAGATCAGCCTTAAGCCGTTCACTTTTCACCTGCTCGGCAAGTGCTGTCTGAAGTCCGTCACTGATCCGGTTCAGTCCCTCCGCCAGCTTGGATTCAAGACTGAAGAAGCCGGACACCTCTACCTTGTAGTCGGTCTCTCCGGAGGCCAGCCGCTCGATGGTTTCGTAGATCCGGTCGGTCTGACGGGCGTTCGCATAAAGATAGAAGAAAACGGTCAGATTTCCGGTTATCCAGATCACGCATCCGATCAGGAAGGGGATCGAATGCAGGATCCCTTCTGTATTTTTTACGAAATAGATCGCTCCGGCTGTGATCAGGAAGACGTTGGCTCCAAGATACAGAAGGAAGCTTAAGGTCAGGCGATACTTAAAGCTATGCTCGGAGAGAACGTCTGTCAGGTCGTGGAGAAGGCTGTTTGACCACAGGGTCTCCGACTTATATCGGCGCACCAGACTGAAGTAGGTCAGAGTGCTGCACAGATAGATGATGCCCAGCACTACAACACGCTGAGCTCTGTCCCAGTAGGCTTCTGCCAGAACCAGATGGAGCAGCTTTGAAATGACCGGCGATCCGAAGGTAATGCAAAGATACAGGATCGTTCCCATCAGGATCAGCATGAAGTCTGTCTTCATCCGGTCAAAGGGATACAGGACGATCGCCGGATCCCTGAAGGCCGGATGGCCGGAAACAAAGGTAAGAAAGATCAGGGTGAGCAGGGAACCGCAAAGCCCGATGGCCGTCAGATAGATTCCGCAGATAAAGGTCTTTCTTGAGCTGTTATAGGCAGCATAGGCGCGGGAGTAGTCATCGTTAGCTTTATAGGAAGTATCCAGTCCGACAATAATATAGTTCTGATTTCCGGTGTAGGGGTTGCATTTTGCCATGAGCGACGGAACACTCGGAAATGTGGAATTAAAATTGGTGCGGACAGTCAGGTCATTGGAATCTCCGGCATAATAAATGTACTTTCCCATGGCCATCATGTCATCGATGGACATTTCGGATGCATTGGTGTGGATCTCATAGATCGCGCTGTTCTTGGAATAAAATGCGATACGGAAATAAAAATTCGTAAAGTCGGACATAAGCCGGGAATAGATCGAATAATAAGAAGAATATCTTCTTAAGATCTCATAGGTCAGCTGCGGCAGGGTGGAGAAGGACTGATCCGGTCCGGTCAGCTCCTCCTCAGACTGATAACAGCGCCAGCGGACATAGTATTGTTCGCTCTCCTCCTCCGTCAGCGTTTCCGGGCCGCCCTTCAGTGCATAATTATCATTTTCATCCAAATAGTACCCCAGAGATTTTCCGTACAGGATAATATCATTCAGGGTGTAGGTCTTGTCGCCTCCCGGCCCGTCTGTAAGCTCGAGGACTTTTTTTGTGTAGTCCACTTCGCCGTTTGTCTCAAAGATCTCCTGATATTGGATGTAATCGAAAATGCTTGTGATATCGTTTTGCACCTTCTTATTAAAGTCAGGGGATTGTTCATAGGTCTCGCTGGTGATCCAGTCGAGCCCGCGGCCGTAATTGCTGTTTAAGTAGAGGAAGCCGATGCCGATAAGTGCTATGCAGGCAAAAACAAAATGAAAAAAGCCGGCTAAGCGCTTCAGAACAAATCTGGGTGCCTTTTGATCCATCTGAATCTCTCCTTACTGTTTTTCTATTTTATAGCCGACACCCCATACGACCTTCAGGTATCTGGGCTCCTTGGGGTTGATCTCGATCTTTTCGCGGATGTGCCGGATGTGGACGGCAACGGTATTGTCGGCGCCGATGGCATCCTCGTTCCAGATCTTTTCATAGATCTGGTCGATGGAGAATACCTTTCCCGCATTTTTAACAAGAAGCAGGAGGATATTGTATTCAATGGGGGTGAGCTTGATCGGCTCGCCGTCTACGGTTACTTCCTTATTTTCATCATTGATCTGAAGTCCTCCGCATTTGTAGATGGAGGCGTTGCTCTGCTGGTTAAGATTTCCCAGCTGGGTATAGCGCCGCAGCTGAGACTTTACGCGCGCCACCAGCTCCAGCGGATTGAAGGGCTTGGTTATGTAGTCATCGGCGCCGATGTTTAATCCGAGTATCTTGTCGGTGTCCTCGGATTTGGCTGAAAGGATAATGATGGGGATACTGCTGGTCTCGCGGATCTTTAATGTGGTGCGGATACCGTCCAGTCCGGGCATCATGACATCGATGATCATCAGATTTACTTCATGGTTTTCCAGAAGCTCAAGGGCTTCGTAGCCGTCGTAGGCCTTGATGACCTCAAAGCCCTCTCCGGTCAAGTATATATTGATGGCTTCGACGATCTGCTTATCGTCGTCACAAACGAGAATAGTCTGCATGGGGGATTCCTCCTTTTATGTAAAAATTCCTGAAAAGATCAGGTCAAGCGGATATTCGCAATCCGCTTTGCTACTTGCTCATAACCGATTAACTGCTCCGCAGTTTATCAGAAGGAGCTTGCACTCCTCCTGATACAAGCAAGTCCCCACCCACTGTTTATTGCTTTTCGCAATTGAAGCAGGGGACTTACTTGATTCAGTTAAATCGAAATACAGCCGTACCGAAGGCCGGAAGCGGATATGCGAAGGAGTATTCCTGTCCGTCACACGGAGATTTTTTTGCTCTGACAGAGAAGGGGTGTTCTCCGCGGGAGTAGAGTCCGTGCTGATTATCAAGAATCAGGGAATATGTACCTGCCTTCGGAACGCCTACCCGGTAATCCTCTCTTGCAACAGGCGTGAAGTTGATAACAAAAAGGAGATTCTTCTTACCTGTTTCATCCCTTCGGATAAAGCTGAAAATACTCCGGTCACCATCGTTGGCATTGATCCACTGAAAGCCGTTCCAGTCATTATCCAGCCGGTAGAGCGCCGGATATTTCCGGTAAATGTGAAGGAGATCGCTGAAATATTTCTGCAGATCATGGTTGCAGGGCTCATCCGTGAGATGCCAGTCTAAGGCAACAGATTCATCCCATTCATGATACTGGCCGAAATCCTGTCCCATAAACAGGAGCTTTTTGCCGGGATGGCCGATCATAAAGGTATAGCCGGCCTTGAGGTTGGCAAATTTGTCCTCCGGGAATCCGGGCATTTTATTGATCATGGAACACTTAAGATGTACGACCTCATCGTGGGACAGCGTCAGGATATAGTTTTCGCTGGTGAAATATGTCAGGCCGAAGGTCATCTTGTCGTGGTGGTATTTCCGGAAATAGGGATCCTGCTTCATATACTCCAGAAAATCATGCATCCATCCCATATTCCATTTGAAGGTAAAGCCCAATCCGCCGTCCTCGGGTGACTTTGTAACACCGGGCCATGCCGTGGATTCCTCGGCGATCATCATGGCGCGAGTATGTGTTCCAGTGAGGACGCTATTTAAGTGGCGGAAAAATTCAATGGCCTCCAGATTCTTATTTTCTCCATATTTGTTGGGAACCCATTCGCCGTTATTTCTTCCGTAATCCAGATACAGCATGGAGGCAACGGCATCAACGCGGAGCCCGTCTACATGGTAAAGATTGATCCAGTAAAGGGCGTTCGCGATCAAAAAGTTTTTTACTTCATTTTTTGCGTAATCGAAGACCTTGGTGCCCCAGTCCGGATGTTCTCCCTTTCTCGGATCGGCATATTCATAAAGCGGTTCGCCGTCAAAATCGGCCAGTCCGTGGGCATCCTTCGGAAAATGGGCGGGAACCCAGTCGAGGATCACGCCGATGCCCTTTTTATGCATGTAGTTGACAAAATACATGAAATCCTTTGGGCTTCCGTAGCGGGCGGTGGGAGCGTAATAGCCGGTCACCTGATATCCCCATGAACCATCAAAAGGATGCTCTGCGATCCCCATAAGCTCAACATGGGTATATCCCATTTTTGTCACATATTCTGCCAGCTCATGGGCTGCCTCCCGATATGTATAGAAGCCGTTTTTCTCCGGGCGGCTGGCTTTTCTCCATGAACCCAGATGAACCTCATAGATAGAAAGAGGAGCTTTTTGCGGATCGGCTGCCATTCGGTTCTCGACCCATTTATCATCGCTCCAGTGGAAGTCGCTGATATCGGCGGTAACAGAGGCAGTGCCGGGGCGGAATTCGCTGCTGAAGGCATAAGGATCGGCTTTAAAGAGGATCCGTCCGTCCTGTGTGGTAATAGCAAATTTGTAAAGCTCTCCTGCTTTCATTTCCGGGACAAAGAGCTCGTAGATCCCGGAGTCTGCCAGAGGCGTCATTAAATCAGTCTCCGGATCCCAGTTGTTAAAATCTCCTACAAGACTGACCGCTTTTGCGTGAGGAGCCCAGACAGCAAAGTAGAAGCCCTTTTTTCCTTTGTAGGTCTTTGGATGTGCCCCCAGCTTTTCAAAAATGTTATAGTGGGTGCCTTCGCCAAACAGATAACGATCCAGCTCGGAGATAAATCCGGTGCCGATCTCTTTTCTGGAAGTGACTTTATTTAATTTTCCGGTATTCTTCATGATTGATCCTCCCGAAGTTTAAATATAGTGCCGCTGTTCGGCATGAGTGTGATCGAAAGTTTTCCGCTTTCCACGGGAATCTGCCGCCCTAAGCCCGGTAAAAGCTCTGTGGCTTCTGATGCTCGGAGCGGGATCGGAATCGAAAGAGATGCCGGGGCATCGTCGTTATTTACCGCAGACAGTATCATGCTGCCGTCTCCCAGCCTGCCAAAGGCGTACTGACGGTTTGTGAGAAGAAGCTCTTTGTAGATGCCGTCGTGCAGCTCCGGATTTTCTTTATGTATTTTTGCCAGCTGACGGATATGTTCTTCTATGGGCAGGGAACGGCTTTCCCACTCCGTCAGGGATAAGGCCGGGCGTAAGGCATCGTCCGAGGTGCGGGACCGCCTTCCTTCTATTCCCCATTCGCTGCCGTAATAGACAGAGGGAATGCCGGGCAGTGTAAATAACAGCTGATAGACCGGAGCAAGGTGGGCCGGATTGGAGAGCTTGCTGGCGATCCGATCCTCATCGTGATTATCCACGAAGGTGTAAAGCTCCCTTCCGACTGCCTCCAGACGGCGGACATTGTGGGCAATCTCAAAGTAATTATGATCGTTATGGGCCGAGTACAGGGCCTTGTGAAGCTCATAATTTGTGACAGAGTGGAGCATTTCCTGATTGACCCAGCGGCTGTATTCTCCGTGTATCACCTCGCCCATAAGCCAGAAATTTTCCTTCAGAGGAGAGGTATAGGAGCGGAGCTCCTTCATAAAATCAAAGTCCAGCACATTGGCACAGTCCAGACGGATCCCGTCAATGTCAAATTCATCTACCCAGAAGCGTACTGTTTCAAACAGATAGCTTTTCACCTCGGGATTTCTAAGATCGAGGCAGGGAAGCTCATAATGCCCCTGCCATGCTTCATAGCTGAAAGGGTCTCCCATCGGGCTTCCACCGCCGAAGTAAACGCCGCGGTACCAGCTTTTGAAGGGGGATGCCTCACGATGCTCTATAATATCGCGGAAGGCAAAGAACTCTCTCCCGGTATGATTGAAAACGCCATCCACAACGACGCGGATCCCGTTTTTATGGCATTCCTCCACGAAGGCACGGAAGGCCTCGTTCGTTCCGAGGCGCCGGTCGATCAGGCGAAGATCTTTAGAATCGTAACCATGTGTTGAGGATTCAAAGAGCGGCCCGATATAAAGGGCAGTACAGTTAAGATCCCTGAGGTGAGGGATCCAGCCTTTAAGCTCGCCAAAGCGATCCGTAACGGCATCCTGACGGTTTTCTCTGGGGGCACCGAGAAGTCCCAGAGGATAGATATGGTAAAAAACAGCTTGTTTGTACCAGCAAGGTAACATGAGCGATCAGACCTCCTGTAATTCGCGCTTTTTAAAGCTTCGGAGAAGAAACTGGTATCGGAGCTGTGCGGCATTCAGCTCGTAAATATAGCAGTCGATCAGGGTCGGATCGACGACCTGTTCAAACTGGCTCTGGGCCGACTGGATCGCGATCCTGCTGATCTCGATCTGGCGCCGCAGCTCCCTCATTTCTTTTTTCTGCTCATTTTTAAGCACGGTTTTTTTGTTGGGAAATAACATACTGCCACACTCCTGATATTTGGTTTCCCCCTTGTCAACGGTATAGAGATCGGTCAGAGATCGGTCAGTGGGCCGGTTCGGGGGTTGTATCCGTTTGCAAATTCCGGGGATCAGTGGTAGTATGGGTAATTATCGGTAAGTATATTCATTTTTTGGAAGCAAGCTGCAGTTCATTGTTCAGATGCAGCAGCTTGTCAACGGCAGACTGGCTGGTCAGGTAGTAATAATTGCATACTCCCTTTTTTTCAACATTGATAAAGCCGGAGTCCTTTAATATTTTCAGGTGGTGGGAGACCGCCGGTCGGGAAAGACTGGTACGCTTTGTAATTTCGTTCACATTCAGCCCGACAGTGCCTTCGGCTTTCTTTTCAATACCGACTTCATAAAGACACTGGATGATCGTCAGTCTGGTGCTGTCCCCCAGCGCAATAAAGAGTGGGATGCACTCGGCAAAGGAGCTCTTTAGATTACTTGTGTCCGGCATAAATGCCCTCCCTTCTGATATAATTGGTTTAAAAATATAAACTAATCATATTTTATCACTTTTCGGATTTTGCGTCAATCCATTGGTAAGAAAAGAGCGCCAAGTGTATAGAGGCAAATAAACGATCATATGCGTAAAGCAAAAAGCAATGGGGCTTGCTTATATCAGGAGGAATGCAATATTCTTCTGATAAACTGCGAAGCGGTTACTCGGTTATGCTCAGGCTGTCAGGCGTCCGTCTGTATTTTGAGCAAAAAAGTTTTTGGTGAAAATTGACGAAAAAAGAGGCCTAGTTTTTACAGATATGAAATTGACTTTTTGCCATATTTCACCGATAATAGGGGCACATCAAGAGAGAAAACAATCTACATCGATAATTCTATTCTTTACTTCTAACTTTTTCAGTAATTTTTTATCAGCAATTTTTATCAGTAATCTTATCAGTAAGCCAAATCGGTAAAGCGGTCTATTCATGTCCGCTTATTCAAATCCGGATCCGGAAATAATCCAGAGTTTAAAGTACCAGATTTCTAAAAGTTCAAATTTCACTTCTAAAAAGTACCAAATTTCAAAAGATGTCAAATTTCTAAATCGATCAGATAAAATTCCCATTTTTCAGATGATGAGTAATAGCAAATTCGTCACAGTGGAGGTGAGATCCCCAACGGAGATAAATGATAAACAGTGTCAGCGATTCTGTATGAAGGGAGGTGAAGGGCTGGTTGAAGCTCATGTTTTTTGTGTTCCTGTCTGCGGCAGTGACAGATTGGAAATATGGAAAAATATTTCACTGGCAGATATTGTCAGGGATAGCAGCAGGATTAATAAGGATCGTATTTTTGAATTTATCATCATTTCCTCCTTTTTCCGGCATGCTGTGGGGTGCATTTGGATTTATGGTACGCGGATTCGCTATATGTGCCATATTTTATGTCCTGTATCTGTGCCGGATGCTGGGAGCAGGGGATATAAAACTTATGGCATTGTGTGCGGCAATTCTTGGGATGGAAGATGGACTTATTATCATTTTTTCAGGCTTTCTGCTTGCGGCAGTTAATGGGGCCTGCACATTGATAAAGGAAGGGCTTCTCTGGGAGAAAATGGCCCGGATATCCCGCTTTATGATCCAATGGGGATATGACGGGAAGCTCCGGGAATATCCGGGAAGAACAGAAAAAAGCAGCAGGATCTATATGGGGCCCTATTTATTTGCGGGATATTGTATCTGGCTGCTGCAGGTATGGGCCATGTGAAGGGAGGGGTATATTTGAAAAAGATCATGGCGGTTTATGATGAAGATCCGTTTTATGCAGAGCGGCTTTCGGATTATGTGAATCGCAAAGAAAAGGGTGTATTTCAGGCACAGGCTTTTACATCCAGAGAATGTCTGGAGGAGTATGCAAAGATGAATGAGATCGATGTCCTGCTCACAGGAGAAGCCACAGGCTTTCCCGAGGTAGATGCACTTCGTTCCGCCAAAACCATTTATCTGGCAGAGGATGAGGTCTCTGCAAAAGGGAGGTCAGGAGGCGCAGGGACGGAGGGACGATCTGTAGAGAAAGCTTCGACGATCTATAAATATCAATCCGGGGATGACATTATCCGGGAGGTGATGGCGGCATATTGCGAGCTGCCGGGAGTGAAGGAGGGAAATCCCGGGCTCTTTTCGGAGGAGAAAAAAATGATCGGGGTCTATTCTCCTGTCGGACGCTGCGGGAAAACTTCACTGGCACTTGCGATCGGACAGGTACTTGCCAGAGAGGAGAAGGTACTGTTTGTCACACTGGATACCTTTACCGGTTTTGGCGGACTGATGGATGAAAAGTGGAAAAGGGATATGTCTGACCTGATCTATTATTATAAACAGGGAAGATTCCATACGTTACGCATGAATACCGTAATCTATTATCTGGGAGATATGGCATGGATTCCGCCGATCCGATTTCCGGATGATTATAATCAGGTTTCCGCAGAAGAAATGGCGGACATGCTTTTAAAGATGCTGCAGGAGGGCGGCTATAGCACGATGGTGCTGGATATCGGAAATTATGGGAGGCAGGTGATCCCGCTGCTTGATATATGCAGCGTCATATATATGCCGATGAAGGAGGACATCATTTCCAGATCAAAGCTGGCGGAGTTTGAGGACTATGCAAAGGAAAGCGGCGATCAGAAGCTGATCGGGAAGGTTCAGAAGATCCATGTACCGTTAGTAACGGGTGTCCGCCATAAAGAGCATTTTCCGCAGGAGCTTCTGTGGGGAGATCTCGGAGATTTTGTCAGAGGAATGTTAAAGGGGCAGAGAGGCTTATGGGGACATTAAAGAAGCGGATCCGGAGCGAAATACTGGAGGAGCTCAGTTATGACAAGCAGATCAGTGATGAGGAACTTTCTGAATATATTGACAGAAAAATTATGGAGGCAGCGGATTTGGCCCCAATGCCCCTGCGGGAAAGGCTGAAGCTTCAAAGAGAGCTTTTTGATTCCTTCAGGCGGCTCGATATTTTGCAGGAGCTGGTAGATGACCCGCTTGTGACAGAGATCATGGTCAACGGGCCGGAAGAAATATTCATTGAGACCGGGGGAAAAACAGGGCGGTGGGAGAGGTCCTTTGAATCCAGAGAGCAGCTGCTTGATCTGATCCAGCAGATCGTTGGGCGTGTCAATCGTATGGTCAACACGGCATCGCCGATCGTAGACGCAAGATTGGAGGACGGATCGCGTGTTCACGTAGTATTAGAGCCGATCGCCCTAAACGGCCCGATCCTGACGATCCGAAAATTTCCGGAAATGATGACCATGGAGCGGCTTTTGGAATACGGAAGCATCACAGAGGAGGCGGCAGAATTTTTAAAGCTTCTTTCGGCAGCCCGCTACAATATTTTTGTAAGCGGAGGGACAGGAGCCGGAAAAACTACCTTCTTAAATGCTCTTTCAGAATTTATCCCCGCAGATGAGCGCGTCATCACGATCGAGGATTCAGCGGAGCTTAAGCTGTCCCACATTGAAAATCTGGTCAGTCTGGAGACCCGGGATGCCAATGCAGAGGGAGAGGGGGCGATAGGGATCGGCATGCTGATCCGTGCTGCCCTTAGAATGAGACCGGATCGGATCATTATAGGCGAGGTGAGAGGAAAGGAGGCACTGGAGCTTTTGCAGGCGATGAATACAGGCCATGACGGAAGCTTTTCTACGGGGCATGCCAACAGCTCCAAGGACATGCTCTCAAGACTGGAGACTATGGTGTTAATGGCGGCGGAGCTTCCGCTTCCGGCCATACGAAGCCAGATTGCTTCCGCACTGGATGTTATGGTGCATGTGGCAAGAATGCGGGATAAGAGCAGAAAGGTAGTTTCCATTGAGGAGGTGTACGGAATTGAAAACGGCGAGATCATCCTTAATCCCCTGTTTACCTATCACGAGGGAAAAGGACTTGAGAAGGCCGGCGAGCTTACTCACCGGGAAAAGCTCAGACTGGCAGGGTACGGAATATGAGACATACTGTTTAAGTAAAAAGGAATGGGTCTTATATGGGGGACAGGGAGTCTTATGTCTGGCCCTGCTCAGCTATATTTTCTATCGGAGCGGGTGGATCTTTCTCCTGTTTCTTCCGGCCGCGTTCTGTTATCCGCTTCTTGTAAGGAGGGAACTAAAGGAAAGAAGAAAGGAGCAGCTGACGATTCAGTTTAAGGATGCGATACTGGCGGTTTCCTCTGCCTTAAATGCCGGATATTCTGTGGAAAATGCTTTTGGAAAGGCACTTGAGGAGGTGGAGCGGATCCATGGGGAGGATTCCATGATGGCGGAGGAGATCCGTCTGATGCTTCATAAAGTGCGTATGAACCGCACATTTGAGGAGGCATTTGCCGATTTCGCACAAAGAAGCGGACTGGAGGATGTCAGAAGCTTTGCGGATGTATTCCTTGCCGCGCGAAGAAGCGGCGGGGAGCTGATGAAGATCATTGCGAGAACAGCAGAGATCATTGCCGAAAAGATCCGGATCCAAGAGGATATTATGACGGCAACTGCGGCAAAACGTCTGGAGCAGAGAGTCATGGCAATAATTCCGATTTTGATCGTCTTCTATATGGATATAACCTCTCCGGGCTTCTTCGATGTTTTATATGAAACCTCTGCCGGAAGGATCATAATGACGATTTGCCTTATTATTTATGCTGCTGCCTGCGGCATGGCCAAACGGTGTCTGGAGATCCGCGTATGAAGAAGGCCGGAAAATACATTTTATGTATCGGGGTGGGAATATTCCTTTATTTTCTGACCGGGATCGTGGATTCGGAAAAAGGAATGATGGAAAACGGCGTCCTGAAACGAAATCCATGTGGAAAAGGGGACAGATTATATGAATTTTGTGTTGAAAATGCGGAAAAGGAAAGGCTGGAGCTTTCTCTATCCATACCGGAACAAATACCGTCGGCAGAGGAATTTCATCGTTTCGTTCCGGCTGCCGCAGAGCTTCTTTCAAAAAGAATCCTCGGAAATAATCTGTCTCTTAACGAGGTGCGGGAGGATCTGGAGCTGGTGAGAGAAATTCCGGAATACGGAATAACGGTGACGTGGGAATCGAAGGAACCGGATATTTTGAGCAGTATGGGGGTCGTCAACAGCAAAGACGTACAGGAGAATGGGAAAAAAGTATTGCTGGAGGCTCATTTTTCCTGCGGAAAAGAAGAAGAACTCATCGAATTCCCGGTCACGATATTTTCTGAGAAGAAGGAGGGAAAAAAAGAGCTTCAGGAATTGCTGGAACAGCTGGCACAGTCGGAACGCGAAAAGGAGGAGGTCATTCTTCCGAAGGAATTTCACGGAAATTCTCTGATATATCAAAAAAAGGATCGGGCGGAAAGATTCATGCTGGTGCTTCTCGGTGCCGGAGCGGCGTTTTGCCTCCGCATAAAGGAAATCCATGATCTACAGGAAATAAAGAAGAAACGGGAGGAAAGTCTGGCGGCAGAGTATTCCAACCTTGTATCCGGCTTTCTTGTACTGACCGGAGCCGGTTATTCCATAAAACAGGCATGGAAAAGACTGGCGGCCGGTCCCCCGGGGGGCGGGAAAAAGGAGCTTTTGCCGGTATACAGAGAAATGCAGATCACGTTTCATCAGATGGAGGCGGGAATGCCTGAAAGACAGGCTTATGCGGAATTTGGGCGCCGATGCGGATCAAGAAGCTATATGAAGTTTGCCTCACTTTTAGAGATCAGTCTGTCCTCCGGCGGGAAAAATCTTAAGAAGCTGCTGGAAAATGAGATGGAGGAGGCCTTTAAACAAAGGGCGGATATTGCAAGGCGAAGGGGCGAGGAGGCCTCAACAAAGCTGCTGATCCCCATGTTCGGGATCCTTGGTGTGGTCATGGTGATCGTAGTTGCCCCGGCATTTCTTTCGCTGGGGTAGATAAAGAAAGAAAAGAGAAGATAAAGAAAAAAGGCAAAGAAGGGAGAGAAAGAGAGGAGCTATGAGATTGCGGGATTTTTTAATGGAAGAAGACGGAGTCGGCGTGATCGAGGTTGTTTTGATCTTAGTGGTTTTGATCGGTCTCGTGATCGTGTTTAAAAAACAGATCAATACTCTTTTAAGCAATATCTTTACAGAAATCAACAAACAGTCTAAAGAGGTGTACTGATCATGAAAAAGAGAGGGGAGATCACGGTGTTTTTGAGCCTGTCGATCGTGTGCATCCTATCGCTGTTAATGGGGCTTCTGGAGTCTGCAAGAACAGTCGGAGCCGGATTATATTTAAATATGGCAGTTAATTCCGCAATGTCTTCCCTCATGAGCCGGTACAACCGAAACCTTTGGGATACATATCGGCTGCTGTTTTTGGAATATGAATCGGAAGCTGCCGTGCTGGAGGCTTTTGACGATTATCTTGATTTCTATCTGGAGCAGGAAAATCTGTACCCGATGAAAAAACGGGAGAGCAGGATCAAAAGGATCACAACGATGACGGAGGAGGGAGGAAGGCCGCTGGAGGAGGAGATCGGCTCCTATGTTAAGTATCGCATGCCGGAGATAGCGGCTGACATGGCAGGACTTCTTGAAAACTCAAGGTTTGCAGAGCAGGCCGGTAATTTCAGGGAGCTTATGCAGGTGTGTCACGAAAGTGGAAAAGAGGTACGGGAGCTGGAGAAGGTGAGAAGAAGGCTGGAAAAGTCGCTTAAGACGATGGGCACCATCAAAAGTGACGCGGAGAGCGCGGCGGAATCCCGGAGAAAAAGAAAGCTTAAGAAAAAGTGCCGGGCACTGCTTGAGGAGATAGAGAATTTTTCCGACCTAACGGAGCAGTATTCGCTCTTGACAGAACGGATTTCAAAGATCAGGGAAGATATGGAGAAGAAGGAGGCAAGACCGGAAGAAACCGCATCCTTTTTCAATACGGAATTGTCTGCGGTGAGGGATATGGAGCAGGCGGCAAAGGAGGAGCTTAAGAAGTATCGGGAAAAGGAGGATATCCTGGCAGAAAGCAGGAGCTGTTTAGAGTCGGTCATGGAGCTTCTTCGTGGAGAGAGTGAAGATGAAGGAGAGGAGAATGGGAGCAAACAGGATGAGGAAGATGGCGAAATGGACTGGGAGTATGTGCAGGAATGTTTAGAGGATACGGTCATTCCGGAAGCAGCCGTGTTATCTAAGGAAGATAAGGAAAGTGCAGCCCTGCTGGATCGTCTGGAAAATATATTTTCAGGAGACTTGCTTGAACTGGTGGTGCCGGATGACACTAAGATCTCCGAAAAAAAGATATCCGCCTCACAGACTGTAGGGGACTGTGAGGGAGAGCTGCCAAAGGAAAGCGTGACGGATAAAATCCTGACCGGAGAATATTGCCTTTTGTTTTTTGATTCCTTTCTCGGCGAATGTGAAAGCAGAGGATCCATCCCGGATCAACCCCTCGAATATGAACTGGAATATCTTCTTTGCGGGAAAAATTCAGATCGGGAGAATCTGTCCGTTTTGGTGGAACGGCTGATCGCAGTGCGAGGGGCAATGAATCTTTTCTATTTACTCTATTCACAGCCCAAGAGAGAGCAGGTACGCAGTTTGGCGATTGCGTTGTCTGCGGGAAATGTTCCGGCAGAGCTTATCTTATCGTTTTTTATTCTTTCATTGTGGGCCTTCGGAGAAGCCGTATGTGACGTAAGGGGTATTCTTGCGGAAGGAAGGGTTCCGTTTTTTAAAGAAGATTCGACATGGAAGCTGGGGCTTGACGGCCTTCTTTCCCTGAACTTTTTGGAGCCGGAAAAAAAAGAGCAGCAAAAGGGGATGAGCTATATGGATTATCTGCGTATCCTGCTGCTACTTGAGAATGGTACAGTGCGAAATGCGAGGATGATGTCTGTAATCCAGATGAACGTCAGAAAAAAACAAGGTGATTTTGCGGTGAAGGATTGTGCAATTCAGGTTGAGCTGGAGACAGAGGTGATCCAGCGGCATGTATTTTTCCGGCGGGACAGCTATGAAAAAACCATCGAAGCCGGATGGTCGTATTAAAGTGTTATATAAAAGAACAAAGGAGGTGAATGGCGGTGCTCTCTTTTTCGGGCGTTCAGTCAGAAAGTAAGGAAAAATTGAAATTTCAACTGCATTATCTAACTACAAAGTCTCTCCAAGTACCTTGTAAATTCCCCCTGAATAAATTAAAAAAAACGGCGTTATCGGGAAAGAGGGTACTGCCATTCACCTCCTTAAGGGTAAATACCTTTTTAAAAGTGTTCTCAACACTTATAAGGTTCCTCTGTAAACGATATGAAGCCGGTATGACGGTTGAGGCTTCTGTGTGTCTTCCGCTTTTCCTTATGTTTTCGGCTGCACTGATGGAGCCGATGAAATGGCTGGACAGACAGAGACAGATCCAGACAGAACTGGAGGTGTTCGGTGAGAAAATGAGCTGCTATGCAGATCTGAAAGAGGGAGAAAATGTATTAGAAGAATTTCCAGCCTCCGGTTTCCTTTCGGACGCAGCAGCCGGTATATGGATTATGGGAAAGCTAAAGCCCCATAAGGATGATATCGGGTTAAAGAATGTGGAGATCGGAAATAAAAAGGGAGATATCCTGCTGGAGGCAGTGTACGAGGAAAGGATCCCGTTTTTTCCGGGGATACGGCAGACGGTACGCATGCATGCGGCCTGCCGCAGAAGGATATGGAATGGCATTGACGGAAAACTGAGGGGGAATATGGAAGATACATACGGAGAATTGAAAGATATGGTCTATGTCGGCGAAGGGATGGGACGATATCATCTCTATAGGGACTGTCACTATATTTTTAATCAGTATCAGACAGTGCCGGTAAAAGAGCTCTCCCGGAAGCGAAATAAAGACGGAAAAAGATATAAGGCCTGTGCAAGATGTGCGAAGGGAGGCGCGGCAGGGGGAAACGTTTATGTGACACCCCGCGGTGATCACTTTCATACGGACAAGGACTGCCCAGCAATGACGTCGTATGTCCGCACCGTACCATTAAAGGAGGTTCAGCACATTGGACTGTGCTCGTATTGTGAGAGAAGGAAAGAAAGTGCAGGAAATCGGGAAGAAGCCGGGAATTGAGAATAGTTACAATAATTCGCAGAGAAGATGTCAAAGGGGAGGTTTGGATAGAAAATGCTTTCACATTTGCAGGAATGGTATTATGGCCTTTGGGCAGCAACATTTTTGATCGTTCTTTTATATGCTGCGTGGCAGGATGTGAAATGTCAGGAGATCAGCGGACGATTCCTTGTCATTGCGGGATTTTTGGGAGGCTTTTTTTGCTTTTTGACGGGACGGGATCTGAAGATGACAGGGATGTCTGTATTGGTAGGAGCCGCACTTTTGCTGCTTCACCGTATAACACAGGGAGGGATCGGAGATGGGGACGGATGGTTTTTTGTAGTGACCGGATTATATCTCACAGCAACCGAAAATTTACTTTTGCTGTTGTCAGGAATTATTTTTTGCGGAATATACAGTCTAACCCTTCTGGCTGTTTCCTTTGCCGGCGGAGGTCGGATCGGGAAGCAAAAGCTCCCATTTCTTCCGTATCTTCTTCCGGCGGGACTGTGGCTGATCTTATTTTAGAGAGAGGGAGCGATACGGGACATTTTTCGGCAAGCCTTACCGTAGAGGCCGCCTTCGTCATGATCACAGTGCTTTTTGCCATTGGGCTGGTCATACAGTCTGCCTATACGCTCCATGATGAAGTTACAGGAAAAATGATATTGGAAGCTGTGGTCGAAGAAGCCCGTTATAATATCACAGAGGAAAAAAAGGAAGGATATTTTTCTGAGCGTGGGACAAAAATGGGGAATCCGAGACTGTGGCTTGGGGATTACCAGGTCAATATTGATATGACCGGTGGAAAAGTGTCGGGAAAAGCTGCGGCAGGTGAATGGAGTGCCCAGATCGAGCTTTCAAAGTTTCGGCCGGAGCTGTTTCTGCGAAGGCTGGAGGCGTTTAGAGAGAAAAAAGGTGGAAAAGCGGATGGAAGGGATGGAACCTAAATACGAACCGAAGCCGGAAAGAGCTGTAGAATTTTCGTTTTCTTTTAAGCGGGAAATGAATCGGAATTATATGATTTTGGAACCCAAAACCGCAAAAAGGGAGCGGTATGTGATCCGGATGTTTGCAGGGAATCGGATCCCCTGCTTCCTCCCGCTTTATGAAAAGCAGGTCAATGAAAAAAGGCTATATTATTATGATGTCACCTCCAGACAACCATTGCTGCGGCTGTTGGATTGCAGAAGGCTTAAAGGGAAGGAGTTAGAGCGTCTGCTGGCGGATCTTCTGACGGCTCTCGGACAGACGGAAAAATATTTACTGGATGAGGGATGTATCTGTCTGGAGCCGGAATGTATCTATGTCGATCCGGATTCGTTTCAATGTGCCTTTTGTTATATACCGGGCTATGACCACGAGATTTCCTTAGGACTTTGTGATCTGTCACGATATCTTCTGGATCAGGTAGATGATATGGACGAGAATGCAGTGATTCTTGCCTTTTCTGTATTTCGGGAATGCAGAAAAGAGAACTTTGGGGTGGAAGACATTGAAAAATGCCTGAAACGAAGCCAGAGGAAGGGGAGCAGAGAAAGCGAGAAGATACCTTGCAGTAAAGAGGAAACGGAGCAATATGATGGAACAAAGTGGGAAACGGAAGCAGAAGCGGAGGACAGAGGAGATCGTGGGAATGCGTGCCGGGATGCAATTGAATATGGGAACGGAAATGACTGCCCAAACGGAGCAGATTATGGAAGTGATTCCAATCATGAGAGGCTGACAGAAGCTGTTGTCGGCAATAAGAGGATGGATATTCTTTTTCCGATAGGAATTTTTTCTCTGATGGCGGCGGTGCCGTTGGTTTTGTTTTTCTGGCTGGGGATGGACGGCTTACTGCGCCTGAAATGGATTCTCGGTGTTGCGGAATGTCTCTTTGGAACTGGCGCACTGGCATGGTTTTTAAACAAGAAGCAGATTGGGAACATAGACGATGTGGGCACAGCAACAGGGAAAAAGGAGGCGTATGCGGAAGAATTTAAGGAACAGCCGGAGTCGGTAAGAAAAACGGAAGAAGCAGAGGAGGATCCATGGGAGCTTCTGTTTGGACAGGGGTGCATGGATCCGGATAAAGCTCCGGAGGATGAGGTACAGACGATGCTGCTCACGGTTCATCCGGTGGAGCATGAGTGCAGAAGGCTGACAGCAGTAACCGGAGATATGGAGATCCCCGTGGGGTATTTTCCGTTTCTGATCGGGAAAAGCCGGGAAATGACCGATTTTTGCCTGAATGAACCGGGGGTCAGCAGATTACATGTCCGTATCGAGGAAAAAAATGGAAGCTATATCGTTACGGATCTGAATTCTACCAACGGAACAAAGGTAAACGGAGTAGTTCTGGAGGCAAATGGATCAGCTGAGCTTTCTATAGGAGGAATATTGGAAATAGCCGGAAGAAAATTTCAATTCAGGTAAGCTTTAAGCTAAAGGCCCGCTTTACTTTTAGAGCACCTTGTGTATATACTAGAAGCAGCAAAAATGTATACAAAAGCTTGAGGAGGAAATTATGTCGTTTCATTTACCAGAGTATCATCATCCGGATTTTTCGCAGAAACAATTTACGGATGCACCGAATGTAAAATGGGAGATTGCAGAAAAGGATGGGGTCGCACCGGAATATTTCCACAGTACATCCATGTATCCGGAGTATTTTAAGATCGACGGAGAGTGGGTGCTTGCAAAGGAGAGCCGCATGGATTCCAGCGTAGTGATACAGGAAGACGGTCATCTGGAGGTTGTTGAGAACAGAAACCTGAAAAAAGGGGATAAGGTGATCTTAGGACGCAGCGAGCAGTGCGAAGAAGGGATCTATGTTCATTGTAACGGCTTTGAGGAGGAGTCGGAGGCTCTGAATGATAAATTTGTATTTCGTCAGGGCAGAAGCAGAGAAACCTCCTACGCAAGAGATTATGACAATCTGTTTGAGCTTCTTAAGTATGAAAGGGAGCATGGAAATATCGTATGGGTCATGGGGCCTGCCTTTTCCTTTGATAAGGATGCCAGAAATGCAATGCAGGCGCTGATCGAGAACGGCTATGCGGACGGTCTGATGGCAGGAAATGCATTGGCGACCCATGATCTGGAGGGAGCACTGCTCCATACGGCACTCGGTCAGGACATCTATACGCAGATCTCTCAGCCGAATGGCCACTACAATCATTTGGATGTATTAAATAAAGTAAGAAGATGCGGATCGATCCCGAAGTTTATCGAGGAATATGGGATCGATAACGGTATTATCTATAGCTGTGTCAAAAACAATGTGCCATACGTTCTGACCGGATCGATCCGGGATGACGGCCCGATGCCGGAGGTGATCGGGGACGCTTATGCAGGACAGAATGCCATGAGAAACGTGGTTAAAAATGCTACCTGCGTGATCTGTCTGGCAACTATGCTTCATACGATCGCCACAGGAAATATGACACCTTCTTTCCGTGTGCTTCCTGATGGAACCGTGCGTCCGGTGTATCTTTATACAGTCGATGCGGATGAATTTGTAGTCAATAAGCTGTTAGACCGGGGAAGTCTGTCTGCGACAACGATCGTAACGAACGTTCAGGATTTTATCTCTATTGTCGGCAAGGGACTCGGAGTGATAAAATAGCAGGAGAAAATCAGGCCGATATGTGCTCAGCTCAAAGCCGATCTGCAATGGATCCCGGATTAATGTATGTGTGTGCTGCCACATTGCAGAAATAAGGAAAATGTGGTATAGTAGGCTGCATGAAGGAGCTGAAAATATGGGATACGGGTCTGGAAAAAAAGCGTATGTGAACTGGATGCTTATAGGATTGAACGTGCTGTATTTCCTTTATCTGGAAATTACAGGTTCCTCAGAGGATGCATATTTTATGTATACAAAAGGAGCCATGCTGGCACCGGCGGTCCTTCAGGACGGAGAGTATTACCGGCTGCTTACCGCAATATTTATGCACTTCGGTATCCGGCATCTTGTCAACAACATGATCGTATTATTTGCTCTCGGCGATAATATGGAGCGTGCCTTAGGACACATCAAGTATCTGATCTTTTATCTCGCCTGCGGAGTGGGATCCAACTGGATCTCTATGCTGGTGGTGGGAACCGATTCGATGGTTGTATCCGCAGGGGCGTCCGGAGCAATATTCGGGGTCGTAGGAGGACTTCTTTATGCCGTTATGGTCAATCGAGGGCGGCTGGAGGATCTTAACACCAGACAGCTGGCTGTTATGATCGCTTTATCGCTGTATATCGGCTTTACCAGCGAAGGTGTCGATAATGCGGCACATGTATCCGGTCTGCTTCTGGGAGTCATACTCAGTCTGATCCTGTATCGCAAGCCTAAAAAACATGATAATTATGGAGGTTACTAACATGAAGGATAAGGATTGTATTTTCTGTAAAATTGCAAATGGAGAGATCCCGTCCTCAACCGTTTACGAGGATGAAGATTTTCGTGTGATCCTTGATCTGGGGCCGGCAGCAAAGGGACATGCCCTGATCTTGCCGAAGGAACATTTTAAGGATGTCTGCGAATTGGATCCAGCGGTAGCGGCAAAGGTACTTCCGCTCGGAGCAAAAATCGGTACAGCAATGAAAAAATCCCTTGGCTGTGCAGGCTTTAATCTGGTTCAGAATAACGGAGAGGCAGCCGGACAGACGGTATTCCACTTCCATGTCCATGTGATCCCGAGATATGAGGGAGGGCCTTCTATGGTAACATGGACTCCGGGATCCGAAAAACCGGAGGTTCTTGCCGAAACGGCAGAGAAGATTAAAAAAGCTTTGTAAAAAACATTGTACCAGGGAGAAAATATGCCGCAGAATAATACAGAGCTGCTGCAGGATCTGATCAATAAATACGCAAGAATGTATATGAAGTTTGCCTATGAACAGGGCGCGCCTTATGATGATCTGGAAGATATTGTCATGGACGCGTTCTGGTGTTTTTATAAGTCGGAGTATTTTGGCACACTGGATGAAAAAGAAACGAAAATCATGATGGCCAAAATAGTAAAAAATAAATGCATCGACCTGTATCGAAAAAACAGCCATATCGAAACGGCCGGCTATGAGGATTGTGCCGAAGAAATGGATAAGATCAGCCTGAGATCGGGCTGTACCATGGAAGCTGCCATAGAGCAATCGGAGCTCAGCTGTCGGATCCGGGAGGCGGTCGAGGCATTGAAGGATATCTGGAGAGAGCCTGTAAAGATGTATTATCTGGAGGGCAGAACGCCGGAGGAGATATGTAAGGCTCTTGAAATATCTTATGACACCTTGCGGTCAAGACTTTCAAGAGCCAGACGTTGCCTTGAGGAGGATCTTCGGGATATTAAGGATGCATTTTAAGATCCGGAGACTTCCTCGATCAGGTTTTTGATGGTTTCTACGGCGTTGTTTAAATGGCTGGTTTCCATAGCCTCAATAAAACGGCGCCTGTTTTCATAGGTGTTTACAACTGTTTCATACAGGGTATCGTCTGTAAGCTTCTCCTCCTCGAGAACTGCGGAGAAGCCCTGCTTTGCGAAAGAATTTGCATTTAATATCTGATCACCGCGGCTGGCAGCAGCAGATAAAGGAATTAACACATTAGGTTTCCTAAGAGCCAGTATCTCACATATAGAGTTTGCACCTGCACGGGAGATGATCATATCGGCAGCGGCAAACAGATGCTTTAAAGGACTGTCAACATATTCATATTGAACATATCCGGGAGTACCGATCAGTGATTCGTCCAGATTTCCCTTTCCGCAGATATGGATGACCTGAAACTTTTCCAGAAGTCTGGGAAGAATATGACGAACCGCAGTATTTACCTTAACAGAGCCGAGACTTCCGCCGATAACAAGGATGATCGGCTTGGCAGCGGAAAGGTTCGTGTACTGCAGACCGGCCATACGATCCCCTTTTAACAGCTCCGCACGGATCGGCGAGCCGGTAAGAACTGCTTTGTCCTTGGGAAGGTATTTTAAGGTCTCCGGGAAGTTGCAGCATACCTTGCGAGCAGAAGGGATGCACAGTTTATTGGCAAGACCCGGTGTCATGTCGGATTCATGAATGATCGTCGGGATATGATAATGTTTGGCTGCAAGGACAACGGGAACCGCTACGAAGCCTCCTTTTGAGAACAGGACATCAGGCTTGTATTTTTTGATAAGTTTTAAAGCCTCTCCGTATCCTTTTATCACGCGGAAGGGGTCTGTGAAATTTTTCAGATCGAAATAGCGGCGTAATTTTCCGGAGGAGATCCCGTCATAGGGGATACCGGAGCCTTCAATTAACTTGCGTTCGATCCCATTGTAGGAGCCAATATAGTGGATATCGTAACCGGATTCCTTTAAGGATGGGATCAAAGCCAGATTCGGGGTAACATGACCGGCGGTACCGCCGCCGGTGAGTATAATAGTTTTCATAAACGTTGCCTCCATGGATTTTCCTGTACGCTTGCTTAACTAGTTTAATAGTAATGAATGAGAAAAAAATGTCAACCCCCAAAAAGGAAATAAAAAAGAAGCGAGGTGTTTCAACATGACGGATAAGGAAAAGACAGAAGAAGATAAATTCAGACAGACCCTTCAGGATGCCTGTTCCTTTTCGGACGAGCAGCTTCTGAGAGATTTGGAAAAGGCGGAGAAGGCTCTGGGGGAATTTGAGTTTTCCGGTGCAGAGGAGAGAATCTTTAAAAAGCTCATGGAACGGGAAGCAATGAATACAGAACGGATGAGAGAAGAAGGCGAAGAAGGCAAGGAGGGAGAAGAAAAAGCAGCAGAGAAGGTGCCGGGAACAGCCGTGGAAAAAGAGCTGAAAACAGTACCGGAGAAAGAATCGGTAGAAGTTACGGAAAGAGTACCGGAGGTAACTTCACAAAAAGAGCCGGAAGCAGCCATGGTAAAAGCACCGGGGACAGCATCGGTAGAAATTTCGGAAAAGGTGCCGGAAGAAACTTCACAAACAATCTCGGAAGAAAACACAGACAAAGCTTTGGGAGGAGTTTCGGAAAAGATATCGGAAGCAGCCACGGAGAGAGTACCGGAGAAAGCTCCGGAAGAAGCTTCGGAAAAGATGCCGGTAGCAGCTTCGCAAACAACCTCGGAAGAAAATGCAGACAAAGCTTTAGGTGGAGTTTCGGAAAAGATATCGGAGGTGGTTTCGCCAAAAGCACTGGAAGCAGCCACGGTAACAGCAACGGGAAAAGGCAAAGTGCTCCGGTTCGTAAGACGGAAACGTATGCTTATGGTTGCTTTGGTCGCTGCTTTTGTGGGAATGCTGGGAGCAAAGGCGGTGGGAGGAAATAGTTATGTCTTCCGCCCCCGTGAAAAAAATCTGGGAGTGATAATGAATAATGGAAGAAACTATACGGATATAGGAGATCTGAACGAAGCCTATGAGATTGCAAGCCAAGAGCTACAGATTAAGATTCTTCGATTAGGATATGTTCCGAAAAATATGGAATTTCTAGAGATGACTATAAATAAAAATAAAGCGGTATTTGTCTTTAAATATGGAAAAAAGAAAGTACACGTATTTCAGATACAACGACTGAAGGAAACATCATTTGACTTTAATACAGATAGAGAGCGGGAGGATGCAGTTGTTTATAATAAGTGGCTTGATCAGAATGCTTCTATATGGGAAGAAACAATAGATTCTCAAAATGGCTATTCCGCTGTATTGACATCAGGTGATGGTGTATACTATATAACTGGAGCAATTCCTAAAAAGGAAATAAAAAAATTAGTAGAAAGTTTAAATTTTTACTAAAAAGCTGTCACATTTTGTGTCTCTCCTGCGTTTATATGTATAAAGGAGGAACAAAATGAAGAAGAAAAGACAAATACTTATTATGATGGTATCGCTGCTCCTCGCGTTCTGTCTTTCCGGACAGTCGATGGCGGCAGAGCTTACTTGGGAGAGTGTTCCCGGAAGACACGACGAAAGTATCCTTCTGGATAAATCCCAGAAGCGTTCCAAGGATGAGTTTCGAAGGAATGCCCGGGGAGAGTTTCTGGCACAAGGGGTAGCAGAAATTGTGAATGAGCAAAATGGAGACATTCTTGTTTCGATTGATACGATAGCATATCAAGATGTGGATGCCATCTACCACACAGCTTATGTGGAATATTGGAGCGATAAACGTCACGACTGGGTACAGGTTGGAGACTGGGAATTTGAAAAGCATAAAGAGGATATGCCGAATGGGGAGCTTTCCTATATGACGAACACGTTCATCCTCACCGGATATCCGCTCAACCGTTACTACCGCGTCCGCGGTCTTCATATGGTACAGTGTGGAGAGCGTATGGAAGGCTGTTCCACAGAGACAGATGGTGTTTATATCACCAAAAATGAAATCTGATATATAATAGGGCCCATTATATATAAAAATAGAAAGGTAAGGAGTTGATGTTCTATAAGAGAGGTTTCAAGGGTCTAGCCCACACTTGAAATAGAATTTAATAAAACAGAAATACCAAGAAAAGTAGAATAATAGAAAAAAGATGCTTCGTTACAGAAATGCCGATTTCAGCACGTCATGAATGCTGAAACCGGCATTTTCTGTATCCTTATTCGGTTATGAGCAAGTAGCGAAGCAGATTGCGAATATCCGCTTGACTCCATGCTTGCGGTTCGGTTTCGGAAATTACTGCTGTGCCTTGTATTCTTTTAATGCACGGGCCAGCTGATCCGGACATGAGGTAGGACGGGTGCCGCAGTGGATTCCCTCAACACGGCTGATCACTTCGTTGATATCCATACCTTCTACTAATTTGGACACACCCTGCAGGTTGCCGTTGCAGCCGCCGGTAAATTTGACGTTATGAAGCTTATTGTCGACTACATCAAAAGAAATTTCACGGGAACAGGTTCCCTGTGTTGTATAAACCATAATGTGACCTCCTGATTACCTGATTATTTGTGCAGATATGATTATAATCAGAGAATAAAGATTTTGTCAAGAGAAGAAGAATGACGGAGGCTGTACGAGGCTGCAGAAGGATCCGGCATCAGCGAAGCGAACAAATTTTTTCTTAGATAATATGTGGATTATTATATGGATTGCTTTGATTTGAATTGATTTTCTCTCTCACCTTCCGTATAATAAGCTGATTAGACAATAATGACAGGAGGAAAAGTACATGCTGGGTATCATCGGCGCAATGGAAGTGGAAGTAGAAAAGCTTAAGGAAATGATGGATGGGGCACAGCAGCAGACTGTGGCCGGAATGGATTTCTTTCAGGGAAAGCTTAAAGGAAAAGATGTAGTTGTGGTTCGTTCCGGAGTTGGTAAGGTCAACGCAGCGATCTGCAGCCAGATCCTTGCAGATCTTTATCATGTGGATGGGATCATTAATACAGGAATTGCGGGATCATTAAGAAATGAGATCAATATCGGAGATATCGTGTTGTCTACCGTAGCGGTTCAGCATGATATGGATGCAACAGGATTCGGATATAAGGCCGGTAAGATCCCGCAAATGGATGTCAGCGAATTTCCGGCGGATGAAAAGCTTCTGGAGCTCGGAAAGAAATGCTGTGAAAAGGCAAATCCGGACATCCGTACATTTACGGGACGGGTAGCCAGCGGCGATCAGTTTATCAGCAGCAAGGAGAAGAAAAACTGGATCCGCGATACCTTCGATGCATACTGCACAGAGATGGAGGGAGCTGCGATCGCTCAGGCAGCATATCTGAATCGAATCCCATATCTGATCGTTCGTGCAATTTCGGACAAGGCAGATGACAGTGCTCATGTTGATTACAGCGAATTTGAGGCAAAGGCGATCGAGCATTCTGTCCGTCTCATGGCTGCCATGGTAGAGGCACTGTAAAAACAGACCTTAAGAATCGAATCCAGACGGTATTTGACGAACGATTTTCGGCTTCTCAAGCTTCTCAAATGGTTTCTAAGTGGTTATAATGGGAACCATCATCCGGAGATATCCGGACGCAGAAAGGGGAGCTATTTATGTTGCAGTTTTTACAGACAGGAAAAGCACTCTATGTTTTCGCCGTGTTATGCGGGATCGGGATCATGAGCAAGCTTGTAACAGGCAGCCTCTACAAAAGAATGGTAAAAGAAACGGCAAATATGACGCTGACAAAGAACAGGAATCTGAAGGCGTTAAAGCAAAAGACGGAAAATATGTTTCTGATCAGTCATGGGATCCGAAATGCAGGAGCATACATAGAGAAACAGATGTATTGTTTTCGGTTCATGGGAATGGCATTGGATGATTGGGACAATATATCGGTGCAGGCCATGATCCTGTGCTTCCTGACCGGAGGTGCGGCAGCCTTTGGCTCCTACTGGTATCGGTGTGATTCCTATTATATCGTACTGTACGGAACGCTGGGAATTTTAAGCGGGCTTTTTATGGTTTTGGTAGATAACGGGGCCAATACCTCATCGAAACGTCAGCAGCTGGCAGATTGTCTGGTGGATTATGTGGAAAACTCACCGCATCTTCATAAAAATGTGGACAAAGCTCCCGTCAGATCCTCCGGAATAAGCAGCAGAGTCGGAGACGCCACAGTCAGAAAGGGGCCTGCGGTGGCTGTGCTCGAGAAGGCGGACAAGCCTTTGGGACAGAAGCCGGGAGGCAGGCTGGCGGTTCTGCCGAAAAAAAAGAGTACGGATAAGGATCCTGACCGGATAAACTTAAAAGAGAGCGGGCGGGGAGAAACACCGGCGGCCGGTGGAGATGAGCTTGTAAAGAGTATCGCGTATCTTCGGGAGAGCTTAGATCAGATTGCAGCCAGTCGGGAGCATGCCCGAGGGGAGGATGACTCCGGGGACAAGCCGTCTGCAGGCGAGAAAGAATCAAAGGCGCACAGAGAGCTGAAGCCGGAAGAAGTCCGACTATTGGGGGAGCTGCTCCAGCAGTACCTTCCTTAAGGACTGGCAAAAATCTGCCTGAAAACTAACCGGAACCAGCCTGGGAAGCGGATTGCGAATATCCGCTTGACTTCCGACCTGAAAGCCAGCCAAATCCGTCAGAGCGCCGGTTAAAAACAAGCTTCGTCAACGTATCGGGGTCAAAAGGTCTTGAAACAATATGCCTAAAGGCAAAAAGATGGCAGCGGAAAGCTCCGGCAAAGATCCGGAACTTTCCTGCTGCCATTTCTGATTTATTCCTATTCCTCAATCACATGGATCTCGAGATAATCGAAATCGATCGCTTCAATAAAGCTGTCCTGAGTAAAGCGAGTGCGGTCATGAAGCTTGAAATCTCTGATATTGGAATCAAGCCAGATCGGCTGTCCGAGATCAAATTTATGGCAGATCTCCTCGACGGCTTGAAAGACCATAGCGGTGCGGGACATAGAATAGTCGGAGTTTTCGGCAACCATATCTTTTATCAGATGATTATCCTTCCATATTTTTCCCCACATACGAAACATACTGTGTTACCTCCTGTAAAAGCGTTCGGACGATGTGTTCTCTAAGCAGCACGGCCTTCGGTTTTTTCAAGTATAGCGGATCGAAGCGGGAAAGTAAAGAGGCGGAAAAAGATAGGATATGTTTTTATATTTTCGACAACATATCCTTGTAGGATGAAGAAAGTTGTAGTAAGCTATATAGATACAAGTCATGTCAGAAAATTCAGAGAAAACTAGAAGTGGAAAGGAGGAAGTTACTGTAATACGAAGCAGTAACGGACAAAAGATGGAACAGCCGATTATGGATTATGCCTCTTTTTTTGCCGGAGCAAGACAGGTAGTTCAGGAGCTGGAGCAGCTGAAGCAGAAGGAGAAGGAGCTTGAGAGCCAGGAAAAGCAGCTGGAAAATTCTCTGAAGGTAAAGCAAAGGACAATTGCGGATTCAATTGCCCAGACAGTGAAGCAGCGTGGTGATGAAATAGCGAAAAGCTATGATGCTGAGATCGGAAAGCTTCAGGACAGGTTAAAGAAGGCCCGCACTAAGAGAGAGAAGGCAAAAAATCAGGGAGTCAAGGAACGCATCGCTGAGGATACCCAGAGTCTGGTCAAGGAAATAGAGGAAATAAAGAGACAGAGGAGAACGATCTTTAAGGCCAATCATGTGCCGGGATATTGCTGCAGCAGTCTGTATTATTCCCTGTATTTTACAAAGGGCTTTCGGGATGTGCTTGTCATGCTCGCTACGCTTCTGATCCTGTTTCTGGCTATCCCGTGCGGGATCTATTTCCTGATCCCGGATCGGAAAACGTGGTATATGGCAGTCATTTATGTCTTAGATATCCTGATCTTTGGTGGGATATATGTAAAGGTCGGTAATTCAACAAAGCTGAAATATATGGATGTCCTGAAGGAGGGCTGTAACTTCCGGGATCGGATCCGTGCGGCAAAGAAACAGATAAAGATCATTGCAAGAACGATCCGAAAAGATAAAAATGATACGGTATATAATCTCGAAAAGTTTGACGATGAGATCGCTCAGCTCGATCAGGATCTGGCAATGACAAACAGACAGAAAAAGGATGCCTTAAACACCTTTGATACGGTTACAAAAACGATTATTTCCGATGAGATCATGGGAAATCACAAGGCAGAGGTCGATCAGATGGAGGCAGAGCTTTCCCAAACGATCGCAGACCTGAAGAGCGTGCGTGCCTCTTATAAGGAAAAGGTTCTATTTGCTGCAGATCATTATGAGGTCTATGCGGGTAAAGAATTTATGACGATGGAAAAGCTTACCGCACTGGAGGATATCATCCGGAACGGGGAAGCAAAGAACATTAGCGAAGCAGAAACTGTTTATAAGCAAAAGCAGCTGGAATAAAATATCTGCCGGGGGAAAACAGCAGAATAGTATTTGGAGGGGAAGAAAATGGAAAAATTAAAAGTCGATGATCTGATGAATTACAAGTTTCTGTCGGGGATCACAGTATCTCCATCGGGGAAAAGGGCCGCTTTTATCGGTAAGCAGGCCAACAGAAAGAAGAACAGCTATGATTCATGGATCTACGGTCTGGAGCTTGGCACGGGAGAAATCAGGAGACTGACCTCCTTCGGCGCAGAAAAAAATCTTCTGTTTGAGGATGAAAATACCATATTGTTTGCTTCACAGAGAACAGAGGAGGACAAGCCGGAAAAGTTTGCGGAAAAAACAGTATTCTATCGTATGTCTTTAAACGGCGGAGAGGCTTCTAAGGCATTTGAGATTCCCTATTCGGTGGATGCGATCAAAAAGATCTCCGATGGGGTTTACGCTTTTTCTGCCATCGTGGATCTGAACCGTCCGGAGAAGAAGGAGGATCTGCCGGAATATTATGATTATCATGTGATCGAGGAGCTTCCGTATTGGCAGAACGGTGCATACTTTGTTTCCCGTTTCCGCAGCACTCTTTTTATCTTCGAGGAAAAAACAGAAGCCTGCCGACGCGTGACAGAGCCGCTGTTTGCTCTTGGGGATTTTGATGTCTTCCGGAATACCCTGATCTATAAGGGTGTCTCCTATGACCATCTTCTTCCGCAGAAAAACGGTTTATACTGCTTTGACCTTTCCGATTCTTCCGTGAAGGAGCTTTGCGGTCCGGACAGGATGCATATCGGCCTGTTTGCCTGCGATAAGGCTTCTGAGGAGCTTAAGATCTATTTTAGCGGCAGCACAATGGATAAATTTGGCAGCGGCCAGTATCCGGATCTTTATGTCTATGAAAACGGAGCGGTATCGATGGCAGCAAAATTCGGAAATTCCATCGGCGGCGCACCGACCGGAGATATTATGCTGGGCGGCGGTGTTAATATGCTTGTGTCAGAGGGAAAACCATATTTCTGCTCATGCGTCGGCACTCGGGGCGAAATATATACATTAGATAACACAAAGATCGTTAAAGCCTTTGATTTTGACGGCGCCATCGACTGCTTTGGTGCGGCAGAGACAGGCTTTGTCATGATCGGACGGACGCCCGGAAAGCTTCAGGAGGTATATTTACGCAAATACGGAGAAAACAGTTATAAGCAGTTTGGAGATCTGAACGGAGATGCCCTGAAGAACAAATACATCGGCGAGCTTCAGGAGGCAGGCTTTACGGATTCCGATGGCGTTCATATCGACGGATGGGTGATCCTGCCGAAGGATTATGATCCGGAAAAGAAATATCCGGCGATCCTTGATATGCACGGCGGCCCGAGAGTTGCCTTCGGAAAGACCCTGTTCCATGAGATGCAGTGGTTTGCCAATGAGGGATACTTTGTATTTTTATGCAACCCCAGAGGAGCAGACGGCAGGGGCGATGAATTTTCAGATCTGAGAGGAAAATACGGCACTATTGACTATAACGATTTTATGGAATTTACCGATCATGTATTAAAGCTCTATCCGGCCATCGATGAGAAACGCCTTGGCGTGACAGGAGGAAGCTACGGCGGCTGGATGACGAACTGGATCATCGGCCATACAGGACGCTTTGCGGCTGCTGTCAGCCAGAGAAGCTTTTCCAACTGGCTCAGCGATTTCGGCTGCAGCGAGATCGGCTTCTCCTTTGATGTAAATGAATGCGGAAACAATACTCCGTGGACAGACCCGATGAAGTTATGGAAAATGTCACCGGTGGCATACGCCGATAAGGTGACGACACCGACTATGTTCATCCATTCCTTAGAGGATCATAACTGTCCGCTTTCTGAGGGAATGCAGATGTTTGCAGGAATCAAGTATCGCGGTGTTCCGTCTAAGGCTGTTTTGTTTGAGGGCGAAAATCATGAGCTCTCCAGAAGCGGAAAACCGGCTCATCGTGTGCATCGTCTGGAAGAAATGAAGGCATGGTTTGACCAGTATCTGAAGTAGGCCACAAAACAGTCTAACCGAATCAAGTAAGTCCCCTGCTTCAATTGCGAAAAGCAATAAGCAGTGGGTGGGGACTTGCTTGTATCAGGAGGAGTGACAAGATAGGGAGGATAAGATCGTGAAAAAGCAATATGAAGAAGAATTGTATTCTCTGCTCTGCGACGTATGGGGCTATTCGGAAACTGCCTTTGAGGAACACAAATCCTGTGCCAGAATGGTGGAATTTTTAAGGGAGCATGGTTTTGAAGTGCAAACTCCGATCGCAGATATGGACACTGCCTATGTCGGCGTTTACGGGAGCGGTAAGCCGGTGATCTGCTTTCTTGCGGAATATGATGCGCTCCATGGCATGAGCCAGCAGGCAGATGTCTGTGGCTATTCCCCTCTTAAGGAAAGAGAGCAGGGACATGGCTGCGGTCATCATCTTCTGGGAACAGGAGCGATCGGTGCGGCTTTGCTGTACCGTGACTATTTAAAAGAAAACAAAAAATCCGGAACCGTAAAGATCGTAGGCTGTCCGGCAGAGGAGAGCGGAAGCGGAAAGGCATATCTTGCCCGGTCCGGCTTCTTTGATGATGCAGATGTGGCTCTGACATGGCATCCCTCCAATTTCCATGCTGTGGAGACAGGCTCCAGTCAGGCATGTATTCAGGTGTATTTCGATTTCCATGGGGTTTCCAGCCATGCAGCAGTAGCGCCTCATCTCGGCAGGAGTGCATTAGATGCGGTGGAGGTCATGGATGTCGGTGCAAACTATTTAAGAGAACATATCGAGCCGGATGAACGCCTGCATTATGCGATCATCAATTCCGGCGGTGAGTCTCCGAACGTAGTCCAGTCTGAGGCCCGGGTGAAATATCTCATCCGCTCTACGAGTGCAAAGAAGGCAAAGAAGCTCTATGAGAGAGTCTGCGACGTAGCCAAGGGAGCAGCTTTGATCACAGGTACTACCGTAGATATTATTTTTGATGAAGGAATTTACGATACCATGCCGAACTTTGTTCTTGAGGACGTTCTTAAGGAAGCGTTCTTAAAGACAGGGATACCGGAATATACGGAGGAGGAACGCAGATATGCAGCAGAATTTAAGGCCTCCTTTGATCAGGAGGAGCTGTTCTCCAACCTGCCCTACGGCGTGGTCGATATTCTGGCATTAAAGGATAATATGGAAACCTCTGAGCTGTGTGACAAGTTTATCGACCGCATCCATTCGGAGGTTTGTACTCCGGGTTCCACCGATGTGGGTGATGTAAGCTGGGTCGTTCCGACGGCACAGATTTTGGCAAACTGTTACAGCTACGGTGCCGGTTCCCACAGCTGGCAGTGGACAGGACAGGGAAAATCAACGATCGCAAAGAAGGGGGCATGTCTGGCAGCAGAGGTGCTGGCAGCTGCAGCAGAGAAGCTGACGGAATCTCCGGAGCTGATCGAAAAAGCCCGGGCGGAGTTTGATAAGCGGATGCGGGGACAGAAATATGAGTGTCTGATCCCGGCAGATGTGAAACCTCATTTGATTTAAAAATAAGCTCTTAATGCAATGAGCAGATGCGTCCGAAGCCTCCGGAAGCGCATCTGCTCATATTTTTTAAGCTAATTCACGGATCACCCGGGCTACGAGAGTACGGGACAGAAGGACCGGCTTCTGGGTCAGAGCCTGAATACGTTCCTTCATTTCGATAGTGTATCCGATGCAGTCTAAAAGGATCAGATCTGTGTCGGCAGGGATATCTTTAGCGGCTTCAAAAACAGCCTGAGGATCGCCATAGGGGGATACCGGGGTTATATGGAGAGAGTTGCAGCAGTCTTTCCACTTTTCGGGCATCTGTTCCGCCTGTGCCTTTGCAGGAATGATAACAGACAGATTTTTTACGCCGATGGCCGGGATCAGTCCCTTTAAGATATGGTCAGGGAAGATAAGGGGGACATTAGAGCGGAATTCAGCCGGAAATTCTCCGGTGCAGAGGAAAAGGATCAGGGAAACACCCTGCTTTTCGAGATTGTCAATGCAAAGCTGCAGTCTGGGAATAATGTAGGATTCTCCGAACATCGCTGAGGTTCCGTCGGTAAGTCTGGATACGAGAATGCTTTCACCGGGACGCGGAACAAATTTGGCGATCTCCTCTTTGGAAAGTCCGTCCAGAGCTCCGGCCTGAATGATCTCAATAGAGTCTCCGAGGATGGGCTGGATCTCCGGGATCAGATCAACTCTGGGAGACTGGCCTACAGTGATTGCGCCGATTTTTTTCATAGTAATACCCCTTTCAGAATAGCTGGTATGCGGGCTGCCTTTAACAGTCCGCATATACATTATACGTTTGCCAAGATGTCATCAGTATATCATATCTGCCGCTTTAAAGCCACAAAAATATTGTGAGTCCCGTGTATAAATCAAGAGCTGTCCGCTTATAATAGCGTATAGAAACCGGAGGGAACGGGATGAAAATGAAACTTGGGAAACGGGAGATCTATTATTATGAAACAGGAGAAGGCTTTGAAGTCGAGCGGCTGGCAGGAAGATTTCTGATGCTTCTTCTGGAGGAGCTTAGGAGGACGGGAAAATCGGAGGTGATCTTTCTGTGTATCGGGACGGATCGTTCCACCGGTGACAGCTTAGGGCCGCTGATCGGGTATAAGCTGACGAAACAGTGTCTGTGCCGTGGAGAGGTCATGGGGACACTGGATCGGCCGGTACACGCGGTAAATTTAAAGCAGTGCATGCTGGAAATGGAAGATAAGCTGAAGCGGGCCGTTGTGATAGCAGTGGATGCGTCGGTGGGAAGAACGGAGCAGGTGGGCTCCATCACACTTGGCCGTGGGAAGCTGCGGCCGGGACTGGGGGTAAAAAAGGAGCTGGGGGCGGTCGGTGACATCTTTATCACGGGAGTTGTCGGATCAGGAGTGTGCGAGGATCCGATTTTTCTCCAGAGTGTACGGCTTTCGATCGTAATGGGACTGGCGGATCGGATCAGCCGCAGTATCTGCCTCGGTATGAGCCTGATCGACCGGTATGTCGAAAAGTTTTCTGAAGATCCGTCCCTTATCTGACATGTTTTGCGGATTTCCCATGCTATACTTTTGCTTGAGAAAAATAAGGACAGGCAAGATCATAGCGAGGTGAAAAAATGGGAGATCTATATAATCCGTTTCCCCGGCTGCCCAAAAATATTCGTCAGATCGGGGAAACAGATCAGGTGGCACGATTTTATATGGAGGATTATGTCAATACATATCTGAAGCGGTTGTATCCGGCGGGAAATCAGACCATGCGGGCAGGACTTCTCTTAGGCACTACAGAGCAGCACGACGGGATTCCGTATATTTTTGTAGACGGCGCTCTGGAGATGGAGGAAATAGAAACAGAGGGGGAAAAGATAAGCTTTTCTGATGCTGCATGGAAAAAGGCGTATCAGGCAATGGAGGAAGCCTTTCCGAATCGCACGATACAGGGATGGTTTCTGTGCGGGAGCCCTTCCAGCCAGCTCAGTCCTCTAAATTACTGGAAACAGCATATTCAGTATTTTTCCGGCAAAAATCAGCTCATGTACCTGAATCACGGACTGGAAGGCGAAGAAGCTGTCTATGTCACATCGGAGGATGGGTTTTACAGGCTAAAGGGGCATTGTATTTATTATGAGAGAAATCAGCTTATGCAGGATTATATGATAACACGGAAGGATGTGCATCGGGTGGAGACCGGATCCCATGAAACGGTGATCAAGGATTTCCGCCAGCGTATGTCGGTAAAGAAGGAGGAGGCAATGCTGCATCACAGAAAGACAAGCTTTCTGGGAATGGTCTGCGGAAGCCTGTCGGTGGCGATCTTAGCCGGTGGTGTCGTTCTGGTCAATAATTACGCAAAGATGCAGAAAATGGAGAGTGTACTGACATCGGTGCTGCCACAGGGAATGTCCGGCTGGAGTGAATATGCGGAGAAAATTGCAAATGAACCTGATTTCATAATTGAAGAAATAAAAGGAAATGTTTATCCAACAGAAGCAGGAGAGCCGGCTAAAGGGGAGTCCGGGTCAGGAGCGTCTACAGGAGCACCGAATCAAGGAACGTCCGGGTCAGGAGCGTCTACAGGAGCACTGGGTCAGGGAACATCCGGGTCAGGAGTGTCTACAGGAGCACCGGGTCAGGAAACATCCGGGTCAGGAGCGTCTACAGGAGCACCGGGTCAGGAAACATCCGGGTCAGGAGCGTCTACAGGAGCACCGGGTCAGGAAACATCCGGGGCAAAAGCGTCTACAGAATCGCCGGAATTGGAAACGTCCGGATCGGGATCATCCATGGCAGGAGCACCGGAGGCGGAAGCCGGAGCGGGAGCGTCCGCAGGAGCCGGTTTTGCGGAGCCGGGCCAGAGCCTTGTCGGTTTTGGCAAAGGAAGCCGTGTTTATGAGGTCGGCCCCGGAGAAACTCTTTATGGAATATGCTGGAAGGAGTATGGTGATCTCACCCAGCTTGGAGAAATCTGCCGCTTAAATGGCTTGGAGGATGAAAATCGGATTCTTGCGGGACAGGAGCTGGTTCTTCCGTAAGGGGACAAAAATAAAAAAGTAATTAATGCGAATCTTCCGGAAATGGTGTATACTGAAAATATATAGGCATTTCCGGGAGATTTTTTTATGGGTGATATGAGTTCTATGGACAGAGAAATAAAGAAAAGACAGCTCCGCAGAAATATCGTTCCGCTTCCCAGAGAGGAGGCTTTGTCCCGGTATGATGAGGAGGACAGTGAGGAGATCGTTCGCCGTGCCCAGGCACAGCACAGAAAAAAACGGCTCTTTATCAGCCTGTTTGTTACCCTGTTTCTGACTGCGACCGGCTTCTGCTGGTATCGGTATCAAAAGGAGTATGAATATACGGAGTATAATGTGGCGTGGGAGCAGTCTATGCGCTATACCGACGAGCCCCCTGCTGCAGACGGAGGAGAGACAGAAGGTGCAGATGCTGCGGAGGGTCAGAGCCTGACCTCAAGGAATATCAGTGAGGGCAGTTTTGTAAAATATGAATTTTTCGGCGAGAATATGATCCGCTATACGAAGGATGGCGCCTCTTATATCGATGCATCCGGAAAAACGATCTGGACCCAGAGCTACCAGATGAAGACGCCGATCATCAACGTCAACGGAGATTATGCCGTGATAGCCGATCAGCAGGGCAATAACATGTATATCTGCAATCCGGAGGGCTGTACCGGTGTGGCAAAGACCCAGCTTCCGATCACAAAGGCAGCAGTATCGGCAAAGGGCGTAACGGCAGCGGTCGTCGAGGACAGTACAGCAAGCTATATATTTTATTTCAAAAAAAATGGCGAGGAGCTGGGGATCAATATAAAGATGCTGCTTTCGGGCGACGGATATCCGGTGGATATCGCATTGTCTCCGGACGGAAAGCAGATCGTTATGTCGGTCATGTATCTGAAAAACGGAGCATTAAAAAATAAAGTGGCATTTTATGATTTCTCAGAGATCGGAAAGAATGTCAATAACCGTTTTATCGGGGCATTTGAAGAAGAATTTGACGATAAGCTGGCAGCCAGAGTATGCTATATCAATGCAGAGACCGTTGCGGCGTTTACCGATAAGGGAATCACCTTTATTTCGGTTAAAAATGTGATCCCGGATACGAACGTGATAAGCGTTCCGGTCGAGGAGGAGATCAAAAGCATCTGCTATTCGGACAAGTATGCCGGTGCGGTGGTAGAAAACACAACGGGAGCGTCCGACCGTTTGGATGTGTATTCCACCGACGGGAAAAAAGTCAGCAGCGTAGAATTTGATTATAATTATACCGGAGTCAAAATTGACGGGAGCCGACTTATCCTGTATAATGAGGATTCGTGCAGAGTCTATAACATGGACGGCAATAAAAAATTCGAGGGCCAGTTTGATTTTCCGATCTCTTGTGTACGTGGTGGAAAGAAGCATGTAAACTCCCTGATCATTGCAGGCAGTGAGAAGATGGAGGAGATCAAGTTAAGGTAAGGAACGGAGCAGGAATGTCGAGGGGACGGCAGAAAGAATGCTTCCGGAGCCCGGCCCAACGTGGGTAGTGAAGCGGGATGTAAGCTCCCGCTGACTGTATAAAAACTATTAATCAAAAAGGAAAGTTACAGGAGGAAGAATTATGAAGGCTATTGACACATTGTCAATCAATTCCATAAGGATCTTATCAGCAGACGCGATCCAGAAAGCAAAGTCCGGACATCCGGGACTTCCGCTCGGAAGTGCACCGGCGGCTTATGAGCTTTGGGCAAATCACATGAACCACAACCCGGCAAACCCACAGTGGTCAAATCGTGACCGCTTTATTCTTTCCGGCGGACATGGTTCCATGCTTCTTTATTCCCTGCTTCATCTGTTCGGATACGGCCTCACCAAAGAGGATATTATGAATTTCCGTCAGCTGGGCTCCCTGACACCGGGCCATCCGGAGTACGGTCATACCGTAGGCGTGGAGGCAACAACAGGCCCGTTAGGTGCCGGAATGGGTATGGCAGTCGGAATGGCAATGGCTGAAAAACACCTTGCAGCTGTATTTAATAAAGATAATTATCCGGTCGTAGACCACTACACTTATGTACTGGGCGGAGATGGCTGTATGATGGAGGGCATCTCCTCAGAGGCCTTTTCTCTTGCAGGAACCTTAGGCCTCGGAAAGCTGATCGTACTGTATGATTCCAACAGGATCTCCATCGAAGGAAGCACCGATATTGCATTCCGCGAGAATGTTGAGGAGCGTATGCGTGCATTCGGCTTCCAGACGATCATGGTGGAGGATGGTACAGATGCTGACGCCATCGGCGCTGCCATCGAGGCTGCAAAGGCAGATACAGAGCATCCGTCCTTTATTACGATCAAGACAGAGATCGGTTACGGATGCCCGGCAAAACAGGGAAAAGCAAGCGCACACGGCGAGCCGCTGGGTGAGGAAAATGTAAAAGCCCTGCGCGAGACCCTCAACTGGCCGTCTGAGGAGGCATTTTTCGTACCGCAGGAGGTATATGAGCACTTCTCCAGACTTGCTGAGGAAAAAGCAGATGTTGAGGCGGCATGGAATGTGATGTTTGCTGCATATTGCGAAGAATATCCGGAAATGGAAGCACTGTGGGACAAGTACCACAAGGATGTAGATGCCAAGGCTATGCTCGAAAAGAAGGAATTATGGCTTGAGAAGGACAAGGCAGAGGCAACACGTTCTCTTTCCGGAAAGATGATCAACCTCTTAAAGGATGAGATGCCGAACCTGTTTGGCGGTTCTGCCGATCTGGCTCCGTCCAATAAGACAGAGATGAAGGGAGCCGGAGACTTCTCCGCAGAAACACCGGAGGGAAGAAATATCCATTTTGGTGTAAGAGAGCTGGCGATGACTGCCATCGGAAACGGAATCATGCTTCACGGCGGTCTTAATGCGTATGTTGCAACCTTCTTCGTATTCAGTGATTATGTTAAGCCGATGGCAAGACTTTCTGCACTGATGAAGCTTCCGCTTACGTTCGTTCTTACCCACGACAGCATCGGAGTCGGAGAGGACGGCCCGACCCATGAGCCGATCGAGCAGCTGGCTATGCTCCGGGCAATGCCGAACTTCCGCGTATTCCGTCCCTGTGATGCAACAGAAACCTCTGCTGCATGGCTGACTGCCGTTACTTCTAAGGAAACTCCGACAGCCCTTGTTCTTTCCAGACAGAATCTTGCGCCGATCGCAGGCAGCAGCAAGGATGCCTTAAAGGGCGGCTATGTGATCGATGACTGCGAGGGAACACCGGATGCGATCCTGATCGCAAGCGGTTCTGAAGTAGAGCTGGCGGTAAAATCTAAGGAGGCTCTTGCAGCGGAAGGAATGAAGGTACGTGTTGTATCCATGCCGTGTATGGAGCTGTTCGAGGAGCAGAGTGCAGAGTATAAGGAAGCGGTTCTGCCGAAGAATGTTCGTAAGAGAGTGGCGATCGAGGCACTTTCCGACTTCGGATGGGGCAGATATGTCGGCTTAGACGGCGGCTATGTCTGCATGAAGGGCTTCGGCGCCAGCGCACCGGCTGCCAAGCTGTTCGAGAAGTTCGGATTTACAGTAGAGAACGTTGTAAATACAGTAAAAGAATTATAAGTCGACTAAAGTAATACAGACTGAAATTAAGGACAAAAGGGGAAATATCCATGAACCGTAAATGTATAGGAATTGATATCGGCGGAACAAGCGTTAAGATCGGCATTTTTGAGACAGACGGAACGCTGATCGACAAATGGGAGATTCCGACCAGAAAAGAAAATAACGGGGAGAATATCCTTAGTGATATTGCAGCTTCGATCAAAAATAAGCTGTCCGAGGCGGGCATCCCGATATCTGATATTGAGGGTGCCGGGATGGGACTTCCCGGTCCTGTACTGGAAAATGGGTATGTAGAATTTTGTGTTAATCTCGGCTGGAAGGCAATGAATCCGCAGGATATTCTCAGCGGACTTTTAGAAGGAATGCCGGTAAGGAGTGCCAACGATGCCAATGTGGCGGCATTGGGCGAGCTCTGGCAGGGCGGCGGAAAAGGCTATAGGGATATGGTTATGGTGACACTCGGCACCGGCGTCGGCGGCGGGATCATCCTGAATGGGAAGATCTGGACCGGAATGCAGGGTGTCGGAGGTGAGATCGGCCATATCCATGTATGCGAGGATGAGAAGGAGCAATGCAACTGTGGCGGATACGGTTGTCTGGAACAGGTAGCCTCCGCGACCGGTATCGCCAGAGTTGCTAAAAGACTTCTTGCGGCAGATGAGAAGCGTCCGTCTGCCTTACGAACCTATGAGCGTGTTACCGCTAAAAATGTTCTGGATGAGGCAAAAAAGGGAGACGGACTGGCGTTAGAAACAGTTGAGACCTCCTGCCGTTATCTGGGCTGGGCAATGGCGTCGATCGCCATGGTGGTGGATCCGCAGGCATTTTTGATCGGCGGAGGCGTTTCCAAGGCGGGCGCGTTTCTGGCAGAGAAGATCAAACGGTATTACGATGCTCTGTCACCAATGGCAACAAAGAAGGCGGATATTGTACTTGCGACACTGGGAAATGATGCCGGTATCTATGGGGCAGCGAAGCTGGTTCTCGGATAGAGGCCTTTATTCAGAGCGGGAAAAAGCCGTACACCGATATAAATGAGACGGTGTACGGCTTCTTTTCTCCAACAAAAGATTGATAAAAGACGGGTAAAAAGGGCTTATAAAATGAGGAGACCCCGGTTATGCAACCGGGGCAATTATGAAAAATCTATGTGCAATTTAGCCAATTAATTGGTAGAAACATAATTGTTTCTATGCAAATAGCATAATAAATAAATATGAATAAAATATGAACAAGATGTAAATAGATTGTTAAAGAGATTATTAAAGAGAAAGGATGGTCAGGCGATATGAACAATCAGGAAAAGCAGAAGACATTGGTTATCGGACATCGCAATCCGGATACCGACTCGATCTGCACCGCGATCTGCTATGCCAACCTGAAGCGGCAGATAACGGGAAAAGAATATGAGCCCTGCCGGGCCGGAAACGTCAATTCGGAAACGCAGTATGTGTTAAAGCATTTTCGCGTAGAAGCCCCCAGACTGGTGGAAAATGTAAAAACACAGGTAAAGGATATTGAGATAAGAGAAACAAAGGGCGTAAACCGCGGAATATCCCTTAAAAATGCATGGAGCCTGATGCAGGAGAACAATGTTGTAACACTTCCCTGCGTGACGGAGGAGGGGATCCTTGAGGGTGTAATCACCATCGGCGATATCACCAAATCCTACATGGATCTTTATGACAGCAGCATCATTTCCAAGGCCAACACCAAATATTCCAATATTCTGGATACGCTGGAGGGAAGTATTGTAGTCGGTGATTCCGAGGCATACTTTAATAAAGGAAAGGTTCTGATCGCGGCGGCAAATCCGGATCTTATGGAGAACTATATCGAGAAAAATGATCTGGTTATTTTAGGAAACCGTTATGAGTCCCAGCTTTGTGCAATCGAGATGGAAGCCGGATGCATCATCGTGTGTGAGGGCGCCGGAGTTTCTCTGACGATCAGAAAGCTGGCACAGGAGCGTGGCTGTACCGTCATCACGACCCCTTATGATACCTACACGACGGCCCGTCTGATCAACCAGTCCATGCCGATCAGCTACTTCATGACTGCCGATAATATTATCAGCTTTACGGATGAGGATTTTCTGGATGATATCCGCGAGATCATGGCCAATAAGCGTCATCGTGATTTCCCGATCTTAGACGAGGATGGAAAATATCTGGGTATGATCTCTAGACGTAATCTTCTGGGTGCAAAAGGAAAACGTTTGATCCTTGTGGATCATAATGAAAAGAGTCAGGCCGTAGAGGGCATGGAAAGTGCAGATATCCGTGAAATCATCGATCATCACCGGTTAGGCACGGTGGAAACAATGTCTCCGGTATTTTTCAGAAACCAGCCGTTGGGCTGTACGGCAACGATCGTTTACCAGATGTATCAGGAAAATGAAGTCAAGATCGATAAGAAGACAGCAGGCCTTCTCTGCAGTGCGATCATTTCCGATACGCTGCTGTTCCGCTCCCCGACCTGTACCGCTGTGGATAAGGGGGCTGCGCTGGTGCTGGCGGAAATTGCCGGGATCAAGTTGGAGGAATATGCGAAAAAGATGTTCGCGGCCGGGAGCAATCTGAAGGGAAAATCCGATGAGGATATTTTCTATCAGGATTTTAAACGCTTCTCTGCGGGCAACGCTGTTTTCGGGATCGGACAGATCACCTCTTTAGACTCCGAGGAGCTGGAGGAATTAAAGCCGAGAATGCTTGCATATTCGGAAAAAGCACGCGAGCAGCATAATGTCGATATGATGTTTTTCATGCTGACAAATATTTTAACCGAGTCGACAGAGCTTATCTGTGTAGGGCCGGGAGCAGAGCAGTTAGTTGCAACTGCCTTCCACACAGCAGATGAGGAAAATGGAGAGGTGGAAAAGCTGGATGGCTTTGTCAGCCTTCCGGGGGTTGTTTCGAGAAAGAAGCAGCTGGCTCCGCAGATCATGATGGCTCTACAGCAGTAGGAGGAAAATATGGCAAAGAGACAATTTAAGCCGGGAAATATGCTATATCCGCTTCCGGCAGTGATGGTTTCTGTGGCAGATAAAGAGGGAAATTCCAATATCATCACAGTCGCATGGGCCGGAACCGTGTGTACCAATCCCCCTATGCTGTCCATCAGTGTCAGACCGGAAAGATATTCCTACCACATGCTCCGGGAAACAGGGGAATTTGTTGTGAATCTGACGACGGAGGAGCTGGCCCATGCGACAGACTACTGCGGGGTGAGATCAGGCCGGGATACCGATAAATGGAAGGACTGCGGACTTACACGAGAAAAGGCATCCAAGGTTTCTGTACCGCTTATCAAGGAATGCCCAGTGAATCTGGAATGCCGGGTGGTTCGTGTGGACGAGCTGGGAAGCCATCACATGTTCTTGGCAGAGATCGTTGCAGTCGATGTGGATGATGCCTACATGGATGAAAAGGATACCTTCCATCTCTCACGGGCAAAGCTTTTGACGTATTCCCACGGGCGGTATTACGGACTCGGAGAATGCCTCGGAAGCTTTGGATATAGTGTAAAGAAGCCGGTCTCCGGAAAGAAAAAAACCATCAGAAAATAATCGGAGGTGGCGGACATCGAAGGAAAAAGTAATATCGTGTTGATCGGAATGCCTGCATCCGGAAAGAGTACGATCGGAGTCTTACTTGCCAAAAGGCTGGGGTATTCTTTTGTGGATGCGGATCTGGTGATACAAGAACAGCAGGGTAAGCTCCTGAAGGAGATTATTGCAGAACGTGGGCAGGAGGGCTTTTTGCTCGTTGAGGAGGAAGTAAATGCAGCGCTGCAGGTGCAAAGATCAGTCATTTCCCCGGGCGGAAGCGTAATCTACGGCAAAAGAGCAATGGAGCATTTAAAGGACATCGGAACCGTGGTGTATCTGAAGCTTGAATATAAGGATCTTGAAGCACGTCTGGGAGATCTCAAGGATCGCGGCGTTATTTTAAAGGACGGAATGACGCTGCTTGATCTTTACAATGAAAGAGTACCTTATTATGAGAGATATGCGGATGTGACGGTGGATGAGAGCGGAAAAAGTGCCGGTGAGGTCGTGGATGAGCTTCGGGCATTATTTAACCGAATCAAGTAAGTCCCCTGCTTCAATTGCGAAAAGCAATAAGCAGTGGGTGGGGACTTGCTTGTATCAGGAGGAGCGCAAGCTCCTTCTGATAAACTGCGGAGCAGTTATTCGGTTATGAGCAAGTAGCAAAGCGGATTGCGAATATCCGCTTGACAGGATGCCAAGGTACCAAGATCTAAACCCACATGAGCATAAAAATGGGATGATAATCCCACGATATGCGAATGCCGGATGACCAATTAATGAAAAAAATACAGCTCATGGAATCAGAAAATTTTCCGTATCCATGAGCTGTATTTTTTGTGTCATAGAAATTCCGCCGGAATTTCTTATCTCGCTATCTTAACCGGGAAGATATGTAATATGCTGCCCGAAGCGGATTAACGATTGCAGAAATCCAAGGTAACCGTACCGTCTTCGTTGTAGATAACGGCATCCTTGTCCATGGTCAGGGCATCGATAGCCTTCAGATAATCTTCCTTGGATGCGAAGTACGGCTTTCCTTCTGCAATGACCTTCTTAGCCAGCTGTGCATCATCACTTAAGAGCTTTGCAGCGGTAAGGACAAGGCACTGTGCCGGATAGAGGCATCCCAGCTTCTTATCAGCAATATAGTAGTCTTTTCCGTGTCCGGTACCGATGGAGCCGTTGCAATGCGGATGAATTGCCGGCATGATCGCGGAAACGTCGCCCATATCGGTACAGCCTGTTCCCCATGTACCTCTTACAACAGTGCCCGGGCCTGCAACAGCTTCCATAGCTTCTGTCATGATCTTTGTCAGGTTCGGATCGTTATTTAACGGGAAATATCCGGGATGATCGTCAAGCTCTACGTTGCAGTCGATGGAAGCAGCAGCTCCTGCTAATGCCTGATTTACCTTTTTATTGTAAGCGCAGATGCTGTCGAAGGAGGCGCCGCGCACATAGGATTCTACCTTTGTAGTTTCCGGAATTGCATTTACTGCCATTCCGCCTTCTGTGATGATGGGATGGAAGCGGATGTGCTCATCATCAACAAATGTTTCACGAAGGGCATTTACAGCGTTCAGTCCGCAGGTAGCAGCGTAAAGAGCGTTTTTACCCTTTTCAGGAGAACCGCCGGCATGAGAGGATACACCCTTGAAGGTGATATTTTTAGTGATACATCCATTGCAGCCGTCACTCATTGCAAGTGCAGCGCCATTTTCAATCTTGCCGGAATGGATCATCATAGCCATGTCAACACCATCAAAATAGCCTCTGTAGATAAATTCTACTTTACCGCCGAAATATTTGATAATGCCCTGCTTGCGAAGTGTTTCACGATATCCGAGTTCGATCAGTTCTTCTGCCGGAACAGCCATGAAACGGATAGAGCCGCATAAGCCGTCAAGAGCGCCCGGTTCCTTCATGGCAGCCGCAACTCCGAGGAGGATCGCGCACTGTGCATTGTGTCCGCAGGCATGAACGGCATGAGTTTCAGGATCTGCATCCGGATGATTTCCTACGATAAGAGAGTCAAGCTCTCCGAGGATCGCGATCTTTGGGCCCGGCTTTCCTGTATCCAGGTCAGCGTAGAAACCGGGAATATTTCCGGCCTTTACTAAGGTATAGCCAAGTGCCTCGAAGTGCTCCTCCATATATGCGGAAGTCTTCCACTCACGATAACCGGTTTCCGGATTTTTCCAGATATGATCAGCGGTATCGTTGATCAGCCCCTCATACTTAGCAACCATTTCCATTAACTGCTTTGAATGTTCCATATTCAATTTTCTCCTTTCATGGATATGCCCATTGTTGCAGAATCCATTATAATCGAAAATGGTCATATAATCCATAGTTATGCAAAAAAGATTTTCTGTCCATTTACAGAGGACATCAAAATATAGTAGAATGTTCTCATGATAATTCAACAGATATCTGTTGAACAAGAAGGAGACAAGCATGGATAGAAAAAAGACATTTACACGCAGGCAAAAATTCTGTATCCTGGCACTGATCCCGATCTATTTTATCATTGTAGGGCTTTTTGTGCAGCCGCTTCCGGAAATTATACCGGGGCTTCTGGCTATTATCAAGGAGCCGGATTTCCTGATCACGGATTACTTTATTATCGGAGGGATTGGCGCCTCCTTGATCAATGCCGGATTATTGACGCTTGTATGTATTTCCATTATTTACCATCTGAATATGGAAATGGACGGACATACGATCACATCCTGCTGCCTGATGTTTGGATTTTCACTTTTCGGGAAAAACCTTATCAATATATGGACAATATTGATCGGTGTCTATCTTTACTCGAGATATCATAAAATGCCGCTGTCCAAGTATATTTATGTAGGCTTTTACGGCACGAGCCTTTCCCCGATCATCACACAGATCATGTATATCACGGATCTTTCCTATTTGGAACGCCTTGTTATCAGCATATTGGTCGGTATCGCCATTGGCTTTGTGCTGCCGCCTCTGTCGACCCATGTTCATTACGCACATAAAGGCTATTCCCTTTATAATGTCGGCTTTGCGTCCGGAATTATCGCGACGGTCGTGGTTTCTCTTATGAAATCCTTTGGTGTGACAACAGAATCCAGACTGCTGTGGTCTACAGGAAATAACATCATGTTTCTGATGATCCTCGGGATATTTTTCTTTGTTATGGCTGTCGGAGCAAGGATCGTGGGCGGAAAGGAGATCCATGAATCGTATCGGCAGATACTCCGCTCATCCGGCATATCCGGAACCGATTATCTGCGGGATGCAGGAGGTGCAGCGACCGCCTATAATATGGCGATCAACGGTATGTTTGCCACGCTGTTCGTTATCCTTGTTCATGGGGATCTAAACGGACCTACGATCGGCGGGATCTTTACGATCGTCGGCTTCAGCAGCACGGGAAAGCATATCCGAAATATAGCACCGATCATGCTGGGAGTCCTTTTGGCAAGCATCACAAAGACTTGGGAGATCTACCAGCCGTCTCCGATGCTTGCGCTCTTGTTTTCCACCACGCTGGCACCGGTATCCGGAGAGTTTGGTGCAGTAGTCGGGCTTCTGGCCGGATTTCTCCATTCTTCGGTTGCCCTTAACGTGGGAATCGTTTATGGTGGAATGAATCTGTATAACAACGGCTTTGCCGGAGGAATCGTGGCGATCTTCATGGTTCCGGTGATCCACTCCATCGAGGATAGGAGAGCCCGTGCGAAGGGAGAAATCTCGCTGTAATAAAAATTATATAAGGTCTTTGACCGGAAGGGGTATGGTATGTTGAATTTTGATGCACAGAAGTATGATTATCCATCACGAAGAAGTGTCATATATGGAAGAAAAGGAATGGTGTGTACCAGTCAGCCGCTGGCGGCACAGGCAGGACTTGATATCATAAAGCAGGGCGGAAACGCCATTGATGCCGCAATCGCCACAGCGGCGTGCATGACCGTCTTAGAACCTACCTCAAATGGTATCGGAAGTGATGCGTTTGCCCTTGTATGGACAAAGGGAAAGCTTCATGGCCTGAATGCCAGCGGCAGAGCTCCGATGGCGATCACGGCAGAGGAAGTGAAAAAGCAGGGCCATAGGGAAATACCGAAGCGTGGCTGGATCCCGGTCATGGTACCGGGAGCACCATCGGCATGGGCGGAGCTTTCCGAAAAATTCGGCCGTCTTCCTCTGGAAACAGTGATGAAACCGGCGATCACTTATGCACGTGAGGGATATCCGGTGAGTCCGGTGACGGCAAAGCTGTGGGGAAATGCATACAGGGATTTCTCAAAGGTATTTGAGGGAGAGTGTTTCAAGCCATGGTTTGAAACCTTCGCTCCGGACGGACATGCACCGCAGCCGGGAGAGCTCTGGAAGTCAGAGGCCCATGCAAAGACCTTGGAAAAGATCGCAAAAACAAATGCAAAAGCGTTTTATCAGGGAGAGCTTGCCGATCGGATCGATGCGTTTTCAAGAGAGACGGGCGGCTATATCCGGAAGGCGGATCTTGAAAATTACTGGTGCGAATGGGTCGAGCCGATCCACGTGAACTACCGGGGCTACGATGTCTGCGAGATCCCGCCGAATGGGGATGGCATCGTTGCTCTTATGGCATTAAATATCTTAAAGGGCTTTGAACTGAAGGAGCGGGAGTCGGCCGATACCGTACATAAGCAATTAGAGGCAATGAAGCTGGCCTTTGCAGACGGAAACAGGTATGTTGCAGATCCGCGCTATATGAAGGCCTCTGTGGAAACCCTGTTATCAGACGAGTATGCAGGGCAGAGAAGATCTCTGATCGGAGAAGAAGCACTTCCGCCAAAGCCCGGCGATCCGTTCCGGGGCGGAACAATCTATCTTTGCACGGCAGATGGAGAAGGAAACATGGTTTCATATATCCAGAGCAACTATATGGGCTTCGGTTCAGGTATTGTGATCCCGGAAACGGGGATCGCACTGCAGAACCGTGGAGCCAACTTTTCATTGGACGAAACGATGGAAAACTGCTTAGGGCCGGGAAAGAAATCTCTGCATACGATCATTCCGGGCTTTTTGATGAAGGACGGAAGGGCAGTCGGGCCATTCGGCGTTATGGGCGGATTTATGCAGCCTCAGGGCCATGTGCAGGTGATCATGAATACGGTCGATTTTCAGATGAACCCGCAGGATGCATTAAATGCGCCGCGTTGGCAGTGGGTCGGCGGAAAGAAGATTCAGGTGGAGCAGACATTCCCGGCAGCTATCGTGGAAGAACTGAAGCGGCGCGGACATGAGATCGAGATCCCGGACAACTTCCTTGCGTTTGGACGCGGACAAATCATCTGGAGAGATGAAAATGATGTTCTTTGTGGGGCAACGGAGCCGCGGGCGGATGGAACCGTTGCAGCATGGTAGAAAATTTGACGGGATTTGTTTAATACAATGTAGAGTATGATATTTGGATGATGCCAATCGTAAAAAATAAAAAGACATTCCTCCATTGGAGTGATATATATCCTTTTTATAAGAACGTAAAAACGGAGGGAATTTCCTTATATGAAGCAGCCTGATGTATCATAAACTATGCACAAAAAGTTTTCAGAGTATCCCGCATAATTATATAAATTATACAAATACAGAAGTACCTTTCCAAAATATACTTAATATTTAAAAAATCAACCCATTGAAAAAATAGGATAGGAATAATCAATTGGACTATTATTTCGCCTTATGATATACTCCGGACATTGTAGCAAAACAAAGGGAGGAAAAAGAAATGAAAAAGATCAGCGCGCTGCTTGGTTTAGCTCTGCTGTCAGGAAGTCTGGCTGCATGCGGCGGAAATAAAGGCGGCGAAGCAGAAAAAACAACCCAGGCACAGGAGTCTGCAGCAGGAGTAGAAACAACCCAGGCACAGGAGTCTGCTGCAGGAGAAGAAAGAGCACAGGTATTAAATGCTTCTTTAGATGCAGAACCGGATTCTTTAGACCTGGCAAAAGTATCTGATATGTACTCTACCACCGTTGTATCCCAGTTTATCGAGGGCTTAACATCCCTTCGTGTCGATGCAACCGGCAAGGAAGTTGTAGAACCGGCTATGGCTGAAACCTGGGAGGCTTCCGAGGATCAGTTAACTTGGACATTCCACTTAAGGGATGCACAGTGGGAGGATGGAGTTCCGGTTACCGCAGACGACTTCGAGTATGCCATCAAGAGAATCTTAAATCCGGAAACAGCATCTCCTATCTCCGGCAATATCTTATTCATTAAAAATGCAGAGGAAGTTGTAAGCGGAAACTTACCGGTAGACGAAGCAGGCATCAAGGCCATCGACGATAAGACCTTAGAGATCCAGTTAGCATACCCGGCTCCTTACTTCTTAAGCAGCTGTGCCGGCAGCTCTATGCTTCCTATGAGACAGGATATCGTAGAGAAATATGGTGCAAGCTATGGCACCGAGCAGGATAAGATCGTAGGAAATGGTCCTTTTTCCTTAACCGAATGGGCCCACAACTCCAAGCTCGCATACAAAAAGAACGAGACCTACTGGAACGCAGATGAGATCCAGTTAGAGGAGCTGACCTTAAAGATCATCAACGATGAAACCGCTAGAATCGGTGAATTCGAAAACGGCGGTATCGACGTTGTTCCGGTTTCCACCGTAGAGTGGATGGACAAATTAGATGAAAATCCGGACTACGTTAAAAAAGTTATCACCTTACCGAGAACCCAGTATCTGTTCTTCAACCAGGAAGTAGAGCTTTTCTCCAACGAAAAGGTCAGACAGGCATTCTCTATCGCCATTGACCGTGAGGAAATCTCTAAGGACATCTTCCAGGGAATCGAAGCACCGGCTTATGGATGGATTCCGAACTCCATGCAGTTAGACGGTGAGAACTTCCGTGAACTTGCGGGAGAGCCGATTCAGGAATTAATCGAAGCAAACCCGGATCCGAAGGCATTACTGGTAGAGGGCCTAAAGGAATTAGGCATGGACGAAGATCCGTCTAAGGTTACAGTAACATTAATGAGCCGCAACACCTCCAAGGATCTATCTGAGTACTTCCAGTACACCTTCAACGCAGTTTTAGGTGTAAATGTTGAGATCGACCCGGTTGAGTGGCCGGTATTCCAGGAGAGAAACAGAGCCTTAGATTATGAGTTCGGCTTCAAATCCTACGGTGCAGATTTTGACGATCCATACTCCATGATGCAGTTATGGATGACCGGTGTAAAGACCGTTCCTACTGCATGGTCCAACGCAGAGTATGACAGACTTCTTACAGAAGCCAGCCAGTCTCTGGACAAAGAAGTACGAGCAAAAGATTATGTAGAGGCAGAAAAGCTTGTGTTAGACACTGCTACCATCAGCCCATATGCATACTCCACCAGCACTACCTACTCCAAAAATTATGTAAAGAACATTATGGATCCGGTATTTGCATCAACTCTTTACAAATATAGCTATATCGAATAATGTCGCCTGGGTCAAAGGCACTTTGATCGAATCAGCCAAACATTCTATACGCTGCCAATCCACTTTGGCAGCGTATTTTTAACGGCCCAATCTATTTGGAGCCTGAAAGGTCAAAGAAAAGGAATCTAACATGAAAAAATATATACTAAAACGTGTATTTTATGCAATTATTGCACTTTTTATGGTTTCGACCATCACCTTCTTTGCCGTCCGTATCATTCCGGGAAATCCCATCGAACAGATGACAGAAAAGCTGCCTGCGGATATCCAGCAGCAGATCTTTGAACAGTACGGCTTCGACAAACCCATCTCCGAGCAGTATAAACTCTTTTTCAAGGAGCTATTTCTGCACGGAGATCTGGGCGAATCCATCAAATACCGTGGTCGAAAGGTTACCGACACCATCTTCACCTATGCGCCTGTTTCAGGTCTTTTAGGCTTAGAAGCCATTGTGATAGGTGTCTTATCCGGAATCATCTTAGGAATTATCGCGGCTTTAAACCGGGCAAAATGGCTCGACTATCTTGTCATGTTTATCGCTGTAGTAGGAATATCCGTCCCCAACTTCGTATTGGCCACCTGCTTCCAGTATTTTCTGACCATGAAGCTGCATCTATTCCCCACAACCGGGTGGGAAGGATTTTCCTATACCGTTCTCCCGGCCCTGGCACTATCCTTCAACTCCACGGCCAAATATGCAAGGTACATGCGGGCAAACTGCTTAAACATATTAAATCAGGATTTTATACTCACAGCCAAAGCTAAGGGTATGTCCCGGTTCAGACTCGTGAGAAAGCATGTGCTTAAAAACTCCATCTTGCCCATCGTCACCCTGCTTGGTCCCCAGATCGCATTGATGTTCGGAGGCGCCTTTGTCATTGAAAGCATCTTTGCTATTCCGGGACTTGGTTCCTACTTCGTGTCATCCGTTACGGATCGAGATTATACCATGGTCATGGGACAAACCATCTTTATTGCGGCCTTATATATATTGTCCGTATTAATTGTAGATATCTTATACGGATTTATCGATCCGAGAATCCGTATCGCACAGCAGGGAGGTGAAAAAGGTGGAAAATAGCAAGCTTAACTCCTTGGATCACATAGAGTTCCTGGAGGACGATTTTTCCGTCATCGGTATTCATGAGGAAGTCGAGCTTCTCCGCCCCTCCTTAAGCTACTGGCAAGATGTCTGGCGCCGGTTCCGGAAAAATCCCATCGCCATCTTGGCATCTATCTTCCTGCTGCTTCTTGCAGTGATGTGTATCCTGGGGCCCCATATATCCGGTTATAATTATGATACCGTAAGCCTGCGTGAAAAAAATCTTTCACCATCGGCACTGCACTGGTTTGGAACCGACAACATGGGCCGGGACCTCTTTACCCGTGTTTGGATCGGTGGCCGGATTTCCTTAATATTAGGTGTCGCAGGTGCCTTTATTGATATGTTAATCGGAGTGTTGTACGGAGGCATTGCCGGATACTTTGGCGGCCGTACCGACACCATCATGATGAGAATTGTGGAAATTCTCGCCAGCATCCCCCAGCTAATCCTGGTGGTACTTATGTCCCTCATCGTAGGGAAGGGCATGGGAAGCCTGCTGCTGGCCATGTGCTTAACGGGCTGGTGCCATATGGCCCGGTTAGTCAGAGGGCAGGTGTTCCAGTTAAAGGATCAAGAATTTTTACTGGCAGCCAGAGCACTGGGAACCCCCTGGTATAAGATCATACGCAAGCACATCCTTCCCAATACCTTCGATGTCATCATCGTAGCTGTCACCTTTGACATCCCCTCCTTTATCTTCGGAGAAGCATTCCTGTCCTATATCGGATTAGGTATCCAATCTCCCATGACAAGCTGGGGTGCCTTAGCCTCCAGTGCCCAGAAGACCATGGCCTTTTACCCCTATCAATTATTCTTTCCGGCCATCTTCATCGCACTGACCATGTTAAGCTTTCAGCTTCTGGGAGACGGCCTGCGAGACGCCTTAGATCCAAAAATGAAATAGAAAAGGGAGGTGCTACCAGTGGATAATCAGGTTATATTAGACGTAAAGCACCTGGATGTATACCTAAACGTATATTCCGGGAAGGTACATGCGGTACGTGACGTAAATTTCAACTTAAAAAAAGGAGAACTCATGGCGCTGGTGGGTGAATCAGGCTGCGGAAAATCCATGACCGCCAAAACCATCATGCAGCTTCTCCCACCGGACATATCCGAAATCGGCAAGGATTCAAAGATTCTGTTTGACGGAACCGATATCCTGAAAATGACCGAAAAGAAAAAAGAAAAGGAATTGCGGGGAAAAAATATCGCCATGGTATTTCAGGACCCCACAACCTTCCTGAACCCCACCATGACCATCGGAGAGCAGATTTCAGAAAGCCTGAAGCTTCATAAAAAGCTATCCAAAAAGGAACGGACCGAACGAACCCTTTCCCTGTTAAAAATGGTAAAAATCAACAATCCGGAAAAACGAATCCATCAATATCCCCATGAGTTATCCGGCGGAATGAAGCAGAGAGTTATGATCGCCATTGCCCTGGCCTGTGAGCCGAAGATACTCATTGCAGACGAACCAACCACTGCCTTAGACGTCACAACCCAGGCAGATATCATGGAACTCATCGGAGAACTGCAGAAGGAATTAGGCACTGCTGTTATCTTGGTAACACACGATCTAGGCATCGCCGCTGAGGTGGCCGACCAGATAAAGGTCATGTATTCCGGAGAATTAATCGAAGAAGGAAGCAAGGAGGAGATCTTTAACCACGCCCTTCATCCATATACAAGGGCATTGATGAAATCCATCCCCTCTATGCAAAGCAGTAAAGAGGACAAATTATATTCCCTGGAGGGCACACCGCCGGATCTGATCCACAACAAAGAGGGCTGTGCATTTGCCTCCCGGTGCCAGTATTGTATGAATATATGCAAACGCCTGCATCCGGTTATGGTGGAACAAAATAAGGAACATCGTATAAGCTGTTGGCTGATGCACCCCAAGGCACCGAAATACGAAGCCAAACCGACCCTTTAAGCCGGAATGTAATCTTGCCGGATAGCAAAATAGGAAGGAATTAGAAGTGGAAAACCAAAAAGTACTTATAAAAATAAACAACCTATGTAAATATTTCCGGTTGAACTCCAAAGAAGAATTAAAGGCAGTGGACCATGTCACCTTTGATATTTACAAAAACGAAACCATCGGATTTGTAGGAGAATCCGGTTGCGGAAAAACAACCCTGGGAAGAACTATCCTGGGTCTTTATCCGGCCACCTCCGGAGAAATACTCTACGAGGGCACGGATGTCTGCAGAATGAATAACCGACAGCGAAAGGAATTCAAAAAGAAAGCCCAGATCATTCTGCAGGATCCTTACGCATCCTTAAACCCAAGAATGACCATCCAGGAGATCATCGAGGAAGGTCTGGACACCTGTGGGAAATATGATAAAATAGAGAAAGAAGCACGGGGCTGCGAATTATTATCCCTAGTAGGCTTACGGCCCGAATATCGTTCCAGATATCCCCACGAATTCTCCGGAGGACAGCGGCAGCGAATCGGAATCGCAAGAGCCCTGGCTGTTGAACCTGAATTCCTGGTGTGTGACGAACCGATTTCCGCCCTAGATGTTTCCATTCAGGCCCAGATTATTAACCTATTCGACGAATTAAAGAAAAAATTAGGGCTCACCTACTTTTTCATTGCACACGATCTGTCTATGGTGCGTTATATCTCAGACCGGGTAGGTGTTATGTATCTAGGTGTCATCGTAGAGTTGGCAGACAGCAATGAGATTTATGAAAATCCACAGCATCCCTATACCAAAGCCCTGTTATCCGCCATCCCAAGCACGGATCTGAAAAATCCCATCCGGGACAGAAGAATCCGGATCGACGGAGAAATTGGAAGCCCGGTAAATCCGGCACCAGGCTGCCGCTTTGCCGGAAGATGCCCATGGACAAAGGAAATCTGCAGACAAGAGATGCCTGCCATGAAGGAAGTATCACCGGGACACTATTGTGCCTGCCATTTAATTTAACCGAATCAAGTAAGTCCCCTGCTTCAATTGCGAAAAGCAATAAGCAGTGAGTGGGGACTTGCTTGTATCAGGAGGAGTGCAAGCTCCTTCTGATAAACTGCGGAGCAGTTATTCGGTTATGAGCAAGTAGAGAAGCGGATTGCGAATATCCGCTTGACTCTGATTTGAAAGGAGTTATTATGGAAGTTTTAGACACAATTCGAGACAGAGTCTCTCTGAGAGTTTACGACGACAGAATGCTCGAGGAAGAAGACTTAAACAAAATCTTAGAAGCCGCTATGCTGGCACCCACAGCCGGAAACCAGATGCTCTACTCCATTATCGTGATAAAAAATCAGGAAACCAAAGACAGATTAGCAGAAAGCTGTGATCATCAGGCATTTATCGCCAAAGCACCGGTACTGCTGCTCTTTGTATCCGATCAGAAAAAATGGTTTGATTACTATCGGGTGAAAGGCTGCCTTGACTTCGCTGAACGCGAAGAAGGATTAACCTGGGAAGAACCCAACGAATCCGACCTGCTGTTATCCATCGAAGATACCATGATCGCCGCACAAAACGCTGTCATCATGGCGGAATCCTTAGGCATCGGCTCCTGCTATATCGGAGATATTCTGGAAAACTACGAATATCACAAAGAGCTACTTTCCCTCCCGGACTATGTGGTTCCCATCTCCTTAGTCACCCTCGGATACTACAAAGAAGATCATCGCCGGGTTCACAGAAAGAGATTCGACAAGAAATACGTCGTGTTCAATGAGAAATATCACACACTTTCCGACGAAGAGCTGGATGACATGTTCGCCGAGCGCTCTAAGGAATTTGTAAAAACACCGGTGAGCTCCGCAGAAAACTTTGCCCAGGCCTTCTACCGCAGGAAGACCGGAGCGGCCTTCTCCAAGGAGATGAAGCGATCCGTCAAGGCTATGATAAAAGACTATACCAAGAATAATTTATAAGGTTCCCTACAGCGGATCTTCTACACAAGAAGTGCAGTGACCAGAACGATCTCTGCACTTTTTCACATCAAGGAAAATAAATTTCGTCATTTTTCACAATGGGAATGGATTACCTGCGTACAGTAACTTGCGAATATCCACTTCCTATTTTGTGCTGATAAAAGTATTGCGATTGCTTTTAAAAGATGGTATAATCGTTGAGCTCATAAGAAATTTACAGCATGACCGGTGTGTTCGAGACCTTCCACACCTAAAACAAAACTAAAGGAGAAAAAAACATGCAAAAAGAAAACAGAGAACATTGTATCAGACGGTTTCTGTTCGGGGATGGAAATGTATCCCGGCAGATGGTTCAGGGAGCTGTCATTGCGGCGATCTATGTGGTATTGACCATGATCTTTCAGCCGATTAGCTTTGGCCCGATCCAGTTTCGGATCTCAGAAGCACTTTGCGTACTCCCCTATTTTACACCGGTAGCGGTACCCGGAGTATTTATCGGCTGTCTGATCTCTAACATGCTTGGCGGATCTGTCATTATGGATATTGTATTCGGAAGCTTTGCAACACTCATCGGCGCGATCGGCTCCAGACTTTTAAGGGAAAACCGTTATCTGGTATCTCTCCCCCCGATCCTCTCGAATGTGATCATTATTCCATGGGTATTAAAATATGCGTATGGAGCGGAGGACATGATCTGGTTTATGATGATCACGGTGGGTATCGGCGAGATCTTGGCGATCGGTGTTCTGGGCCAGCTTTTGATCACAGCGCTTGACAAATATAAAATCGTTATTTTCCAGAGCAAGCCTCAGGCCTAAAGGCAAAAGCAAAGAGCAAAAGCAGAGAATCTATGGATTTTCTGCTTTTTTTGTGCTATCATGAACGAGAATTCTGAGGCGGAAAATACAGCCGGCAGTTTTACACATATACTATTAAATAGGGTTCGAGAGGAGAATTCGTATGTATCATATAGATTTTAATCACCCGAATCATGTCCATTTTATAGGGATCGGCGGCATTAGCATGAGTGGTCTGGCCGAGATCCTTCTGGAACGAGGATTTACCGTATCCGGTTCCGATGCCCATGAATCGGAGCTTACAAAAAAACTTGAAAACCATGGAGCTAAGATCTTTTATGGACAGAAGGCGGAGAATATTATAGAGGGGATCGATCTGGTGGTCTACACTGCTGCGGTTCATCCGGATAATCCGGAATATGCGGCGGCTGCGAAAAAGGGCCTTCCGATCCTTTCAAGAGCAGAGCTTTTGGGTCAGCTTATGAGAAACTATCCCCGTGCGGTCGCAGTTTCCGGAACCCATGGAAAGACAACGACGACCTCCATGCTTGCAGAGATCCTTATGAGCTCCGGGGAAGATCCGACAATATCAGTTGGCGGTATGCTGGATTCGATCGGAGGAAATATCCGCGTCGGCGGTTCCGGACTTTTTGTGACGGAGGCCTGTGAATACACGAACAGCTTTCTGGAGTTTTTCCCGACCATCGAGATTATTTTAAATATCGAAGCAGACCATCTTGATTTCTTTAAAGATATCGATGATATTCGCTGTTCCTTCCGAAAATTTGCAGAGCGGCTTCCAAAGGACGGAATCCTGATCATAAACAGTGATATCCGAAATTATGAAGAAATATTCCGCGGACTTCCCTGCCGGGTGATCCCTGTCGGCAGCGATCCAAAAAAGAGCGTTTACAGTCCACGGAATGTGGAGTTTGATGAAAACGCCTGTGCCTCCTATGAGCTTATTATGGAAGGAAGCTCCATGGGACAGATCCATCTGGGCGTTCCGGGTATGCATAATGTGTATAACTCCCTAGCCGCTGTTGCAGCGGCCCATGTGCTGGGTCTTAATGAAGATAAGATCAGAACGGGACTTTCAGCCTACCATGGCACACACCGCCGGTTTGAGAAAAAGGGAGTGTGGAACGGAGTTACGATCGTGGATGATTATGCACATCATCCACAGGAGATCGAAGCGACTCTGTCTGCCGCCAGGAATTATCCACATCGGGAGATCTGGTGTGTATTCCAGCCCCATACATACACCCGTACAAAGGCGTTGATGGATGATTTTGCCAAAGCGCTTTCAATGGCAGATCATGTGGTTCTTGCCGATATTTACGCTGCCAGAGAGACGGATGATCTGGGCATCAGCTCAGGAACACTGGCGGAACGGATATCCGGTCTGGGCACAGATGTCAGATATTTCCATAGCTTCCCGGAGATCGAGGAGTTTCTTGCAAAAAATTGTATTAACGGAGACCTGTTGATAACTATGGGTGCCGGAGATATAGTAAAAGTAGGGGAAAAGCTGCTTGAGAAGTAAGTTATCCACATTATCCACAGAGTTTTCAACAGTGTATTGGAGAAAACTCTGTGGATTTTTAGATTTAGAGAGCCAAAAATGAAAAAGTGTAAAAAGTATTGAAAATACAAGCAATTCGACAGGTTTCGTGGAATTTTGCCGGGTACGGCAGGGTGTTTATCCACGTTATCCACAATATCCACAATTCAAATTGTGGATGAATGGGGCTATTTTCTTTTCAGAAAACCTGTGTTATGATTGATACAGGAAGGAATTTAAGGGTGAGGATTATGGGTCTGGGATTGAAAAACAGAATGGCCGTGGAGGTAACGGCGGTGTCCAATACGTTTATTGATACATATATGGCGGCTGCCAACGGAGAATATGTAAAGGTGTTCTTATATCTGCTGCGCCATGCACAGGAGGAGCTGACGATACCAAAGATCGCAGATGCCCTGAACCACACAGAGTCAGATGTAAAACGGGCACTTTCATACTGGGAGGATGCGGGACTTCTTTTGTGGGAGGATACAGAACCTCTTTCGCGGGAGGAGCCGTCCATGCAGACTCCATCCGCCCAGAGTCCGACTATGCAGGGTGAATCGGATCCGGGCGTGTTAAGACAGGGGCGGCAGGAAACAGCACCGCCACAGCAGGAGCAGTCTGTTACCGTACCGGACGCCGGGGACAGCTATGAGCGGCTTTCCAGATTATCTGGGGATAAGGAATTTTCCGATCTTCTTTATGCGGTTCAGCAGCTGCTGGGAAAAACCTTTAATAATACGGAATGTGAACGATTTGCATACTTCTATGATGTGCTGGAAATGTCGGCAGATCTTCTGGAATATCTGGTGGAATACTGTGCGGACAATAATCATCGCAGCATTCACTATATCGAGAAGGTAGCACTTAACTGGTATCAGATGGAAATACGGTCGCGGGAGGAAGCCAAAAGCTATTTGGCACAGTATTCTCCGTATATGTCGGCGATCCTCAAGACCTTTGGATTCAGCGGCCGGACGCTGGCGCCTGTGGAGCAGGAATATGTAAAGCGCTGGTTTAAGGAATACGGCTTTGACATCGAGCTGGTGAAGGAGGCCTGCAGCCGCACGATAAAGGCAACCGGCTCCGCCAGCTTTCCTTATGCGGACAAGATCCTCTCCGGCTGGAAAAAGGCAGGAGTAAAGAGCCTTAAGGATGTGGAGGAATTAGATAAAAAGAGACAGATATCCCGTCCGGGCGGAACAGACCGGACGCGTGAACCGATAAAAAAGAGCACAGGGACGAATCGCTTTAAAAATTTTGACGAACGGTCTTACAATTATGAGGATTATGTCTGGGAAGGAATGAGAAAACGGCAGAAGGAGGGGGAAAAGAATCATGGCGCTCAGTAACTCACAGTATAACGCGATCATGCGGGTGTATAACAAACGCCAGTTCCGGAATAAGCGCGATCAGGATGAGCGGATCCGGGAGATCTATGAGAAGATCCCTCAGGTGGAGGCACTAAATGATGAGATCGCTGCGTCTATGGCTCAGGCCGGAAGAAAAAAGCTTCAGGGGGACGAGGAGGGCGTAAAAGCTCTCAAGCAGGAGGCGGAGGCCCTAAAAAACCAGAAGCTTCGCTATCTGGAGAGGAACGGCTATCCGGCTGACTATATGCAGATGCGTTATCATTGCCCTGTATGCCGCGATACCGGTTATGTTGATGGAAAAAAATGCAGATGCTTCCGGCAGATGGAGATCGAGATCCTTTATGACCAGTCGAATATCCGGGAAGTTTTAGAGAGAGAGAATTTCGATACGCTTTCCATGGCATACTACGACAGGGAGAGAATAGATGAAAGAAGCGGAAGAACAGTCTACGAATATATGTCCATGGTCATCGAGGAATGTCACCGCTTTGTGGAAAATTTCGGAAAAGAAAAGGGAAGTATCCTCTTTACGGGAAGCACAGGATGCGGAAAAACCTTCCTGAGCAACTGCATTGCAAGAGAATTGATCCGCCAGTATTATTCCGTCGTCTATCTGACGGCAACAGATATGTTTGATGTCCTGTCCGAAAGCCGCTTCAGCGGACGAGATGAGGAGGAGGCAAGAGATAAGGCGGCCTATATATTAGATTGTGACCTTCTTATCATCGATGATCTCGGAACAGAGCTGATCAACACGTTTACGGCTTCTCAGTTGTTTTATTGTATCAATGAAAGACTGAACAGAAAGAAGGGAACGATCATCTCCACGAATCTGGCACTCAACCGGATGCAGGATGAGTTTACAGAGCGTGTTACCTCAAGGATCATGAGCCAGTACAAGGTGCTGCCGCTTCTCGGAGAAGATATCCGTCTGTTAAGGCGTGGCTACGGGATATCCCCGTAAGGCGTCAGGGAGTGACAGGGGAATATAGTTGACGAAACGTGACAGGCATGTTATAAAGAAAATGGAGTTTTTTGCGCTTTGGAGTGAAGCGCACGATAAAGAAGCACACAAAATGGAGGACGAGTATGCTGTACGAAGAAAAGCAGATTGAAACGATTCCGGTCGGATCACTGGGCCTGATCCCGTTAAAGAGCTGTGAATCTCTGGGAAAAAAGGTTGATGCATGGCTGGTTGAATGGAGAAATGAAAGAGAAAGCGAACACAAAACGACCATCGCTTTTGCCGGATATCAGAAGGATTCTTATATCGTCGGAGCAAAGACCCCGCGTTTTGGGTCCGGAGAGGCAAAAGGAGAGATCAGCGAGTCTGTCCGCGGTGATGATGTGTATATTATGGTGGATGTATGCAATTACAGCATGACCTATTCCCTCAGCGGACTTCAGAACCACATGTCACCGGACGACCACTATCAGGATCTGAAGCGAGTGATCGCTGCAGTTGGCGGAAAAGCAAGAAGGATCAACGTGATCATGCCGTTCCTTTATGAGAGTCGTCAGCATAAGAGAACAGGCAGAGAATCCTTAGACTGTGCTCTGGCACTTCGTGAGCTTTCCGATATGGGTGTGGAAAATATCATTACCTTTGACGCACATGATCCGCGTGTGCAGAATGCGATCCCGCTTAAAGGCTTTGAAACGGTTCAGCCAATCTATCAGTTTATCAAATACCTTCTTAAGAATGAAAAGGATCTTCAGATCGACAGCGAACACATGATGGTTATCAGCCCGGACGAAGGCGGAATGGGACGTGCTGTATTCTTTGCCAATGTCCTCGGTCTGGATCTGGGAATGTTCTATAAGCGCCGTGACTATACAAGAATCGTCAACGGAAGAAACCCGATCGTTGCCCATGAGTTCCTCGGAAGCAGCGTAGAGGGAAAGGACGTTATCATTGTGGATGATATGATCTCCTCCGGAGAGAGCATGTTAGATACCGCAAAGGAATTAAAGAGAAGAAAAGCCAGAAAGGTATTTATCTGTACTACCTTCGGTCTGTTTACAAACGGACTTTCAAAGTTTGATGAATATTATGAAAACGGGATCATCGACCGCGTGCTGACAACGAATCTGGTATACCAGACACCGGAGCTGTTGTCCAAGCCGTACTATATCGATGTCGATATGAGTAAATATATCGCACTCATTATCGACAACCTGAATCACGATTCCTCTTTGAGCGATCTTTTGAATCCGACAAAGAGGATCAACCGGCTGCTCGAGAAATACCGCGCCGGGGAGAGATAAAGCAGCAGAGAGATAATGCTGCTGGCTTTCAATACAAAGGAATGGGGATTTTATTGTGGAAATTAAGACAGATCTTTCACTGCAGACAAAGCAGATCCTGTCTCAGGTGCAGATGCAGTCGTTAAATATCCTCAGCATGTCTATGACTGAGCTTCAGGATTTCCTGCAGAATGAAGAAATAGAAAACCCTCTGGTGGAATATTCGGCAAGTCGTCAGGATAATGCTTTTCCGGTCAATTACCGGGAGTATGATCGCTTTTATAACGGCAGCTCCCGGGAAGAAGACGGGGAAGGAGAGCTTTACGAAGCCGAAGACGGAAGAAAAAAAATAGAAGAAATGATCGCAAACCAGCTGGATTGGAGCCGGATGGGAGCGAAAAAACAGAAGATCGTTGATTTTTGCATCCAGTCCTTAGAGCAGAGCGGTTATCTGCTGATCTCAGCAGAGGAGATCGCAAAAAGGCTCGGAGTTTCCCCAAAACAGGTGGAGACGGTGATCGGGGAATTAAAAACACTGGAGCCGAAGGGGATCTTTGCCTCCGGACTGGAGGAATGCCTTCTTCTTCAAATCCGCGGCAGGAAACAGGAAAAAGAGCTGGAGGAGATTATACGAAGCCATCTGCAGGACGTGGCAGACGGAAGGATCAGCTCCATATCAAGAAGCATGAAGCTCTCCTCGATGGAGGTGCGGAAGCTCATCCAAGTGCTCCGGGAGCTGTCACCCAGGCCGCTAAACGGCTTCGGGGAAGGAAGCCCCCAGTATATTTTTCCGGATATTATACTGACCTATCAGGACGGTCAGTGGACGGTCAGCCTGAACGATCAGTGTGCCGGAAACATCAGCATCAATGAGTTTTATGTCCACATGATGGAAACGGCTCAGGATGAGGAGCTGAAGGCATACTTTGAAGAAAAACTGAAACGGGCCCGCTTTATCATGAATGCGGTAGACCAGCGCAGAAAGACCTTAAGCGGGATCACGGAAGGGATCCTTAAGCGTCAGGCCGGCTATTTCCTCGGAAAAGAACCGCTAAAGCCCATGACGTTAGAGGAGATCGCTACCGAGAGGGAGATACATAAATCGACGGTAAGCAGAGCGATCCATGATAAATATATACTGACCCCCATCGGCTGTCTTCTGCTCAGGGAGCTTTTTACAACGGGTGTATCCGCTTTTGGCGGAGATGGCGGTGACATCAGCAGAACTGCGGTAAAATCAAGGCTGAAGGCTCTTGTGGACAAGGAAGATAAGAAAAAGCCTTACAGTGATGAACAGCTTTCAAGGCTGCTGGAGGCAGAGGGAATCTCTGTTTCCAGACGGACCGTCGCCAAGTACCGGATGGAGCTGGGGATAAACGGCGCTTTCCAGAGGCGGGAATAACATCATTTCATATTTACAACTTTACAGACATCATGGAGGATCATCATGGCATTTACATTTAAGAGCCTGCTCCCGACACCGGAGCTGATCAAGGCGGAATTTCCGCTGGCAGCATCGGCTGTAGAGCAGAAGGCACAAAAGGATAAAGAGATCGCGGACGTACTGAAGGGAGAGAGTGATAAATTTCTTGTCATTATCGGGCCCTGCTCGGCGGACCGGGAGGACGCTGTCTGCGAGTATATGGAGCGTCTGGCAAGGGTCAATGAGAAGGTCAAGGACAGACTTCTTATCATTCCCCGTGTATACACAAATAAGCCGCGAACCACCGGAGGCGGCTACAAGGGTATGCTGCATCAGCCAAATCCGGAGAAAAAACCGAATATGTATGAGGGGCTCGTTGCGATACGTAAGCTCCACATGCGTGTACTCGGTGACTACGGCTTTTCGACGGCAGATGAGATGCTGTATCCGGAGAATTACAGCTATCTGGATGATGTACTGTCCTATATCGCGATCGGTGCCCGCTCTGTAGAGAATCAGCAGCATCGCCTTACGGCCAGCGGAATCGATGTTCCGGTAGGAATGAAAAATCCGACCGGCGGTGATCTCGGGATCATGTTAAATGCGGTATATGCGGCACAGCACGGTCACGATTTTATCTATCGTACCATGGAGGTTCAGACAGACGGAAACCCACTGGCCCATACGATCCTTCGGGGAGCTGTCAGCAAACACGGACAGTGTATCCCCAATTATCATTATGAGGATCTGGAGCTTCTCCTTGAGTTATATGGGGAGAGGGAGCTGGTCAATCCTGCCTGCATCGTAGATGCCAACCATTCCAATTCCAATAAGCGTTACGAGGAGCAGATCCGTATCGTAAAAGAGGTACTGCACAGCCGCCGCCACTCCCCGGATATCCATAACTTTGTAAAGGGCGTTATGATCGAGAGCTATCTGGAGCCGGGAAGTCAGAAGATCGGCGAACATATATACGGAAAATCCATAACAGATCCATGCCTGGGCTGGGAGGAATCCGAGCAGCTGATCTACGATATCGCGGAAGGAATATAATCAAACTGAAATAAGACCGGAATATTTCCTATCAAACAGTGAAGGGAAGTATTCCGGTCTTTTTTTGTCGACTCCTACTGCCGACAGAGCCGTTTACAGATTTGTTGATTTTGGAAGGGTAAATATAAATTCGGAGCCCACATTTTCGGTGCTGACGACGTCGATGTTTTCTCCATGAGCCTGAATGATCTCTTTTACGATGGATAAGCCAAGACCGGTTCCCTTTTTGTCTTTTCCGCGGGAGGCATCTGATTTATAAAAACGATCCCATATCTTTTTGATGCTGGTTTTTGAGATCCCCACGCCGGTATCTTTGACGGAGACAAATACTTTTTCATATTTGGGAGTGGTCTGAATGTAAATGACGGAGTTATCGTGGCTGAATTTGATCGCATTATCGATCAGATTATAAAGCACCTGCTGGATCTTTCCAAGATCTGCAAAGACCATCTGGACATCATTGGCAAAGGTAAGATCCAGAACGATGTTTTTGGCATTGCAGAGGCCTTCAAAGGTAGCGGCGGTATCCTTGATAACACGGTTTATATCAAAATTGCTGCGGGAGAGAAAGCCCTTGCTGTCAAGGGAATTCAGTGCCAGCATGCCCTCCGTCAGCTTGTTCAGCCGCTTTGTCTCAAAGATCACGATATTGAGATATTTGCTCTGCAATTCCGGAGGTATCGTCCCGTCGAGGATCGCTTCGAGATATCCCTTGATCGAGGTAAGCGGAGACCGGAAATCATGGGATACGTTAGCGATAAAGGATTTCTGATATTCCTCCATTTTATTGAGCTCGCTGGACATGTAATTTAATGTATTGGCGAGGTAGCCCATCTCATCGTTTGTCTGTACCTTGATCGAATAGTCCAGATTTCCGTTGGCATATTCCATGGCTCCTGCCGTGATCCTCTTTAATGGCACATAGACGATCCGTGCAAAGACCAGAAGAATGATGAGGGACAGGAGAAACAGGATCACAGCGGTCAGGTACACAATGTTTAAGATCCGGTACTGATCCCTCTGGACGGATGACATGGGAAGATGGACGGTCACATATCCGTAGGTGTTGAAGTTTCCCGTAATGGGTGCAAGAACGGACAGGGACTGCTCATCAAGCATTCCGAAAAAATCGCCGATCATATAATAATTGCTTCCGGCAGCAGTAGGATCAAAGGAATCTACCGCTATGCCAAGATGGGAAGCCGGGGCTGTTTCGGCAACAACAGTTCCTCTGCTGTCCAGTACCCATACGCTGGCACCGAGATAAGTGGCAACCGCCTGAAGCTGCGGATTGGCGGTATCCAGCGTGATCTTTTTGCCCTGATAGATATTGCTGTAGGTGGAGGCCAGAAGATTGGCCTCATTATACATGGCATTTGATTCCTTATCGATCAGGTAGTGTTGGGTCAGATGGGAGGAAAAGGTCGCAATGGTAACAAAGCCCAGAAGTCCGAACAGAAGGTACCCTAAAATAAACTTTGTATAAAGAGAATGCGTCATCGTTTGACCTCGAATTTATAGCCGATCCCCCAGACGGTGGTAAGCGCCCAGTCATCACTGTCATTGATCTTCTCCCGGAGACGTTTTATATGCACATCGACCGTTCTGGTATCACCGATATATTCGTAGCCCCAGATATGATCCAGAAGCTGCTCTCTTGTGAATACCTGATTGGGAGAGGATGCCAGAAAATATAAAAGCTCCAGCTCCTTGGGAGGCATGTCGACAGAGCGTCCCTTATATAAGACGGAATAGTTGGTAAGATTAACGATCAGATCAGGGTATTCCACAAAGTCACCCTGCTGGCTGGGAGTAAGGCTCCCGGCAGGGGCCGGCTGATAGCGGCGTAAAACAGCCTTTACCCGTGCAACCAGCTCTTTGGAATCAAAGGGCTTTATCATGTAGTCATCGGCGCCGAGCTCCAGCCCAAGAACCTTATCGAAGATCTCTCCCTTGGCGGACAGCATGATGATGGGAACCTGGGAGGAGATGCGAAGCTCTCTGCATACCTGATAGCCGTCCATGCCCGGGAGCATGAGATCCAGAAGCACCAGATTGGGCTTAAATACCGGAAATTCCTTCAGGGCAGACTCGCCATCTCCGACGATCTTTGTTTCATAGCATTCTTTTATCAGATACAGAGAGATCAGTTCGGCGATATTGGAATCGTCATCAACGATCAGTATTCTCTGCTTATCGACCATGGGTATTCCTCCTGTCTTATTTTCTTTGAAAAATAGCTTTTTCCTTATGTTGACCTTGATATTATTTAAATGTCACGATGGTAACTCCGGTATCTCCTTCGCCGAAATCACCGAGACGAAATTCCTTTACATAGCTCAGCTTCCTGAGGTGACGGTGTACGCCGGCCTTCAGAGCACCGGTACCGCGGCCGTGAACGACGCGGACAGACGGAAGATGGGCCAGATAGGCATCATCCAGATACTTGTCAAGAACCGGGATCGCCTCATCGACGGTCATGCCGATCAGGTTGACCTCAGGGGAAACAGAAAAGGATTTTGACATCTTGATCTTTCCGCTGCCGGTATTGTTTCTTCCCGGCGGATTCAGACCCGGGCCGGAAACGGATGGCTCATCCAGAAGCTCAAGATCCTTGATATTGACCAGAGAACGCAGAATCCCCATCTGGACATAGAGATCGCCCTTGGCGTTTGGCAGGGAGCTTACGGTTCCGTTCAGGTTCATGGTGAGGACCTTTACGCCGTCTCCGAGCTTCAGCTTCTTCGGGGAAACTGTCTTTTTCGGCCCCTTGTCATTCTTTATTGTCAGATTCTTGTCTACCTTATCCAGCTTTTCCCGAAGCTTGGTACGCTGGGCCTCCAGCTCTTTTCCCACACCGGAGGATTGAGCCAGCTTATTGATCTGTTTTATGGTCTGGTCGGCAGTTTCCTTTGCCTCCCGCAGGATACGCTGCGCTTCTTCGTTTGCATTCCGGATAAGCTTCTCTTTTCGCTCATCCAGCCGTTCCTCTTTCTGCTCCAGATTCTTTTTCAGCCTTGCGATCTCAGCTTTATAATTTGCGATCTCCTCTCGTTCTTTTTCGATGGTGACGCGGCTGGTCTCAAGATTGGCGAGAAGATCCTCGAAGGCTTCATCATTGGATTCCAGACGGGACTTTGCATCGTCGATGATATAATCCGGGAGACCGAGCTTTTTGGAAATAGCAAATGCGTTACTCTTTCCGGGAATACCGATCAGAAGGCGATATGTGGGACGCAGGGTCTCGACATCAAACTCACAGCAGGCATTTTCGACAGCCGGTGTGGTAAGGGCGAAGACCTTTAACTCACTGTAGTGGGTCGTTGCCATGGTACGGCACTTCATATTGTGGAGGAAGGAGAGTACAGCGATGGCTAAGGCTGCACCTTCCGTCGGATCCGTACCGGCGCCGAGCTCATCAAAAAGGCACAGGGAGTGGCTGTCCGCCTGCTCCAGTATCTTTACGATATTGGTCATGTGGGCCGAGAAGGTACTTAAGCTCTGCTCAATACTCTGCTCATCTCCGATATCCGCAAAAACCTCATCAAAAACGGAAAGCTCAGAGCCGTCGAAGGCAGGGATCTGCAGACCGGACTGGCCCATCAGGGTAAAGAGTCCTACCGTTTTTAAGGATACCGTTTTACCGCCGGTATTCGGGCCGGTGACGATTAAAAGATCGAAATCCCGACCGAGATAGACGTTGATCGGAACTACCTTCTTCGGATCCAGAAGGGGGTGCCGTCCGTCCTTGATATGGATATATCCATTATTGTTGAAGACAGGCATCGAGCAGTTATAGTGCTTGGAAAGAGCTGCCTTTGCAAAGATGAAATCTAAGCGGGTAAGGATACGGAAATCGGTCAGGATCGGATCGGTGTAGGGAACCAGCTCCATACTGAGGGCTGCCAGAACCATTTCAATCTCCTTCTGTTCGCGGATCTCCAGCTCACGGATCTCATTATTCAGCTTGATGATCGCCATTGGCTCGATGAAAAGCGTAGAGCCTGTAGCAGACTGGTCATGCACCATACCCTGAAAGCTGCTCTTATATTCGGATTTGACCGGAAGGCAGTAGCGCCCGTCTCTCATGGTGATGACCGCATCCTGAAGCATGGAACGGCTGGAATTTAAGATCGCATTTAACTGCGTGTGTACCCGGTCGTTTGCAATCTTCATCTGGCGGCGGACATGGCGTAAGCCCGGGCTTGCATCGTCTGCGATCTCATCCTCGGAAAGAATGCAGCGGGTGATCTCATTGTTGATCGTTGTTAAAGGCTCCAGAGCACGGAACATCTCATCCAGAGAGTCATCGGGAAGCTCGGATTCCGGATGTCTTCCGTAGTTTTTGGCTCTGGCTGCACAGGTTAAAAGCGAGCTGATGGATAAAAGCTCATGGATGCTGAGGGAGCTTCCGATCTCCAGACGCTTTAAGGAATCGCGGATATCAGAGACGCCTGAGAGGGAAAGTCCTCCCTTCTGACGTACCCGGGTCACCGCATCGGCAGTCTCGGTCTGGTTTTGAACGATCTCATTAAAATCAGAGGAGGGAACCAGCTCCCGGCACATTTTTTTACCGGGCTCAGAGGCCGCATATTCAGTCAGTTTATCTATGATCTTATAATATTCCAGTGTTTTAAATACTTTCTGATTCATATAAAATTCCTTTCCTTGTATAGAAAGTATAGCACAAAGCTTTCGATTATCCTAGTCATATTTTTGTTGCATAATACACCCAAAAAAACTATAATAAAAAGGAGAGGAGCTTTCGTATTTATGACTGATTCGCCAAATGAAAAAAAGTTCATGAGAGAAAAAATAGTAAAGCCGCATCTAAGCAGACGGAAGATCGCCGTCCGCATTCTCTGCTGCTTTGTTGTCGCAGTTCTTTTTGGTGCTGTGGCGGCAGTAAGCTTTGTTATCTCGCTGCCGATCGCAGAAAAACACTTTGGATCAGAACCGGAAACGACTGCAATTCCCATCACGATCGACCGTGATGATGAACCGGGAAATACGCATGAGGCCCAGGAGGAACCGGAAACGCAGGAAACCGTGCCGGAAACAACACCGGCAGAAACTCAGGCAGAGGAAAGTGCGCTGGAGATGGAGGAGATCATCCGCATGGAATTGGAAAAGGTTCCGTGGACGGTGGAGAAGGTAGAAGAATACAACCGGGTGCTTCAGGATATTGCCGCAGAAGCAGATGACAGTATTGTAACAGTAGCCTCTGTAAAAAATGAAACAGACTGGTTTGATAACCCGGTGGAAAATACAGGCCAATATGCGGGGATCGTTACAGCGGTCAATAAAAACGAGGTCGTGATCCTTACGGCAGCAAAGGCTGTTGAAAACGCAGACTCTCTCCGGATCCTGTTTAATAATGGGACAATGGTTTCCGGAAGCCTGAAGCAGAAGGATAGTCTGACAGGTCTTGCGGCTGTTTCGGTTGCATTTTCCGCACTGGATGTTGAACTGAAGGAGGAGATCAAGCCGATATCTCTGGGAAACTCCTATACCGTGCATACCGGAGATATGATGATCGCCGTGGGCAGTCCGGCCAGGGCGGTTCATTCCGTCAAGCGGGGCATTGTATCTTATGTGGCCAGAAATGTTCAGGGAACAGACAGCCAGACCCGGATATTATTTGTAGATACAAAGTGTGATACCGGAGACGGTACGTTCTTTCTGAACCTGTCCGGACAGCTGATCGGACTGGCAGCAAAAAGCGATAATCAGGAAACAGGTGGCGGCGGAACCGCGGTAATGCCTGTTTCGGAATATAAGGGCTGTCTTCAGAAGCTCAGCAACGGGATCCCGATCCCATATCTGGGCATTCGCGGACAGGACGTGAGTGAAGCCATGCAGGAGAATGGGATCCCTGCCGGAATCTATGTTACAGAGTCGATTCCGGACGGGCCGGCGTATATTGCCGGTATCCAGAACGGGGATATCCTGACAAAGCTCGGTACAGCAGATATCAAAACATTCAGAGAATTTCAGTCCCATCTTGAAACCCTGAAGGCCGGAGACCAGATCACAGTCACTGTCCAGCGGAAGGGAATAGATGAGTTTAAAGAAATTGAATACAACGTAAATATAGGAGCCAGGTAATTTGCCTGGCTCAAGTGCTTGAAGGGAGACAGTATGAAATTTATTGAATCGTTCCGTGAGGGAATGCATGTGTCAGAGGTATATCTTTGCAAGACAAAACAGATCGCTCTGACAAAAAACGGGAAAGAATACGGATCTGTTACGATGCAGGATAAAACAGGTGTCGTCGACGGAAAGATATGGGAGTTAAGCTCGCCGGGAATCAATGAATTTTCGGCCATGGATTATGTATTTGTGGATGCGGATGTAACGGTATTTCAGGGTTCCTTCCAGCTTAATATCAAACGGATCAGAAAAGCGGATGAGGGAGAATACTATGCCGGAGATTATCTTCCGGTAACATCAAAGGATGTTAAGACAATGCAGCATGAGCTGACGCAGTATATCACCACGATCCGCAATGAACATTTAAGAAAGCTTGCAGCCGGATTTTTTGTAAACGATGCGGATTTTATGAAGCAGTTCAGCTTTCATTCTGCGGCAAAGAGCGTTCATCACGGCTTTGTCGGCGGTCTTTTGGAGCATACGGTCAGCGTTGTCAAAATGTGCGATTATTTTAGCAAACAGTATCCTATGCTGAACAGAGATCTTCTTTTGACTGCGGCTATGTTCCATGATATCGGAAAGACAAAGGAGCTGTCTGCATTTCCGGAAAATGATTATACGGATGAGGGACAGCTGATCGGTCATATCATTATCGGCACCCAGATGGTTCAGGAACACATCAGCAAAATGCCGGGATTTCCGAAAAAGCTGGAAAATGAGCTGATTCACTGCATTCTGGCCCACCACGGAGAGCTGGAATACGGTTCTCCGAAGAAACCGGCTCTTATCGAGGCAATGGCGTTAAATCTTGCGGACAACGCAGATGCCAAATTGGAAACGATGACAGAGATACTTAAAGGAGCCGGCGACAATATGGGCTGGCTGGGCTTTAATCGGTTTGTTGACAGCAACGTTCGCCGGACAACGGAGGAATAGCATATAGAAATCGTATGTTGTAGAAAAATGAGCTTTTAATAGAAAAATAATCGTGCAAAATTTAAACATTGATTCGCGTAATAAGGACAATGAATACATAATGTCTGCTATATACGGACATTTAGGCGTGTAATGGTGTTGAACACCGAAATCAGCCCGAAAATTGCAGTTGACAAATGGATGTTTGTGATTAAAATATAGGATATTCATATTCAAATGCAATGAACGGGACAAGACTTTTCACAGAAATCTTATACAGAGAGCTGCCGGAGGGTGCAAGGCAGATAAGAATGGGGAAAGCTATCACCTGCAAGCAGCTGGGATGAACAGAGCTCGTACAGTAGTAGTTCCAGCCGGATACCTTACCGTTATAAAAGGACCGATTCATCTGAAGGTGCAGGAATGTGCCGAAGGAGGATGGGGCTGAGGGGCCGGAACACCGGCAACAGAAGTGGTAACGCGGAGAATATTAGATCCTTCGTCTTCTAAGGGAGAGATCCCTGTGAGGGCGGAGGATTTTTTGCTCTATATTCCACAGTAAGCATGCAGTGATTCATGGATCGTTTGAATAGGAAAGCAAACAAATGACATTTTAGAATGACGTAAAAAGGAGCGGATTGTATGAACACATTAGTAATCGTTCTTATCGCAGCAGTATGTCTGTTATGTGGATATATGGGATACGGACGCTGGCTGGCAAAGAAATGGGGTATCGACCCAAAGGCAAAGACACCTGCTTACACACATGAAGACGGACAGGATTATGTACCGACAAATGGCTGGATCGTTTTCTCCCATCAGTTTTCCTCTATTGCGGGCGCAGGCCCTGTAACGGGTGCAATCCAGGCAGCAGCCTTCGGCTGGGTGCCGGTTCTTCTCTGGGTTCTCGTTGGCGGAATCTTCTTTGGAGCAGTCACCGACTTCGGCGCTCTTTATGCAAGTGTAAAGAACGAGGGAAAATCTATGGGACTGCTGATCGAGAAATACATTGGTAAGACAGGAAAACGATTATTCCTGATCTTCTGCTGGTTGTTTACTCTGATTGTAATCGCTGCTTTTGCAGATATGGTTGCCGGCACATTCAATGCCTACACGGTAAAGGATGGCGTGACAGAGCTTGCGGCAGCGGCTAAGACAAACGGCGCCGCCGGATCCATCTCTATCGCATTTATCGCATTTGCAATGCTGTTTGGTCTTCTTCAGAAAAATCTGAAGCTGGAAGGAAAGGGAGAATTTTTTGCAGGACTTGCCTGCACAGTAGCATCCCTTGCCAGCGGTATGGCATTCCCGCTCATTGGCGGTAAGGAGGCATGGACAGGTTTTACCTTCGCTTATATCTTCCTTGCATCTGTTCTTCCGATGTGGCTTTTAAAGCAGCCGCGTGATTATATGACGACCTTCATGTTTGCGGGTATGATCCTCGGTGCTGTTGTAGGCATCGTTGTTGCACATCCGACCATGAACCTTCCGATGTATACAGGCTTTACCAATGAAAAGATGGGAAATATGTTCCCGATCCTCTTTGTAACCGTAGCCTGCGGAGCTGTTTCCGGTTTCCACAGCCTTGTTTCCTCCGGTACTTCCTCTAAGACGATCGAGAATGAGAAGGATATGTTAAAGGTCGGTTACGGAGCCATGGTTCTTGAGAGCCTTTTAGCTGTACTTGCGCTTTGTGTTGCAGGTGCCGCCGCAGCCGCCGACGGTACTGCCGCCGCAGGAACACCGTTCCAGATCTTCTCGGCAGGTGTTGCGGGACTTCTTGAGATGTTTGGACTTCCGGTGTATGTGGCACAGTGCTTTATGACTATGTGTGTATCTGCCCTTGCCCTTACAAGCCTTGACGCAGTCGCACGTATCGGGCGTATGTCCTTCCAGGAGCTGTTCTCCACAGATGACATGGAGAATGCAGAAGGCTGGAGAAAATTCCTTTGCAATAAGTATGTGTCCACGATCATTACACTGGCCTTCGGCTATCTCCTTACGAGAGTCGGCTATTCCAATATCTGGCCGTTATTCGGAAGTGCAAACCAGCTGTTAAGCGCCCTTGTTCTGATCACACTTTGCGTATTCTTAAAGGTAACGGGAAGACAGAATAAGACTCTGATTGTACCCTGCGTGATCATGCTCTGTGTTACCTTTACCGCACTGGTTCAGAGAACCATGGCTCTTGTAAAAGCATTCAATGCAGGAACAGCAGTCTTCATGGTTGAGGGACTTCAGCTGATCGTTGCAATTCTTCTTATGCTGCTCGGCGTGATCATCGTTATCACCTCCGGTAAAGAGCTGTTAAAGAAGAAAGCAGGCTCAGAAGCAAGAGCATAATCGAAAAAAGTAAGGAGAAGTGGAAGCTCCTTCTGATAAATTGCAGAGCAGTTATTCTGCACCGCAGCGTTGATCGGTGAAGACCGGTTTTCCAATCCTGATGCTTTCAGAGAAAGAGTCATCAGGGTGTGGGAAACCGGTCTTTTTTTCTGCTTTTTGTCTGCGTTCTGCATCAGGCAAAGATTTTCTTTTTCGTTTAGGTGATGGGGGTTGCAAATGCGGGAGCAATTCTTGTATACTAAAGAGAAATTGGGGGCTTTTGCCCCCCGATATCATAGTTATAGAAGGAACACAATATGGAAATCAAAAAAAATGATAAATTTACAGTGACCATCGAGGATATGGGAGAGGACGGCGCAGGTATCGGCCGCGTGGACGGATACATCTGGTTTGTGAAGGACGCATTGATCGGGGACACCATCGAGGCATCGGCCATGAAGATGAAGAAAAACTACGGATTTGCCCGTCTTGTGCGTGTCATCACCCCGGCAGAGGGCCGTGTGGAGGCGAAGTGTCCGGTGGCCCGCGCCTGCGGCGGATGCCAGCTTCAAGAGCTGGATTACAGGGAGCAGTTAAAATTCAAGGAAAAGAAAGTATATAACCATTTAAAACGCATCGGCGGCATGGAAAATCTGTTCCTGCCGGAGGAAGCGGATCTGGCAGCGGGAGTGGAGGACGCAGTCATCATGGAACCGATCATCGGAATGGAAGATCCGTGGAGATACCGCAATAAAGCACAATATCCGATCGGCCGCGGAAAGGATGGAAAGCCGATGGCGGGGTTCTTTGCGGGGCGCACCCACTCCCTGATCCCTGTTCCCAAGCTGGATTGTCTGTTGGGCTGTGAGGAGAATCAGGAATATCTGGCAGCGATCCTTAAGTTTATGGAGGATTTTTCAGTGGAGCCGTATGATGAGGCGGCACATAAAGGGCTGGTGCGCCATGTTCTCTTAAGAAAAGGCTTTGCCAGCGGTGAGCACATGGTCTGTCTTGTCATCAACGGAAAGAAGCTGCCCCACGAAAAGGAGTTTGTTGAGCGTATGCGGGCAGTCGGTGCAGACAGTATCTCTCTCTCCTTTAATATGGAAAAAACAAATGTGATCATGGGAGCGGAGATTAAAAATCTTTATGGCCCGGGTTATATTTCAGATAAGATCGGAAACATCGAGTACCGGATCTCACCGCTGTCCTTCTATCAGGTAAATCCGGTTCAGACAGAGCGTCTCTACGGAACTGCGCTGGAATTTGCAGATCTAAGCGGCGGTGAGACGGTCTGGGATCTCTACTGTGGAATCGGAACGATATCTTCCTTCCTTGCACAGAAGGCGGGAAAGGTCTGCGGAGTTGAGATCATCCCGGCAGCAATCGAGGATGCCAGAGAAAATGCAAAGCGCAACGGCCTTGAAAACGTAGAATTTTTCGTCGGTAAAGCCGAGGAGGTTCTCCCGGAACAGTATGAAAAGAACCACATCAAAGCCGATGTGATCGTGGTCGATCCGCCAAGAAAGGGCTGTGATGAGCTCTGCCTCGAAACGATCGTAAAAATGGCTCCGGAGAAGGTCGTGTATGTGAGCTGCGATTCCTCGACTCTGGCAAGAGATGTGAAGTATCTTGGTGAAAACGGATATGAGGTAAAACGGGTCAGAACGGTTGATATGTTTGGAATGTCAGGACATGTGGAAAGCATCGTGCTCTTGTCCCACAAGTCACCAGATAGCCATATAGATGTGAAAGTTGAATTTGGAGAAGGTGAAGAAAAGGTACCTTTAGATAAAATTGCGGAGCGGGCAAAGCAATATCAGCCGGCTCCAAGGGTTACATATAAAATGATACAAGAATATATTGAAGAAAAATATGGCTTCAAAGTACATACCGCATATATCGCAGAGGTAAAAAGAAATTTAGGATTGTCGATGTATGATGCACCTAATATGGTAGAAGAGTTGAAACAGCCGAGAAGGCATCCGACGGCGGAGAAAGTAGAAGCGATAAAGGATGCATTAAAACATTTTGGGGTGATTTAATATGAGCGTTATTTATATGTTATTTACTGTGAGCTTTGATTATAATAACTATTGAAGAAATTATATCAGTTATTTGGAGGTCAAATGGAATGGGAAATGATATATTTAGCGCGGTAATTGAGCTCAACAAGATTAGACAGCAGGCATATGAAATATATTTACCCATAGTGGAGGAATTGTGCAAAAGAGAGGTATCAGAAGAAGAATTGTCTCATTGTCTCGATTACTTATTAGATTTCGCAGATGATGCGAGTATGCTGGAATTGTATAAAAAGTTGTGCAGAAGATTTGTATACACATATCCTGGATGTATAAATTTTTATGTCAATGCCTATAAAGAGATGTGGGAAAAAACAGAATTCTGAAAGGGGTTTACATGAATCAACTTATAAAAATGGATGAAGAGTATAGGAAGTGGATTGAGGACATAGGAAAACGCTATAAACAGAGACAGATTAAGGCATCTGTTTCTGTTAATCAGGAAATGATTGGTTTCTATTGGTCTATAGGAAGAGATATTGTAGAAAAGTCGGCTGAAAGTAAGTGGGGCAGTGGATTTTTTGTTAATTTAAGTAAAGATATGAGAACAATTTTGCCAGGGGTTCAAGGCTTATCAAGTTCGAATCTCAGATATATGAAGAAATTTTATGAATTGTACAGTGATCCAATTCTTCCACAATTTGTGGAAGAATTGAAGAGCAAAGAGGATTCAATAAATGTTCCACAACTTGTGGGAGATTTATCGGATAAAGAATTGTTTTCGATTCCGTGGGGACATCATAGAGCTATCATTGATAAATGTAAATTGGACAGGGAAAAATCAATATTTTTTGTGAAGAAAACGATTTTAAATAATTGGTCAAGGGCAGTACTTTTAAATTTTCTTGATACCGATTTATATGAGCGTCAGGGAAAAGCAATTTCAAACTTTGAATACGCATTGCCTGAACCACAAAGCGACCTTGCACAGGAAATAACAAAGGATCCATATAATTTCGACTTCGTAGCAATCAGAGAAGATTATAGTGAGAAAGAGTTAAAAGACGCATTGATGGACAACATCACAAAATTTCTTATGGAACTTGGAAAAGGGTTTGCTTTTGTTGGAAGAGAATATACAATACCGATTGAAGGAACAGAGGAAAAAATAGATCTTTTATTTTATCATCTGTATTTGCATTGTTACGTTGTTGTTGAAGTTAAAATAGTAGCTTTTACATCGAGAGACATTGGACAGATTGGTACATATGTGAATATTGTGGATGATTTGGTCAAGACAGATTTTGATGCAAAAACAATTGGTCTGATTATATGCAAAAGCAAAAATAATATCCTTGCAAAATATGCGGTAAATAGTTCAAAAGAACCGATAGGAATATCTGAGTATAAGTTGTCAAATTTATTGCCTGTGGAATATAGAGCTTCTATGCCAACGATAGAAGAAATTGAGAATGAACTCAGGTAAATATTTTAAAAGAAACTAAACTATTATAAAATCATAGATGAAATATCGTCTTGCTTGGAAGCACTTTATCGAATGGCAGATAACTCAGAAGAGTGGTTAAAAAAGTTTTTTAATACATTGATTAATAATTATATTAATGGAAATAGAAAAAGTATGCGTAAGTCAGAAGATATTATGGAATGGACATTGAAGAATGCTTATCCTGCTTTGGTAACTGGATTAGCAAGCGAATTGTGTTCGATAGCTGATATACTATGGTTACGTGGAAAAGTAGATGCAGAGGAATTTGATTTCTATAGAGACGATAGACTGTCTAAGGGTTTTGAATATGGATTAAGTGAGAAAGCTGAACATTATAATTATTTATATAGAACAGTGTACGAGAATGCATTTTTATGGAATCTGTTTCGATTGAATTTTAAAGTGGGATTTCATTGGGCAATTCAATTTATAAATAGGGTAATATTAGAATATGCAACTAATAATCCTGAATATGTAATAAAAATCAAAGTAAAAATTAGTGAGAGTAATGCAATAAAGGAATATTGGGGAAATGGAAACATGTGGATTGCAGGGATTAGAGATCACAATGTACCTACCTTAATAGGAGATGTTATTTTTTGTCTTAAAGAGGCTATAATAAGCAGTTTGGAGATTTGTAAAAAGGATCATGAATTCACTGTTGCATTTGCAAATTATGTCAAAGAAACTATTTATTCAAAATCAAATAATATAGTATTGCTTACAATCATTGAGAGTATAGGAATGCACTTTGAAAACGAATTACCGGGTTATGCTTTGGATTTGGCTACAAGCATAGAACTTGTTCATTGGGATACCACAAGATATATGTTGTACAAAAAAAATCCGACAAAAGAGTTGCTCGAAAGGCAAATTCTTAAGACCATGGGGATACCTGAGCTTAAAGATAGATATGAGTTGGATAAAAAATGTGATTTGAGTATACAAGAATATGTATCTCATACACAGATATATTTTGATTCAATGGTTCAGGATAAATGCTATGGAATTCTTGATTATTTATATTCAACTATAAAAAATGATGCAGAAAATGCACAGGACTATTTACAGATTCAAAAAATGGATATGCGTGGTGCAAAAGCAACCAAGATAACCGACAATATAATTATGTTAGAACCCCAAATATCAGGGGAAGCAGAAAAAATTGTTCTAAGACAAGAAGAATTCAATAAACCTAAGCGAACATTGAAAGAGAAAAAGCGAACATTGAAAAATCGTTTACGGCAAAAACGGCATCTCATGTTTGTGAACTATTGAAGGAGTTCGGCTTTCAGACGATCTTCGGTAGATCGGATGCTCAGGAGGTACTCGGCTTGAAACCGACCAGAAGCACTGCATTGCTTCGTGAAATGACTGAGAAAGGTTTTATCGAACCGGTCACAGGTCTTGGAAAAGGAAAGTACAGATTCAAGAAGTCGCAGAGTTGAGACAATGTTTCCTTCTTCCGATGGCAAAAGTCGTTGAATTTGTTCTGATGGAACTATGTGGATTTGTTTCCATGAACGAGCGGCACCGCTGACATCAAAATCGACGTGTCGAGCCATTGTGAAACTGTGTGCCTCTTGGTTCTGAGAAATCCGGGGACACATATCAACATTGATGAGAAAGAAGGGGCATAGGGTAATATTTATCTCAGTCGAGAAGACTCCGACTGAGATAAATCCCCCGCGAGGATGTGCAGTCCGGAACGAATCGCTGTTTCAAAAAATAAAAATTATGTCGTAGTATCTCTGCGAACCAAAATAGGCGTTATTACCTTATGAATGAGCTCATGTTTGATATTGTGCTGCTCACATATATCAGAAAATCCTTTAATTCGACCATATGAAAATGTGTATTCTCTGGATGATGGTTTAGATTTCTATGCACCCCAGACTATGCAGTCACCGGACGGAAGACGTATCATGATCGGATGGATGCAGTCCTGGGACTCGAATATACGTCCAGCGGATCAGAAATGGTCTTGTATGATGACACTGCCAAGGGAATTGCGGATCGAAGATGGAAAAATACGCCAGAGACCGGTTCGGGGAATAGAGAGATATCATAGAAATGCGGTTTGCTATCAGAATAAGGAAATCAGCGGAAGCTGTCAAATGGAAGGCATTCGTGGACGAGTGCTTGATATGACGGTAGAAATTGACCGCACCTATTCAGGAATGGTCCGGGATGCGATTGCCATCAGAAAAGCAAAGCTGAAAACATCTGCAGATAAATTGGAGCTTCGCATCATATTAGATAAATATTCTGCGGAGATTTTCCTGAACGATGGACAGCAGGTTTTCAGCTCTACCTTTTACACTCCAATGGAGGCTGACGGAATCAGTTTTGTGTGTGATGGTAAGGCAGTTGTTAATATTAAGAAATACGAAATGGTAGTGGATTAGCGAGGTGACTGTATGAAAGCGTTTGATGTTGTGGCATTAGGCGAGTTATTGGTGGATTTTACGGAAAATGGAATCAGTGCGCAGGGAAATCCGATGCTGGAGGCAAATCCCGGAGGAGCTCCTTGCAATGTACTGTCGATGCTGCAAAATCTTGAAAAAAAGACTGCATTTATTGGAAAAGTAGGAGCGGATGCATTCGGGCAGATGCTGATGCAGACGGTAAAAAATCAAGGGATCAATACGGACAATCTGGTAACGGATAATACGGTGCATACCACACTGGCCTTTGTTCATACGGATAAAGATGGTGACAGAAGTTTTTCTTTTTATCGTAATCCCGGAGCAGATATGATGCTGCGTTGGAACGAGATTCACGAGGATGTGCTTGCGGATACAAAGATTTTTCATTTTGGAACTTTGTCAATGACGGATGAGCAGATTGAAAAAGTGACAAAGAAGGCAGTTGAAAAAGCGAAAAGCGAAGGTGCGCTGATTTCATTTGATCCGAATCTCAGACCACCGCTGTGGAAAAATTTGGAGGATGCCAGACGTCAGATGTGGTATGGGATTAGTCAGTGCGATATTCTCAAAATATCAGATGATGAGATTGCTTTTTTAACAGGAACAGATGATATTGATGGAGGCGTGGAAGCCATATTAAAGCAAAGCCAGCCAGCATTAATCTGTGCGACTATGGGAAAAAACGGAAGTAAGGCGTTTTACAAAGGGAAAGGTGTTTTTTGTGAGCCATTTCTCCGGAATGATACCATAGAGACAACAGGGGCAGGGGATACCTTTATGGCATGTGTATTGAATGCGGTGTTGGAGAAGGGACTGGAAGCACTATCTGAGAAGGATTTGTTTGAGATGCTCCGGTTTGCCAATGCGGCGGCTTCCCTTGTGACAACCAGAAAAGGGGCATTGAGAGTAATGCCCCGAGGTGAAGAAATAACAGCATTGATAGGAGACTGATAAGAAAGAAGAAATTGATGATGAAGCATGGGAAATTATTTCTGGATAGGTAGAATAACAGAGGAAGGGACTGCTTCTTTGACAGAGACAGATGACAATGTTATCCCTTTACATACTTGGAAGGAGTGAGAATGATGAGAGAAGAAGATAATCATAAAGCGTCAGATCCGGCAGAAGAAATACAGTTGTAAATTAAAGGTATTTTAAATGGATATTCACACAGCAGCCCGTGCCGCATATCATGTGCGGCAGTTGGAGGAAAAGGAATTAAAACGAAAAAAAATTGCATCCTGGTATGTTATGCTTCCGGGAATACCGGTACAGGAAAAGAGGATGCTTGAGAAATCTCTGAAGTACAATGTCTGGAGCAGTCTGATTCGATTTATGATATTATACTTTATTTTTTCCTGCGTCTGGTTATTCGGGGTTGGAAGATACGATCCTTTTGAAAGAGTGACGGGTTATCCACTAATGGGTAAGAAAACTGTTACAGCAGTCGTTCAGGAAGATGGTACGAGCGCATCGGTTAAAGATCCCAATGAAGGGGAACATGTTCTTTACAACTTAATGGATATGGGTCTTGATCCGGCCGGTTATATATATGGGGATCGGCTCACTACATATTGGATGTGGGATGAAGGAAGCAAGACGTATTATCTGATGACAGCACTTCCGGAAAAAAAGGCTTCTCGCATCGAATATATTTTTGATGCATTTATGATAACCGGTTATTTGGCGATTATGGTGACAGGGATTGTAATTTTTTTCTTAAGGAGACGCATTTATACGGGATGGTTTACGCCCTTTTACTATAGAATAGAAAAATTCTGTTCAACTTATGATGTGCATCGAAGGTATCCGGGTTACGATACCGTGGATGCGTTTATTGCTTATGGAAATGACAACTTCAATGTAGCTGCACGTCAGTTTGCGGCTGTTCACTTGACGGTCGATGAATTAAAGCAAAAGAAACGGAATATAATGATCGCTGCAGCAACAGGTATCCTGATCATGGCAGCTATTATTCTTGCAATAACCATGATAGTCAGTGTGCAAACGGTTGTAGAAAATAGAAAAAATGAAGAAAGAATGGTAAGAGTTTTGGAAGAACTTCAGTCTGCGATGGATGGTGAGATCAAGCCGTTAGGTGACTGGTCGGAATATTACAACTTTGCAGATATGGTAAACAGAGCGAAAGAGGCATTTACAGATGAAGAAGTTTATTATAAATTATTGGCAACAGATGAATATGTGGCATGGATCATCACAACTGAGAAAAAAACAAATGTATATTTTGACAGATACACACCAATAGATGGGAATGTTGGCGATAAAGATGCTGTTTATAAACTGGAAATCTCCATGGTATCGGATATCATACAGCCGGACGATATTTTACATGATCATACAGGAATATTCCCAGCAGAATAGCATTCCTTTGCGTTCACACAGGAGGTAAATATGCTTAGAAGTGAAGAAGTAAGAAAGCTTGCACCGGAGATGGATCCGCTTCGGATGGGAATGGGCTGGAAGGTCTGCGATCTGTCAAAGCCACAGATAATGGTTGAAAGCTCGTATGGAGACAGCCATCCGGGCTCCGCACATTTAAATGTTTTTGTAGAAGAAGCAGTAAAAGCTGTAGATGAAAATGGCGGAAAAGCTGCCAGATATTTTGCCACCGATATGTGTGACGGAATTGCACAGGGACACGATGGGATCAATTATTCTCTGGCTCATCGTGATGCGATCGTAAATCTTATTGAGGCACAGGCCAACGCAACGGTATTCGATGGTGGTGTGTTTATTGCAAGCTGTGATAAATCTATGCCGGCGATGCTTATGAGTATCGGACGATTAAAGGATATGAGTGCGATCGTTGTAACCGGCGGAGTTATGGAAGCCTATGAATTGCCTAAAAAATATGTGGTCGACGATCCCGCCTGCAAGATCAATGAGCTGCTGACTTTGGAGCAGATCGGAAAATTTGATGCATGGGAAAAGACCGGAGTGATTCCGAAGGAGCAGTTAGATTACTATAAACACCATGCCTGCCCAAGCTGCGGGGCCTGTTCTTTTATGGGAACGGCATCGACGATGCAGATCATGGCGGAAGCCCTTGGCCTTATGCTTCCGGGAACTGCATTAATGCCATCCACAGCACCTGAATTAAAGGAAGCGGCATATAATGCAGGAAAGCAGTTAATGGAGCTTATCGCAAAAGGAATAAAAGCCTCCGATATAGTGACAAAGGAGAGCTTTGAAAATGCCATCATGGTTCATGCTGCAATATCCGGCTCCACAAATGCAACTATGCATCTTCCGGCGATCGCCCATGAATTTGGCTTTGAAATTGATGCGGAAACCTTTGACCGTCTGCATCGGGGCGCACACTATTTATTAAATATCCGTCCCTCCGGAGATTGGCCTGCACAGTATTTTTATTATGCAGGAGGTGTTCCGCGGGTGATGGAGGAGATAAAGAGCATGCTCCATCTTGATGTAATGACGGTTACAGGAAAAACTCTGGGAGAAAATCTGCAGGAGCTTAAGGAAAATGGATTTTATGAGCACTGCGATGAAATACTTCGTAAAAAATCCGTATTATTCGGAAGAAATATAGAGCGGGAGGAGATCATCCATTCCTTTGAACATGCAAAGGGGACAGATGGAAGTATTGCGATCTTAAAGGGAAATCTTGCTCCTGAGGGATGTGTCATTAAGCACACGGCATGCCCGAAAAATATGTTCAAGGCAGTTTTAAATGCGAGACCTTTTGACAGTGAGGAGGAATGCATCAGTGCGGTTCTCCACGGAAAGGTAAAGCCGGGTGATGCGATCTTCATAAGATATGAAGGGCCGAGAGGAAGCGGAATGCCGGAAATGTTCTATACCGGCGAAGCGATCTGTGCGGATCCTAAGCTGGCCTCCAGTGTTGCACTTATCACGGACGGAAGATTTTCCGGCGCCTCCAGAGGCCCTGTTATCGGCCATGTATCACCGGAAGCTGCTGCCGGAGGCCCGATCGCACTTGTTGAAGAAGGCGATCTGATCGAAATCGATATCGAAAACAGAAGTATCTCCATCGTCGGCATACATGGCGAGAGAAAAACTCCGGAGGAGATAGCCGCTGTTTTAGACAAGAGAAGAACCGGCTGGAAGGGATTTGAAAGCAAATACAAGAAAGGCCTTTTAAAGCTATATGCACAGCATGCAGTCAGCTCGATGAAGGGCGCCTACATGGAGTGATCCATTATTTTTTAAGTCGAACGTCAGTGAGACTTGGCGTGTGCTTCCGGTGCACATTCTCGACGGAGATAAACATAGCTTGCTGATCCGTACTGTGATATGATAATATGGTGATAAGCCCACGATATGCGAATATTGGGTAGGATTGTTCATAACCGAATAACTGCTCCGCAGTTTATCAGAAGGAGCTTGCACTCCTCCTGATACAAGCAAGTCCCCACCCACTGCTTATTGCTTTTTGCAATTGAAGCAGGGGACTTACTTGATTCGGTTAAAATTGGAGGCTTTTGACCGTGGATCTTGGTGTCATCATATCCGGGAGGTGAAGGCAGTGAAGAAAATGTGGATCGTGTTTTTTATTGTAGGCATCGGTGTCATAAGCTGTGTGGCGGCGGGCTTTTCGTGGATCAAAAGCAAGCCGAAGCAGGAGCTGTCAGGCCGATGCGGAGAAAATTTAAGCTGGAACTATGATCGCAGAGGGAAGACGCTGACGATCAAAGGTAAAGGTGCTATGGATGTACCGCATCATTACTGGAGAGATCACGAGATCAACAAGCTGCTACTGGAGGAGGGACTGACCTCTATTTCAGCAGCGGCCTTTTACGGACATCCCGAGATGGAAGGGGAGCTGAAGCTTCCGGCATCTCTGGAAGAAATCGGAGAATTTGCCTTCTATGGCTGCAGCGGTCTTAAGGGAGATCTGATCATTCCGGATAAGGTGAAGCGGATCGAGGACAGCACCTTCTGTAATTGTGAGGGCTTCGATGGAAGCCTGCGGCTTCCGGACAACCTGCAGTATATCGGCGAACATGCATTTCAGCACTGTACCTTTCAGGGAGAGCTGAAGCTTCCGGAGGGGCTCACGGAGATCGGGAGAGCAGCCTTTGCTGATTGCGGCAAGCTGACAGGAGATCTGCTGCTTCCTGACAGTGTGAAAAAGGTGGGAGATTTTGCTTTCTCCGGCTGTAGCGGATTTAATGGAAAATTGAAGCTTTCGTCTTCCTTAGAATGTATCACGGAAAGCTGTTTTAACTCCGGCGAGGCGTTTACCGGAGATCTTATGATACCGGAAGGAGTAAAGAAGATCGAAAAGCATGCCTTCTACGGCTGCGGCTTTGACGGCAGCCTGAAGCTTTTGGAATCACTTTCTGAAATCGGGATATACGCCTTCGCTGACTGCAAAAAGCTTAAGGGAAGACTTGATATCCCCAATAAGATCGTTGAGCTTCCGGATCATGTGTTTTCCCATTGCAGCAGGATAGAGAGTGTATCCTTGCCGGATGGACTCAGATTTATCAGTAACGGTGCTTTTACAAACTGCACCTTACTGGTAGCACCAAAGTTCCCGGAGGGTCTTATGATCGTCGGAGACAATGCCTTTAATTCATGTACTTCCCTAAACGGAGAGCTTGTGTTCCCGGATACTGTGCTGTCTATCGGTGAAGGAAGCTTTGCATACTGCGAGAAGCTTTCCGGTATTAAGCTTTCCGAATCCCTTTTAAATATCAAGAAGGATGCCTTCTTTCACTGCACATCCCTCAGTCGGGAGCTGCTTATTCCGGACAGCGTTTATGTGATCGGGCCGAATGCCTTCCGGAATACAGCCTTAAAGCAGGTTCAGTTTGGAACCGGAAAGGCGGATAATTGCCTGACCAGTATTGGCAGCGCAGCCTTTACTAACTGCGAAGCTTTAGAACAGGTAATCTTTGCGGGGGCGGTTCCCGATTATTATGAGAAAATGACGGAAGTGAAGGAGTATGACTATAAGTATGAGCTGAGTCCCAGCTTTCCAGAAACCTGCCGGATCGATTTCCTAGTCGGGAATGGCAAATCGGCAGAGGAGAATACAGGATCACAGTCCGCAGAAAAGGATGTTATTTCGGAAAGCGGAAAAACAGGTGCTCAAGAAATTACGCCATATATGTGGACAGATAAGCTGAGAGAAGAACAGTTCAGAGGAACCGGTCCCTATGCAGATCTTGAGGTCATATTCCGGAGCAATATGGAGCTTCATGTGAACGGACGCAGAAAAGAGGATGCCGCCTTTACGGCAGATCCGAATGGCGAAGATAAGAAGATTCAGGTCACCTTCCCATACCGGGGCGGAACGGTAACAGCAATGAAGATGACCGAGCAAGGCGGAAGCTCTTGCATTCTGGAGGCATCATATACAGATGCGGAAGGAAAACAGTCGGCAATAAGTCTGACCAACGGCTCAGAAGAAACCGTGTATCAGAAATAATTTGCCCGGATGCGCAGTGATTCTGTATGGAATATGTCTGCTTTGCTGACCAGAATCACCGCGCCAAGTCTCACGGACGTTCGATTTAATCAGAGCTCCTGCCGTAAAGCTTTCAGCAGTGCAGTGCAGCCTTCCAGCACATCCTGCCAGGTTACTTCAAAGTTTCGTGTGTACCAAGGGTCTGCCACATCATGAGGATGTCCGGTGTGCTCCATCAAGAGTGAGAGCTTATGGTCGGGATCACCGCCGGTAAGCTGCAGGATGTCGCGTAAATTACTGTGATCCATGGCGATCAGGTAGTCGTATTTCTCATAATCATGGGATATCATTTGCCGGGCCGTCTTTCCCTCACAGGAAATACCATGCTCTGCAAGCTTTTGTCTGGCCGGAGTATAGACCGGGTTCCCGATCTCCCACGCACTGGTGGCAGCCGATGCGATCTCAAACTGATCGGAAAGACCGGACTTATTAACAAGATCCTTCATTACAAATTCAGCCATTGGGCTGCGGCAGATGTTGCCAAGGCAAATAAAAAGTATTTTTATCATAGTTGAGTACCTCACATTTCCTAGTTTTTCTTGATTCATATGCTGTCGGACAGCAAAATGCTCTCGATTCAATTCCTTCATCGATTTTTTCGCTGATAAGCTTCATTTATAGAATTTTATCATTCAATTACACTTTAATCAATTTATTTTAGTCATCCATTCTTACTTTGACTAAATAAAAAAGACGCAAGAGTTAACCGTGGTGCCATAAGAAAACATGGAAAAGCCCAGTAAAATCAATGTTTTTAAGGGCAGCGGAAAACGGGGCAGGTCAAAACAACTGAATAATCAGACAGAAACAGGGTGTTGTCAAGCATGACAGCGCCCTTTTCTGTTCCCCGGCTAAGCCGCAGATTTTGAAAAAGTCTGCGGCTTTTCTTTTTGCCCAAACGCAGAAAGGAGGCGACGGCCTATGTACTTCACTTCCGGCAGCGACCGGGCCTTTGAACAGCTCATGCAGGGCAAGCC
>CAKRPJ010000002.1:0-125455 GCA_934376955.1 uncultured Lachnospiraceae bacterium | reverse complement strand
CTCCTTCTGATAAACTGCGGAGCAGTTATTCGGTTATGAGCAAGTAGCGAAGCGGATTGCGAATATCCGCTTGACATCGAATGTCCGTGAGACTTAGCAGATGGTTTAGATCAGCGTTCTGTCTTTTTCGCGATCTCTCCCTGCTTTTTGTAAATAGAGTTTTCATCGATACAGCCTCTGACGCTGGACAGAGGGTATATGTTGCAATTTCTTCCGACAACAGTTCCCGGATTTAATACAGAGCCGCAGCCCACCTCCACATGATCTCCGAGCATGGCTCCGAATTTCTTTATTCCTGTCTCAATATCTCCGTCTTCCGCATGCACCTTTACGAGCAGCTTATCGGATTTGACATTAGACGTGATAGAGCCTGCTCCCATGTGAGCTTTATATCCGAGGATCGAATCTCCGACATAGTTGTAATGAGGAACATGAACCTTATCAAACAGGATCACGTTTTTAAGCTCCGTTGAGTTTCCGACAACAGCTCCCTCTCCGATCAGGGCATTCCCTCTGATAAATGCACAATGGCGGATCTCGGCATCCTTTCCGATAATAATATTCTCGCCGAGGAATGCACTATCATAGACCTTCGCCTGCTTGTGGATCCAGACAGTTTCCGATCTCTTTATATACTCCTCCTCGGGAAGGGAAGCGCCAAGCTCTTTTATAAAGTCCTTAATATGGTCCAGTGCCTCCCACGGGTATGTATACTGCTCCAGATAAGCGGCTGCCTGTGTATGGGTCAGATCAAACAGTCGGCTTATCCTGATATCTTCTTTTTTCATAATCTCTCCTTCCTCTCCTTATCATTTTTTATAAAATTTTGCTGCCTCATCAAAATATGGCCTTAAAAGATACTGATTATTTATCTGCTTCACGCCATCGATCCGCAGGGTGACAAAGCTCTCCAGCTTCTGCATATATTCGTCGGAGGTTATCGATCCTTCTGCAACAAGGGTCAGTCCCTTCTCCCAGCTTGCCGTAAGCTCCGGATTTAAAAGCTGCTTCATCGAAGCGCTGCACACATCAAACACCATCTCTCCCAATAGAGTCGGCGTTATGACCTGAGTTTTTTTTGCCAGAGACAGGTATTTAATATTACACAGCTTTTTCAGTATCTCCGCCCGTGTCGCACTCGTGCCGATACCGCTTCCCTTGATCTGGGCCCTCAGGTTTTCATCTTCGATCAGCTGACCGGCATTTTCCATTGCAAGGATCATTGAACCGGAGGTGTACCGCTTAGGCGGCGATGTCTCTCCTTCTTTTATTTCCATTCTCAAAAGCTCCAGCTTCTGCCCTTTTTTAAGACCGGAGAGCAATCTTAAAAGTGATCCGGCTTTTTCATCGGATCCCGGATCGATCTCCTTATCCTTCTCTTTGTCCTTATCCTCCTCCTGCTTCTTTGCAGGAGCAACAGCAACCTTTAAATAGCCGGGCTCTGCGAGGATACGGTAGTTTGCAAAAAAATGCTCCACCTGTTTTTCAATATTCAGGGAGATTTTCTGATAGACTGCCGGAGGATAAAAAATACTTAAAAATCTTCTTGCGATCACCTCATATACCTTAAGGGACAGGGAACCTGTATTTTTCAATGCGGATAAGCCCTGACCGGTGGGAATGATCGCATAGTGGTCTGTAATCTGCTTATCATTGACATATTTTGTTTTCGCGATGGACTGATACCGCCCGTTTTCCATTACCTCGGATGCAAATCCGGAAAGCAGCGGAAAGGAACGAAGTCCCGAGATATTGCGAGATATCTCCTTTGCAACTGCGGTGGAAAGTACACGGGCATCCGTTCTGGGATAGGTTACCAGTTTTTTTTCATATAACTCCTGCACGATCTTTAAGGTCTCGTCCGGACTGATTTTAAACATTTTAGAGCAGTCGTTCTGGAGCTCCGCAAGATTATATAGAAGCGGTGGATTTTTCGTTTCCTTCTTTTTTTCCAAGCCGGTAAGAACGCCCTCCATCGGCTCCTCTGACAAATAGCGTATACATTCTTTTGCTCCGCTTTCTTCTTTAAAGCCATTTTCTTTATAGAGAAGCGGAGATCTCCAATAACGCGAGCCCTCTACCGCCTTCCATTCTGCCTCGATAACCGCCTTTTCAGTCCCCTCTGCATCAAAATAACCGATGATCCTGTAAAAGGGAGTTTTAACAAAGCATCGTATCTCACGTTCTCTGCGTACCACCATTCCCAGAACACAGGTCATTACACGTCCCACCGAGAGGACGGCACGTTTTTCTCTGAGATAGGAGGCTACCGCCGGCCCGTATTTTAAGGTCAGTACCCGGGAGAAATTGATTCCCATCAAATAGTCTTCTTTTGCTCTAAGGTATGCGGAAGCTGCCAGATCATCATATTCTGAAAGATCCTTCGCCTCCCGTATCCCTCGCAGGATCTCCTCCTCTGTCTGGGAATCGATCCACACTCTGCGGCGCTTCTTACCCTTTACACCGGCCATCTGCTCAACAAGACGATAGATGTATTCTCCCTCACGTCCGGAGTCCGTGCAGACATAAATGGTTTCCACGTCCGGACGGTTTAACAGCTCCTTTACAATACGAAACTGTTTTTTCACGTCCCCGATGACCTCATATTTAAAGCTTTTCGGTAAAAACGGCAGCGTGTCGAGACTCCAGCGCTTTAAGGCAGGATCATAAGCCTCCGGATAACTCATCGTCACCAGATGTCCTACACACCAGGTAACGACTGCATTATCCGACTCGATGAATCCGTCTCCCTTTTTTCCCCTAACTTTAAGGGCCTTGGCAAACTCCTGGGCAACGCTGGGCTTTTCTGCAATAAATAGTGCTTTACCCATGTATATCCTTTCTTGTTTTTTTATTCAGGCGGATATTCACGATCCGCTTTGCTGCTTGATCCGGGGTAAAATGAAGTTCTGAGATCAGGATGCTTAAAAACATAAGCACACAGCCCAGAATCATCCGGCCTGTAAGGATTTCCTTTAGAAAGATCACAGACAAAAGTGTACCGAACACGGATTCCAGAGATAAAAGCAGGGCCGATGTATTCGCACTCAGATATTTCTGGCCGGTGGTCTGGATCAGAAAGCCGATCATCGTGCAAAATACTGCAAGATAGAACAGGCTGGATACGATAGACGTGTCGGCAAGCGTTCCAAAGGAGAAGGAATCTGTCCCGTCAAGATACGGTGCGAGAAACCAGTTTGCTATCCCGACAAAGCCGATCTGGATAATGGTAAGGAGGATCGGATCATGGTTTTCGGTAAACCTGTCCGTGCATACCATGTGGATCGCAAAGCAGATACCGCAGCAAAAGGTCAGAAAATCACCAAAATTGATCCCCATTGTACCGTGAAGGGTCAAAAGTGCCAGTCCGGCAACCGCGACCACTGCAGCAAAGATGTGATTTGCTCCCGGTCTTTTTCCGTTGACTTTCCAGTGGATAAACGGTACAAGGATCACATATAAGGCAGTGATAAATGCATTTTTGCTGGCTGTTGTATATTTGATCCCATAAGTCTGAAGCAGGTAAGCCAGTGTCAGAAAGATCCCCATGATAAGACCACTTCGGAAAAGCTCCATATTCATACGACAAAGGCTCTTATGAAACACAAGAGCCAGGAGAATGGCAGCAAGTGAGAAGCGTATCGCCAACAGGTAAGAGGGCGGGATCTGATCGACCGAATTTTTCATTACGACGAAGGAGCCGCCCCAGATCATTGTCGTGAAAAGGAAGCCGGCGGCTGCCAGAAGCCGTGTGCTCTTTTTATATGTAATTTCCATAGTTATTTCCTGTTTTCTTCCTGTAATGAGGCTGTATAAAAATGGTAGCCTGTCCTTGTTATATAGGGACGGCCTGCAGGAATGATGGGGGATGCAAACTGAGGCTTATTTACCGCATCCGGATACATCTGTGTTTCAAAGCAGTAGGCATCCCGGGAGGAATAGATTGACTTTCCTTCATCCCCATCCAGCCAGTTTGCTGTATAAAACTGCATTCCCGGAAGATCGGTATATACGTCCATGCACCGTCCGCTCTTATCATCCCACACAGAGGCCGCAAGGGAATAGACCCCCGGCGTGTGGCGAAGGCACCAATTGTGGTCGTAGCCCCTTCCCTGCACAAGCTGAGTATAATCGGAGTCGATGTCCTGTCCGATCTGTTTCGGCTTAGTGAAATCCATAGGGGTGCCTGTTACAGACAAGATCTCACCTGTGGGGATCGATTCCGCATCAGATGGGGTGAACATATCGGCTGCGATCTGAAGTCTGTGGTTTAAGGTCGAGCCGGAGGACTCACCGCCGAGGTTAAGGTAGGCATGATTTGTAATATTTACCGGAGTATCCTGATCGCTCAGGACATGGTATGTGATCTCAAATGTGTCATCCTCTGTGAGCCTATATTCCACGGAGAGCTCCATATTTCCCGGATATCCCTGATCGCCGTCCGGGCTGTGAAGGGAGAAGACAACATGATCGTCTCCGGTTTCCTTCACCTCCCATAAACGCCTGTCATAATAGTCCGGGCCGCTGTGAAGGTTATTTCTTCCGTCATTGGCAGAGAGCTGATACTCTCTGCCTTTAAGAAAGAACCTGCTCCTTCCGGTGCGGTTTGCGATCCGTCCGACGATCGAACCAAAGTGAGGCCCATTTTCAAGATATCCCTTCGCATCCCGATATCCTAAAAGAACATCCGCATATTTTCCGGCTGCGTCCGGAACGATCATCCGTACCCATACAGCTCCGAGATCTGTCACGGCTGCGGATGATCCGTTTTTATTTGTGATGGTATAAAGACTGATCCGGCGTCCATCCGGCATTTCTCCAAATTGCTCTTTTACAACTGACATAATTCTCCTCCGCGATATGCATTCCAAATGGAACGTTATTCCGGCCTATTTTGCTGTGATATAGCCCTGCTTGGTAAGAAGCTCAGCACAGAGTACGGCGCCACCGGCAGCTCCCCGGACAGTATTATGTGATAAGCCGACAAACTTCCAGTCATAGACGGTATCCTCCCTCAGTCTGCCGATGGATACGCCCATGCCGTTTTCAAAATCGACATCAAGAGTCACCTGAGGGCGGTTGTCCTCCTCCATATACTGAATAAACTGCTTCGGCGCACTCGGAAGTTCAAGCTCCTGAGGAAGACCTCGGAAGTTTACGAGCTTCTCGATCAGCTGTTCCTTTGTAGGTTTTTTCCTGAATTTAACAAATACTGCCGCCGTATGTCCGTTTAAAACGGGAACACGGATGCACTGACAGGTGATAACCGGTGTCGATGCCTTTTTGATGACTCCGTCTTCAAGTGTTCCCCAGATACGAAGGGGCTCCTGCTCGCTCTTTTCTTCTTCTCCTCCGATATAGGGAATAATGTTTCCTACCATCTCCGGCCAGTCCTTAAAGGTTTTTCCGGCTCCGGAGATCGCCTGATACGTTGTGGCTACTACCTCATAGGGTTCAAATTCCTTCCATGCAGTAAGTGCCGGTGTATAGCTCTGGATCGAGCAGTTCGGCTTTACCGCGATAAAGCCATGCTTTGTTCCGAGACGTTCCTTCTGAAAGCGGATCACCTCAAAGTGCTCCGGATTGATCTCCGGGATTACCATGGGAACATCCGGTGTCCAACGGTGTGCACTGTTATTGGATACGACCGGTGTTTCCGTCTTTGCATACGCTTCCTCGATCGCACGGATCTCATCCTTTGTCATATCGACAGCACTGAAAACAAAATCCACAGTCGAAGCAACCTTCTCCACTTCATTCACATTCATTACCACCAGCTTTTTTACAGCCTCCGGCATCGGGGTCGTCATTTTCCAGCGGTCTCCGACTGCCTCCTCATAGGTTTTACCGGCAGAGCGTGGGCTGGCAGCAACGGTCACGACCTCATACCATGGATGATGCTCTAAAAGTGCAATAAATCTCTGTCCTACCATTCCGGTGGCGCCGAGCACGCCGACTCTTAATTTTTTATTCATCGTTGTCTCTCCTCGTGTGTTAATGTATGTATGTCCTTCAGCCGCGCACAAGCATTTGTTTAACAAAGACACGGCAATTTTCTTAATCCTAACTCAAACAACGGGAAAATGCAAGCAGGATTCTGACCATGATCCATAAGATCAGATCCTGGTCTTTGTCCCCTTTCCGTCTCTCTTAGAGATCTTAAGGCGATTTAAATGAACCTCTTTTCCTTTATACTGTATGGAAGCTTCCCTCTCCGGAAACCATACCTGTTCCAATTTATCGTCCTTTTCAAGCTTCATTCCTCTGACGCCGCGGCTGTTTTTCTTTAAGACAGGAATCTCCTCAAGGGAAAATCTCAGGAAATAGCTGTCTCTTGTCTGAAGCACCAGCTCCTTTTCCTCGCAAAGAGGGGTAATGAACGCCAAAAGGTCCCCCTCTGCAAGCTTTGTAGAGGCCACCATACGGTTCGCTGTTATAAATTCCTCGCCCGGTACGATCTTTACCATTGCCTGTTCTGTTGCAAAGAGATATCTTCGTGAGGGAAGTGACGTAGCTGTTTCAACCATCAGGATCCGTTCCTTGGATCCCTCAAACTTACTGATGTTTTCGATGGGGATCCCCTTATCCTTAATCTTTCCGGTGGGAATATCAGATGCCTTAATCTGATACATGGCGCCGGTATCGGTAAAAAAGCAGAGCCGGTCATCGGTCATCACCGAACGTGTCAGGGTACCTTCTGTCTGCACGGTTTCGATGTTTCTTTCATATAACGACTTGTCCATGACCTTACAATAACCGAATCTGTCCATAATAAAGACTACTTCCTTCGCTGCCTCCTTGACCTCCTCAAGGACGATCTCCTCACCATCCTCGATCACGGTTTTACGGGCCTCTGCAAATTCCTCGCGGATTGCATCCAGATCCTCCTTGATAAGAACATCCATATTTTTCTGGCTTGCAAGGATATGCTTATAGTCGCGTATTTTTTTCAGGGTTTCCTTATAAGCCTTCTGAAGTGCGAGGATCTCAAGGCCGATCAGCTTATAAAGACGCATATCTAAGATCGCTGCTGCCTGCTTTTCCGTAAAGTGCAGCTTCTTGGCATCCTCCTCAAAGCCCTGCATGCGGAACTTGATATTAGCCGTATTGCCGGTCATCAGACAATCCTTGGCATCCTTCATATTTTTAGAGCCGCGGAGTACGGCAATGATCAGATCGATCACGTCGCAGGCCTCGATCAGACCTTCCTGGATCTCCTTCTTTTCCAGCTCCTTTTCAAGAAGGACATTATACTTTTTAGTAAGATTCCGGTACTGAAATTCAAGGAAGGTGTTGAGGATCTGCTTCAGGTTCATGGTCTCGGGACGCCCGCCGTCTATCGCGAGCATATTGACACCGTATGTATCCTCAAGCTTTGTCTTTTTATATAAAATGTTTCGGATCCTGTTTACATCTGCATCCTTTTTAAGCTCCAGCACAATGCGGATCCCTTCTTTGTTTGACTGATTGGAAATATCCACGACATCCGGAAGCTTCCTGCTCTCGACCAGATCGGCAACATCCGATAAAAACTTATTGATGCCTGCGCCGATCATCGTATACGGGATCTCTGTGATGATAAGCTTATCTCGATCCGATTTTCTGCGGCCTAATTCCACCTCGATCTTTCCTCGGATTTTAAGCTTTCCGGTTCCTGTTTCATAGATAGAAAGGAGCTCACTTTTATTTGCAATGATTCCGCCGGTGGGAAAATCCGGCCCCGGAAGATATTCCATAAGATCCTCCACGGTGAGAAGCCGGTTATCGATATAAGCCTTTACCGTGTCGATGACCTCGCCGAGATTATGGGGCGGGATGCTTGTGCTCATACCGACAGCGATCCCCTCTGCTCCGTTGATCAGAAGGTTCGGGACACGAACTGGAAGAACCTCCGGCTCCGTCTCTGTTTCGTCATAGTTTGAAACAAAATCCACTGTCTTGTCGAGGTCCTTCAGATAGACCTCCTGGGTGAATTTTTTAAGTCTTGCTTCCGTATAACGCATGGCTGCGGATCCGTCTCCCTCAATGGAGCCGAAGTTTCCGTGACCGTCCACGAGGGCCATCCCCTTTTTAAAGACCTGAGACAGGCCGACAAGTGTTTCATAGATCGAGCTGTCTCCGTGGGGATGAAATTTACCCATGGTATCGCCGACGATACGTGCCGACTTCCTGTGAGGCTTATCATGATCCAGATGCAGCTCTCCCATGTCATAAAGCACACGGCGCTGCACCGGCTTTAAGCCATCTCTGGCGTCAGGTATGGCTCTGGCGGTGATGACGCTCATGGAGTAATCCAGATAGCTTTTCTGCATTTCCTCCGAATATTCAGTTCTCAATATCTTTTCTGCCATTTTTAAATCTCTCCTTCGGGCATTTTACGCGTCGATCTCCGCTTCATCAGCATGATCGTAAATAAATTTTTTACGGGGCGGCACATCGCTTCCCATCAAAAGCTCTGTGACCTCGCTGGCCAGTCTGGCATCCTCGATCTCAACCCGCTTTAAGACGCGGTTCTCCGGATTCAGCGTTGTTTCCCAGAGCTGCTCGGCATCCATCTCACCAAGACCCTTATAGCGCTGCAGCGTAAAGCCTCCTGAATGAGAACGTTTATAATCCTCAAGGGCCTTGTCATCGTAGAGATATTTCTCCTCACCCTTTTTCGGAACGACCTTGTAGAGAGGCGGCATGGCGATATACACATGTCCGTCATAGATCAGCTCCGGCATAAAGCGGTATAAAAAGGTTAAAAGCAGCGTGTCAATGTGGCTTCCGTCCACATCCGCATCCGTCATAAGTATGATCTTATCGTAGCGGAGCTTGCTGATATCGAAATCGTTTCCGTAGCCCTCGGAGAATCCGCATCCGAAGGTATTGATCATGGTTTTTATCTCCGCATTAGCCAGCACCTTATCCATGGATGCCTTCTCCACATTGAGGATCTTTCCCCTGATCGGGAGGATTGCCTGAAACTGGCGGTCACGTCCCATTTTAGCTGAGCCTCCGGCGGAATCACCCTCAACGATGAATATCTCGCATTTGGAAGGATCCCTGCTTTCGCAGTTTGCGAGCTTTCCATTACTGTCAAAGGAAAATTTTGACTTGGAAAGCATATTTGTCTTCGCCTTTTCTTCTGCCTTTCGGATCTTTGCGGATTTTTCCGCACATGCGATCACGGCCTTTAATGTCTCTAAATTCCGGTCAAAAAACAGCTGTAATTCCTCACCGCAGATCGCAGCTACTGCTTTGGCGGCGTCAGCACTTGCAAGCTTTGTCTTTGTCTGTCCTTCAAAGATCGGATCCGGATGCTTTAAGGCGACTACGGCAGTCATCCCGTTTCTGGTATCTGCACCGGTAAAGTTCGCATCCTTTTCCTTCAGGATACCAAGCTCTCTGGCATAAGAATTGATCAGCATGGTAAACTTTGTCTTAAAGCCCACCAAATGGGTGCCGCCCTCCTGGGTGAAGATATTGTTGCAGAAACCGAGTACATTTTCCTCGAAGGCATCTACAAACTGGAATGCCACCTCCACCTCCATATTGTCGGCAGTCCCCTTAAAATAGACCGGCTCATGGACCGGTTCCTTTCCTGAATTTAACTCTCTTACATAAGCGATGATGCCATCAGGCTCAGAATAGACCTCTGACTCCTCCTCACCGGCCCGCCGGTTCTCATAAAAGATCTTAAGACCGGGATTTAAATAAGAAGATTCATGAAGGCGGCTTTTTAACCAGTCTGCCTTAAACTTTGTTTTCTCAAATATTGCTGCATCCGGAAGGAAGTTGATCTCGGTGCCGGTACTCTTTGTCTTACCGATCACGGGAAGAAGGCCGTCCTTTAATTCGATAACAGGAATCCCCTTCTTATATTCGTCATAATATATCGATCCGTCGCGGGATATCTTCACGGTCATCCGTTCTGAAAGTGCATTTACGACAGATGAACCTACTCCGTGAAGACCGCCGCTTGTTTTATAAGAATCATTATCAAATTTTCCGCCTGCATGAAGCGTGGAAAGCACGATACGCTCAGCGGATACTCCTTTTTTATGGAGTCCCACCGGTATTCCGCGGCCGTTATCGCCAACCGTGCAGGAGCCGTCTGCTTCCAAGATCACGCGGATCTCCGTGCAGAAGCCTGCCAGGTGCTCATCGACTGCATTGTCTACGATCTCATATATTAAATGGTTTAAGCCCTTGGTACCAACACCGCCGATATACATTCCGGGCCTTTTTCTGACGGCTTCCAGTCCCTCCAGGACAGTGATACTGTCAGCATTATACTGCTCTTTTGCCATGTGATACCTCCATTATTTGCATAGTAAAAGCTATTATACACTCACTCTCCTCCTTTTTGCAAGGATTTTAACGAAACCAAAATGCTTATTGATTTTTTCACTATTTCTGCTATATTTATAATTGTGTCATATATTTTGAGAAAATACTAAAAGGAGAAGTGAATATGAACAAGTTTCTTGATCTCTTTCTCACCTTTGCCCGTATCGGAGGTCTCACCTTCGGCGGCGGCTATGCCATGCTCCCGATCCTTCAGCGTGAGGTCGTTGAAAAGCGTGGCTGGGCTACGGAAGAAGAACTGATGGATTACTACGCCATCGGACAATGCACCCCCGGCATCATCGCCGTTAATACCGCCACATTTATCGGTCAGAAGACCGGAGGCATAGTCGGTGGAACCATTGCAACGCTGGGAGTCGTGTTCCCGTCTCTTATCATCATCAGCATTATCGCTGAGTTTATCCGCAACTTTGCTGATCTTGCAGTCGTTCAAAATGCTTTTGCAGGAATCCGTGTCTGCGTCTGCGTGCTGATCTTCAACGCCGTTGTCAAGCTCTGGAAGAAATCAGTTATAGATAAACCAACACTTGTGATCTTTCTTGCCATCCTGCTGGGCTCTGCCCTTACCTCTGTTTCCCCGATCATTTTCGTGATCCTTGCAGGTGTCGCTGGAATCGTCCTGAAAAATATCAGTGCGAAGGAGGGTGCATCCAAATGATGATCTTTATCCGCCTTTTTTATGAATTTTTTAAAGCCGGACTTTTTGCCATCGGCGGTGGAATGGCAACACTTCCGTTCCTCTACAATATTTCTGATAAGACTGGCTGGTTTACATACGGACAGCTTGCCGATATGGTTGCTATCTCTGAGTCGACCCCAGGCCCCATCGGTGTCAACATGGCTACCTACGTCGGATTTACGACTGCCGGTATCCCCGGTGCTGTCGTTGCAACGGTCGGACTGATCACGCCTTCCATTATCATCATCCTGATCATTGCCGGATTTCTTAAATCCTTTAAAGACAGCAAGTATGTTCAGAATGCCTTCTATGGCCTCAGACCGGCTTCCACAGGACTTATTGCTGCGGCCTGCTTATCTGTCTTTACCTTGATCATGTTCAACAAAGAGGCTTACGAGTCGAGCGGTGATCCGATGCAGCTCATAAGCCTTCCGAATATCCTTCTTCTTATCGTCCTCTACTATTTTACTGCTGTCTGTAAGAAAACAAAAGGACTTCACCCGGTAGTATTTATCGCTGCATCAGCCGTGATCGGGATCATCTTCCACTTCGGTGGGGTATAAATATGCATGAAAAAAGTGATGTCAGGTCTTACCGGCCGGCATCACTTTTTATTTTCTACTGCATTGTATTTTCTTCTTCTGTCAGGTTAAAAAGATTTCCCACGATATCTTTATCTACCAGTGCCACCATAGACGAACCCTCGATCTGGACAGCCCTGATTGAACCGTAGACGTCATTAAAATCACCGGCATAGACGGTTATGGATCTGACCCCATCTGCTGTATTAAATTCAGCATTGAGGACCAGCCGTTTATCCGCTGTCAGACCTCTTGAAAAGAGTTCATTCTCATCTGCATAATAAGAAGCATATTCCGATGGCTTAAGGCTGCTTAAGCCGGCGGCGATCCTAGTCATCACCTCTTTGTCTGAGGTCTTATAGGTTTTTGCTTCACCGTCTTTAATGATAACGGCACGCACCATGTCCTCGGGAGCAACGGAAATATCCAGACTGTCCTTGACCACAAGCTTTTCATAATCGAAGATCAGAGATTCCGCAAGCTCACTTTTGATCGTATAAATACTATTTTCATTGATCTGGATATAGTAGTTACCCGCTTCATCCTTATCACCGATCACGATCGTTTTAAGGCCCTTCTTAGCATCACTGACGGAGATAGAGTATTTAGGAGTTGTAAGCCCGCATTGGGAGAGATCGATGCCTTCCTCTACTTTTTTTACCGCATGCAGCTTTAAAAATCCTGCCGTCATTTCCTGCATTATTTCCTGATCCAACGGAATTTCCGAGGTCACTCCGTCCAGCCATGTTCCGTCCTTATAAACGAAATACATGTCTGCCTCGCCGCTGCTGTAGCTGAATTCGATGGGCTGCTCCAGCGTAAACACTTCTATATCGGCACCGCTGTTGTCGACTGCGGTTTTCTCCTCCCGGAGCTTTGTCAGTTCGACCGCCGGAGCCGTCGACATGGCGGCATTTTTGCTTCCTCCGGCACATCCTGCCACAGCCATTGAGACTGCGGCGAGTCCGATGGCAAGCAATTGCTTTTTCCTGTCCATATTAAAATTTGTCCTCCTGTTGTCTTGTTTCATTTCAAAATCGATTCATTATAGAGATTTTTTTCACGTTTATATTTACAGCACACGGACTCTGTCTGCCACCTCAGACCCGAATATGTTTCGGTACAGATCTACATATTCATTTCCGTCGATCATGGTACCGTTGCTCATTGTCTCCATTTCGATCCCGAAAAAGGATACATCAAACGGAAGCTCCGTCATGCCATTGCGGTGGTAAAAGCCCTTTCTGCGGGCACGCAGACTATGATCCGGACAATCGACCTTCGTGCTCTCGATCTCAAGGATCATCCGCATTCCATCATAATAATCCATCAGGGCCTTCAGGGCGCGGGAACCTGCACCGCCGTTTCTTTTCCTACTGTCGATCGCAAAATAGTCAAGAAGGACAAGATCCTTTTCCGCTGCCATGATCGCAAGACCGGCAAATTCATCCTCCTCCTCAAGATATAGGATATCTACGTTTCCCTCCTCCTGCTTTTCTACCAGCATTCGGAAGGGCTTCTGCTCTCCCTCCGGAAATGCCTCATTATAGAGAGCCAGGATCTTTTCCAGACTCACGGCATCCATCGCTTTTCTAACCTTCATCGTTTTCTCTGTTTTCTCCCAGCCGTATTCCGGCCAGTGCCTGTGCAAAAGCATTATTCACAGGCTCAGATGCCTCCTTTCTCTGTTTGTTCATATAATTTGCCACATCTCTCTTGGATACTCCGGCCCCTTCCTTCTGCCGCCTTGCACGGAAAGCAGAAAGCTTTTCCTTGTATCCGCAGGAGCAGACGAAAAGCTGTCCATCTCCTTTTCCCCGAAGCTCCAGCTTTTTATGGCACACCGGACATCTGGCATTGGAGGTTCTTGATAATACCTCCCGATATCCGCATTCTCTGTCCTGACAGACAAGAAGCTCACTGTTTTTTCCCTTCACTAACAGCATGGGCTTTCCGCATTCCGGACATTTTTTATTCGTGAGATTGTCGTGACGGAATGTCCCTGATCCTCCCTTTATCTCATCCGTAAGCTCTCTTGAGTATACCCGGATATCCTTCATAAAGTCATCTCTGCGAAGCGTTCCCTTCGCGATCCTTGAAAGCTTCATCTCCCAGTCTGCCGTAAGCTCCGGCTTCCTTAGATCCTCCGGAACAAGGCTTAGAAGCTGCTTTGCCTTAGAGGTGAGAAGCAGCTCTTTTCCTTTCTTTTCGATCAAAAATCCGGAAAACAGCTTTTCAATAATATCGGCTCTCGTTGCAACCGTTCCGAGACCTCCCGTTTCTCCCAGTGTTTTCGCCATAGCTCTGTCCTTGGATTCCATATACATGATGGGATTTTCCATGGCAGACAGAAGCGCTGCCTCTGTAAATCTTGCCGGAGGCTTTGTTTTCCCCTCAGTCACGGTAAATATAAGACCCTTTATCTCGTCACCGGCCTTTAGCAAAGGAAGCTTCTGGCTTTTTGTCTCAAAGGTATCTTCGTCCGCAGCCTCGTTATCATCTTCGGGCTCTGCCCCTGTGTCCTCATATACCGCCTTCCAGCCTGAGTCTATTATCATATTTCCATGGGCGGTAAACACCTCATTGCCGATGTTTACAGAAAGTGTTGTTTCTTCGTATTCAAAAGCCGGATACATAACGGCAATAAACCGCCTGACCACCAGATCATAGATCCGCCTCTCATCGATGGTAAGATGGGTAAGATCTACATATTGCTCCGTCGGGATGATCGCATGGTGGTCAGAAACCTTCTTATCATTCACAAAATACGGCTTTGCAGGGAACGGGCGATTTATCAGTCTTCCGGCTAACCCTCTGTAGGGCCCGACAGAGCACGCCTTAAGGCGTTCTTTAAGGGTCGGGACAATATCCGCACTCAGATACCTTGAATCCGTTCTGGGATACGTCAAAAGCTTATGATTTTCGTAGAGACGCTGCATGATATTAAGGGTCTGCTTGGCTGAATAATCGAACCTTCTGTTTGCTTCCCGCTGCAATTCCGTCAGATCATAAAGCAATGGGGCCATTGTCTTTTTCGGTATCTTTTTTACGTCTGTAACGACCGCTTTTTGTCCCTTTAAAGAGCCTGCGAGCCTCTTGATCCGTTCTCCCTCAAAGGAACGTCCGCTCCCACTCTTTTTGTCCTTCCATGACAGGATGAGCTCTCCTGCCTTTGCCCGTATTCCATAGTACGGCTTCGGCACAAAGCTTCTGATCTGCTCCTCTCTCTTTGCGATCATTGCCAGAGTGGGGGTCTGGACACGACCGCAGGAGAGCTGTGCATTGTACTTACAGGTCAAAGCTCTTGTGGCATTGATCCCCACGAGCCAGTCCGCCTCCGCGCGGCATAAGGCGGCATCGTAGAGAGACTCATACTCCCGGCCATCCTTGAGATTTGAAAAGCCCTCCCGGATCGCCTTGTCTGTGACGGACGAGATCCAGAGGCGCTTTAACGGCTTTTTTGCTCCGGCCTTTAAAAGGATCAGTCTTGCCACCAGCTCCCCTTCCCGGCCTGCGTCTGTCGCGATGATGATCGTTCCGATATCTTTTCTGTGTATCTGTGTCTTTACGGCGTTGTACTGTCCGGCAGTCTGCCGGATAACCTCAAGCTTGAAGATATCCGGCAGCATGGGAAGATCCTCTGCCTTCCATTCTTTATACCGTTTGTCATAGTCCTCCGGGTCAGCTAATGTAACAAGATGCCCCAGCCCCCATGTAACCACGTATTTATCGCCTTCTATTGCGCCGTTTCCGCTCTTTGTGCATTTTAATACTCTGGCGATATCCCGCGCCACAGATGGTTTTTCCGCTATTACAAGTGACTTCACCGACTATTCCTCCCTGAATTTGCCATAATCTTTTTGATCTGTTTAGCCAAGATATGCCTTGATAAGACGGAAGGTGTTCTCAACGCCGTCCTTATGGCTTCTCTCGTAGCCGTGGGATGCATATACGCCCGGTCCGATCAGTCCGTGACGGATATCATTTCCTGCTTTTAAGGTTGCCTCAACATCAGAGCCATAGTAAGGATAGATATCGACTGCAAAATCGATTCCGTTTTCCTTTGCCAGCTCGATCTGTCTCTTTACGACATCATAGTTATATGGGCCGCCGGAATCCTTTGCACAGATGGATACCTGACGCTCCGTACACTGGATGCCGGTTCCGACACATCCCATATCAACCGACCATGCCTCTGTTACTCCCTCCGGTACCGGAGCACATCCGCCGTGTCCTACCTCCTCAAAGATCGTAAAGTGAAGGTATATCTTTCTCTTTGTCTTTACATTTTCTTCCTTGAGATATTTTGCATATCCGAGAAGAATGGAGGAGGAAAGCTTGTCATCAAGGAAACGGCTCTTGATATATCCGCTCTCTGTCACGCGGAAGCGGGGCTCAAAGCATACATAGTCACCCGGCATGATGCCGAGTGCCTGAACATCTGCCTTTGTGCGGACGTCCTCATCGAGAACGATCTCCAGCGTATCCCAGCTTCTTTGAGTTGTGGAATAATCGTTATTGACATGCTTCGACGGATTTATAAGCTGGCAGGTTCCCTCATAGATCCCGTTAAACTTTGTAATGACGCGGACATTCTCTGCCTCTGCATTGTTTGGCTGCATTCCGCCTACATTCGTCATTTTAAGGCGTCCGTCTGCCTTGATCTCATGAACCATTGCTCCGAGTGTATCGCAGTGAGCCTCTAAAAGAATCGCATCGTCAGAAGCTTCTCCGCCAAGATCTGCGATCACGCCGCCTTTTACGGTGCGGTATGCATGAAATCCCATGGCTGTAAGCTCCTTGATAAGATATTCCCCGACTTCATGGCCGTAACCGGACGGGCTGTCGATGGAGATCAGCTTTCCTGCCTGTTCCACCATATACTCTACATATTTTTCGTTTTCCTTCATTGCACCTTACCCCTTCTGATTATTTTATGTATCGTAACTATTCAGTACCTTCATAGTTACTTTGTATCTAATATCATACCATAGACCGCACTTTTCTTCAATCGGCTCTATAAATTAAGCTTTTCGGCGCTGCGTGCCATATACCGGTCCAGCCGTTTTTTTAAGAGTGCATGCTCCGGCAATGAAAGCTCCTCGTCTTTTTCCAGTAGTGCCTGCACATCCTCTGAGACCGTTTTCAGTATGGCTGCATCCGTATAGATATCTGCCAGCTTAAACTCCAGCTCTCCGCTTTGTCGCACTCCGAATATATCTCCCGGGCCTCTAAGCTTAAGATCCTCTGACGCGATATAAAATCCATCGTTGGATTTTTTTAGTACCTGAAGCCTCGCGTTCTTATCCGGATTCCCTCCGACATTAACCATAATACAATAGGACTGATCCTTTCCGCGTCCCACACGCCCCCTGAGCTGATGGAGCTGGGCTAATCCGAAGCGTTCCGCATTTTCGATCATCATTACCGTCGCATTCGGCACATTGACGCCCACCTCAATTACCGTGGTTGAAACCAGAACGTCGATCTTTCCGGCCGCAAATTGCTCCATGATCGAATTTTTTTCCTTCGGCTTCATTTTTCCATGCAAATAGGAAATCTCAAGCCCCGGAAGTTCTTCCTTTAAAGCCTTCGTATAGTCGATAACATTTTCGGCCTCGATCATCTCACTCTTTTCAACCATAGGGCAGATAATGTATGCCTGATGCCCCTTTGCCGCTTCATCTGCAATAAATTTATAGGCCCGCTTACGGTAGCTCGTATCTACAACACAGTTTTTGATCGGAAGGCGGTTTGCCGGAAGCTCATCGATCACGGAAATGTCAAGATCTCCATACAGGATGATCGCCAGTGTCCGCGGGATCGGTGTAGCACTCATTACAAGAACATGGGGCAGATCTCCCTTGTTCCCAAACTGCTCTCTCTGAAGTACCCCGAAGCGGTGCTGCTCATCCGTGACAACAAGTGCCAGATCATCATAGACGACCTTTTCCTGAATAAGTGCATGTGTGCCGATCACTATGTCTGCCTCATGGGAGGCGATCTTTTTATATGCCTCACGCTTTTCCTTTGCCGTCATGGAGCCTGTCAATAAAATGGCCTTCATCGGCAGCTCCTGTTCTTTCAAAAGTGCTTCGATGGCTTCAAAGTGTTGTCTGGCAAGCACCTCTGTCGGCACCATGAGCGCACCCTGATGCCCGTTTTCTGCCACGGCAAGCAAGGCAAGGACTGCTATGATCGTTTTTCCGGAGCCGACATCTCCCTGGATCAGACGATTCATTGCCATGCCACTCCGCATATCGGCAAGGACTTCATTGAGGGTACGCTCCTGAGCCGCTGTCAGGCTGTAAGGGAGCTTACTCCACACCGACCGGCATAGCGTGTCATTTTTGATCGCAAAGGAGCTCTTTATCTCGCTTCGCTTTTCCTTCAGACGGCGTACCTTTAAAATAAACAGGAAAAATTCATCATATACAAGCCTCTTTCGGGCAAAGAAAAGCTCCTTCTCGTCCTCCGGAAAATGGATGTGCTCGATTGCAAAGTTATACTCCGCCAACTCATTCTTTTTCCGAAGACCGGACGGAAGCCAGTCCTGCTCCAGCTTTCGGATATTTAAAGTCTGCTCGATGGCAGACTGGATCGTTTTATTTCCAAGGCCCTTTGTCTGGGCATAGATCGGCTGTATATGCTTTTGCATCGCCTCATAGAGCCCCGGTGTAAAGATCTGAGGCTGATCCATGGTAAGCCCGGCCTTCTTTTTTGTAACCTTTCCGCGAAAGATGTAGTGGCTGTCGATATGCAATGTGTTTTTCAGATACGGCATGTGATACCATACAAGCTTCAGCTTTCCCGTCATATCACTTATAACCACCGTCACCATGGAGATGCCGCCAAAATGTCTTGCTGTGGCAGAGCTCTTTATATATCCCTCCACCGCCTGCGTCTCACTATCCTTTAATTCACCGATGGCACAGGGCGGCTTGAAGGTATCATACCCGCGTGGATAATAATGGAGAAGATCATCCAAAGTTTCGATCCCAAGCCGTGCAAATAATGCTGCCGTCTTATCTCCGATTCCTTTTAATGCCTTCAATGTGATCTGATTATTCATATTATCTTCCAATTCCATTTATCAAGCGGATATTCGCAATCCGCCTTTTTTGTTTGATTCGGTTAAAGGAGCTCAAAAAGCTGCTGTTTCAGCCCCTTCACAGGCTGACAGCAGCAGCTTTTCCTATCGATCCGATTATTCAACAGACAGCAGATAGTAGTAGATCGGCTGTCCTCCATTATTAAGCTCTGCCTCGCAATCCGGGAATTCCTCCTGAACGCGGGTGAGCAGCTTCTGTGCATCCTCCTCAGAGACATCTTCGCCATAATAAATACTGATAAGCTCCGATTCCTCCGTTACCATCTTCTTTAATGATTCAAGGGAAACGTCCTCAATCTCCTTGCCGACTGCGAGCATTCCGTAATCGCCGATTCCCATGATATCGCCTTCTTTGATCTCCATTCCGTCGATCGAGGTGTTGCGGACAGCATAGGTGATCTGACCGGTATGGACATTCTGCATTTCCTCTGTCATGCTCTGCAGGTTTTCGTCAGGAGTTGCATCCGGCAGGAAATTAATAAGGGCTGCAATTCCCTGGGGTACCGTTTTTGACGGCACCACATAGATCTTTTTATCTTCCACCATGCTTCTGGCCTGCTCAGCTGCAAGAATGATGTTTTTATTATTCGGAAGGATGTAGATGACATCTGCATTGACCTTATCGATGGCGTTTAACATATCCTCGGTACTCGGGTTCATCGTCTGTCCGCCTTCAATCAGGTAGTCTGCGCCGATCCCCTTAAAGATCTCGCCGAGGCCTTCTCCGATGGACACTGCGATAAAGCCATAGGGTTTTCTCGGCTCCTCCGGCTTTTCTTCTTCCTTGTGGCTTTCCTCTGCCGCCTTCTTTGACGCATTCTGAATCAGACGTTCATGATGCTCCTCACGCATATTGTCGATCTTCATTCTGGAAAGAGATCCGTAGGTGAGAGCCTTCTCGATCGCCTTTCCGGGATTATTGGTGTGAACATGTACCTTTACCACATCGTCATCGGAAACGACCACAACACAGTCTCCGATGGATTCTAAGAAGCCCTTGAATTTCTGTTCTTCCTCGTCGTCGTACTTTTTCTCCACATTGATGATAAATTCGGTGCAGTAGCCGAATTTGATATCCGCAGTATCTAAATCCTCACGTCCTGCCGAAACAGTGCCTGTCTCGGATGAAGCCGGAGCTACGGCATCAAAGGGGATACCACGGCCAAGGATACCGTCGAGTCCACCCTTCATGACCTGCATAAGTCCCTGTCCGCCGGAATCCACAACTCCGGCCTGCTTTAAAACAGGGAGCATTTCCGGAGTCTGGCTCAGGATATAGTCACCGTAGTCGATCACCTTTTCGAGGAAATCGACCATATCTTCCGTTTCAGCTGCCAGCTCCACAGCCTTTTCCGAGATCCCCCGGGCAACCGTAAGGATCGTTCCCTCCTTCGGCTTCATAACAGCCTTGTATGCGGTTTCCGTTGCTCTGGTAAAGGCGTTGGCGAGAACCGTTACGGTAATTGTGTCTGTATTGCTGATCTCCTTTGTAAAGCCACGGAACAGCTGTGATAAAATTACGCCGGAATTTCCTCGCGCCCCGCGCAGAGAACCGGAAGACAGTGCCTTGGCGATCGACATCATTGTCGGTTCCTCAAGGGCTGCAACCTCCCGCGCAGCTGCCATAATGGTCATTGTCATATTGGTACCGGTGTCGCCGTCCGGCACCGGAAAAACATTTAATTCATTAATCCATTCCTTTTTCGCTTCAAGGTTCTTTGCAGCTGATAAGATCGCTGCCCGGAGCAGTGAAGCGTCTGCGGATTTTATACTCATGGATTACTTCCTCCTTAATCTATCACTCGCACGCCTTCTACATAGATGTTGATCTTCTCAACCGGCATTCCCGTGAATTCTTCTACTTTATACTTTACATTTTCGATCAGGTTGTCAGCAACCGTAGAGATGCTGATTCCATAAGATACGATCACATGGAAATCAATACTGATCGCGTTGTCATTGATCGTTACATTGATTCCGTGTGTCAGGCTTTCCCGCTTTAAAAGCTTTACAAGACCATCTTTCATGCTGACTGCGGCCATGCCGACGATTCCAAAGCACTCCACAGCAGTTGTCCCGGCATAAAGAGCAATAACATCCGGATCGATCAGGATCTGTCCCATTTTATTATTAATACATCCCTTCATAGTCTGCCTCCATTTCCATAAGATTTAGAGCCGTTTTTTCTCACATAAACGGCTTTTCCCTATTAACTATATCATATCCTTGTTTCCATGTCTATTCCAATAAAATATTTTTCTTAAAAAAAATAATTTTTTTGGTTTTTTCTATTGCAAAATTCTACACTTTCTGCTATCATACTTGTGTTATGGATTTTTACACAAATCCAAAGAAGTGTTAAGGAGGTGCAATCATGGCAAAATGCGCTATTTGTGAAAAAGCTGCTCACTTTGGTAATGGAGTTAGCCATTCCCATAGAAGATCCAATAAAATTTGGAAAGCTAACGTTAAGTCTGTAAAGGTTAAGGTTAATGGCGGAGCTCAGAAGATGTATGTATGTACTTCTTGCTTAAGATCCGGTCTCGTTGAGAGAGCTTAATACCTCCGGTACAAGATGACGAACATAAAGCCATTCTCTGGTCGATCAGAGAATGGCTTTTTTGCTCTATGGGAAAGATCATGTTACGTTAAAGTGTGAAAACTATGATTCCTATAGAGCAAAAAGCCCCTCCGGGGGATCGCACTGCGGCGGAATGGAATGATGTCGCTAACGCGACCCGCTGCAGGCGGAGAATCCTGTAAAGCAGGATTCTATTTTGTGACTTTAGCCATATATTTTCAACAAAACAGGTTGTATCCGACAATCATAAAAATCATGGCAAGAAGCACCATAAAAAATGATTTAGGGAGAATCAGAACCCAGATCATGCCGATGCCGATACAAAAAATCATAAGGCCGCACAATCGTCTCATATCATCCTCCTTAGAAACAGTTCTCTGATATAAGATATGTCTGCGGCCTCATTCCATGATTCCTTTTCATCCATCTCTATTCTTTTTTATCTGATTCCATATCCTTTTTCATTTCTTCTGCACACGCTTCTGCCTCGGGAGAAATATCCTTCGGACCGATAAAACGGTTCATCAGATCCGGTACCATATCAATAACCTTTGTCATGGCATCCTGATGCTTGATATTGATAAGGCGGGTCACTCCGCCCTGAATGATAAGGATAGCACTAGGCGTCATCTTGGCGCTCATTCCGCCTCCGCCGTTATTTTTGGAATTCTGAACAAAGGAACCCGCAGCCATTCCGCAGGTCACATCGACAAGGGGGATGATGATCGCGTCATCGACCTTGACCGGCTCCCCCACTACTGTTTTTGTTGTGATGAAGTTATCCAGCCCTTTAAAAAGTGCCTCAACCGTTGATGGAAACTGATTTTCTGCCATCTGGTCTCCTCCTATCCTCTAAGCTTTCTATAGATTATTCTGAAGTTTTTATCCATTACAACACGGAAAATACACCACAGGAGCTTCGAAAGACGTATCCTGCCGGAAAAGCAAAGCTCTCCAGTAAGTACCTTTTCGTCAAAGACCGGCTCAATGCTGATATTTTTTCCGTACAATCCGTAAAAGGGACTGATGATCGTAAGAACTTTCCCCGTATAATACGGATCTTCAAAGCCAAAACGAATCCAACCCTTAAGTCTCCGCGGAAGGATATGACGGATTAATGCCCCGCTCTGCTTCTTTACAAGGTGAAATGTCTTCCTGTTTTTTTCATCGGTAATGATGCTGCGGAATGAACGATACCTTTTTTGAACAGAAGCAGCAGATGCTTTTATATTACGGAAAAAAGCAGTCAATCTCCCGATAAATCGTCGGATCCATTCTCGGATACGGGACAAAAAGCTTATTCGCTTTCTTTTCTTTTCTGATGCCGGGGCGTCAGCTTCAGCTTTTGCCGTCTCAGCCTTATCCGGTCTTACCTCAGTGGCCGATAGGATATCGTCGTCTGAAAAAACAGACTCCTGCGATGAGCGTTCTTCGTCGGATAGCGGGCTTTTCTTCGATGAGGTATCTTTCTCCGGTAACGGCTCTTGCTTTGATATTGCTTCTTTCTCCGGTAACGGCTCTTGCTTTGATATTACTTCTTTCTCCGGTAACGTTTCTTCCTCCGATGCAGATTCATCCTCATCCGGCCACAATATCTCATCAAACAACGTAAACCAAAGAAGCCTTATCTTTACCCTAAGCTTCTCCTCAAGCACTGCCTCTGCTTTAAATGCATGGAGTAACCATGTGGCTGTTAAACATCCGGCGGGCTTATTCTCAAAATGCAGATCAGCACGATACCGCAGCGGTACAAACAAAATTGCAAGGATCACAGCAAGCAGCAGCAAAAACGCAGCAAGCAGAAGAAGCCCGCATAGTTTAAGGATCCATATCAGTATGTGGAGCATTCTTCCACCTCTTTACGATTATCCGGACTTTTGACCGCAAAAATACGAGAAAATGTCAAAAGCGCCCGTTTTTTTATAAACTTCCTCAATAATTCTTGCCGCCAGACCCACCGCATCCTCATAGTCGCAAGCCACTCCGACGATCAGAAGATCTGCATTTCTATAATACGGCTGGCATAAAGTCAGAGCAGGGTATATATCCAGAAGGTTCTTCCCATTCGTTGCCGGAGTCAGAACATAATATCCGGAGGGTTTTCCCTTGCGGACAGCGCGAAGCACAGAATATCGCTTCTTTTTTGCTCTTTCCCCAACATAAAGTCTGTCATACCAGCGCATCTTATCTCCTGACCATCTTATTTTTACTTGTAATTTTTAAGGATCTCCCTGCGGAGAAGATCCAATGCCGCAAAGGCAGCCTGCTCCCGGATCTCAAAGCGTGTACCGTGGAAATGGTATTCCTCCACTGTAACATCATCCTTAAAGCAGCAGGAAATATACACGAGACCCACCGGCTTTTCTTCTGTTCCGCCACCGGGGCCGGCAATTCCTGTCACCGCCACACAGGCATCCGTATCGGCGGCAAAGACACCGCCAAGGGCCATCTCACGAGCTGTTTCTTCACTTACGGGACCATATTTTTTGAGTGTATTCTTGCTCACATCAAGCGCTTTTCTCTTAGACTTATTTGTGTAGGTTACGAAGCCTTCCACAAACACTTCCGAGGCACCCGGAACATTTACGATATTGGAGGCGATCATTCCACCCGTACAGGATTCTGCGGTAGACACGGTAAGCTCGTATTTTGTAAGCAGACGTACCACTGCCTCCTCCATTGTTTCGCGTTCCTTGGTGGAATAATACATATCGCCAAGGGCCTTCTTGATCTCCTTTGAGACCGGCTTTAAAATACTCTTTGCCGCGTCCTCGTCCTCTGCTGCTAACTCTGCCAGTACATAGATCTCTTTGCCGCGTCTGTGGGTATTCACAACGACCGGCCCCTCCTGATTTAAGATCCCTTTTAAGGCATTCCTAACCTCTGTCTCGCTTCTTCCGTAAATTTTAAAAAGCTGTGCATAACCTGTTTCCGTCTTGATCATTACATATTCCCTTCCTTAAGGATGCCGATATTCTTCACAATATAATCGATCAGTGAGATCACTGTGAGTATAAGGGCGATCCATATCACAATTGTTGTCACTACGGACAGTTTCTCAATGTTCAGTATCAGGAGCACCACACCAATCATCTGAAATGTAGTTTTCCACTTTCCCCAGTAGCTGGCGGCGATCACAACGCCCTTATCGGATGCCACAAGGCGGAAACCGCTGATAATAAATTCGCGGCTGATAATAACGATTACCATCCATGCCGGAAGCTGCTTTAACTCTACCATACAGATCAAGGCAGAGCAAACAAGCAGCTTATCTGCCAGTGGATCCATAAATTTTCCAAAGTTTGTAACCAGATTGTATTTTCTTGCAATCTTTCCGTCGAGAAGATCCGTAAGGCTCGCAACAACAAAGATCACCGCCGCCACATAGCGCAAACACTGGTTTGTCCCGTCATAAGCAAGCAGGGAAAACACGAAAAACGGGATCATCATCACACGGAGAATTGTCAGTTTATTCGGTAAATTCATCTTCAACCTCCCCAATCAGATCATAATCAAGGGCTCCGGTAACACGGACGCGGACAAAATCTCCGGACATCAGAGGAATGGCCGTATTCACGAAGATCAGCCCGTCCACATTCGGACTGTCCATATAGGTACGTCCTACGTAAGCATTTTCATCGGCAACTTTGCCTTCGATCATAACCTCCAGAACACGCCCTGTCATATTTTCGGATTTTTCAAAGGCGATGTCCTGCTGAAGCTCCATGATCTCTGCGCGGCGTTCTTCCTTTACTTCATCCGGAACCTGATCTTCAAAGGAATATGCCGGTGTGTCTTCTTCCGGGGAATAGGCAAATACACCCAGTCTTTCAAATTCCATCTCATCGACAAAGTCCATAAGGATCTCATGATCCTCTGCGGTCTCACCCGGGAAGCCGGAAATGAAGGTCGTCCGCAGCGCGATATCCGGAATCTCACGCCTAAGCTTTGCGATCAGGTCACGGATCTCCCGGTTATTTGTACGCCTTCCCATTCTCTTTAACACCGCATCACTGGCATGCTGGATCGGAATATCAAGATAGTGGCAGATCTTTTCTTCTTCGCGGATCGTGGCGATAAGCTCATCGGTTATCTCCTCAGGATAGCAATACTGAAGGCGGATCCATTCGATCCCGGATACTCCACAGAGACATTTTAACAGCTCGGGAAGTTTCTTTTCTCCGTACAGATCTTTTCCGTAGAGTGTTGTCTCCTGAGCTACAAGGATCAGCTCCTTAACTCCTTTTTGAGCCAGCTCCTCTGCCTCCTTTACAAGCTGCTCCATCGGAACGCTCCTGTATCTGCCCCGCAGATACGGGATAATACAGTAGGTGCATCTTTTATCGCAGCCCTCCGCGATCTTTAAAAAGGCATAATGACCGCCGGTAGTAACAAGGCGCTTCGTTTTTTCGCTTACCGGGGCATCAATATTTTCAAATGAGAGCAGATGTTCTCCGCCCAGGGCTTTCTTAACCGCCTCTGCGATCTCCTCGTAGGATGTTGTTCCGAGAACAGCATCGACCTCCGGGATCTCCTCGATGATCTCGTTTTTATACCGCTGTGCCAGACAGCCGGTCACAATAAGAGCCTTCAGCTTTCCTTCTTTCTTGTACCGTGCCATATCCAGTATGGTATTTACACTTTCTTCCTTGGCGTCACCGATAAAGCAGCAGGTGTTTATTACGATAACATCCGCATCCGTTTCATCGTCGACAAAGCAATAGCCCTCCGAACCGAGAATTCCTAACATTTTTTCCGTATCTACAAGGTTTTTATCGCAGCCCAGTGATATGAAAAGCAGATTCATTTTCATGTTCCTTTCCAGTCAAACTTCTTAGTAAAAAGAGGGGAAACATAAAAGCCATCACGCCAGCCCATATTTCCCCCGTTATGATTATTCTTCCGTTGTATCCGTGTTCTCTGTCTCAGAAGCCTCCGGTGAAGAATCTTCTTTCGCTTCTTCTGCCTTTTCTAAAGTTTCTTCCTCCTCCGGAAGGATCGTCACCTTCTGCTCATAAAGCTCCTGCACAGCAGTGGAAAGAGGTTTCTTTCCGGCCGCTCCCTTGACAAGCGGCTCTGCCCCTGCGATCAGCTGTCTTGCTCTTTTAGCTGCGGCAATCACGATCGAATAACGGCTCTGTACCACCGGCTGCTCGCCCGGCTCCACATTGCTGTTTACTGCTTCCATTAAATCTGAATAAGACGGATGTAACATAGTATCAATTCCTCCTGTATTGTTCGTTTCTCTGATTTTAGATCCAAGCCTGAGGCTTACATGTTTTCGACCAGCTCCTTGAGCTCGTCCTTCATTTTGCTGACCAGTTCCATGCGGCTTTTCGTCCGCAGATGCTGAGACTGGATCAGTCTGTGAAGCTCCTCAACGCAAAGGTCAACGCTGTCGTTGACCAGAATGTAGTCATACATTTCCATTCCGTCTGCTTCCTCATAAGCCCGGGAAAGGCGCTGTCTAATCACTTCCGCTGTTTCGGTACCGCGTCCTGTCAGTCTGCGCTCAAGCTCCTTAGCAGTAGGCGGGAGCACAAAGATCAGGATCGCATCGGGATATTTCTTTTTTACGTTTAACGCTCCCTGGATCTCGATCTCCAGGATCACATCCGTACCTTCTGCCAGCCGGGTTTCCACATAATCTCTCGGAGTCCCATAATAATGGTTCACATACCGGGCATATTCGATCAGCTGATCTTTGCGGATCATTTCCTCAAATCTGTCCTCTTTTACAAAAAAATATTCTCTGCCATTCTCCTCTCCCGGCCTTGGATCTCTTGTTGTGGCCGAAATAGAGAATGCGTAGTTGTCATATTTGTCGAGCAGTCCCTTTAAAACGGTTCCCTTTCCGGCTCCGGAAAAGCCGGACACAACTGCTAAAACACCCTTCTGTTTCATAATGTACCTCGGATCATTCGATATTCTGGATCTGTTCTCTTACCTTTTCGATCTCTGTTTTTAAGATCACGGCACGATCAGAGATCTCCAGATCACTGGATTTGGAAAGGATCGTGTTCGATTCACGATTCATTTCCTGAGCGATAAAATCAAGCTTTCTTCCTACGCTTCCGCCCTCTGTTAATTCCTTCTTCATGCCCTCGATATGGCTTCTTAAGCGGACGGTTTCCTCATCTACACATATCTTATCAGCAAAAATCGTAACCTCTGTAAGGATGCGGGCATCATCGATGGAGGAGTTGCGTAACAGCTCCTTTACCTTATCCTCCAGCTTTCTTCTGTATTCATCGATCACCATCGGAGAACGCTTCTCGATATAATCCACGAGAGAAAGCATGGAATCCAGCTTTCCGAGAAGATCCTTCTTCAGATTTTCACCCTCACGGACTCTTGTATCTACAAAACCTTCCGCTGCTTTCTTAAGGACATCCTCAAGCAGAGCCCAGATCCGATCCTCATCCTCCGGAACCTGTTCCATGGTAAGGACCTCCGGACAGCGGGCCAGTGCAGCTACGGTGACATCGTTTTTAATCCCAAACTGGGAAGCCATTGCTTCAAATTTTTCCATGTACTCCGCAGCCAGAGAGCTGTTGTACTTTAAGGAAACCTGTTCCTCTGTATAATCTTCATAGGTTATAAATACATCTACCTTGCCTCTCTGGATGTAATCCTTTAAGAGGGTACGCATAGCCGCCTCAAAATAGTTAAATTTCTTTGGCATTTTAATGCTCAGATCCAGATAGCGGTGATTGACTGCTTTTATTTCAACGGACAGCTTACATTCATCCGTTACGGCCTCATAACGGCCAAATCCGGTCATGCTCTTTATCATTCCAGACATGCCTCACTTTCACATAGATGAAATAATTATACGGCAAATGGAAAATCAAGTCAATAGAAAAGTCCCATGTAAGCAGATTGCGATTCTTCCCGGATTATGTTACACTATTGGAATATCTGTATCAATTCAAGAAAGGACATTATATAGAATGGCATTTGACGGAATCGTGATCGCGAACCTTGTTCACGACTTAAATGAAAAAGTAATAAATGGACGTATCTCCAAGATCGCCCAGCCGGAAAAGGATGAGCTTTTGCTGACCATCAAAGGCAATAGAGAAAATCTGCGGCTTTTGCTCTCAGCCAATGCCAGCCTTCCGCTTCTATATTTTACCGATAATAATAAACCAAGCCCGATGACAGCGCCGAACTTCTGTATGCTTTTGAGAAAGCATATTGCAAATGGCAGGATACTGTCTGTAACTCAGCCGGGCTTTGAGAGGATCGTCCGCTTTGAGATCGAACATCTGGACGAGCTGGGAGATCTGCGTAGGAAATACCTTGTGGTAGAGCTCATGGGAAAGCACAGCAACATTATTTTCTGTGATGAAAACAACAGGATCCTCGACAGCATCAAGCATATTTCCGCTCAGATCAGCTCCGTCCGGGAAGTGCTTCCGGGACGCGACTGGTTTATCCCGCATTCCGGAGAAAAAAAGGATCCTCTTACCGTTTCTGCGGAGGATTTCAAGGCACTTATTTCCGCAACGCCACAGCCCCTCCAAAAAGCACTCTACATGAGTCTTACCGGATTAAGCCCGGTAACGGCTGCCGAGATCTGTCATCTGGCTTCTCTGGACGGAGATATTTCTGCCAACAGCTTCTCCGAGGCAGAGCTTACCCATCTGTTTCATGCCTTCAGCTGGGTCATGGAGGATATCCGGGAAGGACACTTTTCTCCCAACATCGTTTATCAGGGTGAAAAGCCGGTGGAGTTTTCTTCGATCCCTCTCACCATGCTGGAGGGTGATGGCTTCCGAAGGGTGGAATATTCCTCCGTCAGTGAGCTTTTAGAGCGCTACTATTCGGAAAAAAACACGGTTTCAAGGATCCACCAGAAATCGGTCGATCTGAGAAAGATCGTGAGCAATGCTCTGGAAAGGACCAGTCGAAAGCTGGATCTGCAAAGAAAGCAGCTTAAGGATACGGAAAAACGCGAGAAATTCCGTGTTTACGGAGAGCTCCTTAACACCTACGGCTATGGTCTCACCGGTGGAGAGAAGGAGCTGCGCTGTCTGAATTATTATGACAATACGGAAGTTACGATCCCTCTCGATCCCACCATGAGTCCACAGGAAAACGCAAAGAAATATTTTGATAAATACAATAAGCAGAAACGCACCTTTGAGGCGGTAACTGAGCAGCTTTCCCAGACAAGTGCGGAGCTTGCACATCTTGAATCCATAAACACCTCGTTAGACATTGCAAGGCTGGAGGAGGATCTTGTGCAGATCCGGGAAGAACTTGCGGAATTCGGCTATGTCAAAAAGCATTACACCGGCGGCAAAAAGCCAAAAATCACCAGCCGTCCCTATCATTACCTCTCGTCTGACGGCTTTCATATTTATGTCGGAAAAAACAATTATCAGAACGAGGAGCTTACCTTCAAGGTAGCAAACGGCGGTGACTGGTGGTTCCATGCAAAGGGCATCCCCGGCTCCCATGTGATCGTAAAAGCAGAGGGAAAGGAGCTTCCTGACCGTGTATTTGAGGAGGCCGGTGCCTTGGCAGCCTACTACTCAAAGGGGCGGAGCAATCCGAAGGTCGAGGTAGACTATATCCAGCGGAAATCTCTTAAAAAGGTTCCGGGGGCGGCTCCCGGCTTCGTCGTGTACCACGAAAATTATTCGCTGATGGCAGAGCCGAAGCTTATGCTTAAAGAAGTTTAACCGAATCAAGTAAGTTCCCTGCTTCAATTGCGAAAAGCAATAAGCAGTGGGTGGGGACTTGCACGAAGACCGCAGGCGACATTTTTTGTCAACCTGCGGTCTTTTTGTCTGTATCGCTTTTTGTCTGTATCATTTTTTGAGTCTGTTTTACTTTTTGAGGAACGCGTAAAAGCCCTGTTCCTTATCTTCATTTTCTGAGGAAATAGTACCCACCGGGGCACAGTAGAACATCTCCTCCTCAACACCGTCGAGGCCGAATATTCCGGAGGCTGTGTCTGTGTCAAGAGCTGCGATCGCACATGTGCCAAGACCAAGGGCGCTGCAGGAAAGATACAGATTTTCAACCACATGGCCGGCATCGATCATCATGACTCTGTGAGAATTAAAGCCGTATCTCCACTCTCCCCGATACAAAACGAGGCTGTAATAGAAAATAACACTGGCCTTCTGCACCCATTTCTGTCCGCAGACAGAGTGGGTCACGCGGTCAAGAAAAGCGGCATCGTTGATATCGATTTCGGATAACAGCTCGATGCTGTGCTCCAACGGGAGATAGTGGTACAGTCCGGACTTTAATCCATCCACCTTACGAATGTAAAGATACGTTTCCATCGGATGTCTGGCACCGGCGCTCGGCACGGTACGGAGTGTTGCGTAATTATTGCCGCGGATCCCCTTTACCCCCTGTGTTGACCATAAAAGAAAGGACAGAGTCAGCAGATCTATATCTCCGTCTGTAAACACCCGGTTGCTTCTTCTGTCGTTGATGATCTTCACAAAATCCTGTTTCATGTTCAGATCCTCAAAGTTCCTTGGAAGGCTGATGATCACATCACTGACGGCCGCCTTTGTAAGCGGAGGCTGCGGACGCAGAAGCTTCTGATCCGAATCAAATTCCTCCCCCGACCAGCGAATCGTTTCTCTGCTCTTAAGAATACGTTCATTTCTCTCTTTTTCAGTCATCGCAATACCCATCCTTTTCTTTTTAAATATTTATTATGATTTAGCTATCCTAAGTCTCTCTCCACCATATAGAGCAGGGCGTTGCAGATCGCAGCGGCTACATTGCTCCCACCCTTTCTTCCCCGAGCAACAATACAGGGAACATCTGTTCTTAAGATCAGCTCCTTCGCCTCCACTACATTTACAAAGCCAACGGGAACTCCGATAATCAAGCGAGGTCTGATCTTTTCCTCGCAGATCAATTCGTAGAGCCGCATCAGGGCTGTCGGCGCATTTCCGACGACATAGATACATTCGGGATACGATCTCGATGCCTTCTCGACGCTGACGGCAGATCTTGTAAAGCCTGTATTGGCGGCATCGTTTCTGACGTCCTCGTCGCCGATAAAGCAGTTTACTGAGATCCCGAATTTCTTTGCGGCACGCTTATTGATGCCGGACATTGCCATTGTCGTATCCGTGATGATCGGCACACCGTTAAGGATTGCGCCTTTAGCCGCCTCCATAACATTTTCCGAAAAATACAGATTCTCTTTATAGGAAAAATCTGCTGTTGTGTGTATAACTCTGCAAAGTACCGCCAGCTTATCCTCCGGACAGCTTCTGACAAAATCTTCACCGAGCTCACTTTTTATCATGGAAAAGCTCTGCTGCTCAATTTTAGAAGGCTCCGTTGTCAGAAAACGAATGCCCGTTTCTTTCATAAGCTTTTCTGTCCAGTCCATCATGATCTCCCCCTGTCCTCCCGGTTTAATATGCGGTAGATCAGCTTCATGTCAAGATTATTCCGCAAGCAGTCGGCAAGCTTATCATACTGTGCCTCCTTATATGCCTTTAAAGAAAAGCTGTCTGTATTTTGTTCTTCCTCCCAGCTTCTCCCAACCTTTTTTTCTGAAGCCAAGAATTGCCATAAGCTTCTTAAAAGCTCCTCTGAATCGAATACGCCGTGGATATACGTACCGGCAGCATGATCGTAAACACAGCCATCCTCCTTTGGCAGATGGGTTCCGACAACCTCCTTGATCTTTGAAAACGGCTTTCCGCCGAAACGAACTGTTTCCCCCATGTGGATCTCATATCCAAACAGCTTCGCATCCTTTCCGCCAAAGTGATCCGTAGATCCCTCAACGCGGGTACGTGTTTTATCCTGGGCAAACACCGTTTTTACCGGCAAAAGTCCGATCCCGGACATGCTGCCGCCTTCCTCCACCTGATACGGATCTTTGAGTGCTTCCCCCAGCATCTGATAGCCGCCGCACACTCCGAAAACAAATGCGCCCTCCGCATATCTTCGGAGTATCATCGCCTCAAGACCGGAAGCTCTCAGCCATTTTAGATCTCCCATCGTATTCTTTGTCCCCGGCAGCAGGATCATATCGGCATCCTTTAGGTCTCCCGGTCTTGTCACATACCTGACGGAAATCCCGGGAAGACGTTCCAGTACATTAAAATCCGTAAAATTAGATATTCTCGGGAGCTTGATGATCGCGATCCTTGCAAATGCCGCCCGGCCTTCCTTATCGGAGGCACCGTTTTTTCCGGCGTTGAGCCTTTCGGAGAGACTGTCCTCGTCATCGATATCGATATCCATATAGGGAACAACTCCGGCAACCGGGATCGGACAGCGCTCATACAGCATGGAAAGACCCGGCTTTAAAATCTCCTTGTCGCCGCGGAACTTGTTGATGATGAAGGCACGAATCCGCTCTCTCTCCTCCTTCTTAAGAAGGGCAGCAGTTCCGAATAGCTGTGCAAAAACTCCGCCTCGGTCAATATCTCCCGCAAGAAGCACCGGGGCATCGATCAATTCGGCAAGTCCCATATTTACGATATCATTCTCCCGCAGATTGATCTCCGCCGGGCTGCCGGCTCCCTCCACAACAAGGATATCAAAACGCTCTGCAAGATGGTTATAGGCAGACAGGATATCCGGGATCAAGGATCGCTTCATTTTAAAGTATTCCACCGCCGGATAGTTTCCTCTGACTATACCATTTACGATCAGCTGGGAGCCCATGCTGGAAACCGGCTTTAAAAGAATCGGGTTCATGGCCGTTTCCGGCGCAATACCGGCAGCCTCTGCCTGCATGACCTGTGCCCTGCCCATCTCCAATCCATCATCCGTTATATAAGAGTTGAGAGCCATATTCTGGGACTTAAAGGGTGCTGCGGAAAATCCGTCCTGCTTAAAGATACGGCATAAACCGGCCACCAGAAGGCTCTTTCCCGCGTTCGACATTGTTCCCTGTACCATAATGACCTTCGCCATGTTATCTCTCCCTACTTAAAATACAGCCAGTGCGATCTCAAAGCAGATCACGGCAGCCAGCATAAGATATGCAGTACCATACAGAAGGCGGTTGGCGCGCCGTATATCCTCGGGCTCCACAGCCCTATTTCTGTCTCCGATCGTCTTTTTTTCGTAACGCTTCCCAAAGTACCAGGCATCTCCGGCAAGCTGCACTCCGAGGGCTCCGGCGCACACAGATTCTGTCTGAGCCGAATTTGGGCTGGCATGATTAAAACGGTCTCTTAAAAAGATCCTCCCTGCCTGCTTTCCATCCATTCCGAAAAGATAGGCGGCCGCAATCATGAAAACTGCCGACAGCCTTGCCGGGATGAAATTCATAATATCATCCAGCTTCGCCGCTGCACGACCAAAATAAAGATACCGGTCATTCTTATAGGCGATCATGGAATCCATTGTATTCACCGCCTTATATACCCAGCCAAGGATCGGTCCGCCGATCGCAAGATAAAAAAACGGTGCGATCACACCATCCGAAGTATTTTCTGCCACCGTTTCCACTGCCGCTTTTGTAACGCCCTCCATATCGAGCCTCTCGGTATCCCGGCCAACAATTCTGGATACGGCCTTTCTGGCTCCGGTAAGATCTCCCTTTTTCAGCTCCCTGTAAACATTCATGCTCTCCGTCCGTAAGGACTTTACGGCAAGAAGCTGGTAGGAAGTAAAGACGGAGACGATATAAAAGCAGACCGGCGAGAGCCTGCGGGCGAGGAAAAGAAGTGTCCATGCGGCACCTCCCGTACACAGGCAGACAAGAACTGCCAATAGAGCTCCTCCGGCGATCAAACCTCTCTCGCTCGCTCCGACAGCCGGACGGATAAGACGTTCCAAAAATTGGATCAGCTTGCCGATCAGCCTTACCGGATGATAAAGAAATTCCGGATCTCCTAAGAGCTGATCCATAAAAAATCCGGCAATAATAATGATTAAAAGCTCGTATCGATCCATATTATTCCATGTATTTTCTGTTATTCTTATAAGTCAGTGCGATCGTAATGATCGTAAGTACCACAAAGCCTGCTAAAAACAGCATCGGGGCGAATGCCTTGCTATAGTACATTCCGAACAGCGCTGCGTCCACACCCCAAAGGATCTTTGTTAAGCCCTCTTTTTTCTGCCAGAGCTTTATCTTATCCTCCTCGATCAAAAGTCTTGAGCGCGTTGGGGTAAACAAGCCAAACAGCAGAAATATGCCGTAAAATACAAAATAAACTCCAAGGATCATACAGAAGATCGTGATCATTTTTTCTTCCTCCATTTTCAATATTGGTCAAGCGGATATTCGCAATCCGCTTCGCTACTTGATTCGGTAAAATTATACAATAAAATTCATTTTTACGCAACCGGACAGATAAAAACCTCCCTCATGAAACGGATCTATTTCCACGCGGCAGAGAAATCCCGCTGCATTTTTTACATGCCATGAGTAATAGTCTGCCTCCGGCTTTGCAAAGGCTTCCATGATCGACATGATCGTTCCGCCGTGAACGACAAATACAACAGTTTCCTGGGAAGATTCCTTCTGATCCTTCATTTTCTCGGAAATATGGGGTTTCATGAGACGTAAAAAGGTGTCCCTGCACCGCTTTTTAAACGCGGTGACGCTCTCTCCCCCCGGAAATCCCTCTGTTCCTCCAGAATCAATAAAACGCTGATATTCCGGGCAGCCATCCAGCTCCTTATAATTTTTATATTCAAATGCTCCGAAATCACATTCCCTCAGTCCGACGACCGGTATCACAGATGCATGCTTGAACTCCGGTGCCAAAAAGAGCTGCTGCTCTGTTTCCAGACATCTTTGCATCGGACTTACATAGATCGTTTTTATATTCCCCAGTGTATTTAATGCCGACCTTTCCGGATGCTTTCCGGCCAAATACAATCGCATCCTTTCCTCTGCGGTAATGGACTCATCAGATCGGCTCCCCACATATCTTTTTTCACGGTTTCCTTCTGTCTCGCCGTGTCGAAGCAGTAAAACCTTCATTGTTTCTCCTTTATCTACAAATACTTTAGAAAGGCTGCTACAAGAAATAAGGTGAGCTCGCAGAGTGCAAGAAAATAGCCGGAAAGATCTCCGGTCACTCCTCCAAATTCCCGCAATGCCATAGACCGATAGTATAAGAACACAAGGACAGCGGCTGTGCCTAAAATAAGGGCCCTTAAAACGCCCAAAAAGCAGAGGAAATAAAGAAGGGCCGCGATATAGTAGCCGATCATAGCGCAGGCGGTATTTTTCATCTTTACGTCTTTCATCAAATCCGCCAGCATCCCTTTTTTTCGTGCCTCCGGGAGTATGGAAACTCCAAATCCGCTTAAGGCGCGGGACATAACGAATATGGCAGGGCAGGCTGCGGCTGCTTCGCTTGTAAGCTCCGTGCAGGCCGCAAAAAACAGCAGAAAATACAGGATACCGCCGGTGACGGCAAATGCTCCGGAGTTACTGTCCTTTAAGATCGCAAGCTTCTTTTCCCTGTCTCCATAGGAGGCTCTCGCATCACAGGTGTCAAGAAAGCCGTCTACATGGATCCCGCCCGTTACTAAGACAGGAACATAGGTCATAACTGCGGCACGGATCACGATACCTGCACCGATATGGTCAAAAAGCTTAAATACACCGATAAACACGGCTCCGATCACGGCTCCGATCAGCGGAAAAAAACAGAGCGCTCTTTTTCTGTCCTTTTCTTCCCAGATAAAGGATGGCATGGGGATCCTTGAATAAATGGAAAATGCGATAAGCATAGCCCTCATGATCTGTTTCCTCCTGCTTCGTAATCCACATAGCTCTCCACCGAAATATCCTCAAAGGTTCCCATCTCTTTGTATACACGAGAGCCCATCTTAAGGATCGGAAGAAAGGCTGCTGCACCGCTGCCTTCACCGAGCCGCATGCCGCAGTGAAGCGGGGCCTTTAAGCCGATCGCATTTAAGAGCTCCTGTCCTGCCGGCTCTTGCGATACATGAGAAGCCAGAATATATTCGCGGACAAGATGGTTCATGGAAACCGCAAGAAGTGCAGCGACCGCAGAGATCATTCCATCGATCACAACAGGGATCCTGTGTATGGCCGCACCGAGAAAGCAGCCTGTCATTCCGGCAATATCGAAGCCTCCAAGCTCGGAGAGAAGGGTAAGAGCGGCTTTGGGATCCTCCTTTGTCCAGTCCATACCCTGAAAGAAAGGATGTGCCTTATAAAATCTTTCTACCGCATGCGCTACTGCCTGCTGCTTTATCGAAAGCCCCTCATCCGATAATCCGGCCCCGCGTCCTGTAAGTTCACGTGGATCTCGATTCATCAGCACTGCGGCAAGGGCACTGCTGGGCGTTGTATTTCCGATCCCCATCTCACCGGTAAGAACGATCTCGTAGCCATTTTTCTTCAGATCACCCACAAGGCTGATCCCGGCTGACAGTGCATTTATACATTCCTCCTCTGACATGGCCGCCTCCTTCACGATGTTTCTGCTGCCACAGGCGATCTTTCTGTTTAAAAGGATGCCGGGTGCAAATTCCTTTTCCGGAGGAGTTTCCCCCTTCATCCCGATGTCGATCGGAAATACATCTGTGCCGGAAACACCGCACATGATCGTAACTGAGGTCATATTTTTCGTCAGGTTTTCCGCAACGATGCGGGTTACCTCCTGTCCGGTCTGGGTCACCCCTTCTTTAACGACATCATGATCGGCACAGAAAACGACTAAAGCACTTTTTTCGACAGAAACATCTTTGCTGCTCTGCCGCATTCCTGCGATCTTAATAATGTCCTCCTCGAGAATCCCCAGGCTGCCGATGGGCTTTGCCACGGAATTCCATCTCAATTTTGCCTGCTCCATTGCCCGGATATCCGGCTTTTTTATACCTGAGAGAAGTTCTGATAGTATGTCCGTCTCCTGTCTGTCTCTGTTATCTCTCATTATTTTTTTCCTTTCTTTTCGATCTTCGCTCTGCGGCCTTTGTCAAAAACTCTGTTGGATAATGACCATAAAAATAAAGATGAGGAAATCCGGCATACATGCTTTCTGTCACATAGCCGCCGAGCCAGCTTCTTTTTCCCGTAGGCTTTTGAAAGCTCAGATCCGATCCGTTTTCTTCTCCGTCCCAATGATGAAATTCATGAGCCGGGAATGTGTTTCCTAAGGGCCCTAAGATCCCATCCTTTAGGGTAGTTACCGTTCCATACCCGAAGCGCATCAGCTTTTTATGATCCCTACTGCCTCCGGGAAGGACACCACAGAGGGGATACCGTATTCCCTCCGGGGAAGCAATCCACTCCTTTAGATACAGATAGCCCCCGCATTCTGCCAGACAGGGCAGTCCCTCATCCAAAAGGCGTTTTATGCTTTCCCGCATAGACCGGTTTTCGGAAAGCTCCTTTGCAAACAGCTCCGGATAGCCGCCCCCCAGATACAGGCCATCGGCCTGTTCCGGTACCGTCTGATCCTTCAGCGGCGAAAAGTACAAAAGCTCTGCTCCCATAGCTTGCAGGACATCAAGATTTTCCTGATAATAGAAATTAAAGGCTTCATCCATAGCAACGGCGATAACGGGACGCTCTCCCTTTTTCCCTCTGATTTCCGGTATATCAAATTTTGTCAGGGTGAGGGGCTCTGCTTCCTTTGCAATCGCCAAAAGCATATCCAGATCGATTCCCGGGCGGATCTGGTCTGCAAGCTCTCTGACTTTATTCCTGAATCTTGGGATCTCCTCCGGCATAACCAGCCCGAGATGACGGCTTTCCAGAGAAAAGTCATTTAATACCGGTATATATCCGATCACCCGGATCCCCAATTCCTTTTCTGCCGCCTCCTTAAGCCCCGGATACAGCATCGGTGAAAGTCTGTTAAAGATGATCCCACGGATCCGGCTGCCTTGCCGGAAATCCATATAGCCCTTTATCGCAGCAAGTGCAGAAAAGCTTCGTTTGCTTCCATCGACAAGAAGGATGACCGGCGTACCGGTCTCCTTCGCCACAGAATAGGAGCTGGCCCCATCAGACGTACCTCCCAGTCCGTCATAGTATCCCATGACCCCCTCGATCACGCCGATGGGTTCCCTCTCGTTTTTCTTTTCCGGAGCATTTTCATACAAAATATTCTGAAGCTCCTCTTTAGAGGAAAAGAAGCTGTCCAAATTCCGGGATGGGATGCCGAGTACCTTCCGGTGAAACATGGGATCGATGTAGTCCGGCCCGCATTTAAATGCACGAACCGCCATCTTCCGCTCGGAAAGAAGAAAAAGCAGGGCACAGGTCATGGTTGTCTTTCCTTCACCGCTCTTTTCGGCGGCAATCATAAATCGCGGGAATTTCATCGTTATACCCCCTCAAATGCCATGATCCATACAGGATTCTGCCCCATCATAAGATGGCTCTTTCCTGCTGTTTTCGATCTTGATACAAAAACCTGTGTGATCTCAGGATCCGTGACGGGTTCTGTTTTCACGATCCCGCAAGCCTCAGCTACAGACTCCAGTGTGATCATGTTGATGACGAAGCGGGTCTTAGGATTCTTTTCAAGGCACTCACGGATGATCTGCCTCATATTTCCTCCGCTGCCGCCGATAAATACATGGGTTGGCGCCGGTAGCTCCCTTATCGCCTCCGGAGCTGTTCCCTCCACGATTTCCATATTATTAAGTCCGAAGCTGTCTCTGTTTGCATGAAGGAGATCAACTGCCTCCAAAGCTCTTTCGATGGCAAACACCTTTATCGTGTCGGAAAGCCTTGCACACTCTACAGAAACGGAGCCGGTACCTGCTCCCACATCATAGACCACCGCGTTTTTCGTCAAATTCAGCATAGATACGGAAACAGCGCGAACCTCCCGCTTCGTCATCGGAACCTTTCCGCGGATAAATGCCTCATCTTTAAGGCCCGGGACTGCCAGCTCATTCCCCCTCGGATTTTCGATCAGGATAACGGATAGCGCCTCAGCTTTTCTGTTTAAAAGCTCTCTTGGAGATCCGGTAAACAGTCTCTGGGAATCTAAGGACAGGTTCTCACCGACGGTAAGCTTCACTGCATCAATTCCTGCATTTAAGAGCCGTCTGCACACCTCGCTAAGCGTATCTGCGCCTCCGGAAAGAACGAGAACCTTTTTATTCTCCCTCACTGCCTGAACGAGTCCGCCATCCCTTCCGTGAAGGCTTAATATTTCGCAGTCATTCCATGAGCTTCCCACCAATGCTGAGAGGCATTGAATAGAAGATATCCCCGGAAGGACGGTTAATTCGGTATCCGGCAGCTCGGAAATGAGAGGCAAAAGTCCTTTTGCCCCGCTGTAAAATCCGGTATCGCCGGAAAAAATGACGGCGATCCTTCTATATTCCGGATGTATTTTTATATACTCTAAAATCTTCTCCGGCATGTATTCCCGGATAACCATTTTTCCGGACAGGCCGGCACGCTCCACTACCTGACCGGCGCCGATGATGACATCACTTTCGGAAAGAATCGTTTTCGCCTTCACGGTAAGGAGCTCAGGATCTCCGGGGCCGGCGCCGATAAGGCTTATCCTTCTTTCCTCTGATACAGTTGTTTTTGCCAGCCTCTCCAGTTCAAGAACCGCTTCCTCGACAGAAATCCCCTGCTCTCCCGGTCTTCCGATCACAATGAGCTTAGCCCCCACCTTTCGGACTGCCTCCGCCTTATCACTAAAGCCTCCGGCTTTTCCGGAATCCTTGGTAACAAGCCACTTTGCCTTTACCGCCCGCAGCATTGCCGTATTCATTTCGGCAGAAAAGGGCCCCTGCATAGCGATCAGGTGTTTTCCGTAAAAGCCCATATTTGCACATTCGCAAACGATATCCGGCAATGACAGGACCCGCGCATAGATCCTTGACTCCCAATCCGGAAGCTCTTTATATTTAAGAAGCTCCTTGCTGCCGGTGGTTACAAGTATAGCACCCTCCGTAGCCTTTAAATATTCGACTGCATCCTCTATCGTGTCAACGAGAACCGTATCCTCCGGCAGCGTGGGCTCATTTCCGTCACGAAGGACACGGATCAGCCGCAGATCATTTTTTAAACAGGCGCGTCGGATATTTTCAGAAACGATCTTTGCATAGGGATGAGTCGCATCTGCGACAAAAGCGTATTTTTCTTTTGTCAGAATACGTTCCATTTCCTCCGCCTCCAGCCGCCCGCAGAAGACGTTTACCTCGTCGCTATCCGGAAGTCCTTCCTTCCCATATTCTGTTGCGACAAAAATATCGGCCGCAAGCTGCAGGTCACAGGCTTTCAAAGCGAGATGACGTCCTTCCGTTGTTCCTGCAAAGATCGCGATCCTTTTTCTGTTACTCATAACCGGTATCCTCTTGGTGTGACCATCCATTCATCCTCTCCGGCGAGTCTCTTTGTCCGGCTGTTTCCGATGAAAACGGTCGTAAACATGTCTGCCGCATAGCAGGATAGCTCCTGCAGGGTCAAAACCTTCTTTTCCTGTCCGCATCTTCCGATATTCCTTACAACACCGCAGATCGTCTCAGGAGAACGATACTCCATAAGGATCCCGCAGGCGCGAGAAAGATGATCTGCCCTTTTCCTGCTGGAGGGATTATAGATGCAAATGGAAAAATCCGCCTCTGCCGCCCTGCGAAGGCGCTGTTCGATCTGATCCCAGGGTGTCAAAAGATCGCTCAGGCTGATCACAGCAAAATCATGCATGAGCGGCGCCCCGAGAATTGCCCCTCCGGAGGAAGCTGCAGTGATCCCAGGCACGATTTCTACGGAAATCTCAGGAAATCTTTCCCCGATCTCCAGTATCAGACCGGCCATCCCATAGACTCCGGCATCACCGCTGCAGATCATAGCCACGTCTTTTCCCTTTTTGGCTTCTTCAAAGGCGATCAGGCAGCGCTCCTTTTCCTGACGCATGGGAGTGGTCAAAAATTTCTTTCCGGGGAAGTATTCCTCTACCAGCTTAACATAAACGGTATAACCGATGATGACATCACACTGCTTTAGCACACGCTCTGCACGGATCGTCATGGATTCATACTCACCCGGTCCGATCCCGACTACATATATTTTACTCATTCCTTTGTCCCTTTCCTGAACTCCGTTGTAAAATCCGGGGCATACAGTCTGGAGTCGGAGTAACCGTTCTGTTCCCGTGATCCCAGCACATCACCGATCAGGATCATTGCCGTCTTTGAGATACCTTCCCGCTCTGCCGATTCCTTCAGCGTAGATACTGTGCAGAGGAGCTTTTTCTCCTCCGGCCAGGTTGCCTTATAAACGATAGCAGCCGGCGTATCAGGCGGGTACCCCGCCGCCTGCAGCTCCTTCTCCATTTCGTCAAGAAGTCCTGTACTTAGGAACACCGCCATTGTTGCCCGATGGGATGCCAGTGAACGGAATTTTTCCTTTTCCGGGACCTCAGTGCGCCCCGGCATCCTTGTAATGATGACTGTCTGGGATACATCGGGCAAGGTAAGCTCTGCACAGAGGCTGGCTGCAGCGCCGCAAAAGGAGCTGACGCCGGGGCAGACATCATAAGGGATACCCCACTCATCCAGAATATCCATCTGCTCTCTTATGGCTCCGTAAATGGACGGATCTCCCGTATGAAGGCGGACTGTCATAAGACTTTCCTTTTCTGCCTGTTTTATCGCCTTCATGACCTCTGTAAGGGTCATTTTGGCACTGTTATAGATCCTGCAGCCCATCTTCGTTCCGGAAAGAAGCTCCGGATTGACAAGGGAGCCTGCATAGATCACGACATCGGCCTCAGCTAAAAGCTTTGCTCCGCGCACCGTGATCAGGTCCACCGCCCCGCTTCCCGCACCAACAAAATGTACCATAACCCATTACTCCTCTGAATACAGAAGCTTTTCTGCAAGAGCTGCGGCATCCATAATGCAATCCTGGCAGGATCTTAAGACCCTTCCTGTCTCCACGCCCTTTAACTCCTTGCAGATCACCGATCCGTTCTGATCTCCGAACTGTCTTAATATCTCTCTTGAAAGCTTGTAGGACTCTGCCTTGCTGTCCGGCTTATCCAGGTGTCCGGTGCTGCGCTTCATTCCCGCCAGGACACATGCGCCTGTGACTGCGCCGCAGGTTCCTGCCATTCCGCCCATACCAAGTCCCAGAGCCTCCGTAAGCTTAAACATGGTCTCCTCATCCACACCGGCAAGGTCGCAGTAGGTGCATGCTACTGCCTGCGCGCAGTTATATCCTTTATTATGTTTCTCGATGGTTTCCTTTACTCTTGACTCCATTCTTTTGTCCTCCTTATATTTCATCCTCTGATCGTTGTGAATTGATCTTCATTCCTTGCTTTATCAAGGATATCACGGGCATCTCCTCCCATGCAGAGAAGTGCCCCGGATGCATCAAACAGCATAACTCCCGTTTTAAGCCGATCAATGGCTCGATGCCGGATATGCCCCATGATCCTTTCGCAGAGAATATCCATGACCGCATGGAAAAGCCCTGCCTCTTTCAGGATGCAAAGTGCCTCCTCCGTTGTATTGGAAAGCTGCAGCCGCTTAAGTTCGTTGATGTCAGCACCAGCCGTAAGCGCGCAGGAAACCAGAGTATCCATACGTCCGTCTCCCTCTCTGGAATGTGTATTCATGATCCCGTTTCCTAATTTTACCAGCTTTCCGATGTGTCCGGCAATAACGATGCCATCTGCTCCCTCCTCACCGGCCAGATCTATAGTCTTTCCGATAAAGTTACTGCATATAACAAATGGGATCGAGCATGGCTCTCCGATGTATCCGGTCAGATACCCGGCTCCCATATTTCCGGGAACGGCAACAATCTCCCTTCTCCCTTCTGCTCTCAATACACGGATATGGACATGGATCGTTTCAATCAACGCTTCCTCGCTCATTGGTTCTACAATGCCGCTGGTCCCGAGGATCGAGATGCCTCCGGTAATGCCTAATTTCGGATTAAAGGTCTTTTCGGCTGCCTTTTTCCCCTCCGGTGCAAAGATCGTGACGTTTATCCGGCCGGATACCATAATTTCATATTCCTCCAGCACCTCCATAACAGCTTCTCGGATCATCCTTCGCGGCACTGAATTGATGGCTGCGGCACCGATCGGCTGATCCAGACCTGCACGCGTCACTCGGCCGACACCCTCTCCGCCGTCGATCAGAATGTCCGGATCTCCTGTTTGTGTAAATTCCACCCGGGAAAAGATGAGGATCCCGTTTGTTACATCATAGTCATCCCCGGCATCCTTTCTGACGGCACACTCTGCGGCTCCGTTTAGAGCTCGGCATTCCTCCGGATGGGCTTTGATGATACTGCCGGCGGGCGTCAATATCTGTACCTCCTCCGGCCAAAGACCTGTGGCTAAAAACAGGGCCGCAGCCTTAGCGGCAAGTGCCGCACAAGTGCCGGTCGTATACCCGCAGCGCAGCTTCTTCTTATCCTTTAGTACATATTCCTTTGTGTTTTCTGTCATTTATTATCACATCCACAATTCCGTCTGTTGTATGCTCAGAGGCGGTGATGATTTCTGTGACGCCGTATCCTCGTATCACATCCTCTGTCACTCCTCCGATACAAACCGCACATGTTCCCATCTCAAACCAACGGCGTTTGCTTTCTTCGTTCTGTTCAAAAAAAGCGTGAACGCCGGAGCCGCTTTCAAACGTGATGTAGTCCGGCCTTAATTTGCAATAGAGTTCTTCATTTTCATACGCACCGGCCTGAACATCATACATGGATAGCTCCAGATAGGGGATTCCCTTTTCCGCAAGCTTTTCCGTAAGGATCAAAGAACCCTTTGCCGAACGGGGGATAAGAAGCTTTTCTTTACAATCTATATTTTCACACAAAATCTCTGCAAGAGCCTCCGTCGTATACACCTCCGGCTTAAGATCGGCATAAAAGCCATATTCTCTTAAGCACTCCTCCGTGCCCTTGCCGATAACCGCAAATTTCACAGTACTAAGGCTTCTAAAATCCACCCGATGTTCCCTCAGGGCTTCAAAAAACAACCTGACCCCACTGCGGCTCGTGAGAACGATCCAGTTATATTCTCTGATGTTTCTCATTGCAGTTGAAAGCAGCTTTGGTGTCTTTTTTTCTATATGCAGTGCAGAGGAAAGACAAACATCAGCCCCCAGATCCTTAAGCTTTTCTGACAGCCTTTCATATATGTCCTCCGTTCCGGTGATGCCCACCACGATTCCGGAAAGAGGCAGCTCTCTGTCTCCCTGCATGCAAAATGAAGCCGTTTCTCCGATGATGATAACCCCCGGAGGGGTAAGTCCTGCTTTTTTAACCGCATCCGGCAGATCCTTAAGGGCAGAATGCAGGCAGCGTTGAGTTGGGAGTGTTCCGTCCGTTACAACTGCAGCCGGAGTATCCAAAGCCTTTCCATTTTCAATCAGCTTGTTTACGAGGGTCTCCAGATTAGAAAGTCCCATCAAAAAGATGAGCGTTCCCGGCAGTTTTGCATACACAGCCAGATCGTCAGGCAGCGATCCGCCCGCACTGTCGCCATTAACTGCCGTATGTCCCGTTATAACATGAAAGCTCTGGGCGATCCTTCTGTGGGTGACAGGGATCCCGGCCATGGCAGGGGCGGAAACAGCCGAGGTTACCCCGGGGATCACACGATACGGAATGTGATACCGTTCCAGCTCAAGGATCTCCTCTCCGCCTCTCCCAAATACAAAGGGATCGCCGCCCTTCAGACGTACAACCTTCTTTCCTGACAGTGCATATTCGATCAGGAGATGGTTGATCTCCGGCTGTGCCTTTGAATGCTTTCCCGGTTCCTTTCCCACATAGATACGTTTACAGGTATCCGGCACCTGAAAAAGGAGCTCTTTCGAAGCCAGATGGTCATAAATAATAACTTCCGCTCTTTCCAGTGCCTTTTTTCCTGCAACTGTGATAAGCTCAGGATCTCCCGGTCCCGCACCTACAAAATAGACCATTCCGGTTTTAGCAGCCATTTCTAAAGTCCTCCGTGATCTTCCTTGCAAGCTCCATGAAAGAGGCCAAAGGCCCGCTTAGGCTGTGCCTGATAACTTGCCCGTTCTCCTCAAGCATCAGGGTCAATGTCAGCTCATCTCCTTTTAATACACTATAGACACCGATTGCCTCATTGCAGCCGGCACCCATAAGCCTTAATACTTCCCGCTCTGCTCTCAGACAGATCGCAGCAGCCGGATCATTGATCTTCTCAAGCAAATAGCTGAAGGGGGAGTTTTCTTTGGCTTCGATCACAATAATGCCCTGACCACAGGCCGGGGTAAAGCTGTTTTCCGCCAGATAATCAAAGGTAAATCGTTCATCTTTTATAAGTCCGAGTCTTTTTAATCCTGCCGCGGCAAGGATGATCCCGTCATATTCGCCGGAATACAGCTTTTCCAGACGTGTATCTATATTTCCCCGCAGCAGTCGGCATTCCACATTTTTCTGCTCCATGATCTGGACTCTGCGTCTTAGGCTTCCGGTACCGATCACCCGGCTCTTATCTGATAGGGGACGGTCTTTTACCGTGATAAGCACATCCCGCGGATCCTCTCTCTGAAGTACCGAAGCGATACAGAGACCCTCTCCCAGCTCAGTTGGTATGTCCTTTGCACTGTGAACTGCCGCATCGATCTCGCCTTTTTGGATCGCATCTTCAAACTCTGTGATAAAAGCTCCTTTTCCTCCCACGCCTAAGAGAGGACGATCCAAAATCCGGTCTCCCTTTGTGGTCAGCGGAACGATCTCAACCGTAAGTTTCGGCTCCGCGCTGCAAAGTGCTTTTGCGGCAAGCTCAGTCTGTGCCATGGCAAGACGGCTTTTTCTTGTTCCGAGGCGGATCCTTAGATATCCCGGTGTTTTGTTTCCGGAATTTTCGATCTTTTCGATCATGATTTTAAATCCTTTCCCTCAAAATTACCATAAAATTCTGCCGGAAGCTCCTGCCCACGGTGGATCGTGGTATAAAGTGCCTGTGTCAGAAAGGCTCCGTATCGGACAGCCTGACAGAACCTTTTCTCCATTTCATTCGTGATGGGGCCGGAGCCCGGTACCGGCTCCTTTTGCATCATCATTCCGTGTATTTCTTCATATCTCCCGGCCGCCCGGAGAAAAAGGTCGATAAATTTCTTGAAGGGCTTACAGGAATTGATAAATATCCGGCTCACCCAACGAAAGCTTATGATCGCCTCAGCAGTCGTCTTGTCGCTTTCTCCCAAGATCATGGCCGCAGCTCTTTTCGTTTCCCGGGTACATTTGATATGGCAGGAGGTAAACGTCCTTAACGGATCTTTTCCCTCTCTCTGAAGCAGTCTCCGATCCAGCTCCGTTTCAAGCTCGGCATGGGTGAAGGAGGTATGCTCTGTTATTTCATTGATAAACGGGTGGAGACTGTGATCGAGTGCATAATGGCAGGCAAAGCCAAGAAGATATGCCTCGATGCTGCTTCCATATTCTCCTGCCTCCTCCGAGCTCAAGATCCGAAGCCCTCTGTTAAAGATATCGGCTGCCGATTGGCTGTGCATGGAATAACCCTTTTGAGCGACCGGATTCTTTACAAGGGCACGATAAAAAAACAGGATATCCGGCCCATGAAGTCCAAGATAAAAGCAATCCCTGTTTTCCTTTATGATTTTTTTGATCTGCGGACTTAAACAGCGATAGACTTTTCTTCCAAACAGATCATGTGCAAATACAGCCGGCATACGGATCCCTCCATTTCTTACTATATTGAGTCAGTTTAAAAAAGCTGTGACAAACCTGCCACAGCTTTGTGTAATTCCCTATTTACTTAATGACGGTCTTTCCGCCCATATACGGCTGCAGAACCTTCGGAATCTTTACGGAGCCGTCTGCCTGCAGGTTATTTTCTAAGAATGCGATCAGCATTCTCGGCGGTGCAACAACTGTATTATTCAGGGTGTGAGCAAAATATTTCTTTCCGTCTGCTCCGTTAACACGGATACGAAGGCGTCTTGCCTGTGCATCTCCTAAATTGGAACAGCTGCCGACTTCAAAATATTTTTTCTGTCTCGGGGACCATGCCTCAACGTCAACCGATTTTACTTTAAGGTCAGCCAGATCTCCGGAACAGCACTCCAGTGTTCTTACCGGAATATCTAAGGAACGGAACAGATCAACCGTATTCTGCCACAGCTTGTCAAACCACATTTTGGAATCTTCCGGACGGCATACAACGATCATCTCCTGCTTTTCAAACTGATGGATTCTGTATACGCCTCTTTCCTCAATTCCGTGTGCTCCCTTTTCCTTACGGAAACACGGAGAGTAGCTTGTCAGTGTCTTCGGAAGCTCCTCCTCCGGAACGATCGTATCGATGAATTTTCCGATCATGGAGTGCTCACTCGTACCGATAAGATAAAGATCCTCACCCTCGATCTTATACATCATTGCGTCCATCTCAGCGAAGCTCATAACGCCTGTAACAACGTCGCTTCGGATCATAAACGGGGGAACACAGTAGGTGAAGCCGCGGTCAATCATGAAATCTCTTGCATAAGAGATAACGGCAGAATGAAGTCTGGCGATATCTCCCATCAGGTAATAGAAGCCGTTGCCGGCTACCTTTCTTGCAGAGTCAAGATCGATACCGTTGAATTTCTCCATAATATCTGTATGATACGGGATCTCAAAATCCGGAACCACCGGATCTCCGTATTTCTGAACCTCAACGTTCTCGGAATCATCTTTTCCGATCGGAACACTGGGGTCGATGATGTTCGGGATGGTCATCATGATCTTTTTAATTCTGGCCTCGAGATCTTTTTCCTTCTCCTCGAGTTCAGCCAGATGATCGGAAGCCTCTGTTACCTGTTTCTTAACAGCCTCTGCCTCCTCTTTCTTTCCCTGACCCATTAAAGCACCGATCTGCTTTGAAATTTTATTTCTGTTGGCACGGAGGTCATCTGCCTCCTTCTTTACCTTACGGCTCTCCTCGTCCAGTTCGATCACTTCATCGACAAGAGGAAGCTTCGCATCCTGGAATTTATTCCGAATATTCTGTTTGACGATTTCCGGGTTTTCTCTGACGAATCTCAAATCTAACATGACTATTATCTCCTTCTTCTTGCTTTTGGTATCATATCATATTTCTAATTGAAATGAAAGGGGATTCCGCTATTTTTTCGTCAGCCTCCCCAGCAGCTCCTCAAAACAGACTCCCTCCGCACAGGGGATCTCTCTTATGTCGGAGCGTATAATACACTCCTTCACAAATTTTGCTGCCATTTCCACGGCCTCGCGAAGGGGCCTTCCGTTCATCACCGCTCCGGAAACTACCGATGAGAATACATCCCCGGTTCCCGGTCGCTGTGCTCCTCCGCTCTTTGTCCGGACAAACTCAACCTCATTGCTGCCGCGCTCCAAAACGGCATTTGTATAAAAGCTGCCTTCCCGTATTCCGGTTATGACAACGGAATCTGCTCCCATCAGCCGCAGCATCATGGCCATATTTAAAATTTCTTTTCTTGTCCATCCGCTTTCCTTATAGGGAATGCCCGTAAGAATACAGCTTTCTGTCACATTTGGCATGACTACATCTGCGAGCCCGACTAAAAGCTTCATCTCCTCACACATTTCTTCCGTGTAGGTCTGATAGCGGACACCATGATCTCCCATAACGGGGTCTACAAATATCATAGTATTTTCACCGTTTAATGCTTCTATGATCTCTGTTACAATAGCGATCTGCTCTAAGGAGCCGAGAAAGCCGGTGGATATTCCATCGAAGGTAAGTCCCAGCTTTGTCCACTTGTCTGCGTATTCACGCATTTTGTCCGTATAATCATCCATAAAGAACACCGGGAAGCCCGTGTGATTAGAGAGTATCGCTGTGGGAATCGGACACGTCTGGATCCCCATAGCTGACAAAATGGGTATAGCCACTGTCAAAGAACAGCGGCCATACCCGGAAAGATCATTTATTACTGCAATTTTTTTCTGTGTATCATGCATGTTTTTCATTCCTTTTAGTAGCAACAGGCAAAAGCAATCCGGCTTTCTTTAACGCCGGTCTGAGGGCCATATAAAGCACTACAGCGATAACGGAATTGATGACTGCATTGATGATCGTTGTATATGTTGTTACTGCAAGGAGTGCCTTGATCGCAGATGCCGCTTTATCCGGGTTCGGGAAAAGCAGAGTATACCACACATACTTTAAGGACGGCTCAAATATGCAGTTGAAGCCAAGTCCGCAGACAGCCGCGATCGCAGACCATTTAAGGAGATATCCCTGTGTATGGTCTTTGGAAAGCCCGGCGATCTTGTGTGCCACAAATCCGGTGATCAGGCCGATCACAAGCTTTGTAATAAAGGTTCTCGGAGCAGAAGCAGCATATCCGCCTAAAATATCGGCAATGGAAAGACCTACAGCACCGGACAGACCTCCGTATACACCGCCTAAAAGATAGGCAGCCATTACAACAAAGGCATTTCCGATATGGATCTTTGTACCGCTTGCTGAAATAGCAGGAAATACTGCATATCCAACATAGCACAGCGCCGCCATCAAGCCTGCCTGTATGATTTTCTGAAGATTATCGTTTTTTCTCTCTGACATAGTTCCTCTCTCCCTTTGTATTACAAAATTTGATCACGCATTCTCTTTGTGATCTATCCTAAACATGGTAGCACGAAAGGCGGAGGTGCAAAATATCCAGTTTGATATTTTTCGTCAATGCCAGTTTTCGGAAACACTGAGATAAAAAGATCAGGTTCGATCCTTCGTTTCCATACAAAGCAGGACACCTTGAGAAAAGGTAAGCTCTGCTCTGTCTTCTTCGATCTCATTGCTCACGCAGAGACCGGGGTTCTCGCGCATAGAGATCGTTTTATTGTAAAGGGGATATCGGAAGCCGGTCAACGTGATACCTGAAACCGTTTCTGAAAGAGGAAGAAACGAAATATACGTTCCATACATATTTTTCTTTTCAAATGTATGTTTTTTTTCCAGCTTGGCATCTAATACATAGACCCTGTTCTGTCTGTCATAGAGATTCACAAACAGTCCCATGTTTCTCGCCTGAGCCGCAAGAAAGATGTTGGAAAGCTCATGATCCAGCCGTCCGCCTGTCGCACCGATCACATCGGCTTCGGTAAAACCGGCTGCAGCAGCATCGGAAAAAGCCAGCTCTGTGTCCGTCTCGTCTTTCTCCGGACGGTGGATATCCAGTTTACACTCCGAAAGGTTTTCGTAAAGGAGGATCTCCTCTCTCCCATAGGTGTCAAAATCTCCTACGAGAAGATCCGGCTTGATGCCAAGCTGTTTACATACCTGAAGCCCCGCATCCACAGCAATGACATACTCATATTTTTTATCCTCTAAAAATCGGGATACAAATTCAGGATCCGCCGGTCCCCCGGTGATAATAAGACAGCGCTTCATTTTTAACCTCGGGAGTGCTCTGCAAAGATATTAAGGAATTCCCTTGTATTTGCCGCAGGATCATTTTTAAATACGGCGGAGCCAGCAACGATCACATTAGCACCTGCATCAAGGATCTGTCTGACATTTTTAGAAGAAACGCCCCCATCGATCTCGATGTCGGTATTGAGACCCGCTTCGTTTAACATCCCCCGGAGACGACGTATCTTTTCTAATGTATACGGAATAAATTTCTGACCGCCAAAGCCCGGATTGACCGACATGATAAGGAACATATCTGCTTCCTTAAGGATACAGGAGAGTGTCTCGACCGGAGTGGCAGGGTTTAATGCAACGGCAGCCTTCATTCCGGCTTCCTTGATCTGATTGATCGTGCGGTCAAGATGGAGACAGGCCTCCTGATGAACACAGAGGATATCTGCACCTGCTTTTTTCATATCCGCCACATATCTGCCGGGCTCCTCCACCATCATGTGGACGTCAAATACCTTATCGGTTACCGGACGAAGCTTTTCGATCACCGGCATGCCAAAAGAAATACTCGGAACAAAAGCTCCGTCCATCACATCCAGATGGATATACTGGGCCCCTGCATCAGCAACCGTTTTTACTTCCTCTCCAAGCCTTGAAAAATCCGCCGCAAGGACGGATGGCGATAAAATCAACATAATCAATATCTCCTTTTATTCTTCAGCTCATCATAGATCAGCCGATAATTATCATATCTGCTTTTTGAAAGCTCTCCCGCTTTTACCGCTTCCTTCACTCCACACTCACGCTCTCCGATGTGAACGCACCCTAAAAACCGGCAATTCTCCGTATATTTTTCGTATTCCGGAAAATATGCTGCCAGCTCCTCCGGCTTCAGATCTTCGACATAGATCGAGCTAAAGCCCGGCGTATCCATAATGTAGGTGTCCTTCTCAACAAAGAACAGCTCAGAGTGTCTTGTCGTATGGCGGCCCCGCCGGATCTTTTCGCTGACAGCTCCGGTCTCCATTCCCGCCTCAGGCTGGATCTGATTGATCAGAGAGGATTTTCCGACACCGGAGGGGCCTGCTAAGGCCGTTGTCTTTCCCCTAAGTATCGTCTTCAGCTCCAAAATACTGCGGGGATCCCGGGAATCCGTAAAATGCACCTCATATCCCGCAGCCCTGTAGGTTTCCTCCAGCTCTCTGCTCTGAGTGCTGCAGCCCAGATCACTTTTATTAAAGCAGAGGATGACAGGCACCTCCTGCATTTCCATCATGATAAGGAAGCGGTCAAGAAGATTGAGGTTTGGCTCAGGATCGGCCATGGCAAACACCACCATTGCCTGATCGATATTTGCCACGGCAGGGCGGATGAGCTCCTTTTTTCTCTCTAAGATATCTACAATATTTCCTGTCCGCTCCTTCTCATCAAGAATGTCAAATTCCACATTATCACCCACAAGGGGCTTTATCTTTTTATTTCGGAATATGCCCTTGGCCTTACATTCATATACAGCCGATATTCCATCGTGTACGTAGTAAAACCCGGCGATTCCTTTAATAATCTTTCCAGTCATCTATACCTCGGTCTCCACAAAATTTACATTGTAGGAGGTCAAGACCACATTGTTCGTAAGATCTACGATCTCCACCTCGCCGGTCTGTACCCCGTCAGCTCCGCGAATCTTATCCAGCCGAATGTCGAGATTCGTACTCGCCGAGTATGACTTCGGTTCCGTAAGCTTCGTATAGGTCACTTTGCCGTTTACTGTCTGCTTCAGGCGGATCAGGATCTGGATCTCTGAAGATGCAGCTCCCGGGCCAAATGAAACGAGAAGCGGGTAAGTCACCTCTAAAGATGCAAGAAACTGCGTCTTCGGCTTTTCCGGCCCAAGACTGATTACATAGTCTACCGCCGTTCCCTTCTCGACCTGTTCTTCACTGTCGATGCCCTGTTCCGCAATTTTTCCGGCAGGGATCTCATCACTGTAAGCCTTCGATATTTCTCCGACGAGAAGTCCGGCCTCATTTAAGAGCTCTGCCCCACGTTCCTCGCTTTCACCCACCAGCTTCGGAACAGGAACCATTTCCTCCTCCGGACCGGTACTGACATAAAGCGTTACCGTATCGCCCACAGCTGCCTTATCCTCCGGCTCCATTCTCACGATGTCTCCTGCGGGAATCTCATCGCTGCTTTCTTCTACAACACTCGTTCGGACACCTTTCCCCTCTAACAGCCGTACCGCTGTATCCAGAGCCATCTGGGTGATGCCAAGGGAGGCAAGATCGATCTTATCAGAACCGCTGCTTATCGTCACTTCAACCTTTGAGTAGCGGGCCACAATAGAATCCGGTGCATTCTCCTGAGAAATTACGATACCCTTCGGAATTGTTTCCGAATTTTCCAGTGTGACATGCATGGTCAGATCCATACCACCAAGAAGCTGCTCTGCCTGTTCCTGGGAAAGTCCTTCCACCTTCGGCATTTTGACTTCCTTCTGACTGATGGATTCCTCTGTTGTCTGCGTTACTTTTTCTTCCGTGCTCTCCGTTGTATTTACCGCAACCGTCTCCTTATCCGATCCGCCGGCAAACAGCCCGCCGATTTTTGAAAAGAAAACCACGGCAGCAGCCACCACGAGGATCGCAGCAAAAACTCCCAATACGGAAAACAGCTTCTCGATCCCTGTAGACTCCGCATCGTCAGACTCCTGCCTATGCTTTAAAATGCCTTTCCTTGAAGGATATTCTTCTAAGGCCGGCTTTGCATCCATACTGTTTCGCGATATATTTCCATTCTTGATATCACGAGACAGCTCGCGGGGCATTTCGCTTCTTCCGGTAATAATATCGAGCTCCTGCCTGCTGATCGGTCTTGTATCAGAGAGGGGCTCAGACTCCTCTTTTTCATCAAAGGAGGGTTCAATGACTCCCACCGTTGGATCGTCCGAATTGAGCAATGATCTTCTGAGATCACTGATCACACTTGCAATATTCTGATATCGGTTCTCCGGCTTCTTTTCCGTGCATTTTAAGATGATACGTTCCAACCCCGGTGTAATATCCGGATTAATCGTGCGCGGAAGTGCGATGGGCTCCTCCAGATGAGCCAGAGCCACTGTAACCGTATTGTCTCCTTCAAACGGAAGACGCCCCGTTACCATTTCAAACATAGTGATGCCAAGAGAATAGATATCACTGCGTTCATCACTTAATCCGGCTCTTGCCTGCTCCGGAGAAATGTAATGCACAGATCCCACTACCATGGAATTCATGGTTTGGGCAGATACCGCTCTTGCGATCCCGAAGTCTGCCACCTTAACTTTTCCATCCTTAGAGATCAGCATGTTCTGCGGCTTAATATCTCTGTGGATGATATGCTGCTCGTGGGCAGCCTCGATTCCCTGTGCGACCTGGATCGCGATCCCGATCGTTTCCTTTACATCTAAATGGCCCTTTTTTCTTATATAGCTTTTAAGTGTGATACCCTCTACCAGCTCCATGACGATAAAATGCAGATTACCCTCATCTACAACGTCATAGATATTTACAATATTCGGATGGGACAGCGCAGCTGCTGCCTGTGCCTCCATTTTAAACTTAGCAATAAATCCGGCATCCGAATTGAATTCCGATTTCAATACCTTGATTGCCACCAGACGGTTCAGCTTGTGGCATTTTGCCTTATAAACATCTGACATACCGCCGGAGCCGATCTTCTCAAGGATCTCATATCTGTCCTGAAGCATGGTTCCCGCACTTAAGATCATATCTTCACCTCACTTATCTGAGGTTCTATCAGGATCACGGCAATGTTATCCTTTCCTCCGTTTTCATTCGCGAGCCGAATCAGCTTTTCTGTCTTTTCCTGCAGGGTATCTGTCGTCTTAAGTATGCGGCTGATACCGGCATCGTCGATCATATTGGTGAGTCCGTCGGAGCAGATCAGGATGCAGTCGCATTCTTCAAGCTGTACCTCAAAAACATCCGGACGTACCACCGGGCGGATCCCGATTGCTCTTGTTATGATATTTTTCTGATTTTTATATGATTCACTGTCTCTGAGGATCTGTCCCCGTGCGACCATCTCCTCTACAAGGGAATGATCCCGAGTTATCTGCTCTAAGCTCTCACGGAGCAGATAGAGCCTGCTGTCCCCGACATTCGCCACATACATGGTACTGCCTTCGATCGTCGCTGCAACAAGCGTAGAGCCCATCCCCTCACGATCGGCATTGTGGATCGATTCGTCATAGAGAAGCTCATTCGTCCTCTCGATCGACCGTAACAGGATAGAGACCGGCTCGTTAAGCTTAGATTCACCGGAAAACTCCGACATAGTCTGCACCACAAAGCGAGATGCAAAATCTCCTGCCTTATGTCCGCCCATCCCGTCTGCTACAAGAAAGAGATTGGAAAGCTTTCCGACCGGTCCATCAGACAAAAATATGGAATCCTGATTGACTTTTCTGATCTGTCCGATATCTGTCTGGCCATAAGAAATCATGTGTTTTCCTCCTCTTTTTTTAAATAGCTCTTTCGTAGCTGCCCGCAGGCTCCACCGATATCACGTCCCATCTCTCTGCGGACAGTGACATTAATACCGTGCTTTTCCAGATATGCCTTGAAGGCTTCGATCGCCTCCCGTCCGGACTGCCTGTAATCGCGCTCCTTTATGGGATTTACCGGAATCAGGTTGACATGTCCATGCATGTTACGGATCAGCTCTGTGAGCCTTCGCGCTTCATCCAGATTATCATTCACGCACTGCACAAGACTATATTCAAAGGTAAGGCGGCGTCCTGTCGTTTCATAATACTCCCGGCAGGCAGGAAGGATCTCTGATAACGAATATTTGTTTGCGATGGGCATCAATGTTTTCCTTACCTCGTCATTCGGGGCATGAAGGGAAAGGGCAAGTGTCACCGAAAGACCTTCCTTTGAGAATTGCCTGATTCTCGGCACGATCCCGCAGGTTGACACCGTTATGTTCCTCTGGCTGATATTTAAACCGTTTTCATCACTCAGAAGCCGGATAAAACGCACCAGATTGTCGTAGTTATCAAAGGGTTCTCCGCTTCCCATGACTACCACATTGGAAACGCGTTCTCCTGTTGTTTTCTGGATCATGTATATCTGATCCAGCATTTCGGAGGCCGTAAGATTTCTTGAAAGTCCATCCAATGTGGAGGCACAGAAGCGGCAGCCCATCCGGCAGCCCACCTGTGAGGAAATGCAGACCGAATTCCCATGCCTATATTTCATGAGAACACTTTCGATCACATTTTGGTCATTAAGTGCAAACAGATACTTTCTTGTCCCGTCAATTCCGGACTCCAGTACCTGTACCGGCTTCAGTGATGTATAGACGGAATTAGCCTCCAGCTTTTCTCTTAAGCTTATGGAGATATTGGTCATCTCCTCGAAAGAGCGGGCCAGCTTGACGTGCATCCACTGATAGACCTGCTTCGCACGAAACGGCTTTTCGCCCAGCTGCTCCATAAATTCCGTCAGTTCAGAAAGCTCCATTGACTTTATATCTTTTTTTTCCATAATCTGCTGTTCCCAAATCTATTTTACTTTTTGAAATGCTGCGATAAAGAATCCGTCTGCCTGATGAAGCCCCGGAAGGATCTGGATCCGATTGCCGTCACATTCCTCTCTGAGACATTCCGGAAGCCGCTCTCTTAAATCGAGCTTTGAAAGCTTCAGCTCGTTTTCGATCCAGTCGGCATTGTCTTCATTCTCAAGTCTGTTGATCGTACATGTGCTGTAGATCAATATTCCTCCCGGCTTTACATATCGGACGATAACACCGAGGATCTCTTTTTGAAGCCTTGAAAGCTCTGAAAGCTCCTCCTTCTTTAGCCGAAACTTAATGTCCGGCTTTTTTCCGATTATCCCCAAACCGGAGCAGGGAAGATCAGCGATCACAAGGTCTGCCTTTTCTTCCATGTCCGGATCAAATACGGATGCATCCCATACACGGGTCCGTACATTTGTAAAACCACAGCGTTCTATATTTTCTTCTACAAGAGATATCTTGTATTCTGTCAGATCCCGTGCCTCTACGAGGCCGGTTCCTCTCATAAGATCTGCAATATGGAGGGCTTTTCCGCCCGGTGCACTGCAGACATCGAGCACAAAGCTGTCCGGCTTCGGTGAAGCCACAAGCCCGACAAGGGCGGAGCTCGGATCCTGTACCATAAGGAGTCCGTCCCGGAATTCGTCAACCGCGTCAAGATAGTCGTATCCTCTTAGTGACAGTATATCTGGCGAAAATTCGGTATCCTCTGCCTGTATTCCCTGAGCCGCAAGACGGTTTTTCATCTCTGATACCGTACATCTGCTTTCATTACAGCGGACAGTTACAGGCCGCTCCGTAAGAAATGCGGAAGCGATCTGTTCTGCTCTCTCTTTTCCGTAGCTTTTCTCCCACAGGGAAAGCATCCAGGCCGGGATCGAATATTTTTCAGAAGGCTCCTCAAAGACCAGCTTTTCTTTTTCCCGGGCAACGTTTCTCAAAACTCCGTTTACAAATCCGGTAAGTCCCTGAAATCTTCTCTTTTTTGCCAGCTTTACTGCCTCATTGCAGGCCGCCGAATCGGGAACCCGTTCCATAAACAGGATTTGATACACCGACATTCTTAAGATCTCACGGATCACCGGTTTCATTTTCTTTACCGGTACCTTGGAAAAGCGACCGATCACGGCATCGATCCGGATCAGATATTCCAATGTTCCCTCTGTAAGCCTTGTGATGAAGGCCCGATCCTGCTTTTCCAGATACTGATATTTTTCAAGTGCCTGTTTCAAGACGAGATGGCTCAGCTGTCCTTCCTCTAATACCTCTAAAAGAATATCCAGAACGATCTCGCGAGTGCTTCTATCAGTTGTCACGTCGGTTTCTTCCTCCAAACAGAATGATCAGACGAAGCAGCTGAAGGATCGATGCTGCTGCGGCCGCCACATAAGTAAGCGCTGCTGCGCTCAGAACCTTTTTTGTACCGTTAACTTCCTCTGCCAGCAGGATCCCCTGAGAATCCAAAAGCTTTATTGCACGGCCGGAAGCATTAAATTCCACCGGAAGGGTCACAAGCTGGAATAAAACAGCCAGGGTAAACATAAGAATACCGATCTGCACTAAAGGAGACCCGAGACCGCCAAAGATCACACCGATCATGATAAGGGGCCATGAGAGCTGTGAACCGAAATTGGCCACAGGCACAAGCGCAGAGCGGAAACGTAACGGTGCGTAATCCTCATTATCCTGCATGGCATGACCGCACTCATGAGCTGCCACGCTGACCGCAGCAACAGAATCAGAGCTATACACCGCATCCGAAAGGCGCAATACCTTGGCACGCGGATCATAATGATCCGTCAGGCTGCCGGATATATGTTCGATCGTTACATCATAGATACCCTGTGAATTTAAAAGACGTCTTGCCGCTTCGGCTCCCGTCATTCCTGTCCGGCTTCTTACTCTCCCATACTTGCGGAATGCGGAATTTACACGTCCCTGCGCCCACAATGAAAGCAGAACACCGATAAGCACTAAGATCATGGTCGGGTCGAGCCCGTAGCCATATCCCATTCCATAGCCACCATACATAAGCAATCCTCCTATCTACTGTCCGAGGATCATTCCATCCTCTACCGGAAATCCCCTCAGGAATGAAGCGATATCCATCCTTTTTTTGCCTTCCAGCTGAAGCTCCTTTACCGAAAGAAGATCCTGTCCGCATTCAACCAGAAGACTGTCCTTTGTCACGCAGACAGTACCCGGATGACCTTTTCGGTCTCCCTTTTTGACGTCTGCCGCCCAAATTTTTACCGTTTTTCCATTCAGGGATGTATATGCACTGGGCCACGGATTCAGACCGCGAATCAGTCTCTCGATCTTTACAGCATCCATTGTCCAGTCGATCTCACCCATGGATTTTTTTAACATCTTTGCATAGCAGGTCTGGGATTCCCCCTGAGGTGTGCGGACAGCGGTTCCCTTTTCCAGCTTGTCAAGAGTGGACAGGATTAGCTCTCCACCCAAAAGACTGAGCTTATCAAACAGGCTGCCGCCCGTTTCCTTTTCATCCAGCGGGATCTCCTTTACCTCAAGCATATCACCGGTATCCAGCCCTTCATCCATCAGCATGGTCGTTACGCCGCTTACTGCCTCACCGTCAATAACAGCCCACTGGATCGGGGCGGCACCTCTGTACTTTGGAAGCAGTGATGCATGAACGTTAACACAGCCGTAACGGGGCAGAGTCAGTATCTCCTTGGGAAGAAGCTGTCCGAAGGCCACAACTACGATCACCTCCGGCGCAAGCTGCCTTAAGATATCAAGAAATTCCGGTTCCCGCACCTTTACGGGCTGATAAACCGGGATTGAAAGCTCTAAGGCTTTTTCCTTTACCGGTGTCATTAAAATCGCTTTTCCGCGTCCCTTTGGCTTATCAGGCTGTGTAACGACAGCCACTACCTCATGGCCCCCTTTTACCAGAGCCTCCAGAGTGGGAACGGAAAAGTCGGGAGTTCCCATAAATACGATACGCATTTTATTCTTCCTCTCCTGCTTCATTATCCATGAGCTCGCCTTCTACCAGCTCAACAAAAAGTCTGCCATTTAAATGGTCATTCTCGTGGAGGATGCATCTTGCCAGAAGGCCCTCTGCCTCCAGCGTATATTCCTCCATATCCTCATTCAGAGCCTTTACCTTGACATGCTCTGCTCTTGTTACCTGCCCGTTCTTTCCGGGAACACTCAGGCAGCCCTCTGCACCTGTCTGGCTTCCGCTGGTCTCAAGGATCTCCGGATTGATCATCACATACTGGTTGCCGTCATCGACATCCATAACGAAGATCCGTTTCCGGATCCCGACCTGAGGAGCGGCAAGACCGCAGCCGTTATTCTCATACATTGTTTCAAACATATCCTCGATAAGCTCTCTTGTCCGGTCATTCATCTCCCGAACCGGCTTACATTCCTTTGTTAAAATCTCATCCCCTATTGTTCTGACCTGTCTGATCGCCATATCTATATTCCCCTTCCGTGGTTCGTTTGTATAAAGCTGTTCCTTTTACGCCTGCTTAAAGGCTGATATCATACAAAACATTAACGTTTTTATACAGCTCCGAGCCCGCTGCCCGTTTCTGGACAGATTTTTGGACTTTTAATAGTATATCATAGTTTCCATGCTTTATATATAAAATTTTTCTGTAAATATCATTAACTTTGTAGGGAGAGGCATCCACCGGCCCGATTATAACGGGATCCTTGAAGCAAAATTCCCTCTCCACTGTTTTCTTAAGATCACTCATCGCTTTAATGAGGATATCCTCCTCCCGCCAGGAAAGAAGGATTGCAAGGAGTCCCATTTCCGGAGGATAACCCATCACTCTCCGGTATAAAAGCTCCTGTCTGTAGAACTGCAGATAATCCTGCTCCGCCGCTGAGGTAATTGCAAAATGATCCGGAGTATAGGTCTGGATCACGACATCTCCGGAAAGTCCGGCACGGCCTGCCCGCCCCGATGCCTGGGTGAGAAGCTGGAATGTCCGTTCAGAGCTTCTGAAATCCGGTGCATGGAGTGATAGATCTGCCGCCATGATGCCTACAAGGGTGGTGCGGGGGAAATCATGCCCCTTTACGATCATCTGTGTTCCGATCAGGATGTCGCAAGCCCCGTCGGCAAAGGTCTGCAATATCTCCTCATGAGCTCCTTTTTTGGCTGTTGTATCCGCATCCATTCTTAAGAGCCTTGCCCCGGGAAAGGCCCTTGCGGTCAATTCCTCCAGCTTCTGCGTCCCGGTACCGAAGGGAGCAATGTAAGGAGATCCGCAGGAGGGACACAGCCCGGGAAGCTTCTGTTCATAGCCGCAGTAATGACATTTCAGGCTTCCGTTTCTGTGATAAGTCAGGCTTACATCACAGTGCGGACATTTGATCGCTTCCCCGCAGGATCGGCAGGACACAAAGTTTGCATAGCCTCTGCGATTCATAAACAGCATCGTCTGTTCGCCCTTGTTCAGGCGGTCTTCTATAAGCTCATGTAGTTTTCTGCTGAATACGGAACGGTTTCCGCAGGCCAGCTCCTCTCTAAGATCCACCACATGTACCTTTGCCAGCCGGCTGTCCCCTCGTGCTCGTTTTGTAAGGGTAAGGAGACTGTATTCTCCCCTTTCTGCTCTGAAAAAGCTCTCCATAGAGGGAGTTGCCGAGCCTAATACCACGCTGGCGCCACTCATTGCTGCCCGGGTCCGGGCTACTTCTCTTGCATGGTATCTGGGAACCGTCTCACTTTTATAGGCGCCTTCATGCTCCTCGTCGATAATGATAAGGCCAAGTCGAGAAAACGGAGTGAAAAGGGCCGATCTGGGGCCGATCATGATATCAATTTCTCCACGTTCTGCCTTCATCAGCTGGTCATAGCGCTCCCCTGCAGAAAGTCTTGAATTTATGATCGATATCCGATCTCCGAATTTCCGGTAGAAGCGCATTACCGTCTGGTAAGTCAGGGAGATCTCAGGGATCAATACGATTGCCTGCTTTCCAAGTTTTAACGTATGATCGATCAGCTCCATATAGACCTCTGTTTTTCCGCTTCCCGTTATCCCGTATAATAGATAGGTCTTTCTGATCCCCGCATCATAATCCCGGATAAAGGTATGGACGGCACTTTGCTGTTCGTCGTTTAAATGAAGTGCGGCAGTATCCGTCCCGTAATCCTTTACCGGATCCCGGTCAATCTTTCTGCTCCGGATCTCTAAGATCCCTCTCTCGGTCAGAGGCTTTAATGCCGCCGCCGTAAGCCCCAGCTTTTCTAAAGTCAGGCGATAGGGAAGCCGTTCATTTTCTAAAAGCGCCTTATAAAGACGGACTCTGGCCTTATAATGCTTTCTTTCCGACTCCTTTAAGAGCTCTGCCAATTCCTCTCTGCTGATTTTCGATACGATCGTTTTTTCTGTTTTATCGGTAACGGCCGCCTTTACCGGAAGAACAGTCTTTAAAGCCTGATTCATCGTACAGCCGTAACGATCCTTCATCCACCAGGCAAGGCATATCATCTGCTCCTGCGGGGGAACGGCTCCCGGTATGATCTCAATGATATCTTTGATCTTTGATTCGTCAAATTCCGCCCTGCTGCTCACAGACACCACATATCCCGTCCGCTTCGTATCTCCGCGGCCGAAGGATACGGAAACTCTGGTGCCTGCGCCAACTTTAGAGAACAGATGGGGAGGGATCCTGTACTGGAACACACGATCAACGTTTTTTACGGAAATATCGATAATGACATCTGCATATTTCTGTTCCAAGCATATCCCTCCCTTCTTTTAATTAGTCTGCTTTTGCGATAAATTCTGCCGCGATGGTGAAAAGGCCGATGGAATTGGAGCCTTTAAAAAGAAGACAGTCTCCTTCCCGAACCTCTTTCTCCAGCCATTTTGTCAATTCCTTTTTGTCGAGAAATTCATGTACCGGTATATTGGATACCGAATGGATTCCTTCTGCCAGAGAATGACAGGCTTCTCCAAGGGTCACCGCCATGTCGATCCCAATTTTCCCGGCATATTCTCCTACCTCACGATGGTACGCAAGATTATTTTCTCCCAGCTCCTTCATATCAGCAAGTACCGCAATATGGCGTGCCCCCGGACATAATGTCTTAAATACCTGAAGGGATGCCTTCATGGAAGCAGGGCTTGCATTGTAGGAATCGTCAAGGATCGTAAATTTCTTTCCGACATGGATCTGCTGACGGTTTTTAAAGCCGGTAAAGGAAAGCAGTCCCTCGGCCGCCTGCTTCATCGTCATGCCAAGCTCTGTGCAGACAGCAATGGCAGACATGGCATTCATTACATTATGTTCTCCGAGGACATTTAAAACGATCCTTTCACGCTCTGATCCATGTACTGCTGTAAATTCCATTCCGTTCTCGAGGGTATGGATATCTACTGCACGGAAATCGCAGTTTTCTCCCATACCGTAATAAAGAGTTTTTACCCCGTCTTTTCCTTTTGTCCGACAGAGCATATCATCATCACCGTTTAAGATCAAAACACCGTCTGCAGAAAGGCCATCCTGGATCGTCATCTTTTCCCTGTAAATGTTTTCCCGGGAGCCGAGCTGTTCGATATGGGCAATGCCGATATTCGTTATTACTGCGATCTGCGGCCTTGTGATCTTTGCGATCACGGTGAGCTCTCCCGGCTCACTCATTCCAAGCTCAATGACACCTACCTGATCCTCTTTTGAAATTTCAGAGATCGTGATCGGAACTCCCACCTGGCTGTTGCTATTTCCGGGAGTTTTGTATACACGATATGCGGCAGACAGGGCTGCTGCGATCATTTCCCTTGTTGTAGTCTTTCCCACACTTCCGGTCACTCCGACAAGGGGTAGCGTCAGGCGGCCACGCATATATCGTCCGACATCCTGAAGTGCCTTTATTGAATCGTCCACACGGATAATGGCCGTTTCTTTTTTCAGTACCTCCGGGACAGCATCATGCTCAGAGGTAAATACACAAGCCACACCTGCCTCAATGACCTGGGGTATAAATTTATGGCTGTCTACCTTTTCTCCGTGGAGCGGCACAAAAAGATCACCGGGCGCAGCTTCTCGCGAATCCAGTTTAATATGCTCCACATGCTTTTTGCTGTCACCCCATAGGAGCTTTCCCTTTGAAGCCAGTAAAAGATCCTGCACTGTCATCTGTTCCATCTACTTCATCTCCTTCACAGCTTCCTCTACCACTTCCCGATCAAGGAAGTGATGTCTTACCCCTTCGATCTCCTGATAATCCTCATGACCTTTTCCGATGATGGCGATCATATCGCCTTCCTCGGCATGGTGGATCGCGTAAAAGATTGCCTGGCGGCGGTCAGGAATGACCTTATATGCACCTGAGGTTTTTGAGATACCGATCTCAATGTCCTTTATGATGTCTTCATTTTTTTCATATCGTGGGTTATCGGCTGTCAGGATACAAAGATCCGCCATCCGACCTCCGATCTCTCCCATGGAATACCGTCTTTCCTTCGCCCGGTTTCCTCCGCATCCAAAGACACATACAAGACGTTTCGGCTTATAATCCCTGAGGGTTGTAAGAAGGCTCTCCATGCTGACTGCATTGTGGGCATAATCAACGATCACACTGCATTTTTTAGAAACATAAGCGATCTCCATACGACCGTCTACCCGGATGTTTTCGAGGGCATTTCTAAGAACGGCTTCCTCAACATTTTCATTCTTAAGGGCAAGGGCACAGACAGAGAGGGCAGCCAGTGCATTATCTGCATTGAATCTTCCGGGCATTCCGACCCGCACCCTTCCGTTCATGCCGCCGTGAATGTCAAATTCAATACCAACGAAATCATGATCCTTTGCATAATGGATCCCATCTCCATAAAAGTCGGCCTCACGCTCCAGTCCATAAGTAAAGAGCTTACAGGACGCATCACGGATCACCTCATCATAATGATCCATGTCCCTGTTTACGATGCCTGTTTTACATACCGTGAGAAGTCTGGATTTATAATACAGATACTCATCAAAGCTCTCATGTTCCTTCGGGCCGATATGATCCGGAGAAATATTTGTAAACAGCCCGAGATCAAACTTGATCCCGCCGACCCGGTGAAGCATCAGCGCCTGGGAGGACACCTCCATTACCATACAGTTACAGCCGGCCTCCACCATTTTAGAGAAATACTCCTGTACCACATACGATTCCGGCGTTGTATTAGCAGTGGGGTACTTTTTGCCGTCTATGATGGCACCATTCGTACCGATAAGCCCGACTCTCTTTCCCGCTGCTTCCAGTATGGTTTTTACCATATAGCTCGTTGTGGTCTTCCCCTTTGTTCCGGTTATTCCGATGGTCAGAAGCTTTTCAGCCGGATACCCAAATCTTGCAGCCGATAACTCTGCCAGAGCCTCTCTCCCGTTTTTCACAATGATAACAGTCACATCCTCCATAACAGAGACCGGACGCTCTGTCACCAGCACACGGCAGCCGGCGCGAAGCACATCCGGGATAAAGTCATGGGAATCCCTGACACTTCCCTTTATGCATACAAATACAGAGGCTGGGCACGCCTTTCTGGAGTCATAGATCACTTCCTCAACCTGCGTGTCCAGACTGCCCTGGGCAAGCGTATACGAAAGTCTGGTAAGCCAATCTCCAATTCTCATATTCAACCCTCTTTTCCTGCAGTACCGAAGGCTCCGGTACACGCGAAATTGAAAGCAGGCGGAAGATCCGCCTGCATACTCTTGTTAGAACAGTCCTGTGATCCGTCCGTTTTCATCCACATCGATATTGTCAGCAGCCGGCTTCTTAGGAAGACCCGGCATAGTCATGATCGCACCGGTCAGTGCAACCACAAAGCCTGCTCCGGCGCTTACATATACATCACGGACGGTCAGATCAAAGCCCTCAGGACGTCCGAGCTTTGTCTGGTCATCAGACAGGGAATACTGCGTTTTTGCCATGCAGACCGGGAACTCCCCAAAGCCCATGTCTGTAATCTTTGCGATGGCTTTCTTTGCTGCCGGAGAATAGGATACCTTTCCGGCCCCGTAGATCTCTTTCGCGATCGTTTCAATTTTTTCACTGATGCTAAGCTCAGCCTTATAAAGCGGCTCAAAATGGCTTTCTTTTGTTTCCAATGTTTTGATCACCTTTTCCGCCAGCTCCATGCCGCCGTCGCCGCCCTTTGCCCATACCTCAGACAGGGCAAATTCACAGCCTCTCTCCTCACAGAAGTTTTTGATAAATTCATACTCTGCCGGTGTGTCTGTAAGGAAGGAGTTCAATGTTACAACTACCGGAACATGATACTTCTGGATATTTTCGATGTGCTTCTCCAGATTAACAATGCCCCTCTTAAGTGCGTCAAGGTCTTCAACGCCAAGCTGATCCTTCGGAACTCCTCCGTTGTACTTAAGTGCTCTTACGGTAGCCACCAGAACGACTGCATCCGGCTTAAGTCCTGCCTTTCTGCACTTGATATCAAAGAATTTCTCTGCGCCGAGATCCGCACCAAAGCCTGCCTCTGTAACGGCAATATCAGCAAGCTTCAGGGCTGTTCTTGTTGCCATAACGCTGTTGCAGCCATGAGCAATGTTGGCAAAGGGGCCGCCGTGGACAAGGGCACCTGTATGCTCAAGAGTCTGGATCAGGTTCGGCTTGAGGGCATCCTTAAGCAGAGCCGCCATGGAGCCCACCGCATTTAACTGCTTTGCCGTAACAGGCTCTCCGGCAAAGTTATAGGCTACAACGATCCTTCCGAGACGTTCCTTAAGGTCCTTCATGTCTGTGGCAAGGCAGAGGATCGCCATGATCTCCGATGCCACCGTAATAACAAAGTGATCCTCACGGACAACGCCGTCTCCCTTTGCGCCAAGGCCGACTACAATATTTCTGAGAACACGGTCATTCATATCAAGGCAGCGCTTCCATAAGATCTGTCTTGTATCGATACCGAGGGCATTTCCCTGCTGGATGTGGTTATCCAGTAAAGCCGCAAGAAGGTTGTTCGCAGTCGTGATCGCATGGAAATCACCGGTAAAGTGAAGGTTCAGATCCTCCATCGGAACAACCTGAGCGTATCCGCCGCCTGCTGCTCCGCCCTTAATTCCGAAGCACGGCCCAAGGGACGGTTCACGAAGTGCCAGCATAGCTGTCTTTCCCGCTTTTGTCAGTGCCTGTGCAAGACCGATGCTGGTTGTTGTTTTTCCTTCTCCTGCCGGAGTCGGGTTGATGGCAGTAACAAGAACCAGCTTTCCGTCCGGTCTGTCCTTGATCTCCTCCCAAAGCTCATTTGAAATTTTAGCCTTATACTTTCCGTAGAGCTCCAGATCATCCTCTGAAATACCATACTGAGCCGCAACCTCCCGGATCGGAAGCATCTTAGTTTCCTGTGCGATTTCGATATCTGTTTTCATAGTACCTCTCCTCTTGTTAAGAAAGTTATAGTTCGTTTATCTCAAGGCCCTTTCGGGCATTTCGATCATTGGCCCCGGCAGGCCAAAAAACGGCCTGCCCCTCATTGGTCCGTTAATATCCGGATTCCAGCAGTTCTTCAAACTGTTCCATCGACATAAGGATCTTTCTCGGCTTCGTGCCTTCCTCCTCGCCGACCACACCGGCCTCGGCAAGCTGATCCATGATACGTGCTGCCCGGTTAAAGCCGATCTTAAACATACGCTGCAGCATTCCTATGGTAGCTTTATCCTTTTCGATGATAAAGCGTCCCGCATCGGTAAACAGCAGATCTCTGTCGCTTCCCCCGCCGCTGCCGCCTGCTGATGCACCCAGAGTCATCTTTTTCTCGATTTCCTTATTATAGCAGGTGTCCTCGTTCTGCTCCTTTATGTATTCCGTCACACTTGCCACCTCATTATCGGAAACAAACGCTCCCTGAACCCGGATCGGTTTCGGATATCCGGAGGGATAAAACAGCATGTCACCGTTTCCCAGAAGCTTTTCCGCTCCGTTCATGTCAAGGATCGTTCTGGAATCCACACCGGAGGCAACAGAGAATGCGATACGGGAAGGTACATTCGCCTTGATCACGCCGGTGATGACGTTGACGGAAGGACGCTGTGTTGCGATCACAAGATGGATCCCGGCTGCTCTTGCAAGCTGGGCCAGACGGCAGATGGCATCCTCCACCTCTCCCGACGCCACCATCATAAGATCTGCAAGCTCATCAATAATGATAACCAGCTGAGGAAGCTTGGAGGGAATCTTTTCCGGAGGAACATCCTTTGCCTCCTCCATGCTCTTGATCCTTGCATTATAGCCCTTAAGATCGCGGACGTTGGCCTGTGCAAATTTATTATAGCGTTCCATCATTTCCGCTACGGCCCAGTTTAAGGCACCGGAAGCTTTTTTCGGATCTGTTACGACCGGTATCAGAAGGTGCGGTATTCCATTATAAACAGAAAGCTCTACAACCTTCGGATCGATCATGATCAGCTTCACATCGTCCGGTGAAGACCGGTAGATCAGGCTCATGATCATTGTGTTGATCCCTACCGATTTACCGGATCCGGTCTGTCCGGCGATCAGAAGGTGAGGCATTTTTGCCAGATCGGCAACGATAGTCTGTCCTCCGATATCCTTTCCGACAACGAAGGCCAGTCTGGAGGGATGCTTTCTAAACTCCTCGCTCTCTAACAGGCCCCGCAGATAGACGATGCTGTTTGTCTTATTCGGAACCTCGATACCTACTGCCGCTTTTCCGGGGATCGGAGCCTCAATGCGGATATCGGTGGCTGCAAGATTCAGCTTGATATCATCTGCCAGCGACTGGATCTTGCTGACCTTTACCCCCTGCTCCGGGTGAAGCTCATATCGTGTCACCGTCGGACCGCAGCTGATATTCGTCACCGTTACACCAACACCAAAATTCTTTAATGTCTGCTGAAGCTTGATCGCAGTTTCCCTGTATTCTCTGTCAGACTGGCCGGAAACCTGCTCCGGTCCCTTATTAAGCAGGGAAAGCGGTGGGATCACATAGGGCTTTCTGGGTTTTTCCTCCGTCTTTTTGATCTCCTTCAGAACACTCTCATCCGCGTCTTCCTTCGCTTCCGCTTTTTTCTTTTCCGTCTTTTGGCGCAGGATCTCCTCCGCATCCGTTTCGATGATCTTTCCGGTCGCTGTCACTACTCTCTTTCGATCCGAAGGGGCCTCGCTGCTTCGGATATCCGCGTCTTGTCGGGTACCCGCTTCACTCCGATCGGTGGCCTCGCTTTGAGTGGCCGCCACCCTTGGGATCTCCGCCTCATCCGGAACATCTGCTTCGTACTGACTGTATGCGTCCCTTTCAGTAACTTCACTGTCTTGAAGGTCTGTTTCAGACAGAAGATCAGTCTCGTATTGCGGTTTTGCTTCTCTTTGCGTAGCTGCCTCGTTTTGAATGTCAGCTTCGCTTTGTTCGTCAGCCTCGCTTTGACTATCGGCTTCCCTTTGACTGTTACTCTCGTCTTGAATATCTGCTTCCTGCTTTTCTGTTAATTCATGTATTTCATCCCAATCATCGTCAAAGGCGTCTTCCTTAAAGTCCAGCTCTGAATCGAGCCAGTAATCATTGTCCTGCTCTGGGTTTTCTTTATTAAAGACGTCCATGGCATCAAAATCGCTGCTGTTCCTGCTGATAAATACATCATCATCGGAATCCTTCCCGTTATGCAGGATCGTACCATGAAAGACATCCGCCGGATCCTCTTTGGATACAGGTGCTTCAACCGTATTCTCCACCTTGCTCGGACTGCTGTGGTCTGTAAGATCCATCTCCGAAGCTTCCGGCATTCTTGCATTCTCCGGCTTAAAGGGTGATGCCTGCTGTGCTGGTTCTGTCTGCATTTTGGTTTCCGCAGCAGGGATTGCCGGAGTTTTTGAAAGATCCGTAGAAGCCAGATCAACACCCTGAACCTTCTGTTCACTTCTTAAGCGCTGCTTTTCTTCCCGCTTTTCTTCCCGGAGCTCCTTCCTTCTTCCGTAGTCCTCTTTTGCTAAATTATATGCTTTTCCGCTGCCTCGTCTTACCGCCGAAACAAAGGATCTTTCCGTAATACAGACCATGCTGATGATACCAAGCACAAGAAGCACCAGATAGGCACCAATGGTTCCTACGATCTTATGTAAGAGCAGGACAAGGATACCGCCGATGATTCCTCCTCCAAGCCCGCTCCGGCCGGCCATATCATAGATCTCCTTCAATGTCTGGCCCTCTTTATATCCGCCGCCGAACATTAGCTGGAACAAACCGCAAAGTGCGATCAAAAGACCTTCTACTGCCAGCATCTTGTAGACAGCACGCATATTTCCTTTATTAGAAGCATAAAAAATAAATCCCAAAAACAGAAGCACAGGCGCTGCATATCCGATACTGCCGAATACGCCGAGCATCATACTGCTGAACAGATCTCCCAGCGTGCCGCAGATATGGAAATTACTGAGAAATAAAAAAACGCAGGCGGCAAAGGATATAAGAATGACAGCTTCAGACTGGATCAGTCCGTTATTTAGTTCTGTCTGTGCAGCGCTTCCCGATCTCCCGCGCGTTTTCGCCGTTCCCTTTTTTGTGTTTCCTGTTCTTGCTTTTTCCGGTCTGCTGCTCTTTTTTTCAGACCCGGTCGTTTTTTTTCTTGCATTACTACTTCCAGCCAAACCGAAAGCCCCCTATCTAAATCTAAGGGCAAAAGCCCACTTTTGTATTATAGCACAAACGGAAAGTATATTGCAACTTGAAAAAGAACCAGAGAGTTCGGCCACTCGATCTGCCTTACCGCTCGATCATCTCGTAAAGCTTATCCAGGGCATCACGGATACCGCCCACCTGATCGACCAGTCCCTTTTCCACCGCATCCTTTCCGACAAGCACCGTTCCCAGATCCTTTGCAAGCATTTTCGTATTGTGCATCAATGCCCTCAATGCCTCATAGCTTATACGGCTGTGCCCGGAAACGAAGGTGAGGATCCGATCCTGGATCATATCAAAATATTCGTAGGTCTGTACTGCCCCGATCACCATTCCGGTCATTCTTACGGGATGGATCATCATCGTGCCGCTGGGTACAATAAAAGAATAATCGGAGGCAACTGCTAAAGGTACGCCGATCGAATGACTGTCGCCGATCACCAGAGACACCGTCGGTTTACTTAAGGAGGCGATCATCTCCGCCAGGGCAAGGCCGCAGCTCACATCTCCTCCCACCGTGTTAATGAGGATCAGGATACCGTCTACCTCATCATCGTCCTCTGCCTTTGCAAGCTCCGGAAGAAGATGTTCATATTTTGTCGTTTTCGTACTGCCTGAAAGATTTTCATGCCCCTCGATCTCCCCGATCACCGAGATCAGATGAATCCTGCCGCGTGATCCGCCGCCTAAGCTTGCCTGTCCGCTTTCTCTGATCCTTTCTTCTTCCGCCTTTATCCGTTCGCTTTCGCAATTCCTCATATTAAAAAATCTCCTTTTCTGCACTTCTTATATTTAAGCTGTGCAAAAAAGGAGATTCTATTCATTATTTGCCGATTACGTTAACGATCTTTAACGGCGTTCTGTAGTTCCATGTAGAGATCTTGATCCCGCTTCTTCGGCTCGCCGCATGGATGATCTGACCATTACCGATATACATAGCGACATGGTTGATGGTACCGCGCTTGTTGCCATAGAAGATCAGGTCGCCCGGCTGCATCTGGCTCGATTTAATCCTCGTGCCGCGTTTTGCCTGATCACCGGAATAATGCGGCAGTGAAATTCCGAATTGCTTCAAGACTGACATCGTAAAGCCGGAACAGTCCGCTCCCTTTGTCAGGCTGGTTCCTCCCCATACATAAGGATTACCAAGAAATTTCATGGCATAGTTGACGATCTGGCTGCGGAGGGAGGATTTCTCCTCAGACGGAGAGAATTTGATTGCCTCGGGAAGTGCATACCGTACATCAACATAATCCGTTGAAACATATGCTGAGGTGATCTCATCTCCATCCCCATCTCCGGCGCCGCTCTCATCAAATTCGATCTTGACCCATCCGTCCAGCTGCTCTGCAACATGATATCGTTCGTTATTTGATATCTGCGTCCAGATCTTTGCCTCTGTACTCGGCTCTGTCCTTGCATTGAGTCTGTCCGTATTGACGATTGCCATTAACTCGGCGTGGCTCATAGCAGCCTCTCTGGCCGCATCCCCCGTCAGGATATAATCGCTCTTAACGTAACCATTAATATTTCCGGAACGGATCTTATACCAGCCGTTTAAATCTTCAAGGATCTCACAGCCGGCATGGCTTGGGAGCTTACCGATGATCTTGGCATCCTCCCCTGCTCCGTCACGGATATTCAGATAGTTCGTTACATTGGATACTCCGGGGCGATCGTAGTAATTTAATACCATAGCCCTAAGATCCAGCTTTCTTGCCTCATTCAGACAATATTTTTTCTCAGAAAATTCCGCCGAGATATATCCCCCGGGGATCTGATACCAGCCTTCTGTTTCACCCACCAGCTCATAGCGTTCTCCTTCGAGACACTGACCGATAACATTAGAAGAAGTGGACGGCTCCTGTCGGATATTCAGGTTGTCGACCAGAGATACGGCCATCTCCTTCACCAGATCGCGGGCGGCCGTCTTAGCCTCCTCTCCGGTCAGGAGATATTCCGCCTTTGCATAGCCCTCTACGCTTCCGGAGGCCACGCGGTACCAGCCGTCATTTGTTTCCAGAATATTGCAGGCGCTTCCGTCCAGAAGCTTTCCGACAACAGGGGAACCCTCATCCATATTTTTTCTGATATTAAGATAACCGGAAACCTTCGCAATGCCCAGATCCGGATAGGAATCGATCACTGCTTCGATTTGCTGTTTCTTTTCATTTTCAGCCTCGAGGCTTTCGTCTGCTTCGGAGGATGCGGCAGGATCCGATCCCAAAGTTTCTGTGGACGGGCTGGCGGTATCGACTTCTGCAACAACAGCCGGTTCCTTCTTTGCAAGCTTAACGGCAGCCGTTATTCCTGCTGCGGCAGTCACACAGAGAATAGCCGCTATTACTGCGTACTTTTTATAGGAAGATCGTTTCCTTCTTCTGCTGGCTTTATTGATGGATGCCAGATAATCCGTTGTTTTTTCATCTTTTTTCATGTGATTCTCTCCACAAAATTGTTACTGCATAATACAGGCAACTCATAGTTTACCATGAAACGATGAAAAATGCAAAATAAAGTATTGCTTAGCGGAGAATTTCTTTATAAACTCTCAGTACGTTCTTGTAGAAGATCTTCTCGATCTCCTCCTCGGTGAAATGCTCTTTACGAAGTCTGTCCTCAAGCATCAGCAGGTCTCCGCAGTTTTCCATCTCAAAGGAAACATACGTTCCGTCGAAATCGGAGCCGAGGCCGACGCAATCGATTCCGCCGACGTTTACGATGTGACGGATATGGCGGATGATATCATCGATGGAGACCTCCTTCGGACTTCCCCATTTTTCCGGATCTCTAAGGAAGGACGGGCAATAGTTCATTCCCATAACACCGCCCTTTTCGGCAAGACCGCGGATCATCTCGTCGGTAAGGTTTCTTGTATGACCGCATATCGCTCTTGCATTGGAATGGCTTGCCACAAACGGTCTCTTTGCATGCTCGAGGACATCAAAGATACCCTTGTCGCCAAGATGAGCAACGTCTAAGATGATTCCGAGACGTTCCATTTCCTCAACAAATTCAAAGCCCTTCTCCGTAAGTCCCCGCTCTGTCTCCGGGAAAAACAGACCTTCCTGCTGGCCCTTAACTGCCATCTTATTCGGATAAGCAAGCTCATTGGCAAAGTTCCATGTCAGCGTAAACATTCTCACTCCGAGCTCATAGAATATTCTCAGATATTCTAATTTTCCTTCGCAGATGGCTCCCTCCTCCATGGTAAGCAATGCGGAGAGCTTTCCCTTCTCCATGTTGGCAACAATATCCTGATAGTTCTTTACGATGCCGATCTGATCCGGATATTTTCTCATTTCTGTGTAGAAAATATCGATCAGGCGAAATGCATATTCCGGAAGTGGCATAACTCCCTTCAGATCTTCCATGTGTGCAAAAACCGCAAAATTCTGAAGCGCATAATCGCCTCGTTTCATTTTTGCAAGATCAATGTGAAGATCATTTGCGAGAATCCCACACTCCTCGTTACGCTTTCTATGGTTATAGATTTCCATAAGCGTATCACAATGCATGTCAATAGCTTTCATAAGAATAATTCTCCTTTCAATATTACATAAGCGGCGCGATTAGCCGCAATGTACTTCCCATAAAGCGGTGGAGCGGAGAGAACTGCTGACAGCTCTCCTGTGTTATGCGGATACATTTCGGTACTGTTTCTTCAAAGTCCTTTCGGATATCCCGGATCACCGCGTTCCGGTATATATATACTCCGCATTCAAAATTCAGATACTGGCTTCTGAAATCCATGTTGATGGAACCTACTACCGCCTTTTCATCATCACTCACAAAGGTCTTGGAGTGAATAAATCCCGGCAGGTATTCATAGATCTTTACCCCTGCCTCGATAAGCTCCGGGTAATAGGAGTGAGCCAGCATAAATGCATATTTCTTATCCGGGATATGCGGCATAAGGATCATGGTATCGACTCCTCTTTTTGCCGCAAAGGATAAAGCGGTTATCATATCATCGTCCAGCACCAGATAGGGCGTCATGATATACACATATTTTTTTGCCTGATAAATAATATCAAGGTAAAGCAGATGACCTACCGGCTCATGATCCAGCGGGCTGTCGGAAAACGGAACGGAATACCCGTCCATATCCAGTGCCGGAGAATGGAAATGATCTCCGGTGTCCAGAAAGCTGCTGAAATCAAAATCACATTCCTGCGGTTTTGAGCATACGCACCACATCTGAAGGAACATGACCGTAAAGCTCTTAACGGCTTCCCCCTTCAGGCGGATCGCATTATCCTTCCAGTGGCCGAACCGACTTTTCCGGTTAATGTACTCATCGGCCAGATTAACGCCGCCGGTATAAGCCGTATGTCCGTCGATCACAAGGATCTTTCGATGGTCGCGGTTATTCTGGCTCGTTGAGATCGCCGGGCGGATCGGATTGAATACCCGGCATTTTATGTTCTTTTCCTTAAGGAGCTTCGGATAATCACGGGGGAGGTTGGAAAAGGAGTTCATACCGTCATACATGATCCGGACATCTACACCTTTTTTCGCTTTTTCTTCCAGAATACCCAATATTGTATCCCACATCACACCAGGCTGTATGATGAAATACTCGAGAAAGATAAATTTTTCAGCTCCTCGAAGCTCGTCTAATAACTCACGGAAAAAATCATCTCCGAGCGGATAATACCTAAAGTTTGTCCTGTCATAGACAGGGAAGCCTACGGATTCTGAGAGATAATGGCAAAGATTGGCATTTGTGCGGCTCTTTTCCGCCAGCCGATCAAATACAATCTGATTCTGAGCAAGGTAATGCTTTGTCTTTGTACCGATTTCCCGAAGCCTTCGTGCCAGAAGCTTTGTCTCAAGCTGGATCTGAATAAATACATAAAACAGACCGCCGAAAACCGGAAATAACAGCACCGGGATAAGCCATGCCATCTTAAAGCTGGCGTTTTGTTTTTCATTCAGTATACGGATCGCAAGAATCGCACCAATCAGGGTAAAAACGCCGTATCCGTAGGCCTGATACTTATCATCCAGCCAAAGATAGATCCAGAGAAGAACCGATATCTGCAGACCTGTGAACAGGATAAAAAACGTAGTACGCCCGAATATGATCCTCAGCAATCCCCGCTTACTTTTCCCCTTCACATCTTCCATTTATTTCCCTCCGAATCAATCCTCAAGGGCCTGACGCAGATCCTCGATTATATCGTCCGCATTTTCGATCCCGACACTTAAACGGATCAGGGACGGATCCACTCCGGCCTCTACAAGCTGCTCGTCCGAAAGCTGGCGGTGTGTATGGCTTGCCGGATGGAGAACGCATGTTCTCGCATCAGCCACATGTGTCACGATAGCCGCAAGCTTTAATTTATCCATAAACACTCCAGCAGCCTCCCGTCCTCCCTTTAATCCAAAGGAGATGACACCGCAGCTGCCCTTGGGCAGATATTTTAAGGCAAGCTCATGGTATTTATTTCCCTCTAAGCCCGGATAATTGACCCATGCCACATCCTCTCTTGCAAGAAGCCACTCTGCCACCTTCTGGGCGTTCTCGCAATGCCGCGGCATGCGAAGATGGAGTGTTTCCAGTCCGATATTTAATAAGAAAGCATTCATCGGAGCCTGTATGGATCCCAGATCCCGCATCATCTGAGCGGTTGCCTTTGTGATATATGCCTTCTTTCCAAACTTCTGCGTATAGATAACGCCATGGTAGGAATCATCCGGAGTGGTAAGGCCCGGGAATTTATCGGCATGGGCTTCCCAGTCAAAATTGCCGCTGTCTACGATACATCCGCCCACAGTAAGAGCGTGGCCATCCATATATTTTGTTGTCGAATGAGTCACGATGTCTGCTCCCCATTCAAACGGACGGCAGTTGATCGGTGTCGCAAATGTATTGTCAACGATAAGCGGAACCCCATGCTTGTGGGCCAGGCGTGCGAATTTTTCAATATCCAGCACCACCAGAGCAGGATTTGCGATCGTCTCACCGAAAACAAGCTTTGTATTGGGGCGGAATGCCTTTTCGATCTCCTCCTCAGAGGCGTCCGGATCCACGAGAGTTACATCGATCCCCTGTTTTTTCATTGTGACTGTGAACAGATTGGAGGTTCCTCCGTAAATAGTAGCAGCGCTGACAATATGGTCACCCGCACTGCAGATATTAAATGCAGCAAAGTAATTGGCTGCCTGGCCGGAGGATGTGAGCATTGCCGCAACACCGCCCTCCAGTTCACAGATTTTTGCCGCAACCGCATCATTTGTCGGGTTTGCCAGTCTTGTATAAAAATATCCATCCTCCTCAAGATCAAAGAGACGTCCCATCTGTTCGCTGGTGGAATATTTAAAGGTTGTGCTCTGGTAAATAGGGAGCACCCTTGGTTCTCCATTCTTCGGAGTCCATCCGCTCTGGATACAGATCGTCTCCGGTTTTCTATTCTGCTTCATATTCTGATCCTCCTGATGTCATTTATCTGTGAATTTTGCAATCTTTTAGTAGTCTATCACATTTTACAGGCTGATACAAGATATTTAAGCATACCGCTTAAAACCAGTATTGAAAGCGCTCCTTCTTTCATGTATAATGAAGTCTGATTTCAATCTTTATAAGGAGAACAAAATGAATTTTCTAACTAACATCTTAAAGGGTATGATGATCGGCATTGCAAATGTGATCCCCGGCGTTTCGGGAGGAACAATGGCTGTATCCTTAGGAATCTATGACAGGCTGATCAACTGCATCGCAGGGTTTACAAAAAACTTCCGCGAAAGTATTTCTTTTCTTGCCCCTATCCTTCTTGGCTGTCTGGCAGGAATTGCCGGCTTTACTTACGCGATCGAGTATCTTCTCGAAAAGCACACCTTTGTTACCTGTATGGCCTTTGTCGGGCTGATCCTGGGAGGTATCCCTGCTATCCTTCACTCGATGAATGAAAAGCGGCGGGAAACAAAACAGGCTGTTGATGCCCTGTCCATCTTTTTATTTATCGCAGCCTTCGCGGTTGCTGCCGGTTTTCCCCTTTTAAAGGCCGGAGACAGCTCCCTTTCTGAGATTCCGGTAACTGCTGCAAGCATGGGCATCCTCTTTCTGCTTGGAGTCCTTGCCTCCGCCACCATGGTGATCCCCGGTGTTTCCGGTTCCATGATGCTTATGATCCTCGGCTATTATTATGGGATCATCAATACGATCACCGGTTTTCTGGATGCACTGAAGACGATGGAGCTTACCACACTTAAAGACGGCTTCTGCCTTTTAGTCCCCTTTGGGATCGGGATCCTTCTGGGTATCGCCCTCATCGCACGCCTGATCTCCTTCCTGTTTGAGCGGTACGGAGTACAGACCCACTGTGCGATCCTCGGACTGGTAGCTGCCTCACCCTTCGCGATCTTTTATAATACAGGACTTTTTTCCCAGATCTCATCCTTATCAGTCTGGGCAGTTCTTTTTGGCATTTTGCTGATGATCGGCGGAGCTTTCTTTACAAATTTTGTAGGCGAAAGGTAAATTATGTATTGTCCTTTCTCCCGTAGTTGTGCTATTATATAAGATGTGCTTAATTTATTATCATAATTATGAATCAATACTTATAAGATAAGAGGAGACGGTACATTTATGGGCGGTATATTTGGAGTAGCATCAAAAACAAGCTGCACGATGGATCTTTTTTTCGGAGTGGACTACCACTCTCATCTGGGAACCCGCAGAGGCGGTATGGCCGTATACGGAGAAAACGGTTTCCAGCGTTCCATCCACAATATTGAAAATTCCCCGTTCCGTACCAAGTTTGACCATGATCTGGACGAACTGGAAGGAACCATAGGAATCGGCTGTATTTCCGATATGGATCCCCAGCCGCTGCTGATCCGATCCCACCTCGGAACCTATGCGATCACAACAGTTGGTGTGATCCGCAACGAGAGTGAGCTGATCGAGGAGGCCTACAAAAACGGTCATGTCCATTTTATGAGCATGGGCGGCGGAAAGATCAATTCCACCGAGCTGGTGGCAGCCATGATCGACCAGCGGGACAATCTGGTGGACGGACTTTTATATGCACAGGAGCGGATCAAGGGCTCCATGTCCATACTTATTCTGACTCCAGAGGGCATCTACGCATCCCGTGACCGCTATGGAAGAACACCTATCACTATTGGCTGCAAGGACGGCGCCTTCTGTGTGTCATTTGAAAACTTTGCGTATCTGAACCTTGGATATCACCACTATTCCGAGCTTGGCCCCGGCGAGATCGCATTCATCACGCCGGAGGGAGTGGAATGCAAGAGCGCACCAAGAAAGGAAATGAAGATCTGCTCCTTCCTCTGGACCTATTACGGTTATCCGACAGCAAGCTATGAAGGCGTGAACGTAGAGCAGATGCGTTATAACTGCGGAAAGCTTCTGGCACGGAGAGATAAAGGGGTAACTGCCGACAGTGTCGCCGGTGTCCCTGATTCCGGTATTGCCCATGCAGTCGGATATGCCAATGAATCCAAAATCCCGTTTTCCCGTCCCTTCATTAAGTATACCCCGACATGGCCACGCTCTTTTATGCCTACGAGCCAGAAGCAGAGAAATCTCATCGCTAAGATGAAGCTCATCCCTGTTGACTGCCTGATCCGTGACAAGCGCCTGCTCCTTATTGACGATTCCATCGTCCGGGGAACACAGCTTCGCGAAACAACTGAATTTTTATATGAGAGCGGAGCGAAGGAGGTTCACGTTCGCCCGGCATGTCCGCCCCTTGTATTTGCCTGCCCTTATCTTAATTTCTCCCGGTCTACATCAGACTATGATCTGATCACAAGACGGATCATAAAGGAGAGGGAGGGCGAAAATGTATCCCCTGAAACCCTTGCCGACTATACAGATCCCGACAGCACGAACTACAAGGAAATGGTAGATGAGATCCGCAAGAGACTTCATTTCACCACGCTTCGTTTCCATCGTCTCGACGACCTTACAGAAGCGATCGGCCTTGAGCCTTGTAAGCTCTGCACCTACTGCTGGAACGGAAAGGGCTGATCCTAAGCCTTCTTCCCTCTAAGATAGCAAAAAGGAGTATCGACTCCCGGATATAAGATCCTTAAGATCCTGTATCTGTGGAACGATACTCCTTTTATTACATATTACTAATTACATCGAGCATTATTCCGGCTTCTTATCCGTCTCTGCGCTGACCGGTTCCTCTGTTACAGATTCCTCTATTACACCTTCCTCTGTTACAGAATCCTGTGGTTCTGCTTTCTGTGTCTTTTCCTCCTCACACTCCGGCGCTTTTGTGACAGCTTCCTCGGCTGCAGAATCCTGTGATTTTACCGGCTCCTCTGCCTTTGGTTCCTCTTTCTTTGGCTCCGTTTCCTCCGAAACTCTGGTGCCGCAGCGGCAGCAGAACAGGTCGTCTATTTTAAGCCTTGCACCGCAGACCGGACAGATACGGCTCTTTTCGAGGTGCCAGAGCTCCTCCTCGAAGGCCTGCCGTTTTTTGATATTGTCTTTTAATGCGGCAAATTCCTCTGCAAAGACTTCTTTCTCACAACCGGACTCATATACCTTCTTTCCGATCTCCGTATAGATCCTGTTTTCCGCTTCCTTTGCAGCAGCTATCTTAGCCTTCAGCTGAACGGTATCGGTAAGCTCCTTTGTCTTCTTTGCCACCTGAACCCCGGTCGTGGCAAGGCCTCGTTTCAGTTCATTTAAGAATGTCATGATCCAAACGCTCCTTTCCTATATTTGATGAATTTCCTTTATATGACAATATTGTAACTGTTCAGTAGGTCTGCGCACTTGCTGCGCTGACCGTAAGAAAACATAAGCTGGAAGGCAAAAATCCCATCGGCGCAGCCGATTTGGAATGGATTTTTGCTTGTAACTATGAAGGTACTGAATAGTTACACAATATTTTTATTCCTATATTAGCGAATCATCGAGATAAAGTCAATCATCACTTTCACCATAGGCCTTTTATCCGGCAATGTCCGGGAGTGCATCTTTGACAAAGGACGGGGTTTTATTAATATCAAGCAGCTTGATGTATGCATTTTCATCATTACGGATCTCATCACCTTCTGATTTTTCATAAATATAGACCAGCAGACCATATTCCTCATCATAGAGACCATTCAGTCTGGCCATATCCTGATAATAGCTGGAATTTAAAACTTCCGTGATCTTCTCAACAGCTTCAACAGAACCATCGTTCTCGATCACCATCCGCTTAATATCCATTGTCTGAGCGGTAGCCGGATAATCCCATTCGATTTCCTTATCATCAAAGGGCTCATCTTCATTTGTACTGCGTAATTCTATTCTGGCTATATTCGCGACATCAAGATCCTGCTCTGCCCACTCTCCGCAGGCTTTAAGCAGCTCGATCGTTTTCGTAAAGGACGGATATACCGGGAAGAAATTGACCTGACCCATATCTTCTATCCGGAATGATTTGATTCTGTTTTCCGTTCTGGAGGCCGTGATCCTGTCGATATACTCCGTCTCCGCGATGGTGAGAAATCTTAAGGAGGTAACAGGGATCGTACTCTTTCGTTCTTCAATGGAAAGTGCGGTCAGCTCCTTTTGATACGCGGTAAGAAGCTCCTCAATTGTGACTGCCTCTGTATTTACCTTGCGTATCTTCTCTCCCCGAGATTCATAGATGCCTGTCAGGTTGTCCGCTGTAAAGGAAAGAACAGGATATGTTCCCTTTTTATACTCCTCTCCCCGATAAAGCTTATCCATTGTCTCCTCAAGCCAGGGCAGGCTCACATTATATCTCCGGTAAACTGATTTTCCGTTATTCAGATTATATTTCAGATCAAGCGTTGTTTCCGGCTCCCGATAATCGACCTCCTCCACATCCCATGCATGGTAAAGTCTTTTTTCCTTTCGTGCCTTTGCATTCTCGATCCCGGTTTCTGCGATCTTTTTCATCACATCGTAATCGCTGATCTTCATATTTTCAAAAACATAATTATAGCGGTTCATGTATTGCCAACCATAGTCCACATATTCCGCATCGGAGAGGTAGGGGAGGCCATAATCGGTCCAGTCGTCCAGCTCATAGGCACATATCGCCGCACTCTTGTATTCCTCCTCCTTCGGGAGATAAGAGTCATAGCCAAAGAGATCATATCGGAAGATACCGATGATCGCCAGAGCGATCACGCCGCAGATCACAATATGAAGCGGATCCTCCTTAAGCTTTCCAAATTCAAAATGATAGATGATCTCGATCAGCCCATGGCTTAAAAGGAGGGCGAACAGGAATCCGAATACAGCCCATGAAAAGCTATAATACATACTCCAGAAAACGAGTCCGCCAAGAATGCTGGCCGGTATAACGATAAGCATTTTGATCGGCGTTTTCGTGATGGGAAATGCCATTGCCTTTCCCGCTGCCTCCGATGGACGGAGGCGATATAAAACCAGATCGATACCGGCGATCACCATTGCAATTAAGATAGCATACAGCACACTTGTCATCATGGTGCTGTACTGCTGCATTTCCAATGCACTTCCATCTCCGATCAGTCTTCCAAAATAATAGATACAGGGAGAGCCGTGTTCCATAAAGGTATAGAAATTCGTCATATTCCCGTTCTGAGTTACAAAAAACTGATCACAAAGAAATTGTACCAGCAGCGTTATTGCCGGGATGTAAAAGAACAGGACAATACCACCAAGGATCGAGATGAAAAAATTGCCGGTGAGAAGAACAGCCGCTGCCATCACCCCATACATCAAGAGGAAACCGCCAAGATGAACCGCCAGAGTTTCCATTCCTGCTGTCAAAGCCAGTGAAAAGCTGAAGCCATTCGCCGCAAATATCATCACCGTAAAGAGCATGTTTATTAAATACGGCACAGTAAAAATAATGATATCGTCCAGATATCTTACAGCAAACAGGAGCTCTCTCTTTACCGGGATCGAATTATAAAAATCGATCTGCTTTTTTGAATGGAGGAAAAGAAATCCCGTGACTGCAAAAACGACGGCCAATATCATGGTAAATGCTGCAGCAACGAAATTCTGCATTCCCAGAGTGTCTGTGGCAAGAGCCTGAGTGCGTCTTAAAAGCTCGATCTCAGGCACGATCCCCGGATCCAGATATTGCGTACCATTCAGCCAGCCTGCATACAGTCTTGAAAGTCTGGTGAACTCCATGGATGCGCTGACCGGCAGCGCCATAAAAAATATAAGAAAGCAAAGCCCTATGGCCCAGAGCTTTCTGCGGATATCCTGACGCATCATTTTAAAGAATAAGCTTTTTGATGTCATAACCTGCAACCTCCGTTTCACTTATAAATATTTCTTCCAGAGATAATGGGATCAACTCAAAAAACACCGGCTCTAAGGAGCGCATGACTTCCATTATTGCTTCCCGGGTACCTCTCACCGTGATCGTTGCGAGGCTCCCTCTGTATTCCGTCTTTAAGATAGTTAGGCCCTCAATGTCTTCTGCCTTCATTCCCGGCTTCAATACGCATTGTATCTTGTGAATGTTAAGCTTCATATCGTCAAGATCCTTTGACAGGAGGATCCCTCCTTTGTGCAGAAGCCCGACATGATCACAGATATCTTCCAGCTCACGAAGATTGTGAGAGGCAATGATCGGGGTCAGGTTCCGCTCCTCCATATCATTGGCAAACAGGCTTTTTACTGCCTGACGCATAACCGGATCCAGTCCATCGAAGGTCTCATCACAGAATATATATTCCGTATTTGCACAGATTGCAAGGAGAACAGATAACTGCTTTTTCATTCCCTTTGAAAACGTAGAGATCTTTCTTTTTTTATTCAGGCCGAAGGTTTCTAATAAATGGTTGAACCGTCCGGTATCAAATCGCGTGTATACACTTTTATAAAAATCCGCCATATCCACCGGAGTGCCATTGGTAAAGAAATACGGATCATCAGAAATATAGAAAAATTTTGTCTTCACCTTTCGGTTTTCATATACACTCTCTCCATCAATCTCGACCGTTCCTTCATCGGGCTTAAGAATGCCGCTGGCCATCCGCAGGAATGTACTTTTTCCGGCTCCGTTGGTTCCGATGAGACCAAACACGCTTCCCTCGCGGATCTTCGCATCGATATGGTCTACTGCTACAATTTCATCAAATTTTTTTGTCAGTCCCTTTGCTTCGATCATACATTTCCTCCTTTCGCTTTTGCTGCATTATACTGGACATCGATCATCGTTTTAATTTCCCGGTCACTGATCCCGAGACGGATCGCATCGTCAATGATCTCACTGAACTGGGCCAGAACATCATTTTTCCTTTTTTCTTTCATTGAACTGTTTTCCCCCACAAAGCTTCCTTTTCCTTTAACTGTATAAATGTATCCCCGCCGCTCCAGCTCAGCATAAGCTCTCTGTATGGTATTGGGATTGATGGACAGATCCATCGCAAGACTTCTTACTGAAGGCAAAGGTTCATTCTCTTTCATCGCACCGAGCAGCATCAGCTCCTCGAGCTTTGAGACCACCTGTTCGTAAATGGGGCGGCGGTCTTTGTAATCTAATATGATCACAGGCATCCTCCTTTCTGTGCATGTTTCAACTGTATGAACACTCTTAATACACTTAATATATTAGAAAAGACCGGTAATGTCAATGAACATCACTGGTCTTTTCTCTTACAAAATTCTTAATTTATATATTACTGATATTACTGCTTGTCGTAGAGTGTAACTAACTTCTCAAGGTAAGCGTACTTATCCTTAGCGTTCTGTTCTGCCTGAGCAAACAGCTTCTCAGCTCTCTCCGGATTCTTAAGAGCAAGAGATGTGTAACGAACCTCACCCTTAATGAATTCCTGATAGTCAACAGTAGCCGGCTTGCAGTCAAGAGTGAACTTCTTGCCCTCAGCTGCCGGGTTGTAACGGAAGATATTCCAGTAACCGGACTGAACAGCAAGCTTCTCCTCTGTCTGAGCCTTTGCCATACCCTTCTTGATACCATGGTTGATACACGGAGCGTAAGCAATGATCAGGGACGGTCCCGGATATGCCTCAGCCTCAGCGATTGCCTTAATGGTCTGGTTCATATCAGCACCCATGGAGATCTGTGCAACGTATACATAGCCATAGCTCATAGCGATAGCTGCAAGGTCTTTCTGCTTAACTTCTTTACCGCCAGCAGCGAACTGGGCAACAGCACCGGTAGGAGTAGCCTTGGAGGACTGTCCGCCTGTGTTGGAGTAAACCTCTGTGTTGAATACCATGATGTTGATATCCTTGCCGCTTGCAAGAACATGGTCAACACCGTTAAATCCGATATCGTAAGCCCAACCGTCACCACCGAAGATCCACTGGGACTTCTTAGCGAGGAAGTCTTTATTCTTAACGATATCCTTGCAGGTTGCACAGTCGATGCCGTCAAGAGCAGCAACAAGCTTATCGGTAGCAGCGCCGTTTAAAGCACCTACACTATAAGTATCTAACCACTCCTTGCATGCTGCCTTAACATCCTCAGATGCTCTCTCGTCAGCTGCTACAGCCTCAACTTTGCCCTTTAAGCCATCACGGATAGCATTCTGAGCCAGTAACATACCATAACCAAACTCAGCGTTATCCTCGAACAGGGAGTTATCCCATGCCGGTCCCTTGCCAGCCTTGTTAGCTGTGTAAGGTGTGGACGGTGAGGAGTTACCCCAGATAGAAGTACATCCTGTTGCGTTTGCGATGTACATTCTGTCACCGAATAACTGTGTGATCAGTTTTGCGTATGGCGGCTCACCACAACCAGCACATGCGCCGGAGAACTCAAGGAGCGGCTGTTTGAACTGGCTGCCCTTTACTGTTGTCTCTTTGAATTTATCAATTACATCCTGCTTGATGTCAAGCTTCTGGCCGTAGTTGAATACTTCCTGCTCGCCAAGGTTAGCCTCAAGACCAGCCATTGTAAGAGCCTTCTCACCCTTCTTGCCCGGACATACGTTAGCACAGGAGCCACATCCGGTACAGTCAAGAGCGGAAATAGTCATAGTGAACTTGTACTGCGGCATACCGGTCATCGGAACTGTCTTTGTTCCTGCCGGAGCTGCTGCTGCTTCTTCCTCAGTCATAGCAACCGGACGGATTACTGCGTGCGGGCAGACATAGGAACAGAAGTTACACTGGATACAGTTGTCCGGATTCCAAACCGGAACATTTACTGCGATACCGCGCTTCTCGTAAGCGGAGGAACCGGACGGTGTGGAACCATCAACATAATTCTTGAATGCAGATACCGGGAGGTTGTTACCTTCCTGTGCGTTAACTGCTGCCTGAATGGTGTTAACGAATTCAATAACATCTTCTCTGCCTTCTGTAGCGTGAACCATGTCAAGACCTTCATCTGCACATTTCTTCCAGCTCTCCGGAACCTGAACCTCATGAAGTCCCTTAGCGCCTGCATCGATAGCAGCCCAGTTCTTCATAACGATATCTTCGCCCTTACGTCCGTAAGTTGCCTTTGCAGCAGCCTTCATCAGCTCATTTGCCTTTTCAGCCGGGATGATCTTTGTTAATTCAAAGAATGCAGACTGAAGAATGGTGTTGATACGTGTCGGGCCCATGCCTGTTTCAATACCAAGCTTAACACCGTCGATGGTGTAGAACTTGATGTTGTGGTCAGCGATGAATTTCTTAACCTGTCCCGGAAGATGCTTTTCAAGACCTTCCATATCCCACGGACAGTTCAGAAGGAATGTACCGCCATCTACTAATTCCTGAACCATGTTGTACTTTCTGATGTATGCCGGGTTGTGACATGCAACGAAATTAGCCTTACGGATCAGATATGTAGATTTGATCGGTGTATGTCCGAAACGTAAGTGGGACATTGTAACACCGCCGGACTTCTTGGAGTCATAATCAAAGTATGCCTGTGCATACATATCTGTGTTGTCGCCGATGATCTTGATGGAGTTCTTGTTTGCACCAACAGTACCGTCAGCACCGAGACCCCAGAACTTACAGTTAGTAGTACCCTCCGGAGTTGTTACTAACGGAGCGCCTAACTCTAAGGAGAGATTTGTAACGTCATCGTTGATACCGATAGTAAATCTCTTTTTCTCTGTGTTCTCATATACAGCAACGACCTGAGCCGGTGTTGTATCCTTGGAACCGAGACCGTAACGGCCTGTGAAGATCGGAACTGCATCGAACTTTGTGTTCTTTAATGCAGCAACAACATCGAGGTATAACGGCTCGCCGATGGAACCAGGCTCTTTTGTTCTGTCAAGAACAGAGATCTGCTTAACTGTATCCGGGATAGCATTGATAAGTGCTTCCGGAACGAACGGTCTGTAAAGACGAACCTTTACAACGCCGACTTTCTTACCCTGCTTAAGGAGGTAATCGATCGTCTCCTCAATTGTATCGTTGATGGAACCCATGGAGATGATAACATGCTCAGCATCCGGAGCACCGTAGTAGTTGAACAGCTTATAATCTGTTCCGATCTTTGCGTTTACCTTGTCCATGTATTCCTGAACGATTGCCGGTAAAGCATCGTAGTAGGGGTTACATGCCTCTCTTGCCTGGAAGAAGATATCCGGGTTCTGAGCGGAACCTCTCTGACACGGATGGTTCGGATTCAGAGCGTGAGCACGGAATTCATCGATTGCATCCAGATCAGCCATTTCCTTTAAATCCTCGTAATCCCATGTCTCGATCTTCTGGATCTCGTGGGAAGTACGGAAACCATCAAAGAAGTTAATGAACGGAACTTTGCCCTTGATTGCTGCGAGATGAGCAACCGGTGTTAAGTCCATAACCTCCTGTACGCTGGACTCACAGAGCATAGCGCATCCTGTCTGACGGCAGGCATATACGTCGGAGTGATCACCGAAAATATTTAATGCGTGTGTTGCAACGGCACGGGCAGATACGTTGAATACGCCCGGAAGCTGCTCACCGGCAATCTTGTAAAGATCCGGAATCATAAGAAGAAGACCCTGAGATGCAGTGTAGGTTGTTGTTAAAGCACCTGCTGCCAGGGAGCCGTGAACGGCACCTGCTGCACCTGCCTCGGACTGCATTTCTGTGATCTGTACAGGCTGTCCGAACATGTTTGTTCTTCCATCGGTTGCCCATTCATCCGTAGCTTCTGCCATCGGAGAAGAAGGGGTAATCGGGTAGATGGCTGCAACATCAGTAAATGCATAGGAAGCATGAGCTGCTGCATGGTTACCATCCATGGTTTTCATTTTTCTTGCCATAGTAGATTTTCCTCCTATAAAATGTATAAATAAACAGGAATTTATTTATCAGTGTTGACCTATAGTCATAGGTCTACCTATAGTCTATTATAACAACAATTTCAAAAAACGCAAACTCAAAAAATAAATATTTAGGTACTAAATTACAAACAATATTGAATACATCTATTATTATTCCATTTTGCGGTGTAGATTTCGCATTATGGAATTCCCTGTTACATAAAAAGAGGCCATAACAGCAACATCATCTGCTGTCATGACCTTCTTTTGTGTATTAATTGATCGGAGTTATAAATCCCATATCTGAAGGGCCTTCCGATACTGCCGGTGACTGAGCACCGTTTCCGTTCCCCGGTTCCGGAGAAGCCGATCCGTTTGAAGCAGGTCCGGACTGCTCTCCCGGCCCGTTGGGAGCCTCCGTCTCATAGCCGGGCCCCTGATTTTCCGATCCGGTCGTCTGGCTAGCCGCCGGGGTCGTCGGATGTGCTGTATCCGGAGTTGTTTCAGTTGTCTGGGTATCGGTAGCTGCTGTGCTCTCTCCGGCGGATGCACTTTCAGAAGAAGACTCTCCCTCCGGTGCTGCTACACTGCCGGATGTGTTCCGCTTGATGGTAGCCGGTTTCCCGTTGTAAGTACTGTTATGGAAAAACTCATCACTGATGACGGTTCCATTCTTCTTTGTTACAAGATTCGTCACCCAGCGGCTTCCGGGCACGGCGGCCTTTGCCTCCACCTCAACACCGGGCTGCAGGGTCGGATCTTCCGTATATGTCGGTGCCGGCGGATCTAATTCCTTAACCTTTTCCGATTTCATGGAAAGGGTGATCCCTTCCTCTAAGATCGGATTACCATAGATTGAAACCGTAAGCTTTCTGTCTGAAAAGCTTGTTTTGATGCCCACCGCTGTTTTGGAATTATTTACAAACCTCATATCCGGTCCGGAATGTCCGTCATAGCTTACCATGGCATCCTCACCCGGAGTTACGTAGGAGGGCTCATAGCTATGGGCGTGGCGTTCCGTAGTTTTTAATCCGGCAAATACTACTGCATTATAGAGAGTGGAAGAAACCTGACACACACCGCCGCCCGGTTCCTCAACCAGCACGCCGTTCTGATATGCGCCGGCCGGACGATAGCCTTTATCTGTTGTTCGGTTTCCGGTCGTAAGGTTAAATGAAAACTCTCCGCCTGGCTGAACGATGATCCCGTTGAGGGCATCCGCAGCAATACGGATATTTTCATTTCTGTCCTTGTTTGTGGTAGTCGTAGTTGTATACGTACCGAGACGTTTAAAGTTTTCCCGTGCCTGAGCTTCCGTAATTTCCGGCTGAACCTCTTTGCCGGAAACCTCGATCGTTTTCTTATATTCCCCTGCCTTCGCTGCGGCTACGATATCGGAGGCCAGCTTTTCACGGTCGATCTCCACGCCCACTTCACCGGCGGAAAACGTAAATTTCCCGCTGGACTTGTCGAAGGACGAGATCGATCCGTTCTTCGGTTTAACATCCCAGCCATCGGCAAGAGAAGCTGCGGCTGCGGCTGCTGCCTCCTCAAGTCCGTCTGCCGATACCGTATAGGATGCAGACTCTCCTTTTTCAAATGCTTTTGTAAGGATCTCATCTACATTAGAGGTCATCAGATTATCGATTGCCTTGCTTTCTCCGTTATAAGAAGCTTTCATATCCCAGCCGATGGCATCGAGTACCTTCTTTTCCGCCTCGCTCTTTGTCATGCCATGAACAGAAACCCCGTTCACCGTGATCTCTGCCTGAATTTCCGTCTCCGGCTCCGTGGTGACCTCCTCGGTCTGGGAAACCTCTTTATCATTCCCCTTTGAGCATGCACGCAGTCCGACAGATATACAAAGTACCGCGATCACAACTCCGATAAGGATCAGGAGCAGCTTGGCAAGATCAGGACCCTGCCGTCTTCTTTTTCTCCTTCTGTTTCCCTGCGGAGATCTTCTTTGATTTCCGCTTCCCAGATTTCTTGCATTCTGAACTGCCAGAATACGGTCGGCATTGTTCTGTCTGGAGGAGCCTGTCCTTCCTGTCTGATTGCGCCTTGTCTCACTCATACTATTTCACCTTTATCTATGTCTTAATCTCTGTCATTTATGTTACCGGATTCCGGTATTTCCTCGGTATCCCGTATGACATAATCATGCGAATAATAGTATAACATAAACTTTTAAAAATGGAAGAACAGAATTATTAAATTTCTTTCAAATATTTGGTAAAATATGTTACACTATTATTAATCTGCCGGATCCATCGTCCTACCGGACAGATTCGGTTTTAAAAGAAAGGAGGATGCTTCATGAGTCTTATCGACCTTCATGTTCATTCCAATGCCTCCGATGGCTCTCTAAGCCCTTCCGAGGTGGTTTCTCTTGCGGCAGAAGCCGGGCTTTCCGCTATCGCCCTCACTGACCATGACACTGTTTCCGGTGTGCAGGAGGCTTTAGATGCCGCCGCAGATAAAAACATAACCGTTGTTCCGGGTGTAGAGCTTTCCTGCCTTTACCATGACCGGGAGATCCATCTGCTGGGACTTTTCATCAATCATCAGGATCCTGATTTTTTAAAATTTTTAAAGGATGCCGAGGAAAAGAGGATCACAAGAAATATAGAGATGCTGAATGCGTTTCAAAAAGACGGGTTTCAGATCACAGAGGAGGATCTGACCTGTGGAAATCCGAAAACGATCATAACAAGGGCACATTTCGCCCGGGCGCTAGTAAAAAGAGGTTACGCGTCTTCTGTGGATCAGGCCTTCAAAAAATATCTGAACCCGGATCGTCCCTATTATCGGAAGCGCCGTATCATTACACCGATGGAAGCTTTACAGGCCGTGATCGCTGCCGACGGCTTTCCGGTCCTTGCCCACCCCTGCCTCTATAAGCTCGGCTGGGCACAGATTGAGGAGCTGATCGTCTCCCTTACCGATGCCGGGATGAAGGGACTCGAGTGCTTCCATTCCTCAAATACGCAGAATGAAAGCTCAAAACTTCGCAGTCTGGCCTTAAAATATCACCTTTTCCCCACCGGCGGATCCGACTTTCACGGTGCCGCCAAGCCGGATATCAAAATCGGCTGCGGCAGAGGAAAGCTCAGAGTCCCGGCTCAGTATTTAGATGATATTGTTAATTATCGGAAGGATCTAAAAGACCGCTGATCTTCTTTTTCAGGGCAGCGGTAAGTATGGCTGCGAGTCTGTGGTCTTTCCCTCCCGCAGTTACCCCTATGACCGTTTCACCCTCCTTGACGATTCCAGGAAAGTAAAAATCGCAATTTTCTTTCCGGGAAGCGTCATTGACCGGGATGCCCCTTTTACGGCAGTCCGCGACAACTTTTTCGTTAATCTCGGCGGGTGCGGCTGCAAGGACAAACAGAGGCCTGTTGTCCGTTAAGAAGGAGGACGCATAATCCCCCTTCTCCCATTTCACCGACCGCCCATCTGTCAGTGCTTTCATCTCCTCACAGATTTCAGGTGCCACCACCGTGACCCTGCAGCCAAACTCCACCAATGTGCATATCCTTCTGAGGGCGATCCTTCCGCCTCCGATCACAAGGATATTTTTTTCGGAAATATCGATAAATAGCGGAAAGAAGCTCAATTTAGCAGTCCTCTTTCGTAAAATCCTTTAAGTAAAGCTCTGTCAGGGAGTAGCGGACATTTCCGCCATAGCCGACAACCTTCTTTGCCATAGCAAGGGAATTTAAGATTGCTTCCTCTGTTGCTTCGGCAGCCGCCTCAAATACATCATCGAGAGCGTCCTCGCGCATCTGCCGAACAGAAAGTACCCCTTCTTCGCAGTCCTTTTTAAAGCGGTTTGCCGTAGAAAAGCCCAGCATAATGTCACCGCTTCCATGCCCCATAAAGGAACCGCATCTTGAAAGGCCGACTCCGGCACGGCGTATGATCCTCTTTAGCTGCCTGTCGGAAACGGGGAGATCCGTTCCGATTACCATCATGATCGACCCCTCGTCCTTTTTTGCCTCCTCTATTTTTTCACAGAGAAGCTCGCCGAGGGGCTTCCCGTTCAGAACAAAGTTTTTGGTGCTGCCGAAATTTGACTGAACTAATACTCCGATATGATACTCATGCTCATCCACTGTCACGATTCTTGAGGCAGATCCGATCCCGCCCTTCATTCCAAAGCAGGTGGTACCCTTTCCGGCACCAACATCCCCCTCTGCAAAATCCTCGGATGCATTGGCTATGGCCTCTTTCACTTCACGGATACCGACCACACGCTCTGTGATCTTATTTAAGCTTGCATCATTACACTCGCCGACAACGGTATTGATCGAGCTTAGCACAACGTTGTCTCTTTCACAGCATTCCACCATATAGTCTACAAGTGCATCCTGAACACGTCCTACATTTAACGTGTTGGTAAGAGCGATCGGAGATTCCAGAGTACCCAGCTCCTCGATCTGGGGAATACCGGCTGTCTTGCCAAAACCGTTATGAACAAATGCGGCAGCAGTAAGCTTTTCCGCAAAAATATTTTCCTTACACGGAAGTATCACCGTCACACCGGTTTTGTGATCTGCAGTATCTGCCGTCCAATGTCCGACTCTTACTCCCGGCACATCGGTTATCTTATTAAGGGCTCCTGTCTTATGTCTCCCGATCACAATACCATAATCACGTATTCTTTTCTGCATCCTCATAATTCCTCCTGTTTTCTTTATTTTACCTATTGGTATAAGGATCCATCTGCCTTTTCCCTGCATCAGTCACTCTTTATCCAACCTGATTCAAGTCGAACGTCTGTGAGACTTGGCGCGTGATTCTGGTCAGCAAAGCTGACATATTCCATACAGAATCACTGCGCATCCTCGCGGAGCGTTTATCTCAGTCGGAGGCCCGCCTCACGCTGAGATAAAGCATTTTTCAGTAAGGACGGCACAAAGCCGGTCTTTTTCGGCAAAAAATGTTCCCTGTGCCATCTGCGTGCTGCCGCCTCCGCGCCCGTTTAAAAGCTGATTCAGCTCTTTCGACAGCGCACGCATGTCCTCTGTTTTGCTTCCGAGAATATAGGAAAAGCCTCCTGCCGAATTTTCGGAAAGAGCAAGGACCGTTTTTCCCTTTTTCTGTTCCAGAGAAAGGTTCACAAGCTGTCTCAGCTGTGCCGCTTCAAATCCGGATTCCATCAAAAAAATATTGTCCTGACTCTCCAAAAGACTGTTCACCTGTCCCTCGATCAATTTTCCGTAACAGCTTCCAAGCTTCTCCTGAAGCTTTCCGATCTCATTTTTCATTCTTTCTACTGCCGATGCCACTTCTTCCGTTTTGGCTGAAAGCAACACGGAGATCTTCTGGATCTCATCGCGCTTTCTTTCATAATCCATTACAGCCCGCTGTCCGCAGCGTAATGAGATCCTGACACCTCCTTTATAATGGATCATGGATATAAACTTGACGAGGCCGATCTCACCGGTTCTCGTCACATGGGTTCCGCAGCAGGCACAGGTATCTGCATCTGGAATGCTGACGATTCGGATATCTCCGTCGATCTCCTTCTTGCTGCGATAATCCATTTCCGCAAGCTCTTTTACAGAAGGAAAGCCCGCGTATATCTCTTTGTTGCTCCAAATGATCCGATTCGCCTTTTCTTCGATCTCCATTAAGTCATCCCATGTCAAAAGACCGTTAAAATCGATCGTTGTTTCTTCATTTCCCATGTGAAAGCCAACATTATCGTATCCGAATTTGCTGTGGATAAGACCGGACACGATGTGTTCCCCGGAATGCTCCTGCATATAAAGAAAACGCCTCTCCCAGTCTACGTTTCCCATGGCGGTCTTTCCTTCTTCCAAGGGTGCATCCGTATAATGGATCACCTCTCCGTTTTTTTCGTGAACATCCAATACTCTGACATCCCCAAGGGTTCCTGTATCCGCCGGCTGTCCGCCTCCCTCCGGAAAGAAGGCTGTCTGATCCAGTACTACTTCCCAGCCCTTTTTTCCCTCCCTGCAGGAAAGCACCTTGGCCTCAAACTGTCTGATATAAGGTGACTCATAATATAACTTACGCATATTAACTCCTCTTTCGCTCCGTTTTGACCTCCATTATACCACTATGTCTGCCGTATCTCAACCACTCAGAAAAGCATACCGAAACTATCCGTTAAAAACAATCGAACTGTTTTTTAAAAAAGCAGCAACTTAGACAGGCATATCATCATATTATGGATTGTAAACAAAAATTTCATGGAGGAACGAACATGAGTGATTTAGCTGCTACAAACTGTGGGTGTGGATGTGATAACAATACTCCCTCCTGTGGATGCGGAAATCTGATCTGGATCATCCTTCTCCTTTGCTGCTGCGGCGGTTGGGGACATAACGGATGCGGCAATAGCTGTGGCTTTGATAACAGCTGTATCTGGATCATCCTTCTGCTCTGCTGCTGCGGCGGTTGGGGCGGAAATGGCGGATTCTGCTGCTAGGGCATATACATCCGCAATCGTACATTAATTTGTTCTATCTGTATACGGCGGGGGCTTCTGTCAATTACTGGCGGGAGACCCCGCCCGTTTCTATTTGACATATTTCTATCTCTCCTTATTGAAAATACCTCCAAAGCAGATCTTGGTTATTTACCTTATCTACTTCAGAGGTATCATATCAATAACAGGCTAAAGCCATAACTATAAAAGGCAGGATATAAGCTCCCGCCTGTCAAGCGGATATTCGCAATCCGCTTCGCTACGCGGCTCTACACCGAATAACTGCTCCGCAGTTTATCAGAAGGAGCTTGCACTCCTCCTGATACAAGCAAGTCCCCACCCACTGCTTATTGCTTTTCGCAATTAAAGCTAGGACTTACTTGATTCGGTTAAAGTGCGTACTATTCTTTGATAATGTCAAGTTCTGTTACATTTACGCCCAGTGCTGACAAGATAACCTTAAGGTCTCTGTATCTCGTCTTCATAGATTCGTAAAGAGCAGATTCTTTTTCTGCCAGTTCCATCCATCCTTGTATGCGTGAAAATTCTTCGACGCAAATTTTAATTGTTTCTGGACTGTTCATTTCTTCCATCCTTTCCACCGTCCTTTCCTTATATGGATAGTATAACGGTTTTGCCCTGTGTTTACAAGCTCCGTTTCGCTACTGCTCATCGGTTACGGACTTTCACCGCAAGACGGAAGGCAGATTGTTAGTCTGCCTTATATGAATCACTGCGCATCCTCGCGGAGTATTTATCTTAGTCGGAGGTGGGCGTCCTCGCGACTGAGATAAATTAAAGGGTAGCCTCTCATTATGTTCCCGATGTTTCGTCTTTTGTTCTCCGCAGCCTTCTCCTGTTGCCTTTTTTCTCTCTGTTTCGCATTCTTCATCGATCTCGTAAACACTGTTTCCTTCTATAATCAATCGGTTTGACATAGATGTATTCCTCCTGTCTCTTTCATAGTATTCGGAAAACACCGGACATGTGCAGATAGAATCAAGCTTTGCTCAGGCATGTTTTACCCATTTATCGCATATATTTTCAGCAGTAAAAGGAGGCATGCAGATGAATGAAAAGGAATTAAAGCTCACGGATCTCGATTACGCAGTCGGAGACCATCACCTGCAGATGATGAAAGCTGCCATTCCCTACATGGACATTTCCCGGCAGCGCACGGCATCACTATTTATCAAATGGCGGGAGATGGTCCGCACTATGGAATTTTTCGAGGAAAACGGAGAAGGAATGATGAGTGTCTGTTCGATTGAAGGAAAACATACCACTCCGACGGATATGTTGTCTGCTGTGAAACCATACGCCAATCAAAAGGAGCAGGAGTTTATTGACCTGTTGATCAAGATGATGACCATGCGTTCGGGAAGCTCTGCGGGGAAAGGAGGAGTTACCGCTTCCCAGTTATTTTCGCTTCTCTCGCCGGAAATGCAGTCCAAATTTGAAGCAATCCAGCTTATGATGCAGTCCATGGGACAGATTTAAGGAGGTAATATGAAAGATATGACAAATCCTACAGAAGAAATGTGGATGAAGGATCCGAGGCTTCGCAATATGTCTCCGGATAAGCTGCGGCTATTGCAGACTTACGCAAAGGAGCTGCAGACCGTTCCGGAAAACCGAAAGATGAGTACGTTTCTTTCCATAAACAGAAGCATTTCGGAAAAAAATATAAATTTTACGGCGGAGGAAAGAGAACTGCTTTTTGCAGCGTTGACAGAAGGAATGACTTCCGAGGACAAAAGCAGATTGAAGATCATTCGGTCATTTATGGAAAAATTCCAGACTCCGAGGACAGAAGAAAAATAGGTCAATTTCTTATCGAAAAGAAAACGCAGACAGCCTGTTTCGCTGTCTGCGTTTTATCCTTAGTTTGCAAGTTCCTCAAGGGATTCTAAATTATCTGTGATCATGATCCTCGTTCCACTGTCGATAGACTGGATCAGCATCCGAACATAGGTCTGGATCAGCTGAATACCGCTGAAGGTATTATCCTTTACACTGGGCTGCTGGCAATTCACAACGAGAGCAGGATACGCTTCTCCGTCTTCTTCCGGCTTCAGGATCATTCCATAGTTGGAAAATGCTCGCATCTCCTCAAGGCGGATATATGCTTCTTTCTTGATATCCTTCGATGGGGCTGTGAAGATAGAACCGAAATTCTCATCCTGCGTGTCTGTAACCCAATAGTCACGGGAAGTGAGCTTATGATACGGAACAAGACTTCCCGGATCCTTTTCACTTCCGAAGGCACTGTCCAGTCGGTATACACCATAGATAGAGCTTTCATCCTCGGCTCCGCCGGAGATATTGCAGTTTACAGCAAAGACCTCGCTCCACTGCCCTTCCGTACTTCTTGAATAGTAGTGGAGTCTGGAGTTTCCGACTTCTTTCCGCTTTCGGGACATAGTGATCTTATTTTCCGGCTGATACCTTGGTATCTCCTGCTCGCTTCCGTTTCCCATATTATTCAGGATAACAATCAGGCTGTTTGCATCTCCCGCAATTCCCATTGCATCAATCCATCTTCCCTTGTCCTGCTGTGTCTTCCATGAAAGATCTACCGGGACTTCATCCTCCCAGCTTGCTTCCGGCTCGAGATAAATGGTATCTCTGGCCGTTTCCTCCGGTGCCGCAAAACAGGTTACGCCCATTGAAACCGTAAGGATCGCAGCTGTTACCATCATCAGTAATATATGTAATCGCTTTCGCATAAACAAAATCTCCTCCAATCTATAAGTAACATAATATCATAGATTTTTGATCTTGTCACTGCAAAATCAATAATGACGGAGTTTTGCCACATTTTACCCGCAAACAGAGTGGTTTATTTCAGATACTTCTCGAACCAGTTCATCATCTCGGTCATTCTGCGGATTCTGTGGGTCGGCTTTCCGCTTCTGGAGAGCTCGTGGTTTTCGCCATGGAACAGGCAGAGTCTCGCTTCTACACCAAAATACTTTAATGCGGAGAACATCTGGATCGCATCTCCCATCCAGCAGCGGTAATCTTCGTCAGACTGGATAAACAGAGTCGGTGTCTTGGCCATGTTCGCGTACTTTAACGGAGAATGATACCACATTTTCTCCGGGCTGTTCCACGGATCGGACTTGATCTGATCCATATTGAAATAGTAGCCGATATCCGTTGTCATGCATTTTGAGATCCAGTTGGAAATACTTCTCTGGGATGCTGCAGCAGCAAATCTGGTTGTATTTCCGATTACCCAGTTTGTCATAAAGCCGCCGTAGCTTCCGCCCATAACACCAAGGCGCTTTTCATCGATCTGCGGATATCTCTTTAATACCTCGTCCGTAACAGCCATGCAGCACTCGAAGTCGATCCCGCCGTGTTTTCCGGTAATATCAGCAAAATCATTACCACGTCCGTCACTTCCCAGCGGGTTTGTATAGAATACAAAGTAACCGGCATTTGCAAATACCTCATTCTCATGGAAGAAGGTCGGGCCGAAGGTTGCTCTCGGGCCGCCGTGGATCGTAAGGATACCCGGATAGGATTTATTCGGATCATAATCTGCAGGCTTGATCACATAGCCGTCCAGCTCAAGTCCCTTGCAGGTAAAGGTAAATTCCTCAACAGGAAGTACATTTCTCTCTGCCATGATCGCATCATTGAAGGAGGTGAGCTTCTTTTCCTCTTTTCCGTCAAAACAATATGCCTCTGTAAGACCCATATCACGCATACCGGTGAAGTAGATCTTGTCGCCACACAGATCGATCGTGTGGATGCTGCCCTGTCTGTCCACCAGAGTTTCCAGCTTTCCGTCTGCACTGAATCTGCGGATCACAGACTCTTTTCTCAGTGTGGAGATAAAGTAAATATAGTTGTCATCATGGGCAAAGCTGGCTCCGTCTGCAAATTTGCAGTCACAGCAGATGGAGTTATGTGTGCTGTCGTCAAAGTCAGAGAGCAGAGTTACTTTTCCGTCCTCGATCGTATACAGCTTGTGGTTCTCGTTAAAGCCATATTCCTTCATATAGGAACCGAAGAATACGACCTTGTTCTTTAAGATGCAGGCATATCCGAGAGTCATATCCTTCTGCTCTACAAGTGTTTCCACCTTATCGGCAGAGATGGTGTACTGCTTTAAGCCCTCGTAAACATCCTTCTTATCTGTATACAGGCTGCCGATGTAGAGGACCTTATCTCCTTCTGTCCAGAAGCCTTCGACATTCTCATATTCTTCGCTGACGATCTTTGTCTGTCCGCTTTCCATATCGTAGACAGCAAGACGTGTTCTCTTTTTGTTTACAATACCCTGGCCGTTTGCCCAGAACGGAAGCTCATCAAATACCTCGTAGTCCTTCTCCTCGTTCCACGCCTTCATAGCTTCCTTCTTCTCATTTTCTTCCATAGAAGCAAAGTCAGGCTTGTTATAGTCATATTTGATCGATAATACCAGCTTTGAGCCTGTAAGCTTCATCTTGGAAGCCTTATACGGGATCGCAAATGCAAATTCTGCCTCGCCGCCGTAAATGGAGATCTTATAGAAGCATGTCCAGTCTTCCCCATTTTTTACCTTTTCGGCATAGCATTTATCACGATCAGAGGTAAATAAGATGGTTTCATTATCAAGCCAGATAAAGTTTCTTTCTTTTTTACCGTTCGTGAGTCTGGTAACCTTTCCGCTCTCTGCATGATAGAGCCAGAGACAGGAATCATAGCGGTTGTCTTCCTTATTTGCATTTACTACCGCTATAATGCCATGCTTTCCATCCGGAGACATTTCGATCCCGGTCGGATAATTGTAGCAGGTAAAATCATCAATTCCAATTTTTTTCATTTTGTATACCTCCATATTTCAAATTATTAACACAATTGTTAAACAACTTCAAGATTTCGGGCAAACCTCCCGTAAAGCGGATATCCGCAATCTTCTTTGCTATTTGAGCATAACCGGTGATATTCCGCCTATTTCCTCTGTTGTTTCTGACAGGCTTGTCCGAAGCAGATTGGTCTCCTTCGGATTTTCCATCGCCGTGCAGTAAGTGAGCATATTGGCAACGGAAAACATTCCAAGAATGGAATTATAGAAGAACAGATCCGTATTATCGAATGTAAGCACAGCATCTGCCTTCTCCGCCACCGGTGCCTCCTCACTGTCGGTGATCACGATATGCGGTACCTTTTTCTTGGCAAGGAAATGGACTGTATTGACAACAAACTGAAAATGGCCCGGGATAGATAAAATGATGACTGCATCATCCGGACCCAGATAATTCATGTGATCGATATAGATGGCGTGGCTCACACAGCCCAGATCGATCGCCTTAATACCGATCGTAAGAAGCCTTCTGGCCAGATAAGAGGAAGCTTGGGAGGCCAGCTCGTGGCCGACAACATACACAACATTCGCTTTTTTCAAAATAGAAACCGCTTTTGCTATCCTGTTTGTGGATATTGTCCGGTATGTGTTTTCAAGTATACCGATCTCATTCGCAATAAACTTCTTTAACAGCAGTTCCTGCTCCGCATCCGTTCTCTCTCCTTCCGAATCCGTATTTGCTGTTCCCCATCCAAGGAATCTGGTCTGCATGTGCTCTCTCATATTCTGTTTCATCTGAACAAAGCTGCAGGATCCGACATTTTTTACAAATCGCAGGATCGTCACCTCTGTGACGCCTACATAAGCGGCCAGCTCCTTCAACGAGCAAAAGCAGACTTTCTCGGGATTTTTCATGATAAAATCAGCGATCCTTTTCTGGACAGGACTAAATTTATCATATTTTTCATGGACCTCCTCAAGAAAAAACATAATTTCCCCCTACTGCTAAAAAATCTTTCGTATAATTATAAACATAATTTGCCGAAAAAGTCCACCTCTTTTTTGACATAATGCACAGGGACTGCAGGATAAGGGAAAAATCCGTCCCGATATCCTGCAGTCCACGTTCTATCTGCGTTAAGATAATTAATTTTATTTTGGTAACTATTCAGTACCTTCATAGTTACAAGCAAAAATCCATTCCAAATCGGCTGCGCCGATGGGATTTTTGCCTTCCAGCTTATGTTTTCTTACGGTCAGCGCAGCAAGTGCGCAGACCTACTGAACAATTACCTATTTTGCTACAATGTTTACGATCTTGCCCGGAACATAGATCTCCTTTATGATCGTACCGGTAAGCTTGCTCTGCACGGCTTCTTTTCCGGCTGCGATAGCAGCTTCTTTTGTGATATCGGCAGGAACCATGATAACACTCTTTGTTTTACCATTGATCTGTACGGCGATCTCGATCTCGTCATCCTTCATGGCCTCCTCATCACACTCCGGCCATGTTGAATGGAATACACTGTCTGTACCGCCAAGCTCTCTCCAGAGTTCTTCTCCGAGGTGCGGTGTAAACGGTGCAATAAGGGTAACAAAGGTTCTGAGGGTATCCTTATCGATACCGCCCTGCTTCTTGGCGAGGTCGATCAGCTTATTGTTGTACTCCATAAATCCGGATACGACTGTGTTCAGGCTGAACTGATTAAATCTTGTTTCAATATCATAAACCAGCTTATGACGAAGCTTGATCATTTCAGGAGTTGCCTTGATATCCTTATCCTTGTTTTCCATTACAAGATTGTAGAAACGGTTCAGGAATCTTGCAACGCCCTCGATTCCTCTGTCATCCCACTCCGCATCCAGCTCCGGCGGTCCCACAAAGAGCTCATACATTCTTAATGCGTCGCAGCCGTAATCTCTTACAAGATCATCCGGGGAAACGACATTTCCCTTGGACTTACTCATCTTGATGCCGTTCTTACCGGTGATCATTCCCTGATTGAAAAGTTTTTTAAAGGGCTCGTCAAAGTCGATCACGCCGATGTCGCATAAGAATTTTGTATAGAATCTGGAGTACAGAAGATGCAGCACTGCATGTTCAACACCACCGATATACATATCTACCGGAAGATATTTGTCTGCTTTTTCTCTGGAAACAAGAGCTTCATTATTCTTATTATCGACATATCTGAGGAAGTACCAGGAGGAGCCTGCCCACTGAGGCATCGTATTTGTCTCACGCTTTGCCGGTGCGCCGCAGCACGGGCATGTCGTGTTTACCCACCAGTCAATATCCGCCAACGGAGACTCTCCGGTGCCGGTCGGCTGATAGCTCTCTACCTCCGGCAAGGTAAGCGGAAGCTGATCCTCCGGAACCGGTACATTTCCGCATTTCGGACAGTGGATGATCGGGATCGGCTCTCCCCAATAACGCTGACGGGAGAATACCCAGTCACGAAGTTTATAATTTACTGTCTTTTTGCCGATACCCATTTTTTCGATGATGATCGGGGCTTCCTTCTTAAGGACTGCAGATTCCATTCCATTCCACTCTCCGGAATTGATCATGGTGCCGCTGGCCTCTGTATAGGCCTCAGTCATGTTTTCAATTTCTTTTCCGTCCTTCGCAATGACCTGAATGATCGGAATGTTGAATTTTCTTGCAAACTCAAAGTCACGGTCATCATGGGCCGGAACACACATGATCGCTCCGGTACCGTAATCCGCCAGTACATAGTCAGACAGCCAGATCGGAACCTTTGCGCCGTTTAACGGGTTGATCGCATAGCTTCCCGTAAATACGCCGGTCTTTTCCTTGTCCTGAAGACGATCTACGTTGGACTTCATGGAGGAATCAAAGATATACTTTTCTACTGCCTCTCTTGTTTCATCTGTAGCAAGGCTCTTGGCAAGCTTATGCTCCGGTGCAAGCACCATAAAGGTTGCGCCGTGAAGCGTATCCGGTCTGGTGGTGTATACCGTGATCTTCTCATCACGACCCTCTACCGGGAAATCCACCTCAGCACCATAAGATTTTCCGATCCACTCAGACTGCATCTTTTTGACCTTTTCCGGCCAATCCAGCTTATCGAGATCGTTTAAGAGACGATCTGCGTAAGCGGTGATCTTAAGCATCCACTGACGAAGATTCTTCTTTGTAACCTGTGTTCCGCAGCGCTCACAGCAGCCGTTTACAACCTCCTCATTGGCCAGACCCGTCTTACAGGACGGGCACCAGTTGATCGGGAATTCCTTCTCATACGCAAGACCCTTCTTGAACATCTGGACAAAGATCCACTGTGTCCATTTATAAAAGGCAGGATCTGTCGTATTGACTTCCATATCCCAGTCATAGATTGCAGCGATCTCATTCATCTGTCGTTTGATATTGGCAATGTTCTCTGCTGTTGATTTTGAAGGATGGACTCCCATCTTGATTGCATAGTTCTCAGCCGGAAGACCGAAGGCATCCCAACCCATGGGATGGATTACATACTTTCCCTTTAATAACTGATAACGGCTCCAGACATCAGAGATAACGTAGCCTCTCCAATGGCCTACATGAAGACCGCTTCCGGACGGATACGGGAACATATCCAGACAATAATATTTCTCTTTTTTTCCATCATTAACATTGATCGGGTCTTTCTCCCAATTCTCACGCCACTTTTTTTCAATGGCAGTGTGGTTATACTGTGCCATGACGTTTTCCTCCATTCTGCATAAACAGGGAATTTCTCGGAATTTCCTGTTCCATAAAAAAAGCCCCTCGCTCTATAAATTATAGAGACGTGGGGGCTTAAACTCACGCGGTACCACTCTATTTCATGCCGACACCTAAATACCGAAATTGGTATCGGTATACGTCCACATGCTCTCAAATCCTGTTAACGGTCGGGCCGGCTTGACCTACACAGAAGCTGCATAAAATATACACGCAGCGCTCCCTTCAGCAAGCTACTCCGAGGCGAGTTCAGAATGCTCCGGAATCCGCCTCACACCTACCGGCGGCTCTCTGTATTCCCTGCGTTTCCTACTATTCCTCATCAAAGTATTTAAGCTGAAAAATAATTTACCATACTTCACGGCTTCTGTCAAGCATTCGATCCTTTTACGGAGGGTTCTAAAGCTATTTCATACCGAGAAACTTTTCTACAATATTTACAAACACCGCCGAACCGATCCAGAACACATCCTCATCCACGTTGAATTTCGGATTATGATGCGGAACGTCTGTATGCTTTTCGGGATTTGAGGAGCTTAAGAACATAAATGCTCCCGGGATCTTCTCCACATAATAGGCAAAGTCTTCACCGCCCATATTCGGCGCATCCACATGATCGATCACATTGTCAGCACCAACGACCTCCTTGGCACAGGCCGCTGCCAGTTTAGCCATTTCCGGATCATTGATCACAGGTGGAGCTCCCCAGACCATCTCATACTCCGCCTCTCCGCGGAAGGTACGGGCAGTTGCCTCTGCGATCTCACCAATCCGGTCAGCTAACTGTCTGCGGACACTCTCCTCGACAGCACGGATCGTACCCTCGATCACGGCCTCGGAAGGGATCACATTGTAAGCAAAGCCGGCTTCGATATGTCCGATCGTCAGCACCGCCGGCTTTACCGCAGAGATTTCCCGTGCGATGATCTCCTGAAGGTTGATGACGATATGGGATGCGATATTGATCGGATCGATTCCCTTTTCCGGTGTAGAACCATGGCAGCCGTTTCCTTTAACTTTTATTACAAATTTATCAAAGGATGCCATGCAGCAGCCCGGAGAGCAGATCATTGTACCGGATTTGATATCCTTTGAAAGGATCGTTCCGATATGGGTTCCAAAGATCGCGTCGACCCCGTCCAGACCGCCCTCATTGATTATACGCTCGGCACCTCTGGAGGATTCCTCATCCGTCTGGAACAAAAGTCTGACCGTACCCTTGATATTAGCTTTATTTTCATTTAAAACCTTCGCGGCCCCCAAAAGCATGGTCACATGGGTATCATGCCCGCAGCCATGCATACAGCCCTCGTGCTTTGAGATATAATCGACCTCATTGGCCTCCTTGATTGGGAGAGCGTCCATATCAGCTCGGAGCGCGATCGTTTTTCCCGGCATACCGCCTTTGATCTCTGCGATCAGGCCGCTGTCGCTCTTATTCTCTTTAAACGGGATCCCCATCCGGGTCAGCATATTCATTATGTACGCTTTTGTTTTCGGGAGCTCTGCCCCGATCTCCGGGATCTGATGGAGCTCCCTCCTTATTGTTACTAATTCCTCCTGAAGTTCCTTACATTGTTCCCACATGTTTGCTTTCCTTTCTGCTGTCAAATATTTTAAAAGATCCGGTCTCAAAATCTTCGAGAACCGGATCTTATCAAACACAGTTATACTATACAGACATTTTATACATCAGCCTGCTCAACCTTAGATGCTCTTGCCTCGACTTCTTTCTTCTGAACGTCGCCCGGAGCCTGCTCATAGCGGCTGAACTCGTAAGAAAAGAGTCCGATACCGCCGGTCATGGAACGAAGATCTGTATTGTAGCCGAACAGCTCTGACATCGGAACGTCTGCAACGATCTCCTGTTTTCCGCCATGCAGGGAATTCATACCCAGAACACGGCCTCTCCTTCTGTTCAGATCACCCATTACATCGCCGGTAAACTTATCCGGAACAACGACCTTAAGAGAAGCGATGGGTTCCAGAAGAACCGGGTTGGCTTCCATAAAGCCCTTCTTGAATGCCAGTGTTGCAGCCATCTTGAATGCCATTTCAGAGGAGTCCACCGGATGATAGGAGCCATCCAGCAGGGTTGCCTTGATACCAACGACCGGATATGCAGCTAACGGTCCCTTCACGCAGCATTCCTGAATACCCTTCTCAACTGCCGGGAAGTAGTTCTTCGGAACAGCACCGCCAAATACCTTTTCTTCAAATACATACGGCTTCTCCAGATCGCCGGACGGCTCGAAGGACATCTTGACATCACCAAACTGTCCGTGTCCGCCGGACTGCTTTTTATATCTGCCCGGAGCTTCCACTTTCTTGCGGATCGTTTCACGGAAAGCGAATTTCGGCTTGGAGAGCTCGACCTCAACCTTATATCTTCCGGAAAGCTTGCTGACAACAATCTCCAGCTGCTGGTCACCGATACCATAAAGTAAGCTCTGACGGTTTTCCACGTCATTGACTGCTTTAAGAGTGAGATCTTCTTCCATAAGCTTAGACAGTGCGCTGGAGATCTTATCCTCATCACCCTTAGTCTTAGCTGCATAACGCATATATGTATACGGAACGGAGATCTTCGGCTTGTGGTAAACGATCGGTGCGCTTCTGAGAGCGATCGTATCGCCTGTCTGAGTCACGGAAAGCTTTGCAACAGCACCGATATCACCGGCCTTCAGCTCCGGAACCTCAATAACCTCTTTACCTCTTAATACATAGACCTTGGCGATCTTTTCTTCTGTATCCTTATTGACATTGTAGATCGTGCTGTCCGGCTTAAGAATACCGGTACAGATCTTCATCATCGAATATTTTCCGATAAACGGATCTACCATGGTCTTAAATACTTTCGCGGAGAGGGATACCTCCTGATTATATTTTGCGGTAAAGCGCTCGCCGTTGGACACATCTACGCCGATACACTCACCTGCTTCATCCGGAGACGGGAAGTAACGGTCGATGGCGTTTAACAGAGCGCTGAAGCCCTGACAGTTGATGCCGGAGCCCATCATTACCGGGACGATATTTCCTTCGCATACATGCGTCTGAACTGCTGTATAGATCTCGTCCTGTGTAAATTCTTCTCCTGAGAAGTAACGCTCCATGTATTCTTCACTTGTCTCGGCAACAGCCTCAATCAGAGCATCACGGATAATTCCCAGATTCTTCTTAGTATATTCCGGAATCTCACATTCCTCATAAGCGGAGAAGGTTGTAAAACGTCTGCCCTGCATCTTAACGGCGTTTACAAATCCCACGAATTTTTCATTTTCACGGATCGGCACCTGGAACGGAGCGATCTTTCTGCCGAATTTCTTTTCCAGCTTCAGTACCAGCTCACGGAAGGAAGCATGGTCATCATCCATATTTGTAACGAAAATAATTCTCGGAAGTCTGTATTCTTCACATAACTCCCATGCCTTTTCGGTACCGACCTCGATACCTGCCTTACAGTTGACAACGATAATGGCTGCATCTGCAACGCTTACAGCTTCTTCTACTTCGCCAACGAAATCAAAGTAGCCCGGCGTATCTAACAAATTGATCTTGATCTTGCCCTCAGCACCTTCATATTCAAGCGGGATCAGGCTGGTGGAAATTGAAAATTGTCTTTTAATTTCTTCTTTGTCAAAATCACTGATGGTATTTCCGTCAGAAATTTTTCCCATTCTTTTTGTGACGCCGGTTAAATACGCCAATGCTTCTGCTACCGTAGATTTACCGGCGCCACCGTGGCCCAAGAGTACAACATTGCGGATCTGTTTTGTTCCATAAACGTCCATATTCAATTCCTCCCGTACAATATTAGTCGTCGGCTATAAGAGAATTGTATCGATCTATCTCTTAACCTATGCGAATATTCTACCAAAAATTTTCAAAAAACACAAGCAAAATATTGCAAATTGCACAGAAATATTCAAAGAAGATTTCTTCCATTCCAAATATTCGTTCATCTTCGTCTTTTCTAAAATCATCCGAAGTATTATAATAACCGGTAAGGAAGTGATGATCTGTATGAATACAAATAAGAAGCCACAAAAAAATCCCCATCCTGACAGGATCGGCTCGTATTTTCAGGCAGAATGGAGGGTGCTAATCCTTGTCACCCTTTCCGGTCTGTTTTATAATATCGGACTTCTGGCAACCCCGTGGTTTGAGGGTCAGCTTGCCCAGTGCCTTTCCGATATCCTCCGTGGAAGCAAAAACGCCTCAACAATGAAAATACTGGTATCCGCCTACCTTGCCGTCGTGCTGGCCGTCCAGTCAGCCCGCTTTTTAAAGCGTTTTTATGTCCGTCGTTTCTCCAATAATATCAACAGGAGAATGAAGGGCGTCCTGTATGCCAATCTGCTCAGGCAGAGGGGGACATCCTTAAAAAATGAAAATGCCGGAAATATAATGACTAAAGCTATCTCAGATGTGGATGACTGTGCAGAGGGAATGCGGAAATTCACAACGGAGCTGTTTGACACCGGTGTTGTACTTATCGGATATGTCGTCATGCTCCTTATCTATGAATGGCGGTTGGCTCTTATCAGCCTTCTTTTTACTCCTATCTCCTATATTTGTGCGGCTTATATGAAAAAGCCCATACAACGTGCCGGTGCGTCATTAAAGAAGGCAGCGGCAGCTATGGACAGTGCCATCCTTGACCGGGCCGAAAACGCCATGACCTATCGAATATATGGCTGTGAGGACATAAGAACAGGCTGCTACGAAGATAATCTGAAGGATTATGAACGTGCTGCCGTCAAAAGCAATGTATGGCAGTCTGCCCTGCCTCCCCTTTATCTTGCCATCTCCGGCATGGGAGTGATCTTTATCCTTTGGTATGGGGCGAAAAATGTGGCCGGAGATGGGTGGACTCATTGGGATATCGCAGCCTTTACAACGTTTCTTTCCTGTTTTACTAAAATGACCGTGAAATCTTCAAAGGCGGCCAAGCTCTTTAATTCCGTACAAAAGGCTTCAATTTCATGGAAAAGAATACGACCCCTTATGAAACAGCCTGCACCGCTTGAAGCCCTTAAGGCAGAGGAACCGGATACCCTCACCATCAAGGAGCTTTCTTTCTCCTATGGAGAACAGCCGATTTTTTCCGGCCTTTCACTTACGGCTCAACCCGGGGACATGATTGGTGTGACCGGCCCGATTGCCGGAGGAAAGTCAACTCTCGGGCGAGTATTTCTTTGTGAGGCCCCGTATAAAGGCTCTATCCGCTTCGGAAATCGGGAGCTTTCCGATCTTTCGATGCGTGAGGCTGCCGGACTGTTGGGATATCTCGGCCACGATACAGAGCTCTTTGCCGATACGATCAAAAATAATGTATGCTGCGGACTTGATATGGATCCCCTGCCCTATCTTTCGCTTTCTGCGTTAAAGGACGAGGTGCTTGCAATGGAGAATGGCATCAAGACGGTGCTTGGAAACAACGGCATGCGGCTTTCCGGCGGACAAGCTCAAAGACTGGCTCTGGCAAGAACATTGGCCCATTCCCGGCCGATCATGGTCCTCGATGATCCCTTCTCTGCCCTCGACCGGAAAACGGAGGATATCATATTTGAAAAGCTTAAGGATTATGCAGACGATAAGATCGTTTTTTTGATTTCCCATAGGCTGTATCATTTTCCGCAAATGAAAAAGATCATTTTCATGGATGGCGGAAAAGCCATCGTCGGCAGTCACGACGAGCTGATGATAGCTGTCCCTGCCTACCGGCACCTCTATGAAAATCAGATCGGAGGTCAACATAGTGAAAACGAATAAAGACATAAGTGTTTTTTCGATCATAAAAAAAGAAGCGCTGTCTCACTGCTTTCTTACTGTGGGAGTGATTTTGTGTGTTACGGTATCCGTAATTGCCTCCCTCATACCTCCTTTACTGCTGGCAAGGATCATCGACCGGCTGACAGACGGATATTCCTTATCCTTTGCTGCTGTACTCCTGTATTTTGGAAGTGTCCTTCTCGAAAACGGAACCTCCTCCGCGCAGGAAGCTTTGCTGGTGCTCTTTGGTCAGAAAATGACCCATGCCCTGCGTTCGGAAATGGCAGGGAAGCTTAAGCGCCTCCCTGCAAAAACACTTTCGGAACAGGAACCCGGCACACTTGCTGCCCGTTTTTCCGGAGATGTAAATACGGTAGAAACGCTGTTTACCTCCGGTATTATCAGTATGGCTGCGGACGCCTGCCGGATCATCTCCATCATGGCCGTCATCGCGATGAAGAATCCCGGACTTGCCCTGATCTTACTTTTCATCCTTCCGCCCTTTGCCGCCTTTACGCGGCTTGTGCAGAAAAGAATGCTTGCATCACAGTTGGAAAACCGCCGTGCCGTTGCCGCAGTTTCCGCACAAGTGCCGGAAGCACTCCACAACATAAGAACCATACGCCTTCTCGGGATGGAATCATATATGGAACAGCGCTATGACCGACGGATCACGGAAAGCTACCGTGCCATGGAGAAAACCAATTTTTATGATGCCGTTTATTCTCCGGTCGTACTTTTATTAAACGCTGCCGTTGTCGGCATCGTCATGCTGCTCTCCGCCTCAAAAAGACCGGAATTCCTTACTCTTTTCGGAATGTCGGTCGGCACCTCCGTTGCTGTCATCAATTACATTTCGCGTATCTTTGCCCCAATAGAAAGTCTGGGGATGGAAATACAGGCTGTGCAATCTGCCATGGCCGGTGTCAGCCGGATCAATGCGTTTCTCGCCCTTAAGGAGCGTTTATCTCAGTCGGAGACCCACCTCCCACTGAAACCAATTTGCTATTACTCACCACCTAAAGAGGTGGAAGACTTCTCGATTGAGATAAAAAAAGACCAGGCACAGGGGGACGTGGTTATTTCCCATGTCACCTTCGGTTACGATGAACATCCTGTGCTGGTCGATTTTTCTATGACTGTAAATAAAGGGGAGCATGTAACCCTCATCGGGCGTACCGGGGCCGGAAAAAGCACGATCTTTCGTCTTCTTCTCGGACTGTATCCGCCTCAGGCAGGTTCGGTCACGATCGGAGGCATTCATGCTTTTGATATCCCCGATGAAAAACGCCGTTCCTGTATCTGCTGCGTCGAACAGAGGTTTTCCCGTGTCCCCGGCACGGTGCTGGATCAGATCACGCTGTCCGATCCTTCCATTACTATGGAAATGGCCCAAAAGGCTGCCAGACTTTCCGGGATCGATGAAGCGATCCGGCTGCTTCCGGACGGATATCTGACCCTCTGCACTGAGGGCTTGTTTTCGCAAGGCGAATGGCAGCTCTTATCGATCGCCCGGGCCGCTGCCTCCGATCCGGCTGTGCTGCTTCTCGATGAGATCACCGCAAATCTTGACTCCGAAACAGAGGCCCGTGTTCTGACTGCTCTGCAGCGTGCATCAAGAGGAAGAACCGTGATCTCCATCTCCCATCGTATTTATGAGGATCTCGGCGGCAGGACTGTAGAGATCACCTCACCACGGTAAAGACCGCCTACCGGAATCATTTTCCTATTTTTCGAGTACCTCATCGGCATGGCTGAGGGCTTCCTCGATATTATCGCAGAAATGCTCTCTGCCCACCAGCTCAACAAAGCCGGCCTTCTCCATTGCCCGCATCGGCTGCTCATTGACATGGGACAGGATCAGAGTGATTCCCTTTTTCTGACACCGTTCGTAGAGAGCGGTCATCGCATTCATTGCTGTGCTGTCAAGAGCCGGTACCGCACGCATACGAAGGATCAGGCATCTTGTTCCGTCGGCGGTCTCGATCTGATTGATCCTATCTGCTGCTCCGAAGAATAATGGGCCTGTGATCTCATATACGGCAAGCTCCAGCGGGATATGGCGTAAGTCTTTAGAAGATTTTTCTGCTGCCGCTGCCTCCTCTGCGTAAAGCCAGTTTCTGGTGCCTGTCTCGTCACTCATGCGCTTCATGAACAGAAGACAGGATAAAAGCATTCCAACCTCAATGGCGACAACAAGGTCAAAGATCACGGTCAGGAAGAACGTCAGTACAAGGACAAGGATATCGCTCTTTGGTGCTGTCTTTACCAGTTTTAAGAAGATTCTCCACTGGCACATATTATAGGCAACCATGAAAAGGATCGCCGCGATGGTCGGCATTGGGATCCAGCTTGCACACGGCATCAGGATCACAAGAATCAGAAGCAGGACAATGGCATGCACCATACCGGCCACCGGAGTGCGTCCGCCGTTCTTAACATTGGCCGCAGTACGAGCAATGGCTCCCGTTGCAGGGATTCCTCCGAACAATGCAGAAACAATATTTCCGGCACCCTGTGCCACAAGCTCTGTGTTAGAGCGGTGTTTTCCGCCGATCATGCCATCTGCGACCACGCAGGAAAGTAAAGATTCGATGGCCGCTAAAACAGCGATCGTAAACGCATCCGGCAGAGATTCCCGGATCACTTCAAAGCCAAAGGACGGGATTCTAAATGCCGGAAGACTGTTGCTGACCGTATAGAGATCTCCGATCGTATTGACCTTTAGAGGTAAAAATTTCACCATCAGGATCCCCGCAATAACTGCCACGAGGGATCCCGGGATCTTTTCTGTTATCTTCGGCATAAGGATTAGAATGGCCAGACACACAAGACCAACGATCACTGCCTGCACATTAAAGCTTCCGAAACCGGCTGCAAAGGCTTTAAACTTCTGCATCGTTTCGATCGTTTCCATACCGGCAGGATATGTGACACCAAAGAAATCCTTCAGCTGACCGATCACAATGGTAACGGCGATTCCGGAAGTAAAGCCTGTCGTTATCGTAAACGGAATGAATTTGATCAGAGAGCCAAACTGACAGAAGCCCATGATGACAAGAATAATACCTGCCATGATCGTAGCGACAGCCAGACCCTCCACTCCGCTCTTTGCCACGATACCGGCAACAATCGTAGCAAACGCTGCTGTCGGGCCTGCGATCTGAACCTGACTTCCGCCTAAAAACGAAATTACAAAACCAGCTGCGATCGCTGTGTAGATCCCCTGCTCCGGGCCCACTCCGGAAGCCAATGCCAGTGCGATGGACAGAGGCAGCGCGATGATCGCTACGATAATGCCCGCTACAACATCGGACAAAAGCTGCGCACCGGAATAATTTTTCAATGTTGTAAACAACATTGGACGTATCTTTTCCATACTCAATCTCCTTTTCCCCATTCTTTAAGGTTAATTTTATGCTGTAAAGCGGATATTCGCCATCAGTCACAATTTCCTATTATACAGGAAATAAAAAGGCTGTCCAGCTATTTTGCGGATCAACCGAAAAATACTGAAAATATCTAGCGAAATTTCCTCTATGCCGTTTTTGCCATTGCCCCTACAGCCGACTTATATACACGGATAAAATAGAGGATCTCCGCCACAGACGTGATCGTCCATGAGCAGCAGTATAAAAGATACAGGGACGGGATCGTCTGAAAATGGGCAAACACCGTGTAGACCCAGATGATCCTGAACACACAGGAACCCATGATCACAAGGATCATCGGAACAACACTCTTTCCAAGTGCTCTTGCGGCAGCGATGGTGCAATCCATAAATGCCGAGATCCAATAGGAAAAGCCCATGATCGTAAGCCGCTTCATTCCGGCAGACACGACTTCCGGATCACTCGTAAACAAGGATAAGAACTGTTTTCCGAAGGCCACCAGAAGAAGTCCCATAATAAGTCCGATACCAAAGGAATAGGCGAGACTGACAAAATAGCTGTCCCGCAGACGTTTTCTGTTTCCGGAGCCATAGTTCTGGCCCATAAAGCTGGCACATGCTGTATAGAACGCCGCCATCACATCATAGATCAGTGCATCTGCGTTCGCGGCTGCGGAGTTTCCGGCAACCATTACCGCGCTGAAGGAGTTTACGCCGACCTGCACAAAGAGGTTTGCAATTCCGAAAACCGCATTCTGAAAGCCGGATGGGATTCCGATCTGCAGGATCGACCGGATCTTATCCTTTGAGAATCGCAGCTCGGAAAACCGGAGACCAAAATCCAATCTGCTTTTAAACAGAGCAAAAACGATCAGGAATGCAGATAAATACTGCGACAGTGCGCTTGCAAGAGCAACGCCCACTACGTCCAGTCTGCAGACGATGACAAAAAACAGATTTAAAATAACGTTTACAACTCCGGCAATGAACAGATACCTAAGCGGTCGTCCGGTATCTCCTGCTGCGCTAAAGACTGCATTTCCGAAGTTATAGACAGCCAGAGCCGGGATGCCGAGGAAGTAGATCTTAATATAGAGAGCCGCCTTATCTGCCAGCTCCTCCTTTGTTTTCAAAATACGAAGGAGCCCATGGGAGGTCGTTACCCCCGCGAGTAAAAGCAGCAAGCCTATCACAAGACTTACAAGAAATGCTGTATGTACTGTTTCTGACAGAGCTTTCTTATTTTTTGCTCCGATATACAAAGCAGTCAGCACGTTGATCCCCCCGGAAAGCCCGATCAGGAAGCCGGTATACATGGAAATCAGCGTTGTTGTTGATCCCACGGCTCCAAGGGAGATTGCTCCTGCAAATTGACCGATCACTGCAATGTCTGACATGTTAAAGAGAACCTGAAGAAGGTTTGACAGCATCAGCGGAATGCTGAAAAACAGGATCTGCTTTTTCAAAGGCCCCTTTGTCATATCCATATCTCTTTGACTCATAGATATTTCCTCCCTAGTAAAATCTCAAAGAATTATAATAGATTTCACCTTAAAAGTAAAGCGGACATTTGCGGTTCTCTCCGTAACAAGGCCATTCTTCTTTGGAGCAATACTTGACTTTATCGGAAGAACGTGTTATTATGTCTTGTAACCCGAAAGGGATATATGCCTCTAATGGCAGCCAGTAAGGGCTTGTACTGGTTTCGACGGGGGCTGTGAAGCTGGTGAAGCTATCCGCAAGCAATGCGTTAAATGGCAAACCTAAATATAAACGCTAACAACGAATTAGCATACGCAGCCTAATTTAGGCAGCTGTCGGCTTCGGGAGACCTGCATCCCGAATCACCGGCACCATGAATCGCAGGAAACGACATATACAAAGCTTTGAGTATGTGGGCGTAATATGAAGCTACTGAATGGGAAAGGATGTCTGTTTTCGTTCACAGGAGGGAATGTCAAACAATAGACTATGATAGTAGAAGAACAGGGGATCGGTTTTCGGACAGGGGTTCGATTCCCCTCAGGTCCACTAAAGCTGAACAAGTCGAACTCTGTATATGATATTATCGTATACAGGAATATGTTTTGTTTGGTGTATCGAAGAAAATAAAAGTAACGACATTGTATGTTACGAAAGTGATATACAGTGTCGTTATTTTATTTTTATGCTATAATGCGGATATGAATTTAACAAATCGGAATTTTGGGAGGTAATGACCATGAAGAAAATACTAATATTGTTGCTATGTCTTTTACTTACGGCCTCAATCACGGGTTGTGGTACACAGTCAATAAAGCCGATTGACACAATTGAAGGAAACATGAAAACATACAGTGAAATGTCAGACGGTACATGGCAGTGCGATGGACATATCTACAAATACAGGTTGGAAATCAGTGGACGACTGAGTAATGCCGTTAAGGACAGCACATACATTTATTTAAGCAACATAGAAGATATTACCTTCGAACAAGCTTGGAAAGCATCTGGGCTTAGCAGTAATATGGATGATTACTTTGATATTGACGAAGCAGTATTGGTTGAATTACCAGACTGACAACTTTCAGTTTGTAGAAAAGAGAATGGCGAAAGCTGTTCTCTTTTTTCATGTATATCTTAATTTAAAATCCCATAATTATCATTTATATTCGATAATGAAAATAATTGACACTGTTGATCGCTTTTGAGATTTCTGAAGTAGATATTACGTTAAGTTGTAGAAAAATCCCCCCAGTGGATCTGAACCACTGAGGGATTTTTCTGTCTCCGGGCGATTACGTATAGGAAAATTGTTTAATCAAATCCAAACAGTTGAACCCAGTACCACCTCGGACATCCGGCACTATCCGGCACTACAACTGCCTTTATATTGATTTTAGTGGCATTTTTGGCAAGGATATTCGTTTTATGTCCGAATGAATTCATCCACAGCCAATTTACAGCAAATTTTCCCGGCTCAACATCATTGTATGAGTGAGCAGCAATATTTTCAGCTAGATGATATTTAGATACCGTTCCTCCCTCAGGAAGTGTGTGGGTAAAATTATCCGCAATTTGATGGGCTCTCTGTTCGGCAAGCTCATCCAGGCTTTCATCATATACAAGCTCTGTACGGCCTTTTTTTCGTCTTTGTTCATTTGTCGCTTCAATTGCCAGCTCTACCTGCTTTGCAATATATTCTTCGTCGAACTGTTCATTCCATTTTTCATGAACATAATCAGAAAAAGCCGCATCATTATAAAATGTTTTCGTCTCTCCATTTTTATCTTTAACTGTTCTGGTCATCCCTTTTAACTCGGGAAATTCTTTTTTGATCTGATCGGTGCCCGCTTCATTTATCCACGCTCCGCTTATGTCCACAGGATACCCATCCGGACTTTTGAAGCCATCTAAGGCTTTAAAGGCTTCGTCAGAGCTATGTGTGGCCATATACACCTTGCTGTATCCGGAATTATATATATATCCGTCATTTTTAATATATACACAGCGTGCTGTTCCGCTGCAGTATCCGCTGTTACTAACGGAACTGATCCAGAGCCACTGTCCTTTCGGATAGCTTCCATCGTCCAAATACTGGTACCAATCTCCCTTGTCATCTGTTTTCCATTCCAGCTCGCGGACAGTGCCGTCCGGGGTCATCGTTCTATATAATGAACGTGATGTTTCTTCCGCCATTGCTGTTTCGCTGCTGCCTAGTGCTATCGCTGCTGCTACTGCAAGGGCAGCAGCCAGCCTTGATGATCTTTTCTTCATAATCATCCTCCTTATCTTTGCAAATATCCCCTACTAATATTTTACTACACAAAACAGAAAAACAACACCGATCCTAATAGAGATTCTTGACCTTAAACTCCTTCTCCAGCTCTCGTCTTTGATCTTTTTTGGCAATGTCCGCTCTTTTGTCATAAAGCTTTTTACCGCGGGCCAGTCCGATCTCCACCTTGACAAGGCTGCCTTTAAAATATACCTGCAGCGGAACCAGCGTATAGCCCTTCTCCTGTATCTTTCCCTTCAGCTTATTGATCTCAAATCTGTGCATCAAAAGCTTGCGCTCCCTTAGCGGATCCTTATTGAAGATATTCCCCTTTTCATACGGACTGATGTGCATGCCGTAGATCATCACTTCATTATTAACGATACGGACAAAGGCTTCTTTGATGCTGCATTTTCCCATGCGGAGAGATTTCACTTCCGTTCCGGCAAGCGCGATACCGCATTCAAATTTATCATCGATGAAAAAGTCAAAATACGCTTTTTTGTTATTTGCGATTAGTTTAAAACTTCCCTTTCCCATTTTTTACCTCCATGACCTAATTATTAATTCTCACCGGCAGAAAATCGATTGTCTTCAAGTATCTGTCTACGGATACCACAAATATCCGTATGGGCTGTCCAAGCTTGAATTTCTTTCCCGTGCATTCTCCGATAAGCTCATAACGTTCCTCGTTAAACACATAATAATCTCCGTCCAGCTCGCTCACCCGGACCATTCCTTCAACGGAATTGGGCAGCTCTACATAGAATCCGTAATTATTGATGCCGGATATGATGCCATCAAATTCTTCACCGATATGGCGCTCCATATACTGCACCTTCTTAAGCTTTTCCGTTTCCCGCTCTGCTTCCTCTGCCAGACGTTCTCGCGACGATGTCCATAAGGCCACTTCGTTGAGGATCTTTTCATAGTGGAAGATCCGTTTCTCATCCAGCTTGCCCTGGATGTTTTCTTTAATTATCCGATGGATCTGCAGATCCGGATACCTTCGGATCGGAGAGGTAAAATGGGTATAATACGATGCCGCCAGACCGAAATGTCCTAAGCAGTCCGGCGTATATTTTGCCTGCTTCATAGAACGAAGGGCCAGTCTTGAGAGAAGCGCCTCCTCCGGAGATCCGGCCACTTTCTGCAGCAATTTCTGCATTTCCTTCGGGTGAAGCTCTCCATTCTGAAGATGGATGGAATAGCCGAAGTTGTTGATCAGAATACCGAATTTCTTGATCTTTTCTTCATCCGGCTTTTCATGGGTCCGATAGAGGAACGGAACCTGCTGCCAGTAATAATCTTCCGCTACGGTCTCATTCGCAGCCAGCATAAAATCCTCGATCAGCATATTTGCGGCATTTCTTTCATAGGGCCGTATATCCTTCGGTCTTCCCTTATCATCCAGGATGATCTTACACTCCGGAAAATCGAAATCGACTGCCCCCCTTAACATCCGCCGCCCTCTTAAGGCCTTTGAGGCACGCCCCATCATACAGAGCATATCGCATTCTTCTTTATCTGCAAAAGCCTCAGGAGCTTCCAGCACCTTGGCAACATGAGTATAGGTCAGTCTTCGATCGATACAGACGATGGTTTCACAGATCTCGTGTCCCAATATCACACCGTTTTCATCGATATCCATAAGACAGCTCAGTGCAAGGCGGTCACAGCCTGCATTCAGGGAACAGATGCCGTTGGATAAGCGATGCGGAAGCATTGGGATCACGCGGTCGACAAGATAAACGCTCGTTCCTCTTTTCAGTGCCTCCCGATCGAGAGCTCCGCCTTCTTTTACGTAATGAGTCACATCCGCGATATGCACGCCGAGATGAAAGATCTCTTTCCCGTTCTTAAGCTCGGACGAAATACTCACTGCATCATCGAGATCCTTTGCATCCTCCCCGTCGATCGTGACCATGGGAAGATGGCGCAGATCCCTACGTCCTTTGGCTATCTCCTCCTCGATCATCTTCTGGGTAAGCTCCTCCGGCACATTTGCAGCTTCCTCCATTACCTCCTCCGGATATGTTTCCGGCAGTCCGTATGCTCTTACTACCGATTCAATATCGACACCGGGGTCATTGATATGCCCTAATATCTCTATGATCTGTCCCTCCGGATTTTTTCTTTTCCCACCGTAGCTCGTGAGTCTGGCTACTACCTTGTGTCCGGATACGGCGCCCATATCACTCCCCTGCGGAATAAAAACATCCATCGTGATCCGGGGATTATCGGGGATCACAAAGCCAAAGCTCTTATTCTTTTCATATATGCCGACTACTGTTTCATTGGCATGCTCTAGGATCCTGACGACTACACCCTCTGCTCTCCGGCCGTCCCTGGCCTCCTCAACAACCACCTGTACCGTATCCTTGTCCATCGCATCCCCGGTATTATCCGGTGCGATAAATACATCCTGATCCCGGCCCTCTATCGTTACAAATCCGAATCCTCTATAATGTGCCGTAAAGATCCCTGTCTGAGCAAATACCTCTGCGCGGGCATACTTTCCCTTTTTAGACACACTGATCTTCCCCTCCGCAAGAAGTGAATCCAGCACCGCCTTCAGTTCTTCCCTTTTTTCTCTGGGAATATCCAGAAGGATAGCCAGCTCCTTGATCTTCATCGGCACATATTCTTTTTCATTCATCAGTGAGAGGAGCATTTCTTTCCTCTCGTTAAAACATTTTTCTTCCATTTTTTTGTCATCCTAATCATGCTTAACTCATTACATCTATATAGCAAAAACACTCTTGCAGAATATTTGCAAGAGTGTCTATCATCCTAAAATACCTTTAAGTTTAATGCAAGTGCCAGAAGGAAGATCAGGATAGCCGCAATCTTTGTAAATTTCTCAAGCTTTCCTTCCATAGAACGTCCCTTATTTTTTCCCCAGTAGCTCTCAGCCGCACCGCTGATCGCACCAAGTCCGGCAGATTTACCTTCCTGCATTAATACGATAACCGTCATTGCAATACACAAAATAACGAATACAATTGTCAGAATAATTCTAAGCATCACTTACACCTCCTGTTCACAAACAAAATTATAATACCATATCATCATCAAAAAAACAACCTCAATTTAATAAATTTAAAGTCGGACTGAGATAAGTATTCCTCCCAATATCAGTTTGCCTTATTATATCAAAGGCTGTATAATAGAACGAGTGATGCTCTGATTCCAAATATCAAAGCATCGATCGATATGATTACGGAGGAATAGGATATGACGATCACACAAGCAACTGTGCAGGATATACCTGCTGTACTGGCTCTGCTCAAAGCCAATCACGCCGATAATTTAGCCGATAAATCCAACGGGTTTACTACTATCTGATGGCCTGTCGGACAAAATAAAACAGCTCTGATACAGTTAAGGAGGGCTGCCGTATCCTGCAAATTGCCGGTATACGACAGCCCTCCATTTTTATCCAGTATTTTCTTCTTACGCTCTCAGCTCAATTCCCATTCCCTTTAATCCATTCAGGATCTTGTTCATGGTTCCTGTTACTTCCTTCTCCTCCAGCGTATGGTCTTTCGCGCGGAACGTGATGGAATATGCAACAGACTTGTAGCCTGCAAGGATCTGAGATCCTTCATAGATATCAAACAGGCTGTAGCCTTCTAAGATCTTTCCGCCTCTCTGCTCGATCATCGCCTCGATCTGTCCGACGAGGATCTCCTTTGGAACTACCATGCTAAGATCTCTTGTAACTGCCGGGTACTTGGCAATTCCCGTATACTTGCGGTCAAAGGAGGTGAAGGGGATCAAAGCCGGCATATCAAGGACGGCAATATATGCCTTGTCACCGATCTTATAATTATCCAGAACATCCGGATGCACTTCTCCCAGATATCCGACTACAACACCGTCATAAATGACATTTGCCTGTCTGCCCGGATGTAAGAACACCTTTCCGGCCTTCGGATCATAGTGTGCCCTCTTATGCATGCCGACTTTGTCAAAAAATTCTTCCACAACACCCTTCATGGTGAAGAAATCTCCTTCGCCGTACATTCCGAGAGTAAACTGCATCCTCTCCTCCGGAAGCTCTGTAAGCGGCAGGCTCTTTGGAAGGTATACATTAGCAAGCTCATAAAGACGCACATCTTTATTTCTTCTGTTATAGTTTGTGGAAAGAGAGCTCAGCATTCCGTTTAACGGCAGTGTACGCATTACACTGAAATCCTCTCCCAGCGGGTTTGAGATCACAACGGTCTGTCTTAATTTATCGTCTTCCGGAAGTGTCAGCTTATCGAACACCTTCGGGCTCTCAAAGGAGTACGTCATTCCCTGAGAGAAGCCGCAGAATTCAGCTACCTCTCTGGCAACTTCTTCGATCCGCAGTTTGTAGGAGATCTTACCGGTCGTGGCCTCACCGGTAGGAAGTGTTGTTCCGATCTTGTCATAGCCGTAAAATCTTGCAACCTCCTCAGCCAGATCTGCCATGCGGTGGATGTCCTGTCTCCAGGTCGGGGCTACGATCTCATTTGTTTCTTTATCGTAAGCAAGCTCGATCTTATTAAAATATTGAAGCATGGTTTCCGGTGCAATATCGGTTCCGAGCAGGTTATTGATCTTATCCGGCTCAAACTTCACTCTGGACTCAACTGCCTTTACAGGATATACATCGATCATGCCGCCGACAACCTCTCCTGCTCCCAGCTCCTCGATCAGCTGGCAGGCACGATTGATGGCTTCTTCTGCCGTGTTTGGATCAAGGCCCTTCTCAAATTTTCCGGATGCATCGGTACGCAGCCCTACCTTCTTTGCGGAAAGACGGATATTTGTTCCGTCGAAGGTTGCACTCTCAAATACCATCGTCTTTACATCATCGGTGATCTTGGAGTTTTCTCCGCCCATAATGCCTGCGATGCCTACTTCCTTTTCCCCATCGTTGATCATGAGGACTGTGTGATCCAGCTTTCTCTCCTGTCCGTCCAGCGTCCGGAACACATCGCCGTCCTTTGCACATTTTACAACGATCTCGTGGCCGGCAAGAAGATCATAATCGAAGGCATGCATCGGCTGGCCATATTCTTCCATAACATAGTTGGTGATATCGACAATGTTATTGATCGGGCGGATACCGGATGCAATCAGACGATGCTGTAACCATACCGGTGACGGTGCAAGATGGATGTTCTTGACCATTCTCGCACAATAACGCTTACAAAGCTCTGTATTTTCAACGGATACCTTTAAGTAGTCGTTAATGTCCTCATTATTTCCCGTTTTTGTTACGACCGGTGCCTTAAACTCCTTGCCAAAGGTTGCTGCCGCCTCTCTGGCGATGCCGATCACGCTATAGCAGTCAACACGGTTTGAAGTGATCTCATACTCAAATACTACATCCCGCATCCCGAGAAGGGCAACTGCATCTTCACCCGGAACTGCATTCTCCGGAAGGATATAGATACCGCTTTCCGGAGCATCCGGATACATGTTTCTGTCGGCTCCCAGCTCCTCGATGGAACACATCATTCCGAAAGAATCCACTCCGCGGAGCTTACCGTTTTTGATCGAGATCCCATCCTCCGGAAGCGGGCCGCCGTCATGGCCTCCTGCAACCTTTCCGCCGTCAAGGACTACCGGAACCTTCTGTCCCACTTTAACATTCGGAGCGCCTGTTACGATCTGGATCGTTTCTTTTCCGATGTTCACCTGACAGATGACAAGCTTTGTCGCATCCGGGTGCTTTTCAACAGAAAGAATCTCTCCTACTACGATCTTTTCAAGGTTTTTATCAAGACATGTATATCCCTCAACCTTTGTTCCGGTCAGTGTCATGGCATCAGTGTACTCCTGTGCCGTCACATCCAGATCCGGAACGTATGCTTTTATCCATGATAATGCTGTATTCATAATTGCTTCTCCAATCTTTCTATCTATTCTGTTTTAGAACTGCTTTAAGAATCTGATATCATTCTCGTATAACAGTCTCATATCATCGATCTCATACTTTAAAAGTGCAATACGTTCAAGGCCGACACCGAACGCGAAGCCGGTATATTCCTCCGGATCGATGCCGCACATTTCAAGGACATGCGGATGAACCATTCCGCAGCCGAGGATCTCGATCCAGCCGGAGCCCTTACAGAAGCGGCAGCCCTTTCCGCCGCATTTAAAGCAGCTTACATCCACCTCAGCACTCGGCTCAGTGAACGGGAAATGATGCGGGCGGAATTTAACCTTTGTATCCTCACCAAACAGCTCTCTTGCAAACTCTGCCAGAGTTCCCTTAAGATCAGAGAAGGTGATGTGCTTGTCGATAACGAGTCCCTCGATCTGGTGGAAGGACGGGGAATGTGTTGCATCTACCTCGTCGGAACGGAATACACGTCCCGGAGCGATCATACGGATCGGTGGCTTCTGCTTCTCCATCACTCTGGCCTGAACCGGTGAGGTCTGGCTTCTTAAAAGGATACTGTCATTGATGTAGAAGGTATCCTGCTCATCTCGTGCCGGATGTCCGGCCGGGATATTCAGTTTTTCAAAGTTATACTTATCGTATTCGACCTCAGGACCTTCAACGACCTCATAGCCCATGCCGACGAAAATGCGTTCTACCTCCTCAAGGGCGATCGTGTTCGGATGTTTATGGCCGGTATTTGCCTTCTTTGCCGGAAGCGTAACATCGATCACTTCTCTCTTAAGCTGCTCCTCGCGGGCTTTTTTCGCAAGTGCTGCCTTTGTTTCCTCAAGTCTTTCTTCAATGAGCTCTCTTACCTCATTCACCATCTGGCCCACCTTCGGGCGATCCTCCGGTGCAACGTCCTTCATGCTTTTTAACACGCTGGTAAGCTCACCCTTTTTGCCGAGATAAGCCACTCGGATATCATTTAATTTTTCCAGTGCATCAGAAGCCTCGATCTTTCTTAATGCCTCTGATTTGATTTTTTCCAACTGATCTCTCATAATGTCTTTCTTTTCCTCCGTTATTGTTGTATGGGCTTTGTACTCATTATTGGCAAGTTTTTATGTAACAGGGAATTCCGCGGAATTTCCTGTTACATAAAAAAATCCCTAATACACATTCATGTATTAGGGACGAAATATCCGCGGTACCACCCTGATTCCTGCAATAAGCAGGCTCTTTCCATTCCGCCTAACGCGCGGATGACGGCTTTGCCTACTGATTCAGGTCGAAAATTTCAGCAAAACAGCTCCGGTGGGAAATTAGACATCCTGTCTGAACCCGGGGAGCTTCCAGCCGACGGCATCCCTTCTCTGTAGGAAAACAGGTATCCTTTACACCTTCATCGCTTTTTATTATTGATAATTCATATCTTACTCATGGGCATCCGAAAAGTCAAGCATTTCTTTTTCAAGCTCTGCAATTTCCGATTCCCCTACTACCCGGATCCCATATCCGGATAACAATGCTGCTGTTTTTCCCATTCCCGGCACAAGGGTATGGGTAAACGTCCCATCGTAGATGCCGTTTTTTCCGCAGGAGGGGCTTCTCTCCTTTAAGATAGCGATCTCGCAGCCATATTTCTTGGCAGTCCGAAGCGCCATATCGGCACCGAGAAGAAACTCCGCCGTAACATTTCTGTCCTCCCGGTTTATCACGATTTCATCTTCCTTCCGGATCTCAGCAGCCGGACGCGGTGTGGGAAGTCCCCCCATCTCCTCCGGACATACCGGGTGAAATTCTGCGATCCCCTTGGTACGCTCCATAAAGTCAAGAAGCTTCTGATCCCTGTTATTTTTGCCGTCCCATTTACAATTCTGACCGATCAGGCAGGCGCTGACAAGTATATGTATCATAGTGATCCCCCTTTCCCACTAAGACAAATTTGCTGTTACTCACCACCTGTTATCTAAAAGAAGTGGGAGTTGGGTCTCCGATTGAGATAAAACCGGGGTATGTCTGTTTCCTGCAGCATGTACCCCGGTTTCGGAAACGGAAGATATCCGTTTTACTGATTCTTTTTATTGATCATTGCTCTCTTACGGAGTGTCGGATCAAGAATTTTCTTTCTGATCCTGAGACTCTTTGGCGTTACCTCTAAGAGCTCATCGGTATCAATGAAGTCAAGGCACTGCTCTAAGCTCATATCCTTTGGCGGTGTGAGCTTTAACGCCTCGTCAGAGCTTGAAGAACGTGTGTTTGTAAGCTTTTTCGTTTTACATACATTAAGCTCGATATCCTCTGCCTTCGGACATTCGCCGACTACCATTCCGGAATATACCTTCACCCCCGGTCCGATAAACAGAGTACCTCTCTCCTGTGCATTGAACAGACCATAGGTGATAGACTCACCGGCCTCAAATGCGATCAGGGAGCCGTTCTTTCTGTAGCTCAGCTCACCCTTAAAGGGAGCATAGCCGTCAAATATCGTATTTAAGATACCATTTCCCTTTGTATCCGTCATAAATTCTCCACGGTATCCGATCAGGCCTCTGGACGGAATGGAAAACTCAAGTCTGGTATAGCCTCCGTTTGCAGGGCTCATTCCCTGAAGCTCGCCCTTACGGCTTGTCAGCTTCTGGATGACAGAACCGGAATACTCCTCCGGAACATCCACATAAGCAAGCTCCATGGGCTCCAGCTTTCTGTTGCGCTCATCGTATTTGTAGATTACTTCAGCCTTACTTACCGCAAATTCAAAGCCTTCCCGGCGCATATTTTCGATAAGGACGGACAGATGGAGCTCACCTCGTCCGGATACCTTAAAGCAATCGGCAGAGTCTGTCTCCTCGACACGCAGGCTTACATCCGTATTTAATTCACGGAACAATCTGTCACGGATATGGCGGGATGTAATAAACTTTCCTTCCTGTCCGGCTAACGGGCTGTCATTGACCATGAAGTTCATGGAGATCGTCGGCTCGGAAATCTTCTGGAAGGGGATAGCTACCGGGTTCTCCGGGGAGCAGAGTGTGTCACCGATATGGATATCCGGGATACCGGAAATTGCAACAATAGAACCGAACTCCGCACTCTGAACCTCTACACGGTTCAGTCCGTCAAATTCGTACAGCTTGCCAATCTTAACCTTTCTCTTTTTGTCAGGATCGTGATGGTTTACGATCACGCATTCCTGATTTACTTTGATGGAACCGTTATCAATCTTTCCGATACCGATCCTTCCTACGTACTCGTTATAGTCGATGGTGCTGATGAGAACCTGTGTATCTGCATCCGGATCTCCCTCCGGCTCGGGAATATAGCTGATAATTGTTTCAAACAGCGGACTCATATCTACTTCCGGATCATCAAGCTCCTTTTTTGCAAAGCCGCCTCGGGCAGAAGCGTAGACAAAGGGGCAGTCTAACTGTTCATCGGATGCATCCAGATCCATGAACAGCTCTAAGGTTTCATCGATCACGGCCTCCGGACGGGCCTCCGGGCGGTCGATCTTATTTATACATACGATTACACGAAGATCCAGCTCCAGCGCCTTCTGAAGTACAAACTTTGTCTGCGGCATCGGTCCTTCAAATGCATCCACCACCAGGATAACGCCGTCCACCATCTTCAGAACACGCTCGACTTCGCCGCCGAAATCTGCGTGGCCTGGGGTATCGATAATATTGATCTTTACTCCTTTATAAAAAACTGCCGTATTTTTTGACAGAATCGTGATTCCGCGCTCTCTTTCAATATCATTGGAATCCATTACACGTTCAACGACTTCCTGATTTTCACGGAACACGCCGCTCTGTCTTAAAAGCTGGTCGACAAGCGTTGTCTTGCCATGGTCGACATGGGCAATGATGGCTACGTTCCTGATATCTTCGCGTTTGATCTTCATAATAATCCTCTTTCCTGACTCAAGTATAAAACTTAAACTCCTTTTGCACAGCGTTTTATTATAGCATCACAGATAGAAAAATGCAATAAAAACTTATTCGCAGAATAAAACGACTTCCCGGCTCAAAAGTCCGTACCAGATCTCATCTCCCTTTTGGATCACGGCGCCGCCGCTTGTTCCTTCCGTGATCTTCTTTTCCAGTCTGTCATATCCGGCAGCAGGTACGAGCAGTTTAAATTCCACCTTATCGGTATACGCACTGTCCATGACCGTGATATCGTCTTGAGCAAGAATATACTGGATCTTACCCACCCCGGCATAGTCCGTAAGAACCTCCATGCGGAAAGCCCGGCGTTTTTCCAGTATCGTGCTGTTGGCAATTCCCTCCTTAACGACCTGGGAATACGCCCTTACAAGCCCTCCGGTCCCTAAAAGTGTGCCGCCGAAATATCGTGTCACCACGACGCAGACATCGTGGATGTCCTCACCCAAAAGGACATCTAACATCGGACGTCCCGCTGTCTGGGCCGGTTCCCCGTCATCGCTGCATCTTGTGAGCTCGTGGTTCATGCCGATGGTAAAGGCCTGGCAGTTGTGGCGGGCGTCCCAGTATTTCTTTTTGATCTCGGCGATAAACGCCGCTGCCTCCTCCTCGGACTCCACCGGTTTCAGGTTCGCGATAAAGCGGGATTTCTTCACTTCGATCTCCGCTGTGCCGCCTTTGTATAAAATTTTCACGCTGTTAAGAGCCATATCTTCTCT
>CAKRPJ010000001.1:0-141618 GCA_934376955.1 uncultured Lachnospiraceae bacterium | reverse complement strand
CAAAACAGAGCAATAACGATACAGAAAATGATGACAAAGGCAGAGATAACTGCGCCAACGGTTTTGTTCATTGAAAAAACTCCTTATTTTTTGTTGGTGAACTGACGGAAGAAATTGAGAATTTTGGAACCAAATTCATCATAGTGCGGGGAAAGCCAAGCCCAAAAAAGGATGGCTGCGAGGATTATGAGAAGGACAAATGCGGCTGGAATGGAAACACCCCCTTTGAAAAAGAGTAAAAAAATAGAAAGCCCCGCAGAAAATGCGCTGCGATGCTTTATGGCTTTTTTGCTGAATAAGAATTCAGTGAATGAGGATTCAGTGAATGTTAATTTTGTGGTAGTGGCCGGAAAACGTATCGGTTTTTTCGTTTTATGATGGTTAATAAAGACAGTTGAAATCAAAGACAGGCATCCGCCCCACCTCCCAACAGCCGCAATGCTTTGCGGATGACGGCACATCTATACGCGGAGCAATCATGTTCCAGCCCGCAGCCAAGGCAGGCTTCGGGGCGGCGCTCAATGGCCAGGCGGTGCAGCTGGCGCAATTCGTCCGGCGTCATCCGTTCGGCAGGGATGCACCGGCTGTTTTCCGCATCGAACCGCATATTATTCATCTGCGCTCACTATCCTTGCATTGCAATATGGGCAATATTTATATCTGTGGCTTAAAACCGAATCATAATCTTCGTAATCAACGCCAGGAACACCAAGATATGAACGGCAATTGCTGCAAAACGCATCATCGTGTGTATCAGGCACAGTTCCACGCATAATGTGCGCCGTAGGCCGCAGGGATTCAGGGTCTATAGTTGGCGCGTCCTCGATCAGACCGCGAACATATTCGACACCAGCCTCATATGCCTGATATTCGATTCCGTCATAGGCGCTACCGCTTATGTTTATTAAACGTAATATGCTGTTTGCATCGATCAGCCGCACTGGTTCTTTCGGCTGGCTTGCGCCCGGAATCGGGCAGTAGTTATTGTTCACTTCAATCTTCTCCTTACAACCGATAGTCAATAGAATCAAAAAATAAAATCCCAGCAAACGACAAGTTCGAGCCGCAGCGAGAACTTGTAGATTGACATTATCGTGACAAATTCAATCTTCCGGGTATGACCGGGAAGCGGTATGCGGGGCAGGCCGTAAAGGCGGTGCCTGTAGGTACCAGGGGCTTTGCCGGGAATATGAAACGCCGTGAGGGGCGAGACACCAAAGAAAAAATCATCCCACCGCATTGAAGTGTGATTGTCTATCACAGAACCCGGCCGACTTGGATAAGCGCTCGGATATGACCGGAGTGCGGTGCTGTAGCACGGTTTTACCAGCGGGATGATTGGGTGGCAGGTTTGGTTCTTGATCGGTGCTGCCATACCGAACGGTGGTTTTTATGTTATCCCCGATAAACCATCAAAAACGGTTTGGTACTCCCACCCTGACTTGAACAGGGATTGCGCACTAATCTGGTGCTAGGCGGGCTATAAGGCCGCTTCTCTACCATTGAGATATGGGAGCATGTTACACCGTCCATAGTCACCTGCGACTTGGGCGGTAAGGAATGCGCTGGCCAAGAGTATATTTGAGGTATACTTGGTAAGTACAAACGTTTTTAAGATACTTTAGTCCACGCAGAGTGCATGGAGTTTGACGTTTTAACAATTTTTAGTTTTTTGAGACTGGCAGACTTTTTGCCGCTTTTTGATGGAGTTTTGAATTCTACGCCTACATAACCATTCTTTCCGGCATGAGTGCTATGGACAACAAGAATTTCTCCGTTAAGAGAAACCAAATCACCGGGATTGAGGGCTACCTTTTTGCGGCGTAGAGCACGGTAGCCTTTACGAGTCCTTTTCCCACGATACTTGTGCAGGTTCTCGGAATCCTTTTTATGGCTACGGTTGATTCTACCGTTAAAGAGGCTTCTGCCGTTAGCCACTTTGCCGGTGCGGATGTCAATGTACTGCGAGTCATGAAATTTTTCGAGAATGCGGTTATTGCGTTTCACCTTTTTATAATGTTCAAACGCGCAGCGGTCAACTGGATGAAAGTTCCCCATTGCATACGCATCGTTGTTATGACACTTTTCAAGATGAAGAGCAATCCGCTTTTCCTTGGTCATTGCGCCATAAGTGAATGTGACGAACAGTTTTCCAAAAGTAGCGTAAAGCTCATTAACGATTTGCCAGCGCACAGTGTTCATAAATGCTGCACCGGAAAGGTTGGCGAACTTTATATTTTCACCGAACCCATAGAGCTTGCTGCCTTTTTGGTGGTTAGCTGGTGTATGGCATTTTTCGCACACCGTCAATAGTTCATTAAGACTATTACCGTGACGACCTTTCCAGTAAAACATATGGTGCACATGTAAAATGGCGCTATCATTTTTGGCTTTGCGCCCACAAACTTTGCAAGTATAGTTATCACGATAGAATACCGCTTCTCTCAAGGTAGCCAAATTGTAGCGAGGGCCTTTTTGATAATCTGCGCCTTCCGGTATAGCTTTACCCTCTTGGATGGCTTTTACAAGCATTGTGTCGAAAGAACCAACTTCAACAGTTACATGCGTAATAGGAACTACCTCGCAATACATCTTGATGACATTGACGTTGAGTTCTTTCTTATGTTCAAGAGATGGTGCAAGCCAATCTTTATTCCGCTTACGATTATCGAAACGCGGCTTGCGGTAACGTAACCTGTTTCTACGGATGCGGCGCATCTTACGACAACTATCGTGGCAGTCTTTCTCATCCTGCAATGTATCATATTGTACAGACACATATTCATGAGATTCACTTTTCACGCTGATGCCGATGTAGTTGTATCCAACATCCTCGCAGATTTCGATAGGCTGAGTATCCGTCTTGCTGTCATACAGCAGTTGGATAGTAAAGGGATGATGCTTAATGATTTTTGCCTTTCCGTCTTTCAGGAGATGGCGCACCTTGCCAAGACGGATGGTCGGCATCAGGCGTTCGCCATTCTTACTGAGAACACAAGCGCAAGTGCTCATGCAAGGCACTCCTTTCGCAAATAATAAATCAATAAGTCAGGGCTTGCGCCCTGTGGTCCACATCGCCAATGTTGTTGTACTGTTTTACCTTTCGGTATGATGTTCGCACTTCTCCTACCCTCAGAGATTTTTAACAAACATCCGCAGAGCTTACCACTTGTGGAGTATGGATAAGGTGCCTATATTATTGGTACACAACGTAGTTTCCCCCGCTGCAGAAGCAACGGGCTTAGGCTAATCAACCGGACTTACGAATTTCCCCGCAAGCCCCGTCTATAACCGGCGGAACGGTTTAGGCGAGGTTGTTGACTACGTCCTTAGCAGGGACGCCTCTTAAACCAGCTTGAGTATTGCTCCGTATAAAGGGCATCCCACCCTTGAGGTACCAGCGACGTGCTTAGCCGTCTCGCCATATGTCGATAGGTACTTACCGCTGCTTACCACTCGCCGCAGCCCGGAGGACTTTCCCATCTTGCCACCAGTTGGAAAGGTGTTTGGAAGCCAACTGGAAGTTCCGCCGATCGGTTTTCATGCCGGGTGCTGCGTGTTAAGACTGCCGTAAAGACGGCTTTGAACCCGGCAAGGTGGACTGTTACCTGCCCGAAGGTGCAAACGGAATAGTTTTGAGGCAGTGTGCCGCTGCTCTGCCATTGCTTTAGCATCTGGGGGTTAGACCAGAATAAAGCGTCCAGCGAGTTTATTTCACCCACTGATTTGACGGAGAGATGGCCCTCCGCGTACCCCAGACTTGACCGGCGCTGGGAGCCATGACGCCCCGGTGTGAACCGGAACGGTGGAGCCAGGTGGGGGAGTCGGACCCACAACCTGCCGCTTACAAAACGGCTGCTCTGTCATTGAGCTAACCTGGCATAGTAACAGAATAAATTCATGATGGAGACAACACCCCGCGATATGGTACATATATTTGTACTGGTGACGGGTACATAGATTCAAATTCAAACACCTGGATATACGCAGTTACAGGAAAATTGTAACAACGCCATTTACGACAAGTGGCTTGCGTTTGATAACAAAGAGGGCGTAAGCTTTTCGCAGTTCATTTGGAAATACGAGCAGAACATTTTCAGCCGCAGACAGCTCATCAAACTGTTTGAACTGAATGGAAGCAAGAACCCCGAAAAAGCCGCTGACCACTGGATATGACCGAGGTGTGGAGCCGTTTGCTACCCGGCACGGCCAATCCACGGCCGCACCGGTGTGACGGGACTTTACGGTGTGAAACCAAAATGAAGTTATTCTGTTGTGGAGCGGCTGAGGGGTGTCGAACCCCCATCCCAAGCTTGGAAGGCTTGTATACTGGCCGTTGTACGACAGCCGCTTACCAGGGCGGATTGTTTTAACGTGCTACCGCCTTCGCACGTTGCCCATGTACCAGCCTTGAGGACAGCGAGGTGCCGACACAGCCATGCACATGACCTTGCGCCAAGGATTTAATAGAGCCTTGAGCCTTGGGGGTTAAGGAATAAACTTTGATGAAAAATAAGGTTTGAAATTTGAGCGTTGAGGTTTAAGCGTTAAGCATTAAACTTTCCGGGCAAAAACATTCATTCTGATGGGCTAAGCATACAAAAAATGCAGCCACGAGGAATGAACCAATATTTTTATCATATTTGATAGCGTGGAACAGGTGTTTATAGTTTTAACTTTGTCATTATTCCACAGCGGACAAAGCGGCTTGTGGTTTGACGCTTTCGGTACACAGGCAAATGGTATCAAAACAGCTTAGTAGCTGAATGTGATCTGGGTAACGGCGTTGGAAACAGAAAGGGCGGAATCAATTTCGTTGTTGAAGGAATCGATCTGGGTCTGCAGGTCTTCAATGATTTGAGTGCAGCCTTTGGTGAGGCCATCGACCAGCTCCATGGAGTTCTGTTCAAGATAGGTGTTGCGGATCTTGGCGACAGTTTCAGGATCGGCATCCTTGGTTTTGGAATCGCCGCCGCAGATCGATTTGACCATATCATCGGCCTTGGCTTCCACACGGAGATTGGCGGAAGTGATCTGAGAGGTTTCGTTTGAATACTGGGCCTGAATATGGCTGCGCAGGTAGTCCAGGTATTCCATGCCGTGCTGCTTGAGAGAGATGGCTTCGGCCACGGTATAAGTTTTATTGTTGACTGAAATCTCTGTGACCGCGTTGGACTTGGAGACAGCGGCCTTGATGGCGTTGCGGCGATTGATGAGATCCATAGCGGAATCATAACTGGCCTGAGCAGATGTTTTGAATTCATCCACCGTGATTGCACCGAGCTTGGTAGCTTTGGCTTTGGCAGCGACGCAGAACTTGGCGGAATCGATCTTTTTGATGATGCGGGAATCAATCGTTTTAAGTTCTACCAGAGCGCGGTGGATGGTCATAGTTTCGGTAGTCATGGGAAAAACCTCCTGAAAATAGTGTTTGCGAAAACTTGTAATATAGCGCCCGTAAAAATGTGGGACGACGATGCCCCACGATGAGGAAAAATTATTTTAAGTTGAGCTGCTTGTAAGATAGCCACTTTTTGTAAGAGTAAACGAAATCATTGCTATAAACGCCCCAGAGTTTTTCTGACAGCTGTTGTGTTTTGAAGAGCCGCAGGAACCGGCCGGATTTATAACAAGAGCTGACGAGAACTTTTTTGTTTTTGAAGGGATTGTTCACCGGAAGCTGTTCTTGGCGCTGAGAATAGACGCGGTTGATGTTATTGACGATATAAAAACCGCTGGCGTCCGGGTCCGGCGTTTCGGCCTTGTTGGCGCCTTTTACACCGCGGATCACATAATCATCGCGGCCAAAAAACGATACTTCACGCATACCGGTACGATTGGGCACCAGGATACTTTGCGCAAGCATGGCTTTTTCAAGGTTGATACAGCAGAAAGAGGAAGAAATCACAATATCCTGCGGGAGGTGATTTTGTTCGGTGGCGTAAATTACCATACGGGTAAGATCGACATCCGCTTTTTTGATAAGAGCAATGTTTTTGACCTCCACACCGCACCAGGCAAGGGTATAGATTGCACGGGGCATACAGTCCAGATCACTGTTATTAAAGATAGCTTCCAGCATAGATTCGAATTCTTCATCAGAAAAGAGCATCTGCTGAGAATAAGAATCAAGAGACTGCTGCAGAGTGGGTTTGCTGGGATTGGAAACGGTAGTGAGGGATGGCTTGGACGAAATTTGAGAATCGTCCTCATTATCAGCCAGTGACATCTGAAGAAACTGACGGAATGGATGACCTGTTGACTGATCCAGCGTGATAACGTTTTGAAGAGCCAGGTAATCCAGGTAACAGGAGAGAAGGACCAGCTTGTTGCGGTTGATAACTGCACTTGCCGAGTTGCCGATGATTGCCTGCTTATAAAACGATGCGTACTGCTGATAGGAAAAGGATTCAAACCGGGTGCCGTACTGATGCTCATACGTTTCGAGCGTGTAGGAAAGCCGGGGAATGATTTTTTGGATATACTGCGGAACGGTTTTGCCGTGATTGACCGTAATATAAGCATTGGTAATATCAGAGATAAGTTGCTGATAACGATCAATACGAACAGAATCATTGTTATACCGATCGATAATAGTTTTGCCCATACAGATCCTGCCTTTCTAGTTATTTATAGTATAACGTATGTAGACAGGAAATGCAAAGGGAAAACTATGCGACCGGCGTTGGGCGCGGTTCCGGGATGACCCAGCGGGTAAGGAATGGATTTTGAGTGAGGAAAGCTTTTTTGGCCTGCTGCCAGTTTTCATCTGAGAAGCGGGCAATCGGTTCACCAAGCTGAGAGTTCAGGAGGGTATCCCGCGCTTCGACCACGAGGGTAGAATCCCGCGTAAGGCCGCGGATGGAACCGGCTGGGTAATCAACATGCGTTGGACTGGCACTTGCAAAGCGCTTGGTGGTGAAGGGAATAACATCGCATTGGCCGCTGAATTTGTTATAAATATCATTGCTGACGACCAGATAGGGATGAATGCCAACGTACTTGTGCGTACCGAGCAGGGCGTGGTCTTGCGGGGTGCAGCCCAGCCGGATTTCGCCAAACTTGGGAACCGATGTACTGGGTTTGAACATAGCGGGAAAACCTCCTTTACTTATTTATTGCTTACCTTGTGATATTATCATACCACGTTACTTACAAGAAGTCAACAGTAGATTTCAAGTTTTTTGAAAAATATTTACGGAATAATTTACACCATCCAGAACGAAATCATAGGTGGTGTAGGAGTAGGTACAACGGCCAAAAGGGATTTCATTGCCGGGGGTGCTGGGGGTGACGGCAGCCTGAATGCGGGGAGCCTGCAGGACGATGGTGCTGGTTTTGCTTTGGAAGCGAAACAGCGGGACGCCGGTGGAGGCAGACATGAAGCGGATTTGATCTGGTTTGAAGGTGGAGAGGGAAGACATGGCCGGGGTGTAGAGGTGGACATTGATGTAGGCTGCGTTTTGGCAGGCGGTGGCAAGCTGGGCGAGGGTGATAGTTTGTGTATTCATGGCTCCTCCTTATCAGTTGACGTCCGAAAAGATGGACTAGAAAATGGTGGGAATTTAATCCCAATAGTTGTAATTGACAACCATTTGTTGTATAATGCGAGTATAGCACAAAGGAATTCAAGATACTAGAACGGAAACCTGTACTAACATTGAAAAGGGGACACGAAAATATGGAGATTGGGCAAATTATACGAGAGTGGCGCAAGGCAAACGGGATAAGCCAGCGGGAACTGGCAGAGCGGCTGCGATGCGGAACCCACACCGTGATGGGGTGGGAGAACGGAATCAACTACCCAGGGTTTTGGGCGCTGGGCGTGTTGGCAGACGAAATGCACTGCACGGTAGACTACCTGATGGGGAGGGAAAATCATTTTGTAGCGGCTTGTAAGGAATCTACGATGGAATCAATGGCATCGGAGGCTTCGGAACAGAGGTCAACGGCGGACTGAAGTTCATCCATAGCATCCTGCATGGCGGTGCCGCGGTCGGAATCCTGCATAGACTCCGGCATATTATCGAATGCTTCTTCCTCAATATCGTGCAGGTCCTGAACCTGGGAGGAAAGGTCGTTCTGGATGGTGGAGGAGAGATCCTTGAAAGCCTTGATAAGGCCGCGAATTCTGGAGCGACGTTCTCGATTCATAGCAAATTACCTACCTTATTATATAGTGATTAGAATGAGTGGGTTTTGGATTCGGTTACGGTATGGATGATAGCGGGGCTGCAGGACCAGGCAAAGTGGGGCTGGCGGCCGGTAGAGGTGATGACGACGGTGACAAGATCCATGGCAGCAAGGACGGCTTTTTGGCGGATGATGTTACGGTCGTGATCCTGAAAAAGATAGCGGCGAACAAAAACATTTTGGATCTCTGAATTGGCCACAGCGATATAGACAGTGCCGGCAGGCTGAGATTCCGCATGAGGACCTGCGATGCCAGTGATACCAACGCCAAGCTCTGCGCCGGATTTTTGAGCTGCGCCGATTGCCATTTGGGTAGCGACAGGACCGGAATAAACAGTATAATTCTTGATGGTATCCGGTTTGACAGAGACAAGGTTCGTTTTGGCAGCGGCAGAGTAAGTGACAAAACCGTACTCCATAACGCTGGATGCGCCGGGGATGCTGGCGAGAGAGGAAGAGAAGAGACCGGCGGTGCAGCTTTCGGCAGCAGAGATGTGAAGAGATTTGGATTTAAGCAGCTCAACAAGCTGTTGGGAGGACTGAGGGATAGAATTCATGATAAGGCTCCTTTGAATGGGAGGATGTACGCCAGGGTTTTGCGACCCTGGCTTTTATTTTTTTAATAGGACAGAACGAAGAACAGCCAGGTAAGAAAGATTTGACCAGTATGAAGGAGCTGGTCGGTGGTAAGAGAGATAGAACCTTCGTTTGCTTTTTGGTGGTCAATAATAGCATGAAAACCGGTATTGGTAAGAATGGCAGAACAGAAATAGGCGATTGCATGGGGATTATAAGGAACGAACAGAGAATAAACCAGAAGCGGGATCGTAATGCAAGTTGACCACATGAAGGAATGTTCGATGAGGGCGGTGATGTAATCAACAGGATAGTGTTCCTGAACGAACACCTTGGAGTACTTGAGGTCCCACCACAAACGCTGCTTGAAATCGGCGAGGATACCCTGAAGATTGTAATCGGCAATGAGGTGGGAGAAAACCATAAGGAGGAGGAGGAGAAATTTGATGGGCATAAGAATTCACCTGCCTTAACTATACATGGTTTATAGCTTGACCCAGATATCAAGAACTACAAGGACAAAGCAGATACCGATAAAAATCATGGTGCCTTTATCATTATTCTTTTTCATTTTAGTGCTCCTTTCGATTTTTCATGGCTTCCTGAGCCTGAGCGTAAGTGAGTGTTTTGCCTTCGTGGCCGGGGAGAGGTTGAGATTTCCAGGTGCCGGGAACATGGTATTGTTCAAGAGAATGGCGATTGAGTTGTTCGATAGAATAACCGGAAACATTGGCAGCGTATTCATGATTGACCTGGATGCCCATATCTTCACAGTCGTGGCAGATCATAATATAGATTGCCTCGGACCAGGAACAGTGGCGTTCTTGCTGGACCTGGAAAGCGTATTCGCCACGCAGGTTGTGGCCATTTTCAGCAATGGCAAGCCAGGAATCTTGGACTTCCTGTTGTTTGCGGGCACACATGGGAAGACCTTCGTTGGGGTCAGGTTCAGGAAGAACTTTAAGGGCGACTTTGGCAATACCATATGAGAAGGCATATACAGCGGCGAACATAAGAGCCGCGATAACAATAGCCGCGAGAAGACAAAGAATTGGCATATTACCACCTTCTTGGATTTTGAAAATTGAAAATTATTTGGAACGAAGACGGCAGCGCATGACCTGGATGGACTGAACGCTGCGCTGAAGACGAGCGGAAAGTTGACGGTCGGGGATGGAGTGGGCAAGGATAAGATTCATGATAATGGAGCAGGGCACCCCATCTATAGCCGTAAGGCTTAGGTGGGGAGGAATGCGTTTCTTAGAAAAGACTAAGATACAGTATTTCCTGCTTACCTCCTTTCAATATTTAGATGATTTGTATCCATGCTCCCGCATGGCAAACAACTTGAACTTTGGAAATTGCTACGGACTTACTTTTTCCATTGACCGGAATCAAAAGTCTTGTGCCTTTATTATGGCACCCGCTTGTAATGTATGTTTTACCTTCGAGACGCACAGTGTCGTATGGCTGAATTGCATAGCGCTGCCTTTTTATAGAGCGACGGCCCTTCGATACCTTTTTGCTGCGGCACTTGTGAAAATTTTCAGAACCCTTTTTGTGGTTTCTGTTTATTCTGCCATTAAAGAGTTCTTTGCCTTTTGCTTTATTGCCGGTGCGAGCGTCAATATAAGTGGCATCATAAAACTTTTCCAGCACACGATTGTTTCTGCGTCGTTTTTGGTAATGCCTAAACACGCAACGATGTGCCGGATGATAATCTCCTATTACATACGCATCGTTGTTGTGGGTTTTCTCTATGCCAAGAATGATTCGCTTTTCCTTTGTCATCGCACCATAAGTGATGGTCACAAATTCCTTACCGTATGTGGCGTGCAGTGCATCTACTATCTGCCAGCGAACAGCGTTCATAAACGCTGCGCCCGAAAGGTTAGCAAACTTTTTGTCTTTACCAAAACCATAGAGTTTGCCACCTTTTTGGTGGTTAGCGGGTGTATGGCATTTTTCACAAGCGGCAACTAACTCATCAAGCTGATAGCCGTGTCTGCCTTTCCAGTAGAACATGTGGTGCATGTGCAGGATGGCACCATCCGTAATTTTACGCCCACAAACCTGGCAGGTGTAATCATCACGGTAGAATACCGCCTCACGTAGTGTAGCTAAGTTGTAACGCGGACCCTTCTGGTAGTCTACGCCTTCCGGTTTCGCTTCGCCTTTCTGGATAGCTTGCAGCAGCATCGTGTCAAAGGAACCAACCTCAACCGTTGCGTGAGTAATCGGAATTACAGATACATACTGTTCGATAAGACTGATATTCAGCTGTTTCTTGTGTCCTAGAGAAGGTGCAAGCCAACCTTTGTCGCGCTTGCGGTTATCGAAGCGCCGCTTACGGTAATCTCAATTTGGCGATAATAAATACGATAAGAAGCGTTTTCGCTACAAAAAAACATTCCATCTGCTCATTCGTTTCCTTTCTGACTTCAAAGGTCAAACCACCAAGGAGTGGAACGCTCTTCCCTCCCCTGTTCTACTTTTTGCCAAGGCGTTTCGTATTTGCCGTAAACCTGCTCGTCAAGGCGTTTGCTGCATTCATCACACAATGAACCATAGGGCATATCCCATAAGGGTGTTGTGATAAGCTGACCACAGCAATCGCATCTCTTTCCTTCTTCTACCTCCGCAACCTCTTTCATAAAGTTGACGGTCTCTGCATCACCAGTAAAAACAAGCGGTGTCAATTCTGCTTCTGTGCGGACAATACGAAGCAAAGTAAAAGAAGAAGAAAAGTCCCAAGGAATATCGGCAGAACGTAAAGCATCGTAAATACCGTTTCCTTTTGAATTAGAAACAGAGCGAAGTTGCGAATAAACTTCATCTTCGGTCAAATCCACTTTTGCCATTTCATTCTCCTTTCAGAGAACGAAACGCTGTGCGTACTCGGTCGAAGAACCCTTTCTTGGGTGCGGGAGCCTTTTCGCGTTGGCGGTACAACCCGTTCATGGACTCATCCAGATTGTTAAGTTGGTCGCTCAACTCGCGGATGCTTTCCGGCGTAGAGAACTTCTTTACGATGTCCTTGTCAGCCTTTTCTTTGACAACGGCAACCATCTTATCCAATGTTAAATCGCAATATTCATCCGTCCAATCGCCGATGAAATAAAAGCGTTCTACCACGGTTCTTGTTGCGGTATCTTGGAAAGTCCCAAAAAGAATGGGGTCCTTTTCTCTTTTGATAGCCTCGACTCTTCGCTCCTCGCGCTTTGTGTAATCCGTGAAGATTACATACATCTTATCGAAAATACCCTTGCAGCATTCGATTTTCTAAATGATTTCTTCCGGAATCCGCCGCTGATAATTCTCCAACTCCACAATTTTGACGACCTTGTTGTCTACCATATGGATAAAATCGTCCACATCACTTTTGTAGACAAAGGTATCAATGCCGAGGTCAAGCAGCTTCTTTTCTCGTGTGATATTGTCGATGTGGAAAAGCAGCTTTTTCTGCGCAGTAATTTGCCCGGAACGCTGATACTCTTCGAGAAGAGCAATGCAGTTCTCATATAGTTGAGAAAGTCCGGCATCCGTCATTGTCTGCTTTCGGCTTTTTACCTGTTCGAAATATTCGGCAGGAGAAACGATTGTATTGTTCATGATATTTTCTCCTTTCTGCCTTATTCGGGCAGCGTATCGCATTTGATAATTCCTCCATCGTTGGTTTCCGTCTCGAATCCGAAATGGCACCAGCTATATTCGTCCGAGAGCCAATCCGAGACATCATCGAGGAATTCTTCGATATCGTCATACTGTTCCTCTCGTAAAAACGACGGCGTGCAAACCTCAGTTGGCAAAGAGGCAAGAGCCTCTATATCACCATCTGTATCCCACTTGATATTCTTAATCAACATAATTCATACCCCCGTAAAATTGTAAGAATCTACCGTGTCGATGCTGACGGCTGCTACTGGGACAACCCCCTTTAGACGGCGTAGTGGATATCGCGGGAGCGGGTGCGGCGGAAGGCGAGAGCGGCGGGAGTGGTGGATTTGATCTGGGCGATGGCATCATAGCAAGCCTTTTCATCCGGGTCAGAGAGTTCATCATCGGAGATGTGGCGGTATTCAAACGAGAGGTCTTTGCCTTCAACAAAGGGAGTGCCGGAGGTTTTATCGAACTGAACGGAATCATTGTTGTAGGTGACTTCGAAGACAAAATCACCGTTTTTGTTAAAGAAGCGAACGTATTCTTCCGAGGAGGGATCGAAGAGATCACAGCGGACATTGCTGGCGGTATAGACAATACCGTTTGCGAATTTCATGGTGATGTTATAGTGCTCAGCGTTGAGGTTGACAATGTTCAGATCCTTGATGGCTTCCGTGAAAGGCAGGCCGGTGTTGAGTTCAAAGGCGATGGAACGCAGGCAGTCATAATTGAGGTCAACGCGACCGGCAAAACCGATGACGGCATCGATCTGGTCATAATATTCCGGCTTGAGCTTATCCTGCATGTAGGTGCGGATTTCATCGGCGGTGGGGTAATCGAAGCGGAAGTGGTAATGGAAACGGCCGGGGCGGTTGACGAGGAAATCATTGAGACCTTTGAGATCATTACAGGTGACAACGAAGAGACGCTTGCCGTTGGAGGTGCCATCGAACAGGGAGAGCATGGTGGACTGAGGATCGGTTTTATCATTATCGGAGGGGTGGGCGAAGGTTTTATCGAATTCATCAAAGAGGATCATGACTTCCTGGTCGATGGATTCGAGGTAGGAGGCGATGCCGGGGATGGCTTCATCGACAATGAGGACGGGCAAGCCGGCAGAGATGGCGCGGGTGGAGAGCAGGCGAGCGAACATGGACTTGCCGATACCTTTTGCGCCGCTAAGGATGACGCCAAGAGAACGCGGAAAAGCGTTGTAGGACGCTATAACTTTTTCGACCTTGGATTCATGCGGGCCATAGACAGTTTCGTTGACCTGCATATTGGGGCGGGATTCCAGATAGAAGCCGCTGAGCTTGGAAAAACGGACACAGTAGGTGGCGGCGGGCAGGGAATCAAAGGTGCGAAGGGAATCATCGTAGATCTGGTACTTGATGCCGGTGTTGACGATTTTCATAACTATGTACTCCTTTTAATTTTTGTTATAGAACAATGTTAAAAATAAAACAAGGTGGTGGAAAATATTACAAAAACGGGAAGTGGTACGCTTATCAGTACGGGGCTTCGAGATTGCGGGGGTTATAGGGGGTGTAAGTGATTTCGATTTTGCCGGGGCAGGTACAGGTTTTGCCATTGACAAAATACTGACGCCAGTAGTCATCGTCACATTCGCCTTTGGAGGTAATACGGAAGGTGAGGGAAGGGAAGGAGCGGGAGAGGGCGATCATATCGTTGGCGACATCGAACGGACATTCGTTTTCGGGGTCGAAGGTGAGGATATCATTCTCGTCATCATAAAAATAGGCGGAAGGATCGAAAGGTCTGAGGCAAGGGGAAGCATCGGCGTAAAGGGTTTGGAGTTCATGCTGGATGGCACAGCGGGTTTGCTCCGGGATAAAAGCGGGGGTATCATCGCGGAAGACATCGAGAGTGTAGCGGTTGAAGTAAGACATAGAATCATCTCCTTAATTTAAGATGCGGCGGCGGAATCGGTGAGGGATTTGAACATCGTTTTGGGAAGGCCGGGGGTGGATTCCTGGCGGGAGATCCACTGGCGTTGGTAGGAGACAACACGGGGGTAATCAGCAGCAGGGGAAACAAGTTTTGGGGTTTCAATGTTTTCAAAGACACATTCCGCGATGATCTGCAGGATTTCCGGCAAGGTGGTATCAGAACCATAGGCGGAGACAAGACCGCGCAGAGAACAGTAATAAGGCTCAACGGCTTGTTCCAGCTGGCGGATGGTGTAGGCAGAGAGGTCGATCGTCTCGGCGGCGACGGCATAATAATCACGGTAGAGAGAAGCCGCTTTGGAGTGAAAAGGAACGATGTCGGTGAACTGGTATGTAGTGGGAGAGAGGGCGCGGCAATACTGGCGGGTGTCCGGGTCAGTTTGGAAAAATTGTTTCATTGGAGTAGTCCTTTCAGGGGGTGGTGAGAGGCTGGATGAGGGAATCAAAAGAGATGGAGGAAATGGGGATGGACTGCAGGGAGGGAGAATAACTGGCGAGAGCACAGATAGGGAAGTAAAAAGGAAAATCGTAAAAAGAATACGTTCGTCTATCAGATGTATTGTAAGCCTTTTTTACAATGTAAGAGTGGCCGCAGAATTGTTTCATACCTTGCAAAATGGTGATATACGGAGTTTTAATTCCACCACTTTCATTCAAACCGTATTCTTCTGCCATGTCATCCCATGTACGGATAGTGACGGTATCACCGGACTGAGGATTGAAATTCATAAAGCGGCTCCTTTCAGAAGGTCATCAAAGGTGAGAGAGAATTCAAAGACGGGTAACACAAGAGAACAGACAGGAAAATCATAGTTTACATCCGCAAAAGAGCACCAGGAGCCAACAGCGGTAGTGATTACACTTTCAACAGTGTAGAAATGACCGCAATATTGTTTCATACTTTGAAAGATGGCGGCAGGAAGTGTTGGGATATCCCCATAGGAATCAGTGCCAAACTCTTTTACCATATCATCCCAGGGGCGGATCATAACAAAATCACCGACTTGAGGAAAATACGAACTCATTATGTGGCTCCTTTCATAAGATCGTCGAAAGAAATGGTAGAAGCAGGAACAGGTGGGGCTAAAACGAACATGTCTTCAGTAAAAGCGTTCCGGCTGCCGTCTAATACATAGATCCAATGTTCGTCGTTAAGGGATGGCCGGATACTTTTGACTTTGAAAGAGCGACCGCAATACTGTTTCATACTATTTGTAAAGGCTGCATAAGGGGTTTTAATCCATAGTTGTTCACCCAGGCTGCCATATTGAGAGAGCATATCATCCCAAGTGCGGATTGTGACCGTATCGCCAGGCTGAAATTTGTGAGGATAAAACGGCATAGGTTAAGCACCACCTTGAAGTAAATCATCGAAGGAAATGGAAGAGGGAGGAGTAGGCACGGGGGAGGATTCAATAAGAGATTGGTAGGCGGCATAAATTTTTGAAGCGTAATACATTTTGCCGTCCTGGGTGGTGAACTGAAAGAAATTTTGATTGCAGACACCTGTGGCGGTGACGATTTGAGGGGAATCAAAATCACCGCGGGAAACGGCGTTAAAGTTAGAAACAGGATAGAAGCCGCAACTAACCCCAATTGGCAAGTTCATATGGTGAGCGATGAATTGTTTGCGTAGATTAGAGCTTTGGCGAAAATCATCATAGAGAGCTTTACATTGAGCGAAGGAGGGAAGGAGAATTTTTTGGTTAGGAAGGATGGTGGGGTAAAAAAGATCGGTTGTTTCAGGAGGAATCAAAAGAAGTCACCACCTTGGAGAAGAGAATCAAAGGAGAGAGAAGAGGGTGGAATGGATTGGGGTTTGGATTGTTCGAACATAGGGGAAGAAAAAGTCCTAGAACTACCGCCGAGATAATAAGAATCAAAAGTTGGAGGTACATGGCGGTGTACATAAACAATAGGGAGTGTCTGTCCGCAATATTGTTTCATAGACTCTGTGAAAAATTCTGGAACTTTGATTTCACCATATTCGTCCAAACCAAATTCGGATTCCATATCATCCCATTGGCGGATGGTAACTTTATCACCAATGTTGTAGGTAGGGTAATCGGCAGGGTTAAGAGGGTTCATTGAGGAAGTTCACCTCCGGCAAGGAGTTGGTCAAAAGAGATGACGGGAGGAATGACGGAAGGGGATTCGTTAAGAGGGGCGAGCATGGCGGGTGAGAGGAGCCAGTAGCGGAATCCAAATATAGAGGGGATGTCATGAGAGAAAGAGAGAAGAGGATCATCGAACTGGAAGATATCGGGAGAAAGATAATCTTCATCGCTGTCAGAATAGGAAGGTTCGTTTACGATGGTGAGAGTGGCACCGCAGAGGTATTTCATTTTGTCATGAAAGAATGTGTCATCTGGCAAGCGAATACCATCAATACCATAGTAGCTGATGGAATTGAGTTCATCCCAGGAGAGAATGCGGACGTGTTGGCCGAGGTAGAGGTCTTGGAAGGTCATAGATGAGTCACCTCCCAAGCAGCGCGATTCGCCTCCGAAACAGGGTCAGGGGCGAAGATAGCGGATTTGGACTGGGGTTCGGGTGCCCAGGAATGGGGCTGGCCATCCAGAATTTGCATTTCCTTGGCGATGGAGGCGATAACGAAATCAAGAGAGATGGGCTGACCGGTAGTTTGGCGGCCCCAGTAGGACTTGCCCCAGCAATCAAGAACGACTTCACCGCGGGCTTTGAGCTTTTCACCGAACCAGTTGGAGACTGCCCACCATTCAAAGATTTCGGGCGGGGTGGTGTCGAGGTCATCGTATTCATCGTCGCTGTAGACAGCACCGCAACACTGGCAGACATAAACAGTTTCGGACTCGCAGCAGGCACGGGCTTGGGCAAGAGTGGGATAGGTTAGGCCGCAGACGGGGCAGATATAGGGGTCCACAGGTTCCGGGGCGTCAGAATCATAATTCGGGTTTTGGAATTTGGAATCATCGAGGTCCGTGACGTCAACTTCATCAAAGTAGCTGGAATTACCGCACTCGGAGCAGGTTTGGGAGGAAGCATCACAGATCGCGGATTCGTAATCGGATTCATCGAAAGGAGGAGCTTCCGGGATACTAGCGTCATAAGCGAGGGCGGAGAGGATAAAATCCATTTCCTGGTTCATATTGCAGAAGACTTCGCGGTTGATGAGCTGGTCGAGAATTTTTTGGTTGGGGGTGGAATCGGAAGAATATTCGTGACCGTTGACGGTGTAAAGCATAAGATCAACTTCCTTTTTTGTATGTAGGGGGTTCAGGATTCAAAATCGGGATGGTCGAGGGCGGTGGCGTTAGAAAAGAAGACATCAACCATATCCTGATCGGATTCGATGTTATAGCAGCCGCCGCAGGAATCGTTTTCTTCCCACTCATTGGAATCGGGGTTATATTGATAGAGGGTGAGAGTTTTTGCTTCGCCGTTGAGGTACTGCTGATAGAGTTCAAGCTCACTTTTGATCACGTTCTCCGCACGAGAGCGCCAGTCCGGGGTGGAGTAGCCGAGGTCAGCTACGTTCTGGCGGGTGCAGACGGCGAAACCGGCAAGGCTGGAATCAAAATCATCATAGAACAGCGTGGTGGAGAGAGCGATGGCGGAGTGAATGTAGGCATAGATAGGAAGTTTGACGTATTCAGGTTCAATGCCAGCTTTGACATCAGGGACAAAAGCGCTGACAGGTTTATCACCGGAGAAATAACGGTTGGGGGCGATATAGAATGTGGAGTAGCAATCCCAATCCGTGCGGGGGTTGGGAGGGAAGAGGTCGGGTTCTTCGGAGATAAAATAAAGATCATTGCCGGATTTGGCGTAGGTGCCGGTGAGGGTTTGTTTGGTTTGAACGGGGATGGTGAGGGTGGACATATTTCAAGCCTCTTTCTTGGATGCGGATTCAACTTCCGGCTTGGATGCGGCGTTAATATAAGTGTTGACGGCGGTATTGAAGCGATCAAACAGGACGCCGCTGTACATGACAAGGGTTTTGAGCTGCTGGGCGGTGCGGTTATAGCGGTTACGGAACTGGATATGAGCTTCGTTCCAATCAGTGTTCATGATTTTATAGACGTTGCGGTAGGTGACGGAGAAGTTGCAGGAGGTATCGTAGTAGATAGCAGCGGCCTTGGCAATGGCGGCATTGATGGCGGCAGCACGTTCATCCAAAAGGGACTGAGAAGGGGCAGGCTTGGGCTGTTTTGCGGATTCATCCGGCAGGGGGGCGGGGACGGGCTGTTCATCCAGAACGGGGGCGGCCGGAGATTTGATGATGCAGGGTTCGTTTTTAATGAGGCCGAGTTCCCGCTGGACACCGATGGGAAGCTGAGAGTTGGGGTTGGAATCGTTTTTGCGGACGTGCTTGATGATGGCATCGTTATAGAGATCGTTCAAAATAGAATTGAAGATTTCGCGGTAGGTAGTGGAGGAGCTGATAATTTGGATGGTGGAGATATAAGAAGTACAGGCGTGGGACTTGCGGTAGTTAATGCGCTCCTGCTCCTGGACAAAGCCGTAATCGCGTTTCATTTTGGCGTAGATCTGGCTGAGGATATCGCGGCGGGAGGGGTAAAGCTCCGGGGCGTTGCGGATGATTTTATCCATGGTCTGGTAGACTTCATCACGCCAGGTGACGGGGGCGGATACAGGTTTGGAGGTTACAGCAACAGAGACATTTGACTTTTGCGGGGCAGGTGCCGGGGTGGATTCGTTTTTGGGGCTGGGGGCGGGTTCATCATGGACGGCATAATCCATAGGGGCGACGGTGACGGGCTGCGGGGCAGGCTGCTGAGCGGGGACAGCGCCGGCAAAGTGGTTGGCGAGGGCAGCGAGGGTGGAAGTCATTGTTACCATGCAGCGGGTGGTTTCGGCCTGGGTTTTGAGGGTGGAATCAACGAGGGCCTGGATGGTTTGCATGGCGACGGCGGAGGTTTGGTCCGGGGTGGCGAGGACACTGCGGCCATGGTAAAGGGATTCCATAACATCCCATACGAAATCCATGAACTTATCCGCGTTGGGCTGGCGGGAGAAGCGGCAGATTTCCATAACACCGCGGAGGGTGTAAATAAATACATCCCTGGACTTACCGTCAACTGTATTCATTTTGCATACGGTTGAAAGAGGGTCCAATCTATCTTTATTCCGCTCATGAATCTGCTGAATTGCGATACGAGGATGCTCATAATTCAACGCTGCACCGACCTGTTCACGGGTCATGTAGAATTCATTTTTATTGGAACCGTCCTGATATACATTGCAGGTCAGAGAGCCAAAAGGCTTTTGGGTGACAAGGGTAAGATTTTGAGTCATTTTGAAAGTTCCTTTCTGAATTGAAATGAGATGATATGGGATAAATGGATATTGGATATTTGTTATGCTTTGGCGGTATTTTTGCGGGTAAGTTCGAGGACGGTGCAGAACGGGGCGAACCAGCCGCCGCCCGAATAGAAGGCGTGTGGGGTGGAGGGCTGGCATTCATAGCAGACAGTACCGTTGATGATAGCGAGGGTGTAGGTAAGTTTGGTCATAATGGTTGATCCTTTCTGATGGTAAAAATAGATTCAAAATAAAACAGGGAACAAGCTGGTGGGGAAACGGTCTTCTTGGGTGGATCTGAGGTCGGGTTTGCGAAGGACGTATTAACGTAGATTTTGGTATTGCGACGAATCTTTTGATGACATCTCGAAACCGTATGGAGGCGCGTGGTCTGCAGAAGGCGCCCATGATCCAGGAGGGGGAGGCGGTAACAAATTCGAACTCTTGGATATAACCGAAGAGTGAAAACATGAACTGAAATATAATCAGCAAATGATTCTATACCTTGTTAGACTGTTTTATTTTTGAGGTTGATAGTTGGGACACGGAGGGGTGTGGTTGGCAAAATCGGCCATGGAAGCGCCGTAGTATTTATGCTTGGGAATTTGCCAGTTGATATGAACTGGGTGACGGGGACAGGATTTGTTTTGACATTTGGACATGCAGAAACAGATATCCTGATTGAGTTCAGAATAAAAGCTCATGAGGTAGCTCCTTTCAATAAATCATCGAAGGAGAGAGTGGAGGCGCAGACAACTGTGGGATAAGATTGTTCAAACATGGGGGAAGAAAAAATCACTGCACTACCTTCGAGATGATAAGAATCAAAAAATGGAGGTGCATGGCGGGTTACATGAACAATGGGGAGTGTCTGCCCGCAATATTGTTTCATATACTTTGTGAAAGCTTTTGGGACTTTGATTCCACCATATTCGTCCAAACCAAATTCGGATTCCATATCATCCCATTGGCGAATAGTAACTTTATCTCCGACGTTGTAGGTAGGATAGTGATTGGAGTTAAAGACAGTATCCATAGTTATTGGACTCCTTGAAGTAAATCATCGAAGGTAATAGTGGGTTCATGGGGGAGGGTTGCGGGGAGGAGCATGGCGGAGGTGAAAAACCAACCGCGAGGAGAATCACCATCATTAAGGTCTACATAAACATCCGGTGAATAATTGAGAAAATAAGTGGGTTCATCAGGAAGATCTTTATCATGAATTATTCTGGCAACAATAAACTCTTTGCCGCAGAAAGGTTTCATGCCAAGAACAAAAGAAAGTTTATTGGGAAGAACAGCGATACCACCGTAAGGATCGGAGCCGTATTCTTCCATCATGGAATCCCAGGTGCGGACGATAACGCGATCACCGACGTGGTAGGTGGGGTAGGGGGCTGGCATTCAAATGCCTCCTTTCAGGAAATCGTCAAAGGAAACAGGGAAAACGGGAACCGGGGTATCATAAGGGTGGAATTCATTGGGGGTGAAAAAATCGGTGTTCCAAGAGAATTTGGCAGCGGCGGAGGGATCGACAGCAGTGGAGAGATCGTAGGGTTTTAAGAGGTAAAAGTCAGAAAGGCCAAAATTACAATCAATTTGCATGATGCTGCCACAAAGAGAACGGCGTTTAGGGGACATATAATCTGCGTTACCATTAGAAAGGGGATCGGGAAACCGCGCACGGCCAGCATTATCTTTGGGAAGAGCGTCAAACTCTGCGGCAGAAATGATTTGAACGAGGGTGCCAACGGGGTAGGTGGGAAAATTCATTGCGCGGCTCCTTTCAGAAGATCATCGAAGGAAATGGAAGGGAATGAAACTGGGGACGGAGAAACGATATGAGGGTGAAATTCAGCGGCGGAGAAGAACCAGTCATCCCAGGGGAAAACAGTTTTATCTTCAGCGAAGAGAGGGGTGAGCTCGTATCGGTTCTTTCCGTTGCTTTTGGAAATGCCGGTAATGACAGCCGGACAGCTGCAAATAGGAAGTTTATATCTGTGAAAAGAATCATCTGCGCCGTAAGGGAAAGGGATAAGAATAAAATCGCCGAACCTATCCGTAGGATGGGAACGAACTTCTTCTTCGGAGATGATTTGGACAACATCGCCAACGTTATAGGTAGGGTTCATGGTAAGCTTCCTTTCTGTGATGGGGTTAGAGGTTTGCGATAAGAGAATCAAAGCTGAGATACGGAGCGGGGATGGTGCGGGAGATCATGCTGCACGGGATGATGTGGTAGGAATCGTTGTGAGGAAAGTAGAGGCGGAGAAGGCCGGATTTGCCAAGGATGGCAACGATCTTGCCCTGCTTGCCAAGAATAGGCTCATAGGGGAGAGAATCGGTGAGGGTGAAAGTGGTGCCGTAATCATACTGAAGGGAGCGAAGCATTTCGTGTGGAGAAATGATTTCGACCCAGGTGCCAGGTTCATAGCCGGGGAGGAAAGGGGACATGAGGAATCACCTGCTTTGGAGAAGCTGGTCAAAAGAGATCGTTGGGGGAGGTACGAGAGCGGTGGTGACTGCTTCGGGGGTATCGTCATAAGTAAGAGCGGAATGGGTGGCGACAAATGTTTTGTTATTCATACTGGGGACAATAACGGTGACATAAACGCCAGTATCAGATTGGACAAAGCCGTGAAGGGTACGATGGGCTGCGCCATGTAGCGTTATGATTTCAAAATAGACGGGAGTGCCGGGTTGAATGTAATAAGGGTCCATAAGAATCACCTGTATGAATTAGAGGACAGAAATAATTTCATCAAAAGAAACGGTAGACGAGGGTACGAGGTTGGGGGACTTATAGGCAAAGGAATCGTTGGGGTCCTGGATTTCGGTGATGTATTCATGGGGGACATGGAAGGTGCGGGAATCATCGGTCCAGACGGTGACGTAGCTACCGTTATCTTCATGGACGGTGCCGGAAAGATAGATGATTTGAAATTTAGTTTTCAGGGGGTTGCGATCAGGGCTGATAACTGGTCCTACGGTATAGAATTTGACCCGTGAGCCGGGGGAGATAAGTTTCATAAAAATCACCTGAATTCGTTATGCAAGCGGGTTCCGGGGTATTACCAGGCGCTCCAACCATTAGGATGGCCGGAGGCCCAGCGAAAGGAAAGTAAAACCATGACCGTGCGTTTACCAGGCGCACGAACAAGGGGCGCAACGAGCTGCTAAGAAAGGAAGAAACAGCTGAAGCGCCTGGGAATGCCCCGGAACCATGGGGCGGAATGGAGAAAAACAAAAATCAATTTGTGAAAGCTGATGAGAGGCAGCCGGTGGAACCTGAAGGTGGTGGTGACTGATCTTCTGAGTTAGATTGGTGCTTCCACCGATGTTGCTCGCTTATTCTGCTGGATTTAGTGCATTGGTTCGTCCTTGCTGATGCGTCGTGAGGCAACCCGCCGTGTATTTAAGAGTTCAGGACTGGATGCGGTCCTTGCTCCGACGCTAGTGGGTCACCTTCAGGGGGTGGGACAGGGGAACAAATTCAAACCCTCGGATATAACCGGAGGGTGTTTGGCTTTGACTTAAACAGAAATCAAAACAAAACTTTACCTTTGAAACAAATTGATTTTTTTGGGATTATGCGGTTACGCTGGGCGGGGCGAGATCGGCCTTGATACAGGATTCAAGGTCAAGGCCATATTTGGCGTTATACTTTTGGATAATGTATTTGGTGGTATCGGGCTGGACATCCTTGAACCAGGTAATGTTGCCCTGGAAGGACTGAAGGTCTTCATCCGGCCACTTTTTGCCCTTTTGTTTATCGCGGAAGTAAGTATCAATGGTGGCTTTGAAGATTTTATTTTTGCGGTAGCCGACTGTGATTTGGTTATCCTTATTGAGCATGACGCCAAGAATCCAGTTGCGGCCGGCGCGGGAGTGGAACTGGGTTTTCTTTTCATTGAGGGTGAAGGGGGCGTTCATTTGGGAGAGAAGCTGGACGATGAGGCGCTCGACGGCGTGATAATTGAAGATAACTTTGCAGGAAACCTCGATATCATCGGCGTAGCGGGTGTAGCAGAGGCGGTCGGTGATGGGGGTCCCGTCCGGGTTACGCTTGCCAGATTCAAAATGATTGACGGCCTTGGCGAAGGTGTGGTCAAAGGGGATCATCATGATGTTGGTGATGAGCGGGGAGATGGGGGTGCCCTGCGGCAGTGCTCCGTTAAGGAAGCAGAGGTCGAGAGCCTTGAGCAGTTCCGCGTGGCCGGTGGGGCTGGCGAGGATGAGGTTGAAGGGATAAATGAGTTCAAACTGGGAAAGGACAAACTCCGGCGTGGTGGAAGGGAAGAAGCCGTGGAAATCAAAGTGGGCGTACCACCAGGCATTGAACTTTTGGTGACGTTTGGCGGCGGAGAGGGCGCTGCGATCCTCGACATAGGCGAAGGCGCAGGTGTGGTGGTCGGCAAACATCCAGGACTGGAAGAGGGTTTTGAGTTCCTTGAGGGCTTTCATTAAGTCGGGGTTGGGGGCATCGATCCAACGGAGGCCGCCGGAAGCTTTGGGGATGGAAAAATGGTTGTACAGGCTGGAACGGGGAGTGGTGAGGCGAAGGGATTCATACTGCTGGTTGAACGCCTGAAGCTGGAGGATCATTTGTTCCACCTTGGTGATACGCATGATGCGGGGAGGAACTTTGTTGCAGATGACGGTACGGGTAGCACCGTGGCCGCCGGTGGAAAGGTTGGCGAGGTTGAAATCCCCGCGGAGGAGTTCTTCAAACGTCATTTCCCGGAAACGTTCCGGGCAGTTATAAGTGATGTAAACCATGTGAGTGCTCCTTATGTGAGGGTTGTGTTTGTGTTCTGATGGGAGATGGAGGCTGCTGAGTCCACTGCGAGCTCTGAATTCGGCTGGGAATACCCTTGGGGTGATGAGCTGATGCCTGGTTTTGATGAGCTGATGTCTGATTCTGATGAGCCTTTGTGCTAACATTTTCTCGTGATGGGCGAATTTCATTGCTCTTAGGGGTTTTCTGCCCTGTGGTCGTTGACCCATAGTCTTGGACGCTGCCACAGATTCCTACCTGAAGTCGGGCTGGCCACCGGTCCGAGGGTCGGGAGTGGGGTGGGTCGGGGTAACAAATTCGTGCTCTTGGATATAACCGAAGAGCCTGAAGCGAAAAAAAAAGCTTACAGTATACAACACAAACGAAATTTAATGGAATGCTAAGACGACAGGGTTACAAACCGAGGAATGCGGATTCACCCTGGAGGTTGAAAGGGGCGGAGAGGCCGGTGTGGATCAGCTCGCCTTTTTTGATGAAGTTTTGGAAGTTGGTGACGGTATAGCAGGCGGCAGCGCGAACCGTGGGGGCAACACCGAGGGTAGTGCCGCAGGCCGAGACGGGGACCTGGGCGGTGGCTTCGGCGTGGGTGAAGTTCATTGTGGCGCGGAATTCCGCGACCTGATTGGGGTCCGACCAATCGGCGGCGTAGAGCTGGGCATCAAAGAGGGCGGTGCGGACATCAAACATGGCTTTAATGAAGGTGTTAAAGCGGTTGGCATCCACGATTTTCTGGCGGATCTCGATGTTATCCACGGCAAGAAAAACGTAACCGGAGAGGGGCTGGCCGTTCCAACCGGAGGATTCCAGACGGATATCCTTTTTGGCTTCCGGATTGATGGCACAGAGGATATCGCGGAGGGCTTCCACTTTGGGCTGGCCGACCTGAGGATCAAAGAACATCTGGTTGACGATGTTTTTCTTTTCAACCGTATCAAAATCATAGAGGGTGAAGTTGGTCAGGCCATAGCGGGCAAGAAGCTCTGCGATGGTGGAGCCGACCGAACCACAGCCAATGATGTGGATGCGGCCTTTGACATCATGCGGGGAAAAGACATCCAGGCTTTTGGCAAGATTCATAAGGCACCTCCGTTGGTGAGATAATCGTAATAGGTGGGATAGTGGTCGTAATAATTGCCGTCATCGTCCATCCAGCAGTGGGCGGCATTATCCCAGACGACATGGGGTGCGGTGCCGCCGGTGGGCTTGACGGGAGGGTTCGTTTTGTGATAGATGGGCGGAGCCTTGGTGACAAGGGACTGAGCGGTGGCGGCAAAATCGGAGAGGGTATCGGTGTAGGTAACAGAGATATCGTCTTTATCGTAGATTTTGTTGGCGGCGTAGTCATACAGGCGGGCGGTGAACTCGCCGCGCTTGTTCCAGATCATGAAGAGGTAGAAATCATTGCCCTTGAGCTTATTGACAATTTTGGACTCGTTTTCGTCATCAACGCCGGAAGGGGAAGTGGACATGTTGACGTGGCTGTGGGCCTGGTAGCGGATGTTGTTGAAGATTTCATCGGGCTGGGAGACCAGCCAGTCGTTGTATTTATCCTGGTCGGTTTCGACGGTGACACCAGTGACCTGCTGGGGGTAGACGAGGATATCATAGATTTCATACTCGGTGGGAGAGAGCTGGCGCATGAGGCCGTGCCAGGCGACCTCGGAAGTGAAATCATCAATGAGGCGGGACTGTTTGGCCCAGGCATCGGCGGTAAAATTGATGTTGATTTTGTCTTTTGCTTTGGTCTTTGCGAGCTTGATAGAGCCGGCGAGGAGCTGCTGACGATAGAGTTCGATGGCGGCATCCAGAGCGGTCTGATCAATACGGATAACTTGCATGGTTATTCTCCTTCCTTAACGGAATCGTTTGCGGATTTGAGCTGTTCAATGGCCTGCTTGGGGGTGATGGATTCACCGGCGGCGGTAAGGATGACGGGGATATCCGTGTGATAGGCGGTGGCGAAATCATCAAAGAAATATTTGGTGGAGATGGTTTCGACAAGGTTCATGCTGCTGGCGCTCTGCTGACAGATGGCAATGGCGGCAAGAAAATCTCGGCGATCCTCGGCATCCTCCAGCATGGGTTCATAGTTACCGAGGCAGGAGTGATGATTGATGTGAGGGTTGGGAACAGCCTGAATGACATTCATATTGATCGTATCAGACATGGCTGTGACATGGCAGTGGTAATCAAGCCTATAGGTGGCAGCGAGTTTGATTTTGAAGATATGGTCAATGAACACAGCCCGGAAAAGGATGCGGACATCATGTTCTTCTTCATCGGTAAGATCCTCATAGGGGCGGTCTCTGTTGAAGATAAAGGTTTCGACATCATCCGGGTCATAGTTGGAGAGGAATGTGGTGATGGTGAGGAGAAGCGATTCACTGTCAGTACCGACGAAGATACCCTTTTGGGTGTGGAGATAATCCTTGAGTTCCGTGATAAAGGTGGATTCATCTTTGGAGTCAAGGCCGGTCAGCTCACAGTTGATGCTGGTGATTCTGGTAAAAATTTCCGAGATACGGGCGCGGGTTTCTTTCAGATCACGGTAAAGACTTTCAATTGACTGCTTGAGATCCGTTTTACGGCGGTCAATGGTATCTTTGAAGAGGGATTCGATTGCTTTATCTACGGCCCTGGAGGTCAGATCGGTTTTGTTATAAAGGGCTTCCGCCATCCGGGCGAGGGTTTCCGAGCCAGTATCCGGGGTGGAGAGGGCGCGAAGGTAAGCGAGTTCATCGGAGGTGAGGGGGTGGTCCTTGAAAAGCCAGGGCAGCAGGCGGGGCATGGCCGAGGCAACACGGTTGTAAAAAACACTGCTGTAGAGGCCGCCGTTGTGCTGGGGCTGGACGATGGTGATACGGGCGGCTGCATCCTGATAAACTTTGTACTTATCAGAGAGATAAGCGCTGATATCCTTGACTTCCTGGATGGAATCGGGGATGGTGGCTTTATTGGTGGCGAAGAACAGAAGGGATTCATTCGGGTTAGTGGAAGGCTGCAGGCCGGAATCATCGCCGAGGATGGTAAGGGTATTGCCTGCGGTAAGGCGGGGGTAGACCGTGCAGGCCAGAGCCTTGGTGAAAATTACTTTGAAAGTGGTGCGGCAGGGGGTGTTGTCCTGCCATGTGATGGTGGGCGACATGTAGTTGAGAATATCGGTACAATTGGGAAGAGGCATGGTGATTCATTTTTCCTTTCTGATTAGATTTGGAACGATTGGCCGCGTTTGCGTTGCCCGCTGCCTGCCGCGGGGAGGCTGTTCCTGTAAGGCAGCACCCCGGTGGGGGAAGAGACACCACCGGAGCGGAATCAATCAGGCGTTATCCTGCTTGGCAATGTTGACCAGGTAGCACTTTTCCGCGATACCGAAGTCCGCGAAGGTCTTATCCAGGTCGCCTGCGGCCAGAGAGGAGCCATCCAGCTTGGTCTGGCCGGTGGTATAATCGACATCATGAGCTTCCAGGACGGAACGCAGGGTGGTGTTGGGGTCAACGGGGTAGGTGTTGCGGTGCAGGTTATCGACGATAGTGACGTTAATCATGGTAAAAAATCTCCTTATGATGAAATATTTTTATGTTGGATTGTGGATTGGGGAAGAAAAATCATGGCCGGGCTGCTTGTTGTGGGGTGAGCACCGGCCGTTTTGCTTACTGAGCGGCGGGTTCGTTTTCCGGGGTGGTCGGGGTGGAAACTTCAATGCTGGCGATGATGGCATCGTGGTCGGCCTTAAGCTGAGCCAGGGTTGCGGCGGCCTGGGTTTCGATTTCATCCAGGTGCTTCTTGGCGAAGCCGATGCGCTCGGCGACATGCTCCTTGGCCTTGGTGATGCTTTCGAGGTCGGCGGGCAGGTCCTCAACGTAGATGGCATTGTCGGTGCCGAAGGCGGACTTGGCGAAGCAGATGCCGTAGGTGGACATGCTCTGCTTGGTAGACGGGGCAATGGCAAAGATGATTTCATCGTCATCGCCGGACTTTTTGCCGGGCTTGGTCAGCTGCAGGGCCTGGGGAGCCTTGGTGTGAAGGGTCTTGAGCTGAGCCATAGTCAGGGCGGAGGTGATGGAGAAGGTGGTTTCGTTGATTTTGACAGTAGACATAATGTGTGTCCTTTCTTTGGCGTGTAGCCAATGTAAAAAATATTTGCAAGTGCGGAATGCACGGTTGCTTAGGTTAGGGAATTGATGAGGGAAGCGAGTTCATGCCAGGCTTCGCGGTAGGTGTCGGCGGACTGGATAAAGGTGGGGCCGTCACGGATTTCGTAATGACCGTGGGTGGGGATGATGATGTACATGAGGGTCAACTCCTTACAAGTGGGTGAATGGTTTTATTAAGCATTCGGAGTTCAAGTTTGCTGGGAAGAAAATCCCGGCAAAAATAAGCACTGCCAAACGAAGCCCCTTCTTGTGGGGCATTCATATGAGTTCTATCGTGGAAGCCAATACGAGAATCAAAACAGAGCAGCTGAATGTTGTTCTGAAAGATTTCAAAGCGAGACTTGCCCTGAATGCTGTTTGCAGGAAGCAGAAGGGCGAATGGTTTGCCGAGTTGACAGGCACGTTTGAGAACGGTATCTTTTTTGGAGAAAGGCGGGTTGGAAATCATAATGTCCCAGTGAGCGGGCTGGCTGGTGAAGAAGTCCTGGCCGGTAGCCAAAGAACTGTACACCACGTTGTAACCGTTTGCCCGGAAGGTTTGAACGTAAGCAGACCAGGATTCATCAAACGGGCACCAGATAGTAATGCCGGTATCAGCGGGCGGAAGAAATTCAAGCAGAGGCTCCACTGCGTAATAGGGGGTAAAACGTTCATCACCGGCGGTGGTTTTATCTGCGGTAAGATAACCGATGTTCTGTGGCATATGAGGTTAACTCCTTTTTTGATTGCTTTGTGAAAACTTGTAAATAACAGGGTGAAATAAAACCTGCCAGACGAGGCAGGGCGGGGAACAAATTATAATAAGGCTGGGATGCGCTGTAAGAAACGAGAAGAAAACGGGCGAGAAACTGCATGGCCACAAGGAAACACGGCCTGTAGGGGCTGTGTGGGGTGCTGAGAGGGATGCGGTTTCGTGCTGGCGGGTGACTTTGTGATTTTGATTATATACAAGTTTTCGCAAATATTCAAGCCGTAAAAATGTTGCTTGATGCGGTGAGAATGTTGCATGTCCGATGACAAAATATGTTCACTTTTGGGCTGTACAAACCCGGTGAGGTGGTGGGTTAGTAAAAGCAATGTTCCAAAACGGCCTAAAAATTGCGTGTCAATACGACTAGGAAGGTTCAAAATCGGGCTGAAAACAGCACGTCAATAGCGTTTATATATAAAGATAAAGAAAGATATATAAGAGGGCGGTGCGTCCGGCGTTTGGAATGGGAACGGGTTTTGCGCTTGTGTTACGGTTTTGCAGGGTTCTGGGGTACGGGTTTATAGGCGGCGCAGGTTTTGGTGGCGGAACAGGAAACGGTGTTCGTTTTGGTGATGGGAATGGTGGGTGCGATGGGAGGAGCGGCGAGGGTGGTGGCAGACTGGAGAGTGAGAGGTTTCATTTCGGCTTTGGCTTCCGTCATCTTGGCAGGTTTGATTTTGCCGTCAATAACATCGTGCAGGTAGTTATAGCAGCCGATGACGAACAGAGACTTGCGAAGAGGGTCAGCAAAGAAATTATCAATGGTGTAAGGATAAGGAGCTTTTTCGTGAATGGTTTCGTTGCTGTAGTTGTAGCCGTAAGAGTAAACGGTGGTGGGGCTGTGGCGGACATTGAATTTGCGGGTGATGTAGTTGCAGCCGAGCTTGACATAATTCATAAAGGCGGCAGAGCTGTAGTTGAGGACATCGCGGACGGGAAGAGAGACTGGGAAATCAGCAGCGGCAATAATTTCATCGTAAAGGGTGACAATGCGTTTTGCCAGGCCGGTTTTGGTAGTGAGGAACCAGTCGTCCTGGGTTTTGAGCTGGCGGATGGCGGCATCAAGAGCTTTTTCGGAAGTGACTTTTCTTTCAAGGTCAGTCATGGTAAGTAATTCCTTTCTTGGTTTAGAGTTTGATGGGCAAAAGAAAAAAGCCTTGCGGGTGGGCAGGGCTTTGGGGGGTGATTGGTTTTTAAGTTTCTCCACAAGGAGTTTTTCCATGATACTGAAAATCCAGATCATAATTACGACCACAGATACATTCCAATGTTACAACAGGTTTGCTTTGCGGGGTTTCGGGTTTATAGATATGAAGAATACCCTGTGTTTTGCCGCAACCAGGGCATTTGAAGTCGGTAAGTTCATCGTAGAGAGGCTCAAGTGTTACCCAGCCGTCCGGGTTACCAACAATAACATCCCAGATGAGAAACATAATGTTACCAGGAGTCAGGACATCGGGGGAATCTTCATTAAGATTGGAAAGCTCTGGTTCTATGCCCCAGGACTTATCATACCGGAACTGAGAACCTGCGGGAATACCAGGAAGGTCTTTCAAGGTGGTTACTTTATAAACCATGGTTCAATCTCCTTTCTTGAATCGTTTTACACCGCAGGTTAATGCACAGCGGCGAGGACGGGGGCGGCGGCACAGCAGAGGGTTTTGCAGCCGATGACGCGGCCTTGGGTATCGCGGACCATACAGCAGGGGTAAAAGACATCGGAGCGGGTAGGAACGCGAGAGGCGACAAGCGCACTGACAATATAAATCGTATTGGGCATGGGGTTTGGCAGGTTTTCGACATCGCCATAGTACGAGTGGGAAATGGGGATGGTTACGCCGGAAGCGGTGGTGAATTCGCCGTCGGAGATGGATTCAACATAGACGCGGGCAACCACGCCGAAGGGCTTGATGGAGGCGGTGCCAATGTTGATTTCGTGCGGGGTGAGGTTGAGAATTTGGGTAGACATGGGGCGGTACTTCCTTTCATTGCATGATGCGGATTCGTTTTTTGAATTTACAATTTGTTCATGATGTTTGTTAAGATGGTAAAATTTGTGCGGATTTTTACTTGAAAAGTTTGGTGGAAACGGAGAAATAATTTTGTTTTGCGGTTTGGCTTATGATTGGATTATACAACCAAACGTTGTGATGCGCTAGTGCAAAAGGTTGGACATCAATAATAATAGCGGCGTTCCAAATCATATTCGCCGTTAGGGGTGAGGCCGTCGGGGGCGGACCAATCGCAGGCATCCTCTTCGTTTTCGGCAGAAGGGCGGATAATGGGCCAGGTGACGACATAGCACGGGGCGGTGAAATCATCAGCGATTTCATTGGGGCAGATGGCTGTGGCAACGTACTGGGCGATACCGTGGTAACAATCATAGTCGCAGTAGGCTTGTTCCAGGAGGATGAGGGGCTTGCCGTCATAAAAGCAGGCACCGTTGAGTTCCAGGCGGGAGAGTTCGGACTGGAGGTTGAAGGGGTGGCGGGTTTTGGTTTTCATTTTAGTTCGGCCTTTCTTTAGCAAACTGTGTTGTTATGAATGGGGTAGCGGCGTTTACGGATCATGGGGCAGATGTGTTCATTTTCAATGTAAGCTTCGCGGTCGGCTTTGGCTTCCCGCATTGTGCTGCACTGGGTAAGGACTTCAAGGCCGTCGCCATAACCGTAATTGTAAACGATCTCGTATACATCCTCAGTTTTACGTTTATAAGCCATGATGGAATTTCCTTCCTTTTGACGTTCAAAAATCAATTTTAATGCGGCGCTCTTTGACGGGGATGTTTTCAAAGTGGTAGCCGTCATCGTAAGTGTTGGGGATGCGGGTGCGCTTGGTATCGTGGCGAATGGTGGAGAGTGGGGCGGCAAGGAGCAGGGAGAGGATAGCCCCGGCAGCGGATTCAATCTCGGAATCAGGGCAGCCAAAGCCGATAAGCGAGTCAGTAAACCAGGACTTGGAGCTTTCTTCCATACAGGCATCGCCGGAGTAGGTTTCGCTTTTGGGATCAATAGGGGTTTTGATGTAGTAGAAGGGAAAGAAGGGGTTATCGTTCAGACTATAGGAGTAGTAAACGCCGTTCATTGTGAAGTTGATATAGCTGGTGTGGGTGACGGTGATGGGGGCGTTGGGGATGGTCTGGAAGCGAGCGAGTTCCTTTTTGAGGTTGGAGATCTGTGTTTCCCGCTCTTTGGGGTGGAAGGTTGAAGAGGATTCAAGGCGGCGCTGCGTTGCGGTGCAGGCTTCTTCCAGGTTGCGGTCAGAGATGACGGCAGGATGCAAGGGTTTCACTTTGCCGCCCTGGGCGGTGATGAGCTGGGCCAGGCGGGTGAGGATGCGGGCAGAGTTATACTGCCAGGAGGTTGCGTAAAAACGTTTGTTATCTTTTGTAACAATCATTTTGGTACTTCCTTTCAATCAAAGAATGATCTGGGTGCCTTCATCCAGGGATTTGCGGAGGATATCAGCAAGCGCGTTGAGGTCCGTGAAGTTTTCATTGGGCAGGGGAGAGTTGACGGCGTGATAGGCAAAGGTTTCAAACTGGCTGCGGGTGATGGTGCCGGATTCGGCCAGCTTGGCGAATTCAATGAGGGGATCGGCGGTGGATTTGGGCTGATGAAGGGCGAGGGCATCCAGCATTTCCGGCTTGACTTCCGTATAGCCAACGGTTTCAACATGTTCATCCGGGAAGGCCGTTACGATAACGGTACAGTTGGGAACGGTGTGGGAAACGATACGGGTGGCGGTGAGATCTGTGACAGTTTCCAGCGTGGTGAAGTAACGGTCGCCGGCTGCGGTTTCATAATAGACGCGGAACGGGGTTGTTTCGGGGTCAGAAAGGTCATCGACAGGCTTAACGCGCAGGTCTATATAGTGCGCGGGATTCTTTTCGATTGCGGTGCGGCACTGGTCAAGAATGTTCATTGCGGCGTTGGAAAAGCATTTGAGGCTTTCGACCGACTGGGATTCATCTTTCATCCAGGCGTGGGCACTCTGGCGGGCTTGACAGGCGGCAGGACGGGTATTGAAATAGCCGATGGTGGTGGGCAGGTGAAGGGAATCGGTGAGGATGAGGGCATAAAGAGAATTCAACATTTTAGGTACTTCCTTTCATTTCATGCTGTTTTTGGCAGGGGATTCAATCGGCATCAATGGCCAGGGCATATTCATCCGACTGGCCAAAGACGATGAGGGTTACGGTTGCGGGGCTGGACGGGTCATAATCAATTTGGATGTTGGTCATGACCAGGCGGCAGGTGGCGGCGAAGGTCAGGAGGATAAGGCCGAGGGAGAGGAGGAAAGCGGAGAAAATGCGGCGAGGTTTCATTTGGGGGACTTCCTTTCATTGGCAAAGCCGATTCAATTTATCTGTAACGCCAAAGATAGCGTGGCAGGTATGAAAAAACGCCCTTGACGGTTGAATCAAAGGCGTGGTGCGGGTCAGACCGGTTGCGGGACGAAACGGAATTCCCAAAGAGCAGGGTTATAGCTTTGCAGACAGGTTTGAATCATTAGAGATTTATACTCGTCCGCCTGCTCTTGGTTTTCGGCTTCGTACTTTGTCAGAAGTTCTTTGGGTTCTCCTGGCAGACCGGTCCATAATTCACAAACAACTTTCAAAATATCCCTCCTTTGCTATGTACTGCTTTGGGCGTGCAAAGAGGGGGCTGTTTGTAGTTTTGGCCCACAAGAAAACGCCCTAACCGGAATGGCTAAGACGTTTGTTCTGGGTCAAAAATATTCATGATATTCATAATGGAATGGTTGGGTCAGGCCGCTTTGCGGTGGGTGGCGGTGCGGTGCTTTGCCACTTTGGGTTTGGCCATTGGTTTGTGGGTAGCATACACGGTCAGAATCAAAACGGACAAGGAAACGGCCAACAGGATGAAGGGGTGGCGCGTGGCTAGGGCGGGAAGGCCAAAGAGCATGGTCAGGGTTACGGCGGTAAAGGCCGTGAAGCGGGTGAGGAGTTTTGCTAGCTTTTTCATGATGGGGCTTCCTTTCAATGCAGAATAAGAATTACTGGGCAAGGCGGTAGACTTCCATGCAGTCGATGCTGATGGGGTTCGGATAGAGGGATTCGGCAACGGTTTCATCCTTGTCGGCAGGGTCAAAAGCCAGGCAACGGACGCACTTGCCGGGCAGAAGGTTCAGAATCTTAATCTCAGCACCGCCGTTGGAGTAGGCGGAGACAGTCGTGCGGTAAATGGAGCCGTTGGAGAGCTGGAAACGGACGGGGAAGAGGCGCAGTTCATAGCAGGCCGCATGGCTGTAAGCCCCGGCGACAGCCCGCTTGACACTATCGCAAAAGTCGGTCTCAGAGCAAAGGCCACGGTGCAGGACGTGGACAAGCTTGAACAGCTTTTCAGTGGCTTCGGGGTTGGCTACAACTTCGGGGTCGCTGATAGAGTCAGCGAACAGGTACAGGGTGGATTCTTTGATAGAGTTAGTCATGGTTGTACTTCCTTTCATTTCATGGTTTTGATTTGCTTTTGAAAATGGTGGTAGGATGCTTCCTTCCCCCGGCCTACCAACTCCGGGCATGGTAGTGCTATCAAGCGGCAGGCTGTTCTTTGGCCTTTGGAGTGGCTTTGCTGGCAGCAACATGGGCAGCCCGTTCGGCCTGCTTCGGAGTCTTGCCGCTGAGAAGGGTTACAATTTCTTCCTTTTCTTCCGGCGTGGCATGGCTGGCCATAACAAGAGCCAGAACGGCCTGCATGTTGATGGCACGGGACTTCAGCTCTTTCAATTCGGCCTTGGCAGCTTCGAGTTCATTGCGGGTTTCTTCCGCGGCATCGGCCTTCTGCTTGTTGGCTTCCTTGGTTTTGGCAGCTTTTTTCTTCTTGGCCTGGTTATTGGCGGTTTTTGCCGCCTTGAAGTCGGCTTCGGAAACACGTTCCAAGGGCTTGCCCGCAATCAGGCGGCCACAGGAAAGGACCAGATACTCCAGGAAGAACGTTTCGACCTTCTCCCAGTTGGTGCCGGTTCCATCCTCGGCCTTTTTACGGGCAGCTTCGGCATTTTCGCCGATAATGAACAGGTCAGCATCCGTGCAGGAATACAGAGGGCGGGCAGCATCTACCGCACGGCGGCCGGGACGCTGGCCAAACGCCTTGAAGAACGTATTCATCTTCTTGCGAACGTCCGCCGCGGCAGCATCCAGTTCAGCCTTGTTTTCCTTTTCCCAGCCAGCAGATTCACGGCAGGACGCCATGAAGTTGGCGGCAAGGTAGATACCACGGGCAGAGCTGAGCAAGCCGGCCTTGGATTCGACAACGCCATAAGAACGAAGGTTTTCATCCGTGATAGTGGCAAGTTCGTTTTCCGGGTCGGCATAGTCCTGGGCAAATTTGCCAAGGGCGGTCAGGGTGAGCTTGTTGTCCTTGTTGGCCTTGGGAACCGGATTCTCACGGGGGGCCTTGGAAGTGGTTGCCTTGGTGGTTGCGGGTTTGGTAGTAGTGTTCTGCTTTTTCATGATTTTGCTTCCTTTCGTTTATACAGTTTTTTCTTGACACGGTGGCAAGCCGTGTGGTAAACTACAGATAAGAGGACGGAGTGCCGCCGCGCGAACAGTGGCACTCCGCTTGCCTAGGAACTATTCAGCTTCTTCCACTTCCAATTCCCAGCATTCTGTATCACTAACGAACGCAGAAACACCGGAAATTGGCTCGGATATGTACTCTGAATCTGTCCACATTGGCAAGACCCCCTTTTCTGCCGCCTGGGTACACCATGGGCGGCTTTTTTCTACCCTTTCGGGCAGTGGGGGCGGGCCAAGAAGCAGTGACCCGCTGGGCTGTTATGTACTTGCTATTCCAAACCTTGACTAGATTATTTGATTTGACATTCCAAGGCTTGAAAGTGTAAAGTTTACAAGGTGCAGTCAAGCGTACAGCGCTAACTTTAATCAGACTGCCAGCGCGGAAACTTCCACCGTTTGGGGGACGGCTTTATATTCCGTGGATTTCCTGACTTGCCGCTAACCCGAATAGCGGTAGTTTCTGGAGACTATCCCCGCAGAATGCAGGGCGGCCACATTTTCTTCCAACTGTGACTGTTGGTGCTTTGTTGAACCGGTTTTTGAACCCCACTAGATAGCAAGGTTTGCTTCCGGGTATGGGAAAGCTGCACTTTCCGACTATTCAGTTTTCAAGGTACAAAGAAACAACGTTCCCTTGACGGTCGAATATTGTACACTTTTCGGGCTGAAAACTTGTGTTTACTTGTACCGTGTTTCTCAAACACTTTTGCACGCGTTGTTAGGTTGACACCATGCCATTGGAATACCCAAAGGGTACACCTGTAGCTTATGCAAGGCGGCTCTTCACCCCTTGCCATGCGTGTTTTGCGGAAAGATACGTTCAGCGCAAAAATTACAACTAGGACTTTTGCAAGGGCCATTGTAGTGTCAAGCAAATGAGCGGCGCGAATGAGCGCACACTACACGGGCCAAAGAAAAACCAGTGTACAATATTCTGTTGTCAAGGTGCAGTTGTTTCCAGTATCTGCATACCGTGGGCCGTATCCAGTGTTAGGACACCAAGGGCGTCCCCGTGAATACGTGGTATACAGATTATCTACTTGCAACGGGGTTTTGTCCGTGTCGCTTTCGACAATCACATAATACCACAGTGGAATTTTGACCTGATTTTTGCAAGGGTACCCACGGGGGCGCTTTATGCGTATATAAAGGTACAAATCCGCAAAATGTGGTGTGTAAAGCCAGCAAGGCGTACTAAATATTGGGCTGTATAGGGCAAAATTTGACGGTATACCGCTAAAAATCCACTACTTGCAAACCACGTTCAATAGTTTGCATATGGGGGCAGGTTAAAAAGAAAAAATAACGTGTGAGCGTGGAAAACGGGTCAGTTATCCCATCACACTCCCGGCTCTCAAAACACAAACCAGCGTACCTACGTCACTTCTCCCTCTTCCGCCTCTCCACCTCCTCTCCTCCTTTCTTCAAGCCCCTCCTTTCCTCCACTTTCCTCCCTCTAAATCCCTGTTTCCTTAATCGTTCCCCTTCTCGGAGAAAACCGCATAACAATCCGCTTTTCAGGCTCCTTTGGGGCCTTATTTTTTTACCCAAAAACGCCATAAAAACGCACGATTTGGCCACTAAAACGCACAAAAACAGCGCCAAAACGCTAAAAAACGCATTATTTCTGCTCGAAAACGCCTCGGAACGACTCTGGCGGAGCTTTTTGATCCCCGAAAACACCCTCTTTGGGCCTTCACCAGGGGTAGATCTATCCATTTTGAGACCAGATCCGGCCAATAACGAGCACCACGGGGCGCTCTGATCGCCTGTTAGCCGTTTTCCTACCTATTTATACTGTATAGCTGGTTCTATCGGCTCTACAGAGGAAATTGGGTTCCACTGTCGCTAGATAGGGGGGAGGTTAATCCCACTGTTGCTAGGTAGAGGGGGTGGATCGGGTCCCACTGTCGTCAGACAGGTGGTCTTTCGCCCCCTACAGGTGGAACCTAAATAACCTCAAGCGCAGCTAACCCCCGCCCCATACAGGCGGAGCCTGTGTTACGCTTTCTCCTGAAATTTATTTTTTGTCACTGTTGACTTCTTGTAATTAGCAGTGCTATAATAGAACCATAAGATAAAGCTCCGCAGGATAAAGCTCCGCAGGACACACCACACAGGAGGGAAGCCCACTATGAAAAAAAGAAACAGCGTAGCTCACTTTATCCCCCGCACTGTTACTATGCAGGAAGCCACAGAGGCCAAGGGTGGGTTGGACCTACAAGGCGCTGCAAGCTTACTGATGGCAATGGTGCAGGCAAGCGCTGATGCTGACGGCCACAACGCCCTGATGGAACAGCTGGCATCCGCCATGGGTTATAAGCTAGTGCGCGAAACACCACAGCCGCGCCAGCAAAGCCGCAGTAAGAAAGCCCGTGCCGCCCGCTATGCACAGCCCAAACTAAGCCTGGTAAAAACCAATGGTGTGGCAAAACCAACGCCGGCAGAGCCGATCCGCAGCCGCGAGGACTTTAATGCCATAGCCACCTACCTGCACACCCAGGGACGCCCGTATAACAGGCAGCGAAACTATACCTTATTTATATGTGGTGTGACACTGGGCCTGCGTGTGGGTGATCTTTTACGTCTTACCGTGGATGATGTGTGGGATTGTGAGCACAACTGCCCGCGCCACCGCGTAATTATCATCAATGAAAAGACCGGCAAGCGCACCAATGACCTGATTACACCGCTGGCAGCAAGCGCGATTACCACCCTGATTGAAGAGATGCGGGGCCGAACCATGAATGTGCTGAAGCCAGGCTGGCCATTGTTCCAGAGTATGCGCAGCCCCAAGGGAGTGCCGCAACCGCTGGACGAAACCCAGGTGTGGCGGATCTTGAACCAAGCGGCCAAAGAGTGCGGCATTAAAGAGCATATTAGTACCCATAGTCTGCGCAAGACCTATGGCTATGCTGCAAACCACGCTATGACAGAGGCCGGGCTGCCGGCTGGCCAGGTGATGGAAACGCTGCAAAACAAGTTCCACCACAGCAGCCAGAGCATTACGATGCGCTACATTGGCTTGAGCCAAGAGCAGATTGATGCAACGGCAATGGCGGTAGATACAGTGTTAGGAGTGCCGCCATTGGCTACTATATAACGCTGCCCATTGAATTTGGGTGCCTGGCAAGCACCCACTTTTTTATCTTTACTAAATACAAGTTTTCGCAAACGAAGGAGGCAAATAATTCATGGAAAATCACGACACAAGCACCATCAACAGCTCCGCTAGATATTGTTTGGTAAAACCTGGTGACAAGGTACGAATCACCAAAACACACCGGGCAGGTATACACCAATATTCGGCCTGCGAGGGCGACACGTTTGTTATTACCAAAGTGGTAAATGACAAGATCCCCTATGGGCGGTGGCTGCAGCCGAGCGGTGTGCTGGCAGCCAGGGAGCTGAAACTTGACCCAAACTGCTGCACGTTACTTACACCGGCTGCTACACCAGAGCCAACCACGCTGCGCAGTGTGATGATTGATGTGCGCAACCCAGAGGCAGCACATAAGGCCGTGGATGATGCGTGCGCAGAGTACCAGGCCAGCCAGATAACCCGTTGGAGCACGGCAGAGGCATGCAGTGCAAAACTGAGTGCCCGGAAAATGATGGTCACGCTATGTGAGCAGGGTGTCAGCATGGTTTGGTTTATTGAATCAGACCCAGGCCGCCGGCACGTTTGCTTGGAATGTGACAATGGCACGCCGGACACGTGGGCGAAAAGTCATGGTTATTCTACCAACTATGTGCAAATCACCTTTGACAAGAACGTAGAGTTCAATGAATGGATTGGCCGTTACGCCTGTCTGTGCGCATTAACGGGCGAACCTGTTGCCGATATTGTTATGCGCAACATTAAGATTAACACTTAAATAATTAACAAAGTTTTGGAGGTCTTTACCAATGAAGAAAATCCCTACCTTATATAAGCGCGAGTTCAGTGGCCACAAGATTACCGGAATCCGTGACGAGATTACGCCGGGCTGTGAGGCGGCGCTGACGGATGAGAGCATTGCCACATTGAAGCTTGACGGTGCCTGCTGCGCGATTATTAACGGCGAATTCTACAAGCGCTTTGATGCCAAGCCGGGCAGAGCAGTACCGGAGGGTGCGATCCCGTGTGACGAGCCAGACCCGGTAACTGGCCACTGGCCCCACTGGGTAAAAGTGGTGGCAGATAACCCCGCGGACAAATGGTTTGTGGCGGCGCGAAACAACAGTTGGGATGACCTGCCGGATGCAACTTATGAGGCGATTGGACCGCACTTCCAGAAGAATCCCTACGGGCTGGACAAGGATGTGCTGGTGCGGCATGGCACAATCAGCATTGACATCCCGGATCTAAGCTTTGAAGGAATCCGGCGCGGGTTAGAGTTGACCGCCATGGAGGGCATCGTGTTCTGGCATGAAGGAGCGCCGCTGTGCAAAATCAAGCGCAAAGACTTTGGCTTTAAGTGGCCGGTGACGCAGAGCGAGGTGAACGCGGAGTTTGGGGCAAATAATCCTGATCCGTGCGAGTTGGTGCGGCGGACTGCGGCTATGTACAGCAGGCATGAATTTCCGGCAGATATGACCAAGATGTTTGATTCTGGACACGAAGCCGCCAAGGAGGAAGCGAAGGCATGAAAATTATTGACTTTGAGCGCAAGGGCAACCTGGTACGGTTCTACCTGGGTGATGATGACCTAGTGGAATGGTACGGCGACGACTGGGGTGATACGCCGTATGAACATAACGCAGAGCGAGTTTATGACGAATATATCAAAGGTTACTGCGATATGATGTTTCCGTTTGATGACCTGGTACTGGAGCCTCGCTGCGGGACCTGCAATAGCGGCTGGTGCAAAGACGATATGGTGGCGCAGAAAGTGCCCTGTATTATTCAGGTGCCGGCTACAGTACATTGTGACAGCTTTGATGAAAGTTTTGACCACTGGGTAGGGGCCAAGGGCGTACATAAATTTTACTTTGGTGACCATATGGAACCGAGCGCTACAGCTACTACCAATCCTCATTCTTAAATAATAACTTTGGAGATTTTTTAACAATGGAACAGACATGCTTTAGATATTCCGTACAGCCACAGACGGAACACATTAAGGATTACACACATACAATCGCCGTAATGTTTGAAGACATGGTAGATTATGCAGACCGCAATGGCCTTGACCGGAACGAGGTAGTAAGCGAGATGCTGCACGACATGAACGCCATGAGCGGTTACTGCGATATGAATAAATACCGGCCGCTACCGGAATAAAAGAGGCGCGGCATGACGATTGAATTATGGCGGGGCAGCTGAAAGCCAGTAGGCAAACTTGATCTTGAATAATTGGGTCAAGGACAATGACACCTGTATTTTTACAAGGAGATTTTTTATGGAAAATTTGCAGGTATTTGATATCAAGGAGTTTGTGAACCGTGGTAACGGGCATGCCGGAACCCAGACCCTGATCACACCCAAGGGACGCGAGACGTTCCGGCTGCTGATGGAAGCCGAAGGACTGATTGATATGCCGGACGACGCTGAGGACATGACCGATGCTGGTTGAAACAATTTATACGGGTATAAAGATTTGCGCTTTGGCTAGTGTGTGCGCCTATGGCTGGCTGAGAGTACAGCAGGAACGCAAAGCTGAGACAGCTAAAGAACAGGCAGAAAAAACTACATGCAAGAATTGCTGTTACTGTCGGATGATTATGACTGATAGCCGGATTGTCTGTGAACTAGAAGAGAAGCCGATAGAACAACCTGCCCATTGCACGCTATTTACAGAATGGCCTGAAGACTACACGTCCAGCTTATGTTTATACTGCAAACACTGCAAAAACTATGGCAAGGTTTTTGTTCGTTGCGATATAAGCGGGTTGCGTGATAAAGCCGAAATTACCTGTATTAACTATGAAAAGCGCCGCAAATACTTCCCAGATCTAGGAGGAATACACTAATGACCAATGAAGAATTTGAAACCCGCAAGAAAGAGATTGCCAGTAACCTGCAATTATTGCTTGACGAGATGCGGCAACTACATGACTGGATTGTGCTTAACCCAGTAACAGATGTTACACCCGAAAACTATAAGGACTGGGAGAATTCGTTCGGTGCTCTACTTGACAGTTTCGAGATCCTAGACTGCAACTAATAAGGAGAAACTTTATGTCAAAGTTAAAAATTGCCAGTGCTATAACTTACGCTTGCGCTGCAGCCACTGCGATATTGGCTGTTGGAGCCGCTATATACCTTGGCCTTTCCTTAGAAGCCAAGGCGCCAAAGGCTGTAGACGCAACTACTGTATATACCACGCACAAGATCTCCTACGCATTTCTTGAAACGCGGCCGTATACAAACCGGTATGGCGGCATTTGCGGCGCTGACACATACATGCACTGCGGTGTAATACAGGATGATGGGAGCGTAAAAGAAGAAACCGAGGATGTAGATTACGTCACTATAAAATATTCTGATAAAGATTACAGCTACAAGGCCGACTTTTACGACCACACCACATACGACAACGAATCGTTCGAAGATCGGTATACCAGCACGGTGTACTACCTGACCGACGAGATGATGCGAGACCTGGGTACCGGAGGCAACCAATGAGCGAGGCATGGGAATCTACGGTGGACGCTATACTGATGATTTACATATGGGGACCGCTGATGCTGTTAGCGCTTGGTGCTGTATGGACGTTACTGATTTTTGGCGCGTGGAAGATAGCAACAACATCACAACACATCGCAAAGAAATATTACAAAAAGTTCACATGTAAAAATTCCGTGAACAATAAAAACAAAAAATGAGGTGAAAAAATTTTTATGGCACGACTGATTGATGCGGAGGAGTTTGAGGCGTACTGCATTGAGCGCGACCCGAAGTATTCAGAGGCCGAATGGCAGGCTTATCTGGATGGTGTACAGCGGGTTTTGGAGGCCATTGATGCGGCACCCACAATGACAAAATATGTGCGGTGTGAGGATTGTGACGAGGTGGTGAACTCCACTATACGCCCAGATTTATACTACTGTACGCTGCATGACTGCGAGACAACAAAGGAGGGATTCTGTGATGAAGGGCATGTCGGATAAAAGTTATTGGGAGCTTAGCAAGCTAGTGGGTGCGTATTTGTGCGGTAAGAAAACGCTGGATCAAGTCATGGACGGAATTAACCAAATAATGACATTTGATATATGGGAGATGCTTTCAAAGAGCCTTAATCCCATTGGAGGACATGGCCCTACAAGCCCCTATAACGAGCCTTTGATGGCAGAAACAAACTATTCAGCCCAGCTAAGATACGAGCTTGAAGCGCCTGTACGGAGGGCTAAGGAGGGGGATAAAGCACATGACAAGGCTTGAAAAATTACAAAGCGCAACGGCGGACGATCTGGCCAACCTTTTTATTATCATGGATGACGAAGGCGGGTACCTGCCGCTGCTGATGCCAATGAACCTGGTGAAAGATCCTGACAACCTGGACGAGATTATTCAGGACCAGAACAAATGGCTGCAGGGCGAATATTGGCCGGGAGATTTTGGGCTTGGCTGTTTTAAGGAACCAGTAATGCCGGAACCAGCGATCTATTCATAAACCGCGACACCGCACGGTATAGCATAGCCTGAGACGCGCAGGGACGCGCTGTGAGCCACAATACAAGAAGATGCGACATGCGATACATAAACCAGCAGGATGCGTTAAAAGCGCTGGGAGATGAGCCTATAAGAACTATTCGGTGCGGAAGAAAAGAGCGTGATTTTATCAGCGCCGGATCAGCCAGGAATGAACAAGAAAGCGGTTGTTTGTAACGGATTAAAAACCAGAGGAATACACCAATGGCTTGACCTGAACGGACAGCGCTATGACCTGGGACTGTTTTTGGACCGACACGTTACAGCCTGGGAGATTGTATAAAACCAGGAACGATAAGAACAAGGAACGATACCACCAGAACCCATGCGCCCACACAGGGTTAAAGGGGTACGGTTGAGCTTGGGATGCACGCAGAACAAGCGAAATGGTCGGCGGATACGAATTCCCGGAGGGCCAAACGCCGAGCAAAAGTACCACCTATATTTCTTTATTAAGGTTTTTCTTATTAAGCGTAAGTGAATGTTGGTTTTACCCCAGGTTTTTCGTTGTTCAAAAACGAATTGGACTGCGGATTTTGCATCGTTTCTGAACATCGTTTTCCAAAATGCGTTTTTCGAGCCGTTTTTTAAGAATTGAATGATTATTTTCGAGCCGTTTTTTAATGCGGCAAAGGAGTGTTTTTTAATGTATACGAATGGTTCCTACTTAGCAAAGCAGGTTATGCAGGTGCCGGAAGAGTTGATTTTGCGCAAGGACGTGTCGGAGTTACTGCCGGTTTACATGCTGATGTACGCAAAGTATTCGCCGTTTTACGATTTACGATTTTACAGTTATACGAGCCTGTCAGAGCTGGTCGAGCTGGCTGGAACGTTTGGGAAAGATTGCCAGCACCGCAGATACTACAACCGTGCGGCAGATGCAGTTGAGTTTTTAGAAGCATGTGGCGTGATTATGACAGAGGGGTACAACCGGGCAAAACCGACCAAACCGTTTAAGTATCGGTTCAAAGATCTGAACGAGGTGTTTGGCAAAGAAGATAAGGACGGAAAGTTTGGTTATGCTTCACTGACCTCAAACGAATATTTCTTGCTGCTAAACAGAGTGGCTACTGCCTATTCTACCGGGCGTGGCACGAACAATTTGTACCGGATCTACTGTTACCTGCGGTTGCGGTACCGCCTGTGGCAGCGTACATATGGCAAGGAAAAGATGGGGTTTGTGGCGACGTGGGTAGGATACATTAAAGCGATTGCCAAAGAACTGCACTTGGCCGACAAGACCGTATCAAACGCCATCCGGGTTATGTACCAGTGTGGGCTGGTTATCCCGTACTATGGAGCGATTGAAAAGGGAAGCCTGGAATCTGACCGGCCGGAGATGATTTTGGCGCTCCCGCTAATGTGTGGCGACAACATGGTAGAGAAGGTTGTGCGCGAAACAAAGAACCGGTACCGGCGCAAACCCAACCGAGCAGGCTCCAACTGGTACCCGGCAGGCCAGACATGTGGAGCGGAGGATAAGCCGGAACCAGCAGAGGAGGTGATGCCGGAACCGGAACAGGAACCCGCACCAGAGCCGCCGATGGAAGAGTTGTGCAACACCCAGTTTTGCGACGGGTGGGGAATGCCGCCTGACAATTACAGTGACTGGGGATTGCGTGAGGATGAAATATTCTAAGCAAAACGAACGTATATTGCCCACTTTACCTTTTCAACGAAAAAATATTTTTTTGGAGGTATAAAACTTTGAACAAGAAAGAAGCTGAAACTTTGTTGATACTGACAAATTTTCTACATGACCTGTGGCAGGGATTTAAGGCCATGGTGCTGGTTGGAGGCTGCATTGTGGTGATCCGGCTGGCGTTGCAGATGTTGGGCACTGTGGCCACGGTTGGAATTTTTGTGGCGCTGCCGGTTTTGTATGCGCTGTTGTGGGCGGCACTTTCCCGTGAGGCGTTTGACAGCGGGCGGGTTAGCATTGAAAAGATTTACAACCTGGAAAAAGCCGAGAACAAAGAGAATGACCCGGATAACAAGGAGGACGAGTAATGTTCGCACCACCACTATATATTGTGCGAAAGTTGAACCTGACCTACATTATTAACCATGATTATAACATCCAGATCAGCCAGGAGGAGGAAGAGCGCTTTTATGTAAAGCAGGGTGACAACATGCTGTTCCGGCAGATCCGGCTGCTTACATACGAGAGCAACGAGTACAACCGGTTTGTTGTGTTTGTGGATTGCGTGGGTGGCCAGAACAAGAAGGCGGCCATGAAGCGGTTGATCCAGCACGGGTTTAAGATTGGAAAGCAAGAGTTTGTGCTGAGTGAACGCAGCGCCAGTATGGTGCGGCAGGGGATTTTGAGCTTTGTGGACAGGCGGTTGGCCCACGACCTTGACGTGAGAATCACAATGGGAATACAGCTAGACAAGACTGTGCTCGCCAAAATGATGAGTTACCGTGGTTTGTGCTTTTCCAGCTGCCACTGCATTGAGAACTGGTACCCGACCATTGTGGTGGTGCCGGACTGCTTTGTGACCATACCAAACCAGAACATTAAATATGTATATGACCGCAAGATCCAGTTCAAAGACCGCAAGACCGGGGCTGACCGCGAGTGGGTGCAGAAAGACATTGCAGAAACTACCCGCGACATTGAGATAAACGCCTTTGACGGCTGCGGGATTGCACACCCCAAGATTATGCAGGAGATACAGCGGCGATTGGGCAGTGAGACGCCCGTGACCAGTGTGGTGTGGCGTATGCCGTACTTTAAGGGCGTGCTGAACCAGATGGATTATGAAACGTTTTTTGCAGAACGCGGGGTACGGTTTATTAAAGACATTTGGGGCGTGGAACATGACGTAAGCCCAGGAGCTGAACCCAAGATTATTGCCTGCGAGAGCATGTACAAGGGGTACAAGTATTTTAAGAAAACCGGCACAATTGCGGACTGGGAAGAATACTGGTACCAGTTCAAGAAGAACAAGCACTGCATTGGCATTGCAAAGTGGCAGTTTGACATTGACACAGAACCGCTATACACCCGCGGCAATTACCAGATTTTGCAGGACCTGGATTTGCCGGTAGACGAGTTTGAGCATCTGGCAGATTACAGCATTGATTGGGTTGAAAAGATTGAGAACGGTGACCCGGTATACACCTATTGCTTTTTGGGTATGCTGGCTGACCGGCACAAACCGCTGAATAATTATTGCGCGGCGATTTTGAAGAACCCGGAGATGCTGAAAGAGGAGGGGGTGCGAAAGTACATAACCAACCTGCTTGGAAAATATAAGGACGACATGAAGTGCGGCAAGTTGTGGCTGCGCGGAAGCTTTAAGTTCTTAGTGCCTGACCTGATTATGCTGATGGAACACATTGCCGGCCTACCCTTGAAGGGAGCGCTGGAGGCGGATGAGTTTTACAGTTTTGACAGAACAGGAACAACGCTTGGCGAACGGCTGATTGAACGCAACCCGCACATTTGCAAGAGCGAGCATGTGATCCTGAAAGGCGTGACCAACCCGCTGCTGGAAAAATATTGCGGCCAGTTGGTGAACACGTTAATTGTTAATTGCAAGAGCATTACCCCGCAACGGCTTAACGGGGCCGACTACGATCAGGCGAGAAGCCTCTGTCGTACCGATTGGAAACGATCGGATATAAAACACAGTGAACATGAAAAATCATGGTGTGGTTAATACATATTTTTATGGAGCCATAGGAAATGATGGTTTGATTAACTGCTAACCGGGGACGTACTGCGAAGTATAATCCGGTGTTTGACCGTCTGCAAAATATAAAAGAAAAGGAGGTGAAGATGATGGTTGAATCTTTAGAAGGTGAAGTTTGGATGCCCGTTGTAGGGTATGAAGAACTTTACAGCGTAAGTAACCTGGGACGTGTAAAACGCAACGCAAGATCTTGGAGATCTGGGCGTAAAGGATGTCGTTTTAAGCATTTAGACGAGTCTCTTGTTGCTCAAAGAATGAATGCATATGGTTATAAAATCTGCACTCTTTGTAAAGATGGAGTGAAGAAAATAAAGCGTGTTCATGTTCTTGTGGCAATGGCTTTTATTGAAAATCCTATGGATAAACCTGTTGTGAACCATAAGGATGGAAACAAGTCCCACAACGATGTTTCAAATTTGGAATGGATGACAACCAAAGAAAATTGCATTCATAGTATTACCGTTTTACATAAAAAAGCTGGTGAACGAAAGTATACCGATGAAGAAATTTCTCAGATGGAACAAATGTATGCTGATGGTATGCGTCCATTTGAAATCGCCAACACGTTAAATATTCCGTGGCCGGATGCTTATGCTCACTCAAAATTTATTGCTGATAAGAGGGAACGTAAACAGAAGGAACAGCAAAACAAACTCGAACAAGACGGTCAAATCCACAGACTATCGAAAACCAACTTGTTAAGTTGAGTCAGTAGAGTACATGGCGGGTGAAAGTCCCGTTGTGGAAGCGCTGTGACCTAAACTACACTGCGGTGTGGCATGGATATGATATAGTCGAGAAAAACCTGAATACTTTGTCAATTAAGTACATCAGGTTTTTATGGGAGATCTTACTTTGCTTCTTGACAGCCCTTTGATGATGAAGGGTGTGGACAGGAACGCAAAAATTGTAATTGACATTGAAGATAAAGTAACTGCGCTGGCGGAGAAGGACACGATCCAGAACCGCACGGCGTGCATTATGCGCAGTTTGAAGAGTTTGATTGGTGAGATTTCCAATTACGCGAGCTGCTATCACAACAAAACACCAAAAACTGAGAAGCAGAAAGAGACATACGCCCGGTATGTTGATCTGCTCTCCATAACCAACGGTAAAGCTATTGACTTCGCCAAAACCGGTGTGTTGTACCCGGTGCCGCGGCAGATTGCCAAGTATGGCAGACCTTTGCCGTATTTTATGAAGTATGCAAGCCCGTATTACAAGCGGATGAAGCGCCTGAGCTGCGCCCACAGCAACATGAACAAGATGTGTTGGGTTATTGAAAAGTGGGCGGATGGGCTGCGCCACAAAAGGAGTGACGGGTTTGATTACACAATTATGATTGACGCGGAGGTGGGATTTAGCCAGGAGCATTTTGATGCGATTGAAAAAATCTACTTTGAGTTTAATAAAACGGTAGCCGAGCTGGCAGAGACTGAACACCATTGCCGTTACTTTGACCGATTCAAAGATGAGCTGGAGGCTGAGGGCGTTACAAAGGAGTTTGCTGCCAACTTTGAGGTTGATTGGCAGCTGTACTATAACAAGTTCCGTGCCCGGTGTGCAGAGATTTGCCTTGACCCCAAAGAACTGGCCAACATTGCCGTGATGCTTTGCTACCAGAAATACCCCCGCCGCAGCAAGAAGTTTATGTGGGTGGTGGCCGGCACCGGCATTGTGGAGAACATCCAGCAAGTGAACATTTGCTTGCCGCAGCTGTGCGATGACGGTGAATACGAGTACCTGGGCAAGCGCTATGCCCTGGTGCCGGTTGGCAACGAACTGAACATTGAACCGATTGAAGGAGGAGAGGGGTAATGTATTACAGCTATTATTGCAATGAAAAGATGCTGCTGGATAACTTTGACGATTACAATGAAAGCCCACGGCTGTTACGGCGGCTGTTGGCGCAGAGTGGGTATGAGCCAGATTTTTGTGCAGATATGCAGCTGGCCCATACAGACCCCAAGTACATAAGGCAGTATGATCGGCTGGACCTAATCCAGCAGTACAAGAAAAAACAGCTGAAGAAGTGTGGACTGCGGCAGGTTGACAAGATCTATCTTTATGAGAGTGACCTGACTTACATCCGGCTGGCGATCCGTACTTATGGGCTGACGCAGCGACAGGTGAAGATTTTGCTTGGCGTGATTGTTATGTGCCGGCTGAATGGTAGTGACACGCTAGATCTGATGAACCGATACAGAATCAAACAGTTCTGCTCTTGCTTTGGGCGAGATGTGACAGCGATACACATTGATGGCGCGAACTGGTGGGACGGTTATGAAGCACCGGTGGAGCTGGATGTGCTGAGTGACAAGTGCGGTATATTGAACCGAATTACTTGCAATCCTGGTCCGGGGCGGATTGGCTGTTTGTATGAGTACCCGTTTTATGATCACAAAAGCGAAGGTGTTTACTGCTGGGATGTGACGGCAGAGAACAACCGGTTGGATATGGATAAATTGTGCGCAAAAATCGGGCTGTTTGACAACCGGTACTGCGAAAAGTGTGGGGAAGAGATTGCGTGGAATGCCAAGGCACACTACTGCAAGACCTGCGCGGAATTGGAGAAAAACGCCAAGACATTGGCTCGCGTGACCCGCTACAGAAACAAAAATAGTACCTTGTAACGCTTGAAGCTGAAAACCCCCTATATATGATTATAGAGGGTGGAGTGCCCCTGACCATTATGGCCGGGGGTTCTTTTATTCTCAGATTTTTTTATAAGGAGATTTTTGAAGATGATTGTTATTTCTAAGGAAGAAGCAAAAATGTTGCGCAAGAAGTTCCCTGGTGTGCATATGGTTACGACCGTGAACAAGACGATGGTGGACGAGCTGCCGTATGTGCTGCAGGCTTTGCCCAACAACTATTTTGCGCAGGAAGCTTTGGCTGAGATGGAGCGTGACAAGCGCCACACCGGAATTGTGAATACACGGGGTGACGTGAATGCTTGAACTGCACAAGCTTGCCAAGGAAACTGACAATGAATACATCTACCGCATTTGTGCTGCCAAGGACCAGATTGGCACCTGGAACGATGTGGCGGATGTAATCAATAAAGAGCTGGGCCAGGACAAGGATGAGTGCGTATACCGCAAGAACTGGAAGGCATTCAACATTCTGGCGCACGCCAGTGAAACTAACCTGAGTGACGCCCAGCAGATTTTGGGCGAGATTAAAGAGCAGCGCCGCGAGCTGGAGAAAGAAAAGGTCAAGCTGCGGGACGAGCGCAATGAAGTGAGCCGCCTGATGCGGGTACAAGCCCGTGGAGAGAGCATGCGAGAGCTGATTGAACGGCGGTTCAGCGCTTATAAGCCGGAAACTTTTGAACACATTGGGGTAGTTAGTACAGAAGCACTGACGACCGACCTGATTGTTCACCTGACCGACCTGCATGCGGGGGTTAAGATCGAGAACCTTTACAACAGCTTTGACCAACAGGTGCTGCGTGCCCGGCTGAAGCGCTATGCGGAAAGGGTATATGTGATCCAGAAGCGCCACAATGGTCAGAATTGTTTTTTGGTGCTGGGCGGCGACCTGGTAAACGGTGAGATCCACCTGAACAACCGGTTGGAAAACAACGAGAATGTAGTGGACCAGGTAATTAGCGCTGGGGAAGCCGTGAGTTGGTTTGTGGCTGAACTGAGCCGCATGTTTGAACATGTATACATTTATAGTGTGCCGGGCAACCATAGCCGGGTGTTCCCCGCCAAGGAGGATAACCAGCACGGTGAATACCTGGACAAGCTTGTGACTTATATTGTGGACGCACGCTGTGCGGCACTTGGCAATGTAGAAACCTACCAGAATACGATTGACGAGACGATTGCGGACTTTATGGTACGCGGCCGACTGGTGTATGCAGTGCATGGTGATAAAGACACACCGGGCAGCGTGGTACAGACATTGACTATGATGACAGGTGATAAGCCTGACATTGTGCTGATGGGACACCGCCATACCAATGCCCTGACGACTGTATACGATACGAAAGTATACGAAAGCGGCTGTGTGGATGGCGCGGACTGCTACTGCATGGATAAGAGATTGCGAAATAAACCAGAGCAGAACGTGCTGGTGGTGAATGCTTACGGCGTGGACTGCTGTTACGATATTACGCTGGATTAGAGCGTGGGATTTTTTGATGAGAGGGGATGGTCTTTAGAGTGGGTGAGTATGAGAAAAAGCAGCCCGAATACTTTTGCAGTTATTCGGCGCGGCTTACGAATTTTTTGAAGGCGTTTGGTTTGAGCTATGAGAGTCGGCAGATGAACCCCATTACCCAGACAAGCTACTGTGTGTTTAAGCGCAGCCAGAAATTGATGGATGTGGTGGAGTTTTGGAACGAGTGCCGGAACAACTTCCGTGATTATGATGAGAACGGGAACCGCGCCGATAAGGCGGGTGACTGAACATGGCCGGAAGACCGAAAGGCTCTAAAAATAAAGCTACAATTTTACGAGAAAACGCAGAAGCGCAGGCCAAGATCCGCCGCATGATGGCAGAGGACGATGGGCCTGCGTATTTTGTTTGCGCCTGTTGCGGCAAGCGGTTCATGCACCAGAAGGATAATTTTTCCCCTGCGCAAAGCGAGCTGTGGCGAGGAAACAATCATTACTTCCCGGTATGCAAAAGCTGCATGGACAAGCTGGTTGACCATTACACCCAGGCGCTTGGCAATGAGGATGAGGCCATGAAGCGGGTGTGCATGCTGTTTGACATTTATTACAGCGAGGGCCTACTGAAAAGCACGGCAAAGCACGCCCCGAACACAAGCCGGATGACAGCTTGGATCAGACATTGCAACATGACTCAGAACCATGGCAAGACCTTTGATACCTACCTGGAAGAAATCAACGGGCGGGTGATCAATGATGTAAGCGATATCAGCGAGACACGACCAAACGGCGGCAAGGTAAGCCAGCGCATGGTTGGGTTTTGGGGGCCAGGGTTCAACGAGGCCGAGTATGTGCGGCTGGACAATGAATACAAGGACTGGATTACCCGGTATGAGTGCTCCACCAAGGCGCAGGAAGAATTGTTCAAAGCGATTAGTATGGCGCAGATTATGCTGACCAAGGCATATCAGACGGGTGACACCAAGAAGGTAAAAGAGGCCAGCGATACTTTGCAGAACTTGCTGGGCAGCGCCAATATTAAGCCGAACCAGACGAACGATAATGCGCTGGCGGAGGCAAATACCTTTGGTACCTTGATTAAAAAGTGGGAAGATAAAAAGCCGATCCCGGAAGCTGCGCCTGAATGGAAAGACGTGGATGGGATTGGTAAATATTTCCGCACTTGGGTGACAGGGCCAATGATGGAACTGTTCAAGATCAAGAACCCGTGGCAGAAAGAATACGAGGAAGGCATGGCACCTTATACGGCGCACCGACCTGAATACACCGGCGGAGAAGAGGAAGAGAACGAGAGTATCCGTAACGCCATTTTTGGCACCCCCGGTGAGTGAGGTGGTGCCTGAATGGTGAAGAAAACTGCAAGAGAGGTTACGGAAGATAAGACAAGCCGGATCATGAATGCCGTGGCGCTGTGGGCCAGCTTTTACCGGGCGAACCCGCAGAGGTTTTGCAAGGATTATTTGAACGTAAACCTGAAGATGTTCCAACAGATTTTGATTTATTGCATGGCGCTATGCACAAATTTTTGTTTTATAGCGGCGCGTGGTCTAGGCAAGACGTTCCTATGTGCAATTTTCTGCTGTTGGAAAGCGATCTTGTACCCAGGCAGCCTGATTGTGATTGCAAGCAAAACGCGAAACCAGGGCAGCTTGGTACTGAAAAAGATTGAGCAGGAGTTGGTGCCGCGAAGCCCATTACTGCGCAGTGAGATAAAAGATATAACGATAAACCAGAGTGTGGCAAAGATAACCTTCCGCAATGACAGTGTAATTGAGGTTGTGACTGCCGCAGATACTGCCCGTGGTGGCCGTGCGAGTTTACTGATCATTGACGAGTACCGCATGGTTGACAAGGAAGTGCTGGATCTGGTTTTGAAGAAGTTTTTGAACTACATCCGCCACCCCGGCTACATGGACAACCCCAAGTATGCCCACCTGGCAGAGCGCAACCAGCAGATGTACTTAAGCTCTGCATGGTTTGAACAGCACTGGTCATGGGATTTGTGCAAGGATTACTTTGTGAACATGTTTGACACCACGAAAAATTACTATTGTTTCCGATTCCCGTACCAGATGAGTATTAAGGAAAACCTGCTGCTGAAGAGCCAGGTAGAAGACGAGATGACAGAATCGACGTTTTCTGATATACGGTTCCGCATGGAAAATGAGGCACTGTTTATTGGCACGACAGACGGCGGGCTATTTAGCTTTGACGACATTAACAAGCAGCGCAAGATCATAAAAGCGTTCTATGCGCCAAACATGATTTTGAACAATAAGGCGGCTTGTCAGTTGCCGGCCAAGAAGACCGGTGAGAAGCGGATCTTGACGGTTGATATTGCCTTGATGAGTTCTAAGCGCCGCGACAATGACGCCACAAGCATCTTTTTGAACAGTTTGGTGCCGGACAGTACGGGCAAGTGTACCAGCAACATGGTGTACACCGAAAACTGCGAGGGTATTATTACGCAGGATTTGGTGCTGAAGCTACGCCGCTACTTTAAGTATTTTGAGTGTGACTACATTGGCATTGACGCAAAGGGCCTTGGTGCTCCTATTATGGATCTGCTGATGCACGAGTGCTATGACCCGGAGACGGGCGAGACATACCCACCGCTGAACTGCTGCAATAACCCGGATTTCCAGGAGCGGTGCCCCGACAAGACGGCACCCAAGGTTATTTGGGCGATCATGGGCAGCAGCCAGTTTAATAATGACGTGACAATTGCGTTGCGAAGCGGAATCCAACAGGGGAGAATCCGGTTTTTGGAATCCGAATATGACTGCGAAGAGATTTTGCGGGCGAACATTAAAGGTTATGACAAGCTTTCACCCATGGAGAAGATGGCGCTGCAGATGCCGTACATCAATACCGGATTGGCTATAAATGAGCTGGTGAACCTGGAATATGAAGCAACAAATAATTTGATCCGTGTGCATGAGAAGCCCGGCGCACGCAAGGACCGTTACAGCAGCCTGAGCTACAACTATTACATTGCGCTGCAGGTTGAACGCATGATGAGTAAAAACTTTATGCGTAATAAGAAGATTGAAATAAACTTTAGAGCGCCCAGACTGCGGCATTAAGGAGGCGGCTATATGGAAGAAATACAGCAGAAAAAGGTCGCCATGATCAGCCCGGACGGCAAGAAAAGCTTTGTGCCATTGACGGAATTTATGAGTAAGGTGCGATATGCGAACCTGGCAAACGTGAAGATCCGCGACCTGGAAAATAACCGCGACTACAACCCTACTTATAAAAAGTACACCAAGAGCCAGATTGTTACCTATTTGGCGAACCCGGCCAACTATGAAGTGCAGCTGCGGCAGATGAGTCAATACCTGTTCAATATTTCGAACTATTACAGGCGGCTGATCCAGTATTTTGCCAACATGAGCACGTTCAGTTACATTGTGGTGCCGTATGGCGTTGATTATTCCAAGAATGTGAACCTGCAAAAGTTCAAAAAAGGTTACTATGCGGTGACGGCACAGTTGGAAAAGATGAACTTGCGGCACGAGTTCAGCCGGGCGTTGATGGTGGCGTTCCGTGATGATGTGTATTACGGGTACGCATGGGAAACGAACGACAGCTACACATTCCAGCAGCTGGATGCTGACTATTGTAAGATCAGCAGCATTGAGGATGGTGTATATAACTTTGCGTTCAATTTTTCTTACTTTGATTCCCACAATGAGAGATTACCAAATTTTCCACCGGAATTTACCACGATGTACAGTGCGTACCAGAAGGATTCCGGCTTGAAGTGGCAGGAGCTGTCAAGTGAGAATTCTATCTGTTTGAAAGTAAACGAGCAGACGTATGTGCCGATCCCGCCGTTTGTGAGCTTGTTCAGCGCACTGGCGGATATTGAGGACTACCGGGCGATCAGCAAGGATGCTAGCGAAGTGAATAATTACAAGGCGTTGGCGTTGGAGATCCCGGTGGGGGATGACGGTACATTTTTGATTGACTACGACCTGTGCAAAGAGTTTTACGACATGCTGTGCAACGTGTTGCCGGAGAACATTGGCGCGATTATGAGTCCGATGAAGATCAGCAGCTGGGACTTTGAAAAAAGTGGAGCTGTGAGCGGCAGTGACGATGTGGCAAAAGCTGAAAATTCGATGTGGAAGCAGGCGGGTGTAAACTCGATCCTGTTTGGTGGCGGTGAAGATCCCAGCAGCTCTACGCTGAGCCTTTCTACCGTGAATGACCAGATGATTGTGTTTGCGATGATGCGGCAGATTGAACGCTGGATCAACCGTAAATTAAAGAGTGTTTCGACGGCAGTTAAGTTTAAGGTAAATATTTTAGATGTGACGTATTTTAACCGGCAGGAAGTGCATGACCGCCTTGTAAAAGATGGCCAGTACGGAATGCCGGTGCGCAGTGCCATTATGGCGACAAGCGGATACAGCCCAAGCGATGTGGAGAACATGCAGTACCTGGAAAACACGGTATTGAACCTATCGGCCAATGAGGTGCCGCTGATAAGCTCCAACACGCAGAGCGCTGCTGACAGTAATGCCGCGACAGATGAAGGCGGACGCCCCACCAATGCAAGTGAGGGTAAGGCGCTGACAGACGCAGGCGAGAACAGTAGCGAGGAAGACCTGGCGACAGGAGGCTGATAGCGATGAAGCGTGAAGTTAAGGTGCGCGGCCGTGACGTGGTACTATATTTGCTGCGCCAGAAAAAGAAGCTGGTGCGGGAAGAGCGCGACAGTGGCAGCCATACAGTATATATTTTTGAACTTGACGACGATGATTTGAAGGCTGTGCAGGAGTTTGCCGCACAGCAGAAAAAACGAAATTACTTTTGAGAGACCGCTATGCAAGCGGCCTTTTTAGTTTACGGGGTGATTGGATGTGAGTGAGCGGTTGAACCGCCTGCCAATTACCTTTGAAAAAACCGGAGAAGTGATAGGCAAAGATGCGCGTTTTATTAACGTGACGATTGATGTGCTGCATACTGGCGGCAACCTGAACGGATCGCGGTTTGAAAAAGAGGTAGTTGACCGGGCAGCAAAGAGTATTGCGAATACCCCGATCCTTGGATACATTGAGCAGAATGACGATGATGAGCTTGATTTTAAGGGCCACGAGCATGAGCTGATTGTGGACGAGGACGGGATTCGATATGTATATGCCGGCAGCGCTTACGGTGTGATACCGGAGAGCTGCAACCCGCGCTGGGTAAGCCGGGATGACGGCACAGGAAAAACACGGGAATATTTGCGCGTTGACGGGTTGCTGTGGACCAAGTTTGACGATTCCTGTGGGATTTTTGAGCGGGATGTGGTGAAAGGGCAGAGCATGGAGATCACCAACATGGAAGGCTATGTGGATAAAGACGGCTACTATGTTGTGCAGAATTTTGATTTTGATGGCTGCTGCGTGCTTTCCACCACTGACCCGCAAATCCGACCAGCAATGACGGGCAGCACAGTTACGGCGAATTTTACCGCCGCGACGATTGCGAGCCAGGTTAAGGATATGCTGGCGGAATACACAGCTTTACAGAGATCTGAATCCTCCAAGGAGGCTCAGATAGATAATTTTGCGAAAGGAGACGATTGCTTGAAAGAAAAAGAAGAAATTCTGGCTTCTTACGGCATTGACGCTTCTACGCTGGAGTTCTCTTTGGAGGAAATTACCATTGAGGAACTGAAAGCGAAGTGTGAAGAGATGGCTGCGGCAAAATCTGCTGAGCCGGAAGAGCCGCAGGGTGAACCGGAAAGTGAGCCGGACGCAGAGCCTGCTGCTGAACCTGCAGAACCCGAACCCCCGGCAGAACCGGAACCCGCTGCGGAACCGGAAGGCGGAGAACCTGCTGCGGATTACAGCCTGAACCTGTGCGACAAGCTGAACGAAGTAAACGAGGCCATTAGCGCTGAAACCATGATTGACCCGTGGGGCTATGAAGTAAGCCGCTATTGGCTGCAGGATGTGCAGGATGACCTTGCCGTTGTGATGGATTGCCAGGATTGGAAGATCTACAGCTTTACCTTTACCATGGATGGCGACAACGTGAAAGTTGATTTTGCCAGCAAGAAACGCATGAAGGTAAAGTATGAAGCCTGGGATGAAGGCAGTGCCGATATTGGCGTGCCAGCGCTGTACAGCACCATGGGCGACAAGGCCAAAGAGCAGACCGAAAAACTGGAGGCTGCCAACAAGCAGTACAGCGAACTGAAAGCAGAGTATGACGAGATGAAGCCGAAATATGATGCTTACGTTGCGGCCGAGGCTGCTGCTGCCAAAGAAGAAGAGAGCGCTAAACGCGAACAGCTGTTTGCCGTTATGGATCAGAAGCTGGATGGTGATGCTGATTATGCCAAGTTGCGAGATAACAAGACGATGGAGTTTACCGTTTTGGAAGATGCTTGCTACAAGCTGTTGGGCAAAAAGGCCGCTGAGTTCAGTTATGTTCCGCCCAAAGAAAAGAAGGGCGAGGTAAACAAGGTACGGTTTGGCGTGAATGGCACCCAGAAAACAGAGAAGCGCTATGGCGACCTGTTTGAACGTTACCTGCATACAAAAGAGTAAAAAAAAGGAGTTACATATTATGGCTAACATTAAACATGCTGTTGTTGGCACCGATATGCTGGTTGGTTCCAGCAACGCTGCCTACCTGAAGAGTGTTGTTTTTTACAAGGATGGCAACCCTGCCGCCATTGATAATGGCAACATTGTTGTGATTGGTGATGCGATCGGCCCCGAAACCTACAAGGCTGAAGCACCTGCTGCTGATTCTAAGCGCTCCCTGCTGGCCCTGGTTGCCGGCGTTGAGCTGTTTTATGATGAGACCCGCACCCATTACCTGACCGAGTGGGAGAACGAAGCTGGCAAGCCTGTTCGCGTTTACCTGCTGGTTGCCGGTGCTGATTCTTTCCGCGTTACTGCTGAAGCTTTTGACGGTACCCCCGAAAAGGGCAAGTTCGTTGCCTTTGCTGCTGGTTCTACCAAGCTGAAAATTGAGGCTGATGCTTCTGCTGACAATGTTTTTGGTGCGATCAAGCGCGACCCTGTGAAGGTTGGCTTTGGCGATGGCCAGTATACCTATTACATCGTTGACGTGATCGCCTGATTTTTTGTATCAGCGAGTTAGTTATAACTAATTACTGGTGTGGCCTATGGCTGCACCTATCTTTATATGTAAAGGAGTATTAACATGGATGAGAAACTGATTAAGCTGGCCGTTGATGGCTACCATGGCCACCTGGGCGAATACAGCGTGAAAGACAGCCAGGAAGTTCTGCGCCAGGCCATGATTGAGGCTAATAATGGCAAGACCAGCATGAGCTACAAGGATATCCGCGACGGTAAGTGCAGCAACCTGTTTGCTATTACCGAAGTTCTGATTGAAAAGGTCAGTGAAGAGGGCCTGAAGGGTGACGAGTTCTTTACCAATTTTATTGAGGACCGCAATACCGCTCTGGGCGATACCAACATTTTCCATACCACCAAACCGTGCCTGCTGACTGTTGCCGACATTGCTGAAGGCACCCAGGGCATTCGCCGTCAGCGCCTGGAAGCCGGCCAGGACATTACCGTGAACACCCAGCTGCGTGCTGTGAAGGTTTACGAGGAAATGAACCGCGTGATGGCTGGCCGCATTGACTTTAATGACCTGGTTGACACTGTTGGCCGCAGCTTTACCCAGTATGATCTGGACAGCGCTTATCTGGCATGGACCAGCATGTTTACCAAGCTGGACCCCGTTTATACCCAGAGCGGTTCTTACAATGAGGACAAGCTGCTTGACCTGATTGAGCACATTGAAGCTTCTACCGGAGACACTGCTACTATCGTTGGTACCCGCAAGGCACTGCGCAAGATTACCACTGCTACCATGGGTGAGCAGGCCAAGAGCGACCTGTACAGCATGGGCTACCTGGGCCACATTGCCGGCACCCCGATGATTGCGATGAAGCAGCGCCACAAGATCGGCTCTACTGAGTTTATTCTGCCTGACGACACTGTTTACATTTTTGCCGGCGACACCAAGCCCGTGAAGCGCGTTACCGAGGGTGAAGTTACCATGCTGATGGGCGACCCGATGAACAAGGCCGACCTGACCCAGGAATTCCTGATGACCAAGCGTACCGGTATTTCCATTATTCTGGACCGCGACTTTGGCAGCTACAAGTTTGCCTGATTTTGAGCTGAACGATACCCCTGCCGCAAGGCGGGGTTCTTTTTTATATAAGGAATATTTTGGAGGTATGTTTTGGCAACTGCGAAGATTACCAATGAGACCATGGTGGAATGCAAGAACGGTACCCATGGCAACTTGTTTTATGCTTCGACCCGCAACCCCGGCTACACCGTTGAGTGGACCGAGTTTGGCGAGGTGCAGGAGATGGACTACGCCGAGCTGCTTGTAATGCGTGGCAGCCAGCCGCGGTTTTTCCGTGATAACTGGATTTTGGTTGAGGACGCCAATGTACTGCGCAAGCTGGGTGTGGAACGTTACTACAAGAATGCGCTGACCACGGAGAACTTTGACGAGGTATTTAAGTGGACCCCAGATGAGATCCGCGAGAAGGTGCCCAAGATGAGCGAGGGGATGCGCGACAGCATCCGTATCCGCGCAAAGGAGATGCTGAAAGCAGACCAGCTGGACAGCCGTGCCATGATTAAAGCATTGAACGATGTGCTGGATTGCGATTTGGAAGAATCCGTTGCGTTGGAGGCACCCAAGAAACCCAGAACCCGCAAGAGCGGCGTTGAGATTGTGACGATCGGCGGAACCGAAGAATAATGAGAGGAATGGTGCGGGCCAATGGGCACAAGATACGAGGAAGTTTATGAGCGTTACCGTGGCCAAGTCCGCAACTATGAGTTCCTGGACTACGATGCGGTGACAAGAGAAGCAATGCAGCTGGATCTTTTGAAGATGGCGATCAGCGATTTTGAGGATGTGTGCAAACAGGACCTGAATGACAGGGAAGATGACCTGCTGGCGTTTAACATTACGCTGACGAACCGCGAGAAGGATATTTTGGCACTGGGCATGATTGTACATTTTGTGCGCCAATATGTTTATAACACAGACGCATTGCAGAACGGATTGAGCACAAAGGATTTTACGTTGTTTTCGCCAGCCAACCTGTTGGAGAAGATGACGACCCTGCTGACCACTACCGAGCGGCAGCAGATGAAGGAGATTAACCTGTACTCTTTCCGCAATGGGGAAATTTCGAGTTTGACTGAGTGAGGTGGTAGCGTATGAACTATGAGACATATGCTGCTATGCTTGGCAGGCACGGAAATACGCGGCGTGACCGGATGGTTGAAAAGAGCAAACGGGACACGCTGAGAATGGGGCCTGACTCCCCCGCCTATAAAGAGGTAGAGATTGAGGGGGTACCCCACCACATGATGATTATTAGCAGCACGGTGACAAACCAGAAGATTATACGCACCATGCCGGGCGACAACTTTGAGATTGGAAAAATTATGCTGTTTAGTAAAAGCCATTGGCTGATTACAGAGCGCGATGCGGACGATGAAATAACCGTGCGCGGCAAAATTGAGCTGTGTAACCGGAGCATCCAGTGGCAGAACCATGAGACAGGGGAGATTATTACCCGGTGGGCGGTTGTGGACAAGCCGTATTTTTCCAACCTGAACGAAGATGTATACATGACTATTTCCAGCCGCGAATTCCAGGTGAAAATACCGTATGATGAGGAATCGGCTTTGCTGGACGTGGGGAAACGCCTGATGATGGAGCAGATTAACGGCAAGCCTAAAACTTACCGTGTGACCTGTGTGGACGCTATGACAGAACGCTACGACTGGAATGACGCCCAGACGGGATTTTTGGTTTTGAACCTTGAACAAGACCAGCATGTGGAAGAACAGGATAACGCCGAAAAGATGCTGTGCGATTACCAGGAGGTAAGACAAGCACCGGAGGACGGCGAAGTGATTATTAAATACGCGGGTGAACCTAAAGTGCGCATTTGCGGGCGCGGCAAGATTTTTAAGGCCACGATTGATGGCAAGCCGCTGCCGGGATGCACCTGGAGCCTGAGCGTTGATGATAAAACACTTGAAACAAAGGTATACCTTGCCAACAGTGTGCAGTGGAATCGGGTGACTGGGGACAGCTGCCGGGTATGCGCAGAGGATAATGCCGCGCTGAATGGAGCCACCGTGAAACTGACGGTTGTGGCACCGGACGGCAAGAGCACAGACAGCATTACAGTGAAGGTGGTGGACGTATGAACCTGAGTGAGCTGGGAGAATACAAACACAAAGTAGCCGCCCTGCTGGCACAGGACGACACCATTATTAACCTGCTGCTTGGACCCGTGGACGATGATACTGACACGGACGAGATGCTACTGGGCGATAAGAGCATTAGCACCGGACATATTTACGAGTTTGAGTATGTGCCGGAGATCAATGAAACAGCGGACACCTACCTGTGCATGGAAACCGTGGTGGCTAAGGCACCGAGCGATACGGCATACAGAGTGTACCTGTACATTTTTGCCTATTGCAATAAGAAGGTAATGAAGAGTTATCGACACCCCGGCGTGCTGGGAACGAAGGCCGATGTGTTGGCCATGAACGTTGACCGTTTGCTGAACGGCAGCGAAGATTTTGGAATTGGGAAGGTACGGTTACTAAACAACGATGTATATAAGCCGAATAATAATTATTACGGCCGCTGCATTACATACGAAGTGATGGCGTTCAACCGCAAGATGGGTGGCGCAAAGTGAAAGTACCGTACTATGAACTGCTGAATCCCGAAGGTTTTATGGTGAAAAATGTGGGTAGAGTACACTCGCCCCGACTGAGCGACATTAACAAGCGCGGCTATATGAGCTATCAGTTTGCGCTAAGTACCTTGCTGCTGACACCACAGGCGATGTTTGAAGACATTGCCAAGGTAACAGGGCAGGAGAACCCGTATGAAGCTTTGAGCGAGGAGGAAAAAGCCACCATTAACACCTTTGATTTATTGAGTATGAGCAAAGAAAGCCAGGCGGAGATGATTGCCGCACTGGCCTTTTTTATTGATGCGCCGCTTGAATATGATGAAGCGCACCATGCTGTACTGGTGAATAAAACCGAGGTGGACGATAAGATCCTGATTGATGGTTCCATAACGCGAGATAACTGGGCAGAGATTTGCGACATTTGCCTGCAAACCGCGTACATAGACCAGAAGCGGGAGGAAAACTTGAAGTTCAAAAATGAGGCTGCCCGCAAGTTTTATGAACGATTCCAAAAGAAAAAGGCTGAATATGAAAAATCGAAACGAAAAGGGCATAAGAGTAACCCTGATTTGGAGTTGGGGAACATCATCTCTGCGCTGGTGACAAACCATAACAGCCTGAATTATACGAATATTTATGATTTGACGGTGTACCAGGTGCATGACACTTTTAACCGTCAGAATATAAAAAAACAAAATGAGATCCATGACATGAACTATGCCGTATGGGGTGGCGAAAACGACCTTGGCGGATGGTACAAACGCATGGAAACTGATAAACAATAATGGAGGAATAAGATATGGCTGTAAATCCGAATATGGCGAACCGTGAAGTTGCTGATCTGGTTCTGCTTGATTACAAGACCAAGAAAGTTTTTCTGCCCATTGATTTTGCCAACGTGACCACCACTGACTTTACCGCAAACCGCGTGTTTGCAAAGGGCGGCCAGGGCGCACCGAACCGTGTTGGTTTTGATGGCGAGCGTGCAGGCACCCTGAAAGTTGATACCCAGATCATGCCTGTTAAGCTGTTTGCCCTGCTGAGCGGTCAGGACATTGGCAAGGTTGCAAAGATTATGAAGCGCGAGGTACTGACCGCCACCACTGACGGCATTGAGCTGAGCGAGACCCCGAAGGCCGGCACTGTGCAGGTTTTTGCTGTTTCTGACGACGCTGGTACTGAGATCAGTGATCTTACCACCACTGACAAGAAGGTTGCTGGTGCTGGCCTGCAGGACGGCAAGAACTATATTGCCTACTACTTCTACGACAAGAACGATGGTGTTCAGACTGTCAAGTTTGATTCTGACACATTCCCGCGTGCCTTTGAGATCCACGGTATGATGCCGTTCAAGACCGAGGACGACGAGATTGTGCAGTGCGAGCTGGTTTACTACAAGGCTCAGCCGCAGGCAAGTTTCAGCCTGGCTTTCCAGAACACTGGTGATCCGACCACTGTTTCTATCACCTTTGACTGCATGGCCAACCAGGACGGCGACATTTACGACATGAACTTTATGGAGTGATCAACGCAAATCCCTACCTTATTATATATAGGTTTGAATTGTGATGTTTGATCCGTGGGGGAGCGAAAAGCTCCTCCATTTTTAGAACGCGAAAGGAGTGGCGTGCATGGAAGACAAGAATACCGGCGGTATTGCCGATGTGAAGATTGAACCTGTTGAAACTGCTGCCCCGCCCAAAGTGCCCCTGAAGCGTCAGGTGCGCCCGCTGAAGGGCGTGGTTGTATACTACAGTAAGGAACGCGGCTACATGGGTTTTGAATGTGATGGGCACGGCTACCAGATGCCGGTGAAAGACGGCTATGCCGTTGGCGATGTGGTTAAGTTCAAGATTGCAGACGGGAAGATTGAGCTGTGCAAGTAAACGGACGAAGCAAGTATAATGTGAGCCGTGACAAGAGCAAACGCACCTATGACGGGATTGTGTTTGACTCTGAACTTGAGATGAAATATTACAAGGATGTTGTGCTGCCGGGGGTTGCCAGCGGAGAGATTGTGGACTATCAGCTGCAGAGACCCTATGAGCTACAGCCAAAGTACCGCAAGGAACATGGGGGAAGAATGAAGACGGTGCAAGCCATTAACTATGTGGCTGATTTTTGGTTGAAGTATAAAGACGGCACGACAGAGGTAATTGACACCAAGGGGTGCCCGGATACTGTGGCACTGATAAAGCGGAAGATGTTTGATTACCTGTACCCGGATGAGCATTTGCGCTGGATTGTGTACCGTAAACGGCGTGGTGGGTGGATTGATTACGAATAATGGAGAGCGCACGCAACGTCTATAGCTGTAAAATTTAGGCGGGGTTAGCTCGTGTTTAAGGGTAGAAATCAGAAATTATTGTTTTCCGTTCTGATAACGGTGTCGCCAGGTTGTGCGAACTGGATATTATAGAATTATAGTGAACCGTAAGGGAGGTGAGTGCTTTGAATATTACATCTAGCTATCAGGTAAGAATCGTTAATTGTAGTGTAAATCTCAATGAAACTGTTTGTATTTATCGCAAGGCGCTCGCCTATCTGATTGGCGTTGTCAATGAAAACTGGAATGCTGTTAAACGCATCGATACCGGTAATCTTGAGCAACAGCGCTATATTGATAAACTGGTTCATAGCACCAAAAACCATGAAGCCAAGTATCCTGATTTCGACAAGTTGTTCTATAAGTATCCGTCGTATCTGCGTCGTGCAACCATTACGGTCGCTATTGGTGCGGTGAGCAGTTATCGCAGCAACTTGGCAAATTGGGAAGTGTCCGACAAAAAGGATAAACAGCCTACCCTTCAAGTGGACAGAAAGGCTCTCCCTATATTCTTCCGCGATGATATGTTCCTCGTGGACGGCGCACCCGAAAAAGTGAAAGTCATAAAAAATCCTAAACCTAAGGACGAACTTACGGCAGAAGAAAAGAAAATCGAGAAAGCAAAGCGCAAAGCTGTTGAACTGCAGAACTCCCAAAATGAGCTGACTGCTTTGAGCAATCACTATACTGTCCGCTTGAAGGTTTTCTATAAAAACGACTGGGTATGGGCAACCGTCACGCTGCGTAAGACAGATATTGCTTACTTGCGCAAATACTGGATGCACGCTTGTGCGTCAGCCCCTATACTCGAAAAGCATTTTGGCAAATACAGCCTTCGTTTTGCGTTCGATGAAAACGTTAAACTGAGTGATACCCCTATCGATAAGCAGCGCGTCTGTGCCGTCGATTTAGGTCTCAATACCGATGCGGTATGCAGCATCATGACTGCTGATGGAACTATCCTTGCCAGGAGTTTTATCAACTTCCCAAGTGACAAAGACCATCTGTATCATGTGCTTAACCGCATCAAGAAGTTCCAAAGACTACATGGGTCCCGTGAAGCACATAACTTTTGGGCCTATGCAAAGCGCGTTAATGATGAATTATCCAAAAAGATTGCTGCCGCGGTTGTAGAATTCGCGGTCCTCTATTCTGCCGATGTAATTGTCTTTGAACATTTAGACTTCAAAGGCAAGAAAGCATCGTCCAAGAAGCAGAAAATCCAGATGTGGCGTAAAAATGGTATCCAGCACATTGCAGAGCATAAAGCTCACCGCTGTGGTATCCGCATTTCGCACATCTGCGCTTGGGGAACCAGCAAACTTGCGTATGACGGCAGCGGCAAAGTAAAACGCGCACCAGATAACCATTCCCTTGCTACTTTTGCAAGCAGCAAACAATACAATGCGGATTTGAATGCGTGCTACAATATCGGCGCACGCTATTTTATCCGCGAGGTAACAAAACCCATGTCAAAAAAGGCATGGTCTCAATGTAAGGCCAAAGTTCCTGACATTGAGCGCAGAACCCAATGCACTTTACATTCTCTCAGACAGCTGCATGACTTTTTGAACACTCCAAAAGAGATTCAACCCGAAGTAACTGCCTGATGTAGATGTACTGTGTTGTGACAACTTTGCGGGAGACTAACCCTTATGTGGTGGCCAATGCCGTCAGGCGTTGTGAGCTAAGTTTGGGCCGTATCTCTACCTTCGGGTAACGCAGAGACTTACCGTGGGGTTACAATCCACGGAGAAGCCTCATCTATAACCGCAAGGCTTAGGTGGGGAGGTTCACTACGACACGCTGTAAAATTGTGATTATGCCAGGAAACAACAGAAAAGCTTGTTGAGCATGACAAAATTAGGGTATGGTACCCGAATAGAACATGAACACGGCTCCGCCTGAAAAGGGCGGGGCTTTTTATTTTGTGAGGTATTTTTTTATGGAAATTAAGAAGAACATCCGTGTAGGCGACAGAATCCGGTTTGTGGATTTTGTTTGCGACATGTGCGAGAAGGACGGCAAGCAGTATTACGCGCTGTTTGATTATGCTTGGCGCATTGCGGTGATTACCTTTTTTGCCCCGGAAGCGGAGCTGGACAAGATGGACACAGATGAGATGTGTGACTTTGTTTACAGCCGACAGGGCATTGAGATTGTGGAAGACCCGGACATTGCGGTGATTACAGCGGGACTTTATGAGGCATGTGAAGCCGAAATGAAAGACCGGAAAGAAAAATACATGAAGGTATTTGATGCGATCAACCACCCGGACCCGCTTGACCGGATTGCAGACGCCTTTGCAGAGATTGCAGGGAATTTGAGCCAGTTGGGAGACCAGGAATTTTTGGCTGATCTGGTAAAGAAAGTGCGTGAAGGAGAGCAGCCCGCAAAGAAGCCGCCCGTGAAGATTGAGGTTGTGAACGGCAAGGAGAGTTAAATGGCCAAGACGGTAAGCACACAGAAAGGGCTGGAACTGGAACTGCAGCGGAGAATTAACCTGGCACTGAATGGCGGGGCGAAAACGGCTGTGGAGAATTGTTTGAAGAAGCATATCCAGGAAGATGTACTGGATGTATACCAGCCGAAAGTATATAAGCGCCGCGGCCAGGGCGAAGGGGCATTGGAAGCCGACAGCAGTGTGGTGAGCAGCGTGAGAGAACATGTGCTTACGGTAAAGGATATTGGTGTGCCGAATGAATCAGCCGTTGGTGGGCAATACAAAACCGGCACCAATACACCGCTTGCTGAGATGGTGGAGAAGGGCGATGTGAAAAACATTTGGGGTTCGCCACCTGATGCGGCCTATTTGCACCCGCGCCCGTTTGTGGCAAACACGGCAAAAGAAATCGCAGATGGGAACAGCGCCGTACATGGAGAGATTGTGAAAGCCATAAAAGAGCAGTTCCCTGATAACTAACGCGACGAGAGCTTCGGCTCTTGTCTTGAGTGGCTGATTTGAAAAAATCGGCCTTTGAAGGCTTGAGCCGAACCGTAAGGGGGAAAGTATATGGCGGAAGATTTAAGTATTAAGGTAAAAGTGGAACCTGACGGCGGTGGTGTGCAGGGGAAACTGAATGAGATTGCAAAAGACAAAAAGTTTAATGTACAGATTGGCGATAAAAACCTAAAGACACAGCTAAAGAGCATCAGTCAGACTATATCCGGGGCGATGGAAAAGGCAATGGCCAATACCATGAAGGCTATTGACGACTACGCTAAAAGCGCCCAGCAGGCAGCCGCAGTTATTGAACAGGCACAAAAGCGGGAACAGGCGGCGCTTACTTCTAATATAAATCTACTTACTGGTAGTGTACAGAAACGAAAAGAACTCGCAAGTGCCACTCAAGAGCAGATTGTCGCACAAAAGCAGCTAAATGAGGGAATCAAGCTTACTGCAACACAAGAACGAGAACTTAAAAACAGTATAAATAAAGATACTGAGATTTCGGCTCTTAATACAAAAATAAAGCAGTACCAAAAAATAAAAGAAAATATTTCTGACATCAAAACACTTGTTGCCGAAATAAATGCAGAAACTACAAATTCTAATGACGACGAAAAAGCAAAAAATGGAAACGATGTTTCTTCTGAAATTTCTTCTTTTCAGCAAAAACTTTTAAGCACTCTTAAAAATCCTACATTAAAACAGGGATTACAGGAAAATTCTAATGATATCAGTAAGGATATAGACACTTATTTTTCTTTGATGAGTGATAGCTTTGAGAAAGGCGCAGTAGAGATTAAAAATGTCGTTGGAAACGAAACTGATAAAATCAAACAAGTTTTCAATGTCTTTGAAGATATCGTAAAGTGGGATGATCCTGATGTAGGGTATGAAAGTTTTACTGATTATGTAAAGGATCAGTTGGCGGAGACTGAAGAAGACTCTAACAAGGTAGCGAAACAGTTCAAAACAGTAATTAAGGCTATAGATATGAAGGCATCGGAAGAATTAAATTCTGCCGCCTTGAATTATACTGCGACTCTTAAAAGCTTGTTTAAAAAGTTAAATGAAGCCCGTCAAAAAGTATTAAGTTCTACATCAACAGAAGAAGAGGTTGAAACTGCTGCAAAAGATTATCAAGAGTATTGGGTTGAGATTGCTTCGACCATTGGTATTTTACCTGATAGTGTAAAAAATCAAATGGTTTCTGGTATAGACAATACAATCCAGGCTGTTGAAGAAAGAATTGAACAACGAAAAAAAGAACTTCAAAATAAAGTTGCCGGAATAAGTGATGCGCAGACAGAGTTAAAAACCATGTCTGAACCGGATTTGGATGATACTGAAATAACAGCCCGTATAAAAAGCACTACTGAAACTATTATTTCTCAGCTTGATACGATGGCTCAAAAGCAAAAGGATGTCACTGCTGCAAAAAATGGTACATTAGAGGCTGAGCAGGCCATTTACACAGAAACTAAAAAAAGCATTGATGCTCTTCAGACCCTGGTTAAGCAAAAAGAGCAGATTGCAGAAGAAATTTCAAAATTAAAATCTGAGGCTACCGGTATTACAGATGGTAAAAACAAGGCTGATGATGCGAAAACTTTGCTTGAAACACTTTCTGCGATTAACCCCAGCAAGGTAAAAGATGTTTTGGATAAAGTTTCTGCGTTTGTTAATTCTGTGGTAGAGAGCAACCCGAAGCTGGAAACGACCAAAACAAAAGCTGCTGAATTTAATGCAGCCATTGACAGCATCAATAAAACCTTAGCAATCTCGACTGCCTTTTTAACCAGCCTGACCAAGGAGGATAAACCGACTAAGGGGAAGCGTGGCAAGAAAACACAGAAAACCGAAACCACCGAGGTTGATGAAGCTGTAAAGCTGCAGCAGTTGGTATTGAACGCAGAAAAAGCGGCGGACACGGTTAAAAATGCTATCACCAATGCCAGTAATTCAATTAACACCATTACGACCGAATTGAAAACAGCGGCTACCAGTGCAGACGGAGCAAAAGAAGCGACCCGCCCCATGATTGAGGCTGCAACTGCCCTGAACAATACTTTTAAGCAGTATAGTGAATCCCTAGCTGACATAAAGACTAACGCTGGCCTTATAAACGGAACCGTAACCAAAGCCAAGCGCGGGAAGAAAGCCGTCACTGAAACTGACAGCATGGATGATGTGGCTGCCAGTGTTGCAAAAGCGAATGAGGCGAGCACTCAAATCCACACGGTGTTTACCAAGTTTGCCAAGATTGGCGCTGCGACAAATGGGTTTGCTGAAAAAGCAGCGCAGATTATTGCGGCATCTGATGAAGTAAACGCTATTATTCTGGCTTATAAAACCACTGGCGAGCGTACAGCGACTACAACGGCCGATGCGGCAAAACAACAGCAGAGTGCTGCACAGGAGTTTTCTGCCCAGATGGAAACTGTTGGTGCGACCCTGAATAATGCCGGCGAAAAGGTTGGACGGGTTACCACCGCACTGAGCGAAGCTGCACAGGCCAGCGGAACAATTGATGCTAGTGTAAAGACCCTTGTGAACGCCGGGAACCGATTGAAGCGGCTGTTTACCAGTTATGCTAACATTGCAGCAGGGTTACAGGAAAACCTGGACAAAGTGGCAGAGATTGATGGCAGCAAGAATGCGACAACTTATCGCAAGCTTGGGAACTTTATCAACAACATCGTTGATTTTTATAAGAAGTCCATTGGTGAGCTGAGTGCCATCAACAGCGTTAAACTGCCGAAAGATGAGAACGGCAAGACGGTGACGCCGAAAGTTGATGCAGCAGTAGCAGAAGCCACCCAGCGATTTAAGGCAACACTGGATGAAGCATTGAGTCAGGCACTGACTACGCTGAAAGATACCAGCGGCCTTGATGCAAAACTTGCCAAGGCACAGAAGAGTACGACAGATGCTAAAAAGGCCAAGACTGACATTGTGAATGGCTTTGCGGAAATTACTGCCGTATTTAATAGTCTAACGAATGCAGCCAAGAGCATCACGGACAGCATGACGGATCTTGCTAAACTGAAAACCATGACCGACGAGGTAAACATGGATCAGTTTGCGGAGCTGATTAACAACTCTGTTGATGAGCAGATTAAGAAAATCTCCACTAAGATCCGCAAGGACGCGATGCTGCAAACCAGCCCTGATAATAGCCATGTAACATCGCTGGCAATGAAGACCGGTAATCTTGGTGCAATGATTAAGCAGATGCCAGAAGGCGCTGTAAAAGATAGTTATACCAAGCAATTTGCTGAACTGAATGATGACATTACTGCCTTTTATAATGGCAGCGAAAAAGCCGCAACAACATGGGCAGATATTGTTAGCCGGACCACCGAGATGGCGGAAGGTGTAAAGCAGGTTAATAAAGAAACCCAGGAAGCGGCCAAAGCGGCGGCGCAAGTAGCCAATGAAGAATCGGAAAGTACAAATGCCTTGCTGACTAATGTGGCCAAATGGGCCGAGTTTACTCAGGCATACGATGAGGCTGCTAAATTTCAATTCGACAATAAAACGACTGAAAATTATGATAATTCAGTAAAAAAACTTTCTGCCGATCTTTCATACGTTTTAGAGATTATTACTCGCCTTGATAAAGAAGGCGGGGATAGGAATGCAGACGTTCTTCAAACTGCAATAAGGGCAGCAGAAAAAGATATTGCAGACATTAAAACCCAGACAGCTCAGTTACAAGAGCTTTCTAAAATTGATCCTGCCGCCAGCATCTCTAAGGCTTCGAAGCTAGACGTAAATGGTACAGAAAGCGCAAAAATTACTCGTTTGCGAGAAGAATTCAAAGAGACTCAAACAGCTTTAGAAAAAGCCAGAAAAGAGTATGAAAAAGACTGGAGTTCCGAAAACTTTGACAAGCTTAAAATCGCTATGAATAATTGCGCATCTGCTGCTAAAAATTTTACAACAGCAGTAAATACAGCCAATGACACCATGGCTGATAATAGCGTTAGAAGTAATGAGCGCCAGTTTGAGCAGATTAAGGACTTTTTGGCAAACCACCAGACGATGCTAACGGCTTTACAGCGGAGCGCTGGCAATAAGGGATTTAAGGATAATGGTATTTACCAGCAAACTGAAAGTGCTCTTAAAAAGATGGTTGAAGAAGCCGAAAAGGTTAAATCTGCGGCTGACGTTCCAACTTTTATTGCTGCAATGGCCAAGCAGTTTGAAAATGCCAAAACACCGATTGAAAGTGTCTCTGATGCGTTGAACGCTGTTAAAACAAAGATTGGCGAAACAAAGGCGGAAGCTGATAAGTTTAATGGCAACCTTAAATCTCAGCGTGATGTGAACACTTATATTAAGAGTGTTTCTAATTCTTTGTATACAGCACAGAGGTATTTGTCTAATAACTCTAAAATTACAACTGATCCTGCGATATATGCACGGTATCTCGAATATATTGAACGCTACCAGAAATTGCTAGAATCCGGGAAAATCACACAGCAAAACGGCCAGGAATATGCAAGCAAAGCATCCAAGGAATTTGCTGAACTGAAAAAGGCAGTACAGGATGCTGGGCTTGAAACTGACACACTGGCAATGAAGTTCAAAAAGCTGTTTGAGACAAATATCAAGAGTCAGTTTGCCAGCCAGGTAATTAACATGGTTCAGCAAGGGTTGCGACAGATTTACCAGAACGTGGTGAATATTGATTCTGCCATGACCGAGCTGAAAAAGGTTACAAACGAAACCGATAATACATACGATGCGTTTTTGGATGATGCCGGTACGCGAGCAAAGAATCTGGGCGCTTCTATCAGCGATATTGTAACGGCCAGTGCTGATTTTGCACGGTTAGGTTACAATTTGAAAGATTCCAAAGAATTGGCTGACGCGGCCGTTCTGTACCAACATGTGGGGGATGGAATTTCTAGTGTCAATGACGCTAGTGAATCTATCATTTCCACAATGAAAGCGTTTGGCGTTGAAGCGAAAGATGTAACCAGCATTGTTGATAAATTTAATGAGGTGGGTAAACAACATTGCCCCAAATTTACTATATCGGTTAAAGGGTGGAGGCACCCAAGACCGAGGAAAGATATGGAATTTAACGATAACTTCCTATATGGCAATAGGGAGGTTATTTTTTTATGTGTACAAGAAATAACAAAGGTCAGTTTATTAAAGGAACAATCTCTAACAAACGAAAAGATAATAAAATTCCGTTGTTAAGATTGCCATACACTTTAACTGCGGAACAAGTTGAAGATAAAATCGTTAAATTCTATAAATCCCTAGAGACTGCAGGATATACTTGGCAACAGGTATGTTGAAGTAAATTCCGATAAGACATCGGTAATATACAGTCCGAACTCATGCTATAACCTAATACTTGAAACATGAGAGGTAGCCAGAAATGACTACCCGCCGTATTGTTTACGGTCAGTAACGGTTGATCCGTGAAAGTAACAGCTTGAATAATTATGCCATCTCCTCGGCTGGAGTTGGCAGTGCGCTACAGCGCTCGGCATCCGCCTTGCATACCGCAGGAAACACGTTGGATCAGAGTATTGGTATGATTGTGGCTGCCAATGATGTTGCGCAGGACCCGGAGTCGGTAGGTAACGCGCTGAAAGTATTGTCACTGCGCATCCGTGGCGCAAAGACCGATCTTGAACAGATGGGCGAAAGCACTGATGATGTAGCAGTAAGCACCTCTAAACTGCGTGACCAGATCAAGGCATTGACCAATGTTGACGGTAAGGGCGGATTTGATATCTTAACCAAGAGCGGGGATTTTAAGTCCACCTATGAAATCATGGAAGGCATTGCCAACGTCTGGAAAGAAATGAACGACGTCGACAAAGCATCCCTGTTGGAACAGGTTGCTGGCAAGAACCGCGCTAACGTTGTTTCCGGTATGCTGGACAACTGGAAGGACGCACAGGATGCCGCCAAGACTGCTGCTGAATCTGCCGGCAGCGCCACAAAAGAAAATGAGACTTACCTTAATAGTATCAATGGTAAGATTTCGCAGTTCACAGCAGCATTTGAGAAGCTTTCTAAGGATGTGCTGGATAGCGATATAGTTAAAAAGTTTATCGAACTGGCAACATGGATTACTAATGCTGCCGATGCAGTTGTAAAACTCGTTGATAATATTGGACTAATTCCAGTTGCAATAAGTGGTGTAAGTGCAGGGCTTGTAACGTCACTTATTAAAAATAAAGGCACCAGTGGTAAATTGTATGCCCGTTTACACAAGGGGAATAGTTGTGTAGGATGCAGGTGTCAAATAATTAAATACCCAAATTGCTGGGAAAGGCTAAGAGCCGCATAGCCACAGTGAGCCGGTAATGGAACACTGTGGAGCCGAAAGGCAGAAACAAGTATGCGGATGCGGTAGGCTGAGAGAAAAACCGCCCCTACGGGGTGGTGCTAACCCGCGTAAACAATGCTTAATCAGCAGCCAAGATACCGCGTGCAGGGATGTGCGCAGAAAAAGGTGTGTGAACTTTGGTGTTTTGGTTCATCGACTGTATGGGTAGCCCTATTCCATGGTGAAAACCAGACGGGAAGAAAGACAGTCAGAACATTACGGGAAAGCCGTAAGAAGGTTATAAAAGATTTACAAAGGTGGTTTTTGAGGAGATGAGTTGAAAGTGAAGTGGTTGAATGGTATAATTGATAAGGTAATTTACAGATACAAACAGTATAAAAATCATAGGTGGATTGAAGAGCATAAACAATGGCTTTTTGAAAACTATGATGGATTAACTGTTGAAGTAAAAGATGAAACCATTGTGTATGCTGGACGCGATGATTATATCGATCCAGACAACTCAAAGCGACATCCAGCTGTATGGTACAGGGTCCCCATTAGCCTGGAAAAATGGGGAAGAATATATGATCAACAGGTGAGATATAAATGAGTTCCTTTACTGTCCCTTATGGTGTAACATCTACAGCATTGTTTATCCGCGTAAAGGCGGAGGCTAATGGGGAGTACTATGAGGGATGGGGACTGATTGATACCGGTTCCGCTGATAGTGGGATAACTGAAGCAGTTGTAAATAAGTTAAATGTTGTTCCGATCCAAGGTAAGGAATACCATACGGCGAATGGTAAAATTGTCGCACCAAGATATAATATTTCTCTTACGCTGCAGAATAATGTTGTTTTCTCTGACATCCAGGCTTCACTCTTTATAAATAACGGAGACGGCTTTGATTTTTTGATTGGGATGGATATTATATCACAAGGAAGCTTGGCTGTAACTAATTACAATGGCGCGATGCGAATATCGTTTGAATACCCTGCACACGGAACGATCGATTTTACAAACATGTAATACATAATAAAGATAAGCCCTGACCTTTAATGGCCGGGGCTTTTGGTATTTTTGAGAGGTAATGTTTTATGGAACCAAATGATTTATTGAGACAGTGCCAAAAAGAATTGTTATTTAACCGTACATATGACGTAAAACAAGACGAGTTGTGCTATTGCTGTGATGACGGGAAAGAAAAACACATAATTTTAATTGATTGTAGCGACATAGCTTATAAGGACATGGATTACAATTCTGAAAAGAAAGTTTTAGATGCGTTTATTCAGAGCTGTTGTTGTAAGTGCGAGGGAAAGAATTGTACTGACCACAAAGAGGACAATCATATGAGTAAATAAGCTCACAGGTGTCTGGGTCTATGTCTTCTTTTACAGGAACACTATCTTTATCGACGCTTGACATCGTAAACAATTGATAAGTCCCTGTTGACGCATAGCGATTTCTTGATGGAAGATACCAATGAATCGTCTGCCCGCAATAAGTGCAAATATGTGTTCCTTGTATGTTTGACATTATAAAACACCTCCTAATGGAGATAATAGGAAATTGAGGTAATTTTTTATGGCATTTATGGAAGGTATTTTGAAGCCTTGCCAGCGCAAGGTACTGTTTGAGCGAGAATATAGTGCTGAACAGAATACGATGATTTATAAGTGCGAATATGTTATGCGGGCAGTAGCAATCAACTGCAAAAGATTGACGGCAAACCAAGCGGAGCAGATGGACAAGTTTGCGATGATGGGAATTTATAACGGCGGCTGTTTTAATTGCCCCAAAAATCAAGGAACGGAGGGGTGATTATGGGTGCTACATATAAACCGAACGTTAATCTAAACAATCGCAAAAGTACCAGAGAGATGTTTATGCCAAGTAGCCAATCTACATATAAGGAAGAGGGTTTTATGACAATTCAGATTACGGGCAACGCCAAAGAGATTGCGGCGCTAATTAAAGAATTACAGGGGCAGGAAAACGCCAATAACAACACACAGGATGTTGAACAGTTTTTTGAAGAACTAAAGGAAGGCTTATCGTCAATCTTCAAAATTTAAGACGGAGGGTTACAACGGCTACATGGCGTGTAGTATTTTCGTGCTTCTGATAGATCCATAGCCATACTGCTTTTACGAAGATAGGAACAACCTGCACGATGATATTTAGAGCCTGTTTTGGTAACATAGACTGTGTAACTATCGGTAATCACAGATGCTGAATTTGTTGTTTCAGAAGAAGTGGGAGCAGAGTAAGATTGAACCGATGATTGACCAGCAGAGTAACCGCTGTTGTATCCGTCTTTTTTGCCAGCCTCATATCCTTCATTATATGATTCTTTGCTGGCTTCTTCCTTGCCGTGTTGTTCTCCAATGGAATAGCCTTGATTATATCCTGCCGTTTTTCCGTCTTCGTATGCGGAAGTATAGGCTTTCTTTTTACCGGCACTATAACCAGCATCATAGCCGTCTGACTTGCCTTTATCATAACCATAGGAGTTACCGGCGTCATAACCGTTCTGATGTCCTATGTCGTATCCTTCGGAGTAGCCTTGATCGTACCCCAATTGAATTAGAATAGGCTTTTGGTTATCATACCAACCAAAGAAACAAAGAGCGGCGATAGCAAGCGTTGTAATATTTATAAGAACAGCAGGAATGGCAGAACGGATAGTAGGTAGCCTATGTTTTTGAGGTGCAGGAGATTCTGTATTTTGAGTCTGAAGCTCCTGTAGATTTTCGTCAGGTGTCATGATTTATTCCTTTTATGAGGTGAGCTTTATGGACGGTGGAGATTTCGCTTTAGCTATTTTATGTTTCTTTGCGACCATAGGAATGTCGTATATGTTAATGTCTGTTATAGTTCGGTAATACCGGTTTAATGTTGTATTAACTACACACCTATGCTATTATATAATTATTCCAACAATCAATAAGGAATGGTTGTATAATGACTGAGCTTGAAAAGAAACAAGAAGAGATCCGCCGCCAGCAATTCACTTATGTTCCTAAGAATAAAGGAACACGAAAAGAGGATATCCAGAAGCCGCCAAAACCAAAAAATGATAAGGGGTGATGCTAATTGACAGCAACGGATATAATTAGTTATATTGAAGCCGTGCCTTTGGTACTTAAATACATTGTGCCAGGGTTTATATTTTTATGGATTTATACGCGATTGCATGACAAAAAACTACCAGAACATTATATTATGTGTTCTGTTGTAGTTAGCTTTATTCTTGTTCTTTGTGTTAATAATGTGGTATGGGATTTTGTAATTGCAGTTGTAGCAGCTCTTATTGTGTATGTCTTGAGCCGTACCACCTGGGTAAAAAATCTTTTCAAAAAAACGATATCCTTTTCGCCCAGTAAAACTGTTTTTTACGATGTGATAGACTACGAAAAGGGCACCTATATTTACGTTAAAACTGATAAATGGATTGTCAGCGGTATATATATTGGAATTGATAAAGATGCCATGGGAGTAATTGTAAAGGATTACAAGCTCTATAATGCGACAGGAGACGAGTTTGACACGCCGGAATGCAGTATAGCCACTGTGCCGTTGAACAGAATTGAATATACGAGCTTGACTTACCCTGAAGATTCTAAGGTAAAGAAATCTTGGTTTGATAATTGATAAGGTGTGTAAAGAACTCAACAGTGGCTATGCTGTTGGTTTTTTCTTATAGTTCGCCTTATCCTCAGAACCGCGTCTTACACTTCACGCATACGCGGTTGACATTGTTGGATGTTAATATGCAGGCCAGTCTTTCCCGATTATGCCAATTACAACAAATCCTGTAGTTTCACCATACAAGGTTCCTTCTTCGTATTCGTCATAACCATAATAAGTTCTGCCATAACCAGTTTGATTGTTGTATGTTTGCCCACCGAGGCGAACGGGATATTCAAACGGGATTTTATCTCCAGCGTTTATTGGTTTAGTTATGACTTTATATAATTCTTTGTATAGGGCAGACATTCTGGTTTTTTGATCTGACATGGCAATTTTTTTAACACGACTTTCTGGAGAACATCCTTCCTGTTTTAAGTCGGTCATTGTCATGCCGGAATCAATATATTGTATACCATAATGATATTTTGCTATAACTAATAGGAAGGCTCTTGGGTACATAAATTCTGGGATTGTTAAAAAACTCTTATCAGAATCACAGAATTTGCTCATAACAGGGGTAGTTCTAGTGTCTTTGGATAACCAAACTTGCATGGAATTTTCTTCTGTTACATCATTGATAGAATTAAGAACTCGATATGTGCTTGCTTGTGTTTCTAGGTCAGAAATTTTTTCATCTACTTGCGACTTTTTCTCTTCCAGCTCCTTGATTTGGCGCTCGTACTCGTCGCTTTGCGCTTCCAGTTCTGCAATGCGGGCATCAATCTCTTGCAGTTCTTTTTCTGTCATGAGTTACTCCTTGGCAATTAGCATCTTTTATAAATATAAATTTTCTTTCACACCTTGGACATTCCCAGATATTATACGGACGGTGTTCAAATACGCAACGCGAATGTGTATTTTTTAATTCTATATTACAGCCAGGACAGGGAGCTGGTGCATGTGCTTCTTTTGACTTTGCAACATTCTGAGATGAATAATTATCGTAAATCTCATCATGTGCATAGTAAGGAATAAGATAATCCGAATATCCTCCGTCTTCACCAGAATAATAAACTCTACCACAGTAGTGCATTCCTACAAAATGTTGTTCTTGATGCGACACACAGATTCACCTTCTACACCGCGCTGCGCAGCATTACCATTCATACCCACATATCTCGCAATGCCAAGTCTTCTTAACTTTTTGGCTAAAAATACCAAATAGCCCTACTGATACGGCTTTTGCTCCGACAGAGATCTTTTTTCCACTTATGGTGTGACAAACTGGGCACTCTATCTTCCCTGGATTATTTGAGCGAACCCATTCGTCATATTCCTTTTTGAATTTTTCATCTGCATATGCAAGCATATCATTATAAGCTTTTTTACTAAAGTGTTCGTTGTTGTAAACGTATTTTTCTCGCAAAGATTCATAGCATTTTGCATCTGGATCTTTACCTGTCAATTCATCTTCAAACATCTTGTAATCAGCCTGAGACATAATAATGGGATCTTCATATTTACAGCATTCACAAATAGGAAATCTACTTGGCGAATCGTTTCTGCAAACATAACCGCATTGAGGACAGATAATATAAACAGTTTTTTCATTATCCATTGAGTGGTACCTTCCTTAAACAGTAATTATAACCTTATAAAGATTATATCACACAATAATCTCTTATGCAACAAAAGATACAAGAAACGTTTAAGAATATCACCGGTTTTATGGATAGTGCCCAAGTCGAGAAAGATACTGCTGCTTTGCAAAACTATATTCAGCAGATGAAAAATGCGGCAGCAGAGCAAAAACTTACTGAAAAGGCTGCAAATATTTTCAATTCTACCCTTAAAGATTCCAGCAAAATAGCTCAGGACGTTGCACAGAACACCAACAACTTGGATGACGTGATGAAGGTTTATGCGGCCAGCACACGGACGGCTACCAGCGTGGCGAAAGCGTTTAAGACAACGTTATTAGGGATTGGCAAAACGATTGGTATTGCCTTAGCTGTAGGTGCCGTAATAACTATAGTCAGTAAAGCACTTCAGTGGGCAGACGGGAAGTGGGTTCATCCGTATGAGCGTGCTCGCGATAAGGTCGCAGAGATGAGCCAGGCTCATGAAGAAGCCACGCAGAAAGTTGAAGAGCTGACTAAGCAGATTGACGAGTTAAAGGCTAAGATGGATGAGTGCCGGAGCACTACCACTGGTGATATTGTAGACCAGAAAAGCTACGACGCGTTAGAGCAACAGAGAAAACAGCTGCAAACTAATTTGGAGCTGAAGCAAAAGCTGGCTGAAGAAGATGCTAACAAAACCCGTGAAGCGGTGTATAATCAGCAGGATACAAACCAAGGCGTTTATTTATATTCTCCAGGACATCATCATGCGGAAACATATGACGGAAATCAATCTGATCGAGCAAAAGAAATGATGGACGACTATATTTCCACATTTGAAGAAGAGAAGAAGCTTGAGCAAGATTTTGCAAATAATAAAATTCTAAAATTTGCATATGACGCCCGAAAGAAAGATCTTGAAGACTGGCGTAAGGTTTTACAGACAAACATTAAAGCTATAGGCGACGATTATACCACCGAGATGGATACGTTGCTCAATAATGCCCCAAATGAGTTTGCTTTAGATGACGACAAGAACAAATACCAGGAACGTATTAAAAATTTGTCGGATGACCAGCAAGCTTTCTTGAATTTCTGGAATCTATACATTAAAAATATTCCTCTCGTTACCCAGGCTACCAACGACTTTACGCAATCTGTAGCTAACGGCGAGGATAGTGTTAAGGCGCTGAACGATGCGATCAATGGCGGGCAAGCGATTAAAGAAGGCAGTGATGCTTATAAAGAAGCTGCCGACTTGGCAGATAAATATGGTATTAGTACTGAAGGACTTATTGCCCAGTTGCAAGCATTACATGAAGAACAAGGTAGCGATGATGACTGGCAGTTTGATGCAGCCGGTGATTTACAGAATTTCTTCTCTAACTTTACTGATAGTACCAGTAACTGTTACAAACAGACCAAAGCTCTTGAATCCGCCTTTAAGGATATGGGCGAGCAAGGATACCTAAGCAGTGAATCCTTACAGGCTTTGTTGGCGGTTTATCCTGAGCTGATCAACGATATGGAAGTTGAGAATGGTGTTGTAAGTATCAGCCAGAGTGTTTTGGAAGGCAAATTTGGCACGATGAAGAGCGCCATGATTGCTCAAGTACAAAGCCAGATTGACTCCACGAATGTAACTATCCAGCAGACAAAGGCTCGTATTGAACAGTATCAAAATGAAATTGAAATTCTGGAAAAGTTATATGGTGCGATTGGTTCTATGCCTTCGGCTAGTTCTGTATTTAGCAACGACTATCTCAGTCAAAATAAATTTACCTTCAATCCAAATTTAGGCTTCGGAAATAGTTCTCAACTTCCTGGTGTTGAACGGCTTGCTATTCTGAATAACAATCTAGAAAAAGAGAAAACCAAAGCTAAAGATGCCCAGAAACAGCTTGAAGATCTTGAAAAGAGTTTGGCCATAATGAATGGCTATGGTCTTAGCGGCTTTAGCGGTGCCAAGCCTAAATCCGGCAAGAGCAGTAACAAAGGTGCCACTGATGCCCAAAGTGCGGCGATTGACGCATTGGACAAGAAGGCCCAGGCGCTGAAAGAAACCTACGAAGCACAGAAAAAGGTGCTGGAAGACCAGAAAGAAGCCATTGAAAAGGTTATTAAGGAACTGGAAAAAGAGCAGACGGTTCTAGATGGCATTATTAAGACTGTAACCAACCGCATTGACAAAGAAATTGACCGGCTAGAACACCAGTGGGATGACCTGAAAGAGAAGCTGGAGAAGGATAAAGATAACCTGGATTCCGCCATCAATGGTGCCAACTGGGTAATTGAGCAGCGGGTTAAAGAGCTGGAAAAAGCCAATGACGAATTGGAGGACAGTTACCAACCGCGGATTGATGCGCTGCAGGATGAGATTGATAAGCTGAATGAGGCCAACGATGCACAGGAAGAGGCTATTAGCCTGGCACAGAAGAAAGCTGCGCTGGATGCTGCATTGGCCGCCAAGAATGTGCGCGTGTACCGTGAGGGCAAGGGCTTTGTTTGGGAAGCCGACGAAAGTGCTGTTAAGAGTGCCGAAGAAGATTACAATGATGCCTTGCGCGACAAAGAGCACAATGACGCCATTGATAAACTGACCAAGGAAAAAGAGGCCCTGGAAAAAGAGCTGGAGGACAAAAAGCAAGCCAACCAGGACAAGATTGACGCTTACAACGATTACAAAGAAAAGCTGGATGATGCCCAGAATGCTTATACCAATGCCAAAAACCTTGAGATTTTGCGCAAGCTGTACGGCGACAATGCCGATCAGATGATCTTGAACATGGACCAGAGCATGATTGATAAAATCACCTCTGATTACACGGAAAACATGCGCCAGACGGACTATGTGGAAGATCAGATCGAGCAGAACAAGAAGCTGATTGACCAGCTGGAAGAGTACAAGAGCAAATGGGAAGAGGTTGCGGACGCTTACGAAACCGAGCAGAACCGAATCAATACCGTAGCGCGACTTGGAGCTGACTGGGAAGAAAAAATCCTGGGCCAGCGCATGGATGTGCTGACGGACTTTAAGAACCACTATGTTGATGTTTTGAAGCAGATTAAGGATAAGACCAAAGAGGTTGAAGACCTTGAGTTGCAAATTAAGGTAGTGGAAAAGAAGTACAACGAAGATAATGCTGAGATTGAAAAACAGAAGAAAGAGCTGCAATGGGAGAAAAACGAGATCACTCGCGCCAACCATGCAACCGGCATTATGAACGTTGCGGCCTTTGAACGTGCGCGTGTTGATGAGGCTGGGCCTGAGATTGTTGTGCGACAGCCGGAAGCCGGACGCTATACCAGCCTGGAGGTTGGGGACGGCGTTGTGCCGGGAAACCTGACCCGCCGGTTGTTCAGCGCGGCAATTAACCCGGAAGCTTTTGTGGAGAGTGCTATTTTGAAGCGGATGGGGAATGTGAATGCTGAGTTGGCCAGTGCTGGCAGCAGCGGCGTACACATTGGCGACATTAACATTGTGATGAACGGTGTGAATGACGTTGAAAATTTTGGCCGCATTTTGCACCAGAATATTGGCTCCATTATGGCGCAGGAGTTCAGCAAGCGGTAATTACAAATAGGACAGAGGGAAACCAACCGAGAGAAATCAGCGGTTAGGTCCCTTATATAATAAGGTAGAAAGTTGAAAACCAGTAAGATTGCGAGGTTGAATTTGAATGCAGACTGTGGTATCATGTGAAAAACCGGTGTTTGAGGATAAGGCTTTGCAAAAAGACTGGGAATGGTATAAAGCTAATTTTGCAGAACTAAAAAAGAAATATAACTGCTGGGTTACAATTAAAAATCAGGCCATTGTTTGCACAGGTGACACTTGGTTAGATTGTGCAGTGGCAGCAATGCCGATACTTGGCGACGAAAATTGTTTAACTCAACCGTGTTTTGGAAATTATCCTTATTATCGGCAACGAAAATGCTTTTTTTAAGGATGTGTAGTTATGCCGCCGTTTACCGCAATAAAAGAGTTAGAGCAAAATAGTATTGTTCTGAATGTAGAAGTTTTGGCTAATGGCAAAACATATCCTGTAAGAGCGGTTGTTGACACTGGGGCGACATATACCAGTATTTCTAAACGGTTGGCAGAAAAGGCAGAGCTAAAACCTGTATTACTTAGTGATGCGAACACTGCCGCTGGTAGGCAGGAAGGTGTAAAAGTGTACCGTGCCGGGCTTATTATTGAGCACCGGATGAAAGCTGCTGAACGCTTTATGCCTGAATTTATTACCGGTAGTAACGATGAAGATATTTTAATCGGAATGGATATTTTAGGAAAGGGTGAATTCGCGTTTACCCATTACGATGACAAATATGTGTTTACTTTTCGGTATCCGCCTACGAGTGAGCCGATAGACTTTAGAGATAGTCATGAAAACGAAAAATTTGAATAAATGACGATACACCGGGGAGCAATTACTTCTCGGTGCTTTTTATTGTTTGAAAATCTGCTTGGAGTTGGATTATGCGATATGGTATAATGACCCTATTATAATAAAGTAGGAAGTGTTATACCGATGGCAAAGACTGAGAGCCAAAACAAACCGAACACGGAGTTTACTTTTAACCCGGAAGCCAAGAACAATAAAAATAGCTCCTCTTGGAAAAAAGCAGAGGACAAAAAGGAAAATAAGTGATGGAAATAACACAATACTTAAACGAGCTAGTTGCCATGATTCCTGCTATTTTGCAGTATGTGGTGCCTGGTTTATTGATGTTATGGATTTATAACCGGCTGCTTGACAAACAGTTGCCTCAACATTACCTGGTTTATTCTGTGGTAATTAGTTTTCTGCTTATGCAGGTGGTACCAACCAAGAAGTTACAGTACATTGTGGCCTGTGTTCTTGGTGCCGTTCTTTCTGTTCTGCGCAGGAACGTGAAAATTAAGCAAGTATTGCATAAGCTGTTCAAATGGTCCCCAAGCGATAGCGTGTGGGAAGATGTTATTGACTATAAACGTGGAACCAATATGGTAGTCTATACAGACTGCGAGAACGATTTTAGTGGTTCTTATGTTGGAATGGATGATAAAAAGAACGTATTACTTTTATCTGGATATGATGTTTTAGATAAAGAGGGTAATGTCCTTACAACAATGGATGACCGAATTGTTATGATTCCCAGAGGAGAAATTAAATACGTTGAGCTTTGTTATGATGAAAAATCAGATGTAAAGAAATATTGGTTTAAGCGATAATACCGATGACGATATACCGGGTGGCCTATGTGGCTGCCCGGTTTTTTTTATTTTGGAGGAAAAGCTATGGCGAAGAACACATTGGATGATGCCATTGCGGGGCTGAAAGACCTGGCAAAAGAGGTGAAGCGTTACTGCGAGAGACTGATTAGCAATGCCAAGTTTGACCGCACGGCTGTTGGCACAATTGTGAAGGTGCTGGACGACCACAGCGGCTATGTGGTGGCGGCTTTTGGCAAGGAATACACCATTGCAAGTAATGCGCTGTTCCAGGTGAACGATGCTGTGGCTGTGATTGCCCCGCAGAATGACTTTAAGCGGCTGTACATTAAGCCGTATGAAATTGACCGGAACCTGTTGAAGCAGGACAAGGTTGAGGAAGACCTGAAAGATTATGTGAATAAGGTTGACAAGCTGCAGGAACAGGTGGACGGCAAGGTTGAACAGTATTTTTATAACTATGACCCAACGCTTGAGAACTGGCCTGCTATGAGCTGGAAAGACGACACCACAAAGAAAGCGCACAACGGCGATTTGTTTTATAACACCGACAGCAAGAAAGGCTGGCAGTGGACATACAACGAAGAAACAAAAACCGGCAGCTGGGTAGAAGTGACAGATAAGGAAACGCTGGATGCGCTGGAAGCCGCAAGCAAGGCACAAGACACCGGAGATGGTAAGCGCCAGGTATTTACGGCCGATGCCAGCAAGGGGGAACACCCGGAGCCGCCGTATGACACGGGCGATTTGTGGTTTAATGGAGAAGACATTCTGGTTTGTACGGTAGCACGCACGGCCAGTGACAAATATAATGCCAGCGACTGGGTAAAAAAGGATAGTTACGCCAGCAAAGATGAAGTGAAAGATTATGTGGATGGTGTAACGAAAGATATGCAGGACCAGATTGACAGCAAGGCCGAGCAGTATTTTTACGCCTATGACCCTACGCTGGATAACGAGCCGGCCAAGAGCTGGACGACAGATGAAGAAAAAGAAAAACATGTGGATGACCTGTTTTATAACACTGAGACAGGCAAAGCATACCGATTTATGAAAGATGACGATGGCAGCTACAAGTGGGAGCTGGTACAGGACAAGGATGTAACCAATGCACTTGAGGCGGCCAGCAAGGCACAGGATACGGCGGATGGAAAGCGGCGTGTGTTTACGGCAGATGCCAGCAAGGACGAACACCCCGACCCGCCGTATGACGAAGGTGATTTGTGGTACACGGGGGCAGAAGTGCTTGTTTGTGGAAAACCCAAGGCAAAAGGCGAGGCATATGATGCCGGCGATTGGGGCAAGAAAGACAATTACACGAACAAGGACGAAGTGATTGATGCGGTTGATAAGAAGCTGACACAGAAAGATATCTTTAACCGACTGACGAACAATGGTGCAGCCAAAGGTATTTTTATTGACGAAGACACTGGCAACCTTTATTTTAGTGCTGATTTTATCTCTACTGGTACGCTGATGTCATCTGACCAAAGTATTATGTTCAATTTAGCAGATGGTAGTTTGACAACAACAAATGAGAATAAAACAATTACAACTACGTTAAAAAATGGCGGACTTACCTTAATCAATAATATGAATCAACGATTAACATTGGATTGTTCTGAAAACGGTATGCCATATTTAATTCTGGCTAATGAATATAATGAAATTTCAAAAGGGTATTCAGAGCTTAACATTGACGAATTAAAGTTTGTAGGAAGCGATGGAAGTGAAGGTGCGTCTATCGGTCTTTCTGGGCTGTACGGAGATGTTCATAATTGTCGAAGTGTAAATTTTACGGATGATGGTAGTGGCACAATGCCTGGAATTTATAGTGAAGCTACATCTGGAAATTCCGACCACCAACTTATGTTGAGTTCTCAATATATGGTTATCTTTGATACACCAACGACGCAAGCAAAGGGATCTTTACAACTTTATAAGCCAACCGATAAATCTGTTCCATCTTTTTATGTTTATGATGGCACCACCAACTGGGGCGGACAGACACTTGGCTGGGACGGCAGCAAAGAAGTAACCACTCTTGACGCAAACACCCAGGCCGTACCGTTTGTATACGGAATTGAGCTTGTAAAAAATGCGCAGGGTTATGTGACCGATGTAAAGCTGAAACAGCATGGGCTGCGATTTATTGGCGGCATTTTGGTTTAATTTTGATGAGGAGATTTTATGATGGAGAATTTTAATTTGAAATGTGAACAGTTGAAGACTTACATTTGTGACGGTGTGAACCAGGTTGGGTTGCCGCCGTATGCAGTGGAGTTGATTTTGGAGAGTTTACTGCGTGATGTGCAGAATATCCGCAAGAGCGCGATACAGGAAGAGATGGAAGCGGCTAAGAAGGCTGCGGCAGAAAAGGCCGTGGAAACACCGGTTGATGCAGCAGAGGATAAGCCGGAAGAAAGCGTAAAATAAATATAAGCTAATAGCGTTATTGAAAAATAAGAATAACCGCCTGATCTTGATTGGTTGGGCGGCTTTTGTTATTTAGAGAGGGAGGGGAGTGGCGGGAGGATGAGCAAACCAGCATTATATACCGTATCAGCATTTGATGCGACAAAAGATTATACATTCCGGTTCCGATACATTGGTGTGATTACCAAAGTGGAGGCGCAAATTTGGGCCAATGCCATGAGTGCAGAGGAACTGGGCAGCCCAACTTACCAAAGCGGTGAGGTGAGTACCCAGAGATCCGAGTTTACTTTGAAGGCCAGCAGCATTACAAACAGCAGCGCGGCGTTTGGCATTAAGGTACGGGTGTGCGGCCAGGACAGTGCGTGGAGCGAATGGAGCGACATCTTGCTGTTTTATTGTGTGGAGACACCGGTATTTAAGTTCAAAGAGATCAGCACCAAGGACAAAACCAACATTGAATACAGTGCTTTTGAGTTTACAGTGCAATACGAGAGCACCCAGGGCGAAGAGCTGAACGAATATACGATTGAACTGTATGATGCCAGCAAGAGCCTGGTGAAGAGCAGCGAGACACTACGGATGCCGGACAAGGCGTATATTATCAACAACTTACGCAACGACACGACTTATTACGCCAGAGCACAGGGCATTACCCAGCACGGCATGAAGCTGGATACTGGATTTTGTGAGCTGCTGATTGGCTATGTGGGCGGTGACGGCTATGCGGCTGTGGCGCTGGAAAACCATTATGAAGAGGGCTGCATTTGGGTGAAATCTTATGTTGTGACGATTGAGGGCAAGGACCGCAACGATAACAAAGATGACTACCACTATGTGAGCGGATCGGCCGGGGACCAAGCAGTAGACCTGACGGTGGACGACACCGACCCGGTTAAGGCCGACATGACGTTCAAAGACGGATTTAAGGTACAGGGTAGCCATGTGGAAGAAGGAAGCGTGGTGGATAGCAGTTATGCCCTGGGGTTGAATATGAGAAGCGACCGCTGGAACAAGCTGCTGATTGGGCTATGGAACAAGCGAAGCAACGGGATCAGTATGCCGACAATGGACGAAGATCCGTATGCTTTGAAGTTGTTTTTGTGCCGCCGCGACATTGCGGACGATTACAGCAGCAATGCCTACAACTACCAGACGAACGAAAAGAAAACATGTTATTACCTGGAACTGACCTGCGGCGGATACTGTTTGCAGAGCAATGTAAAAACCAGTGCGCCAAGTGGTTGGTTTAAGGTGTATTTGAAAAACCAGGGCGGCCTGTTTGAACTGCACTGGGAGTAAAGGAGGGGTGTGGAAATGATTGTGGGAGCCGATATTTTGATGGGACAGAATGCGATTTTGCCATACCCACCCTATAATGAAGCGCTGAATGTGCTGAAGCTGCAGAACGGTGTTTATGACGACCTGCTGTTAAGCCGTGATGCTGACAAGGATTACGGCAAATACAATCTGGACAATGGATGGCAGGCCCAGACGGCCATTTATGCGGCCTTTAACGGTGATACCCTGGGCGGCAACCTGCGCTACCGGGCAGAACAGATCAGCGAGATGCGGTTAAAACGACGCCGGGTTGGAACCTACAACTGGATCACCCTGGCGACCAAGCACCGGCCAACCCCGGTGAATGATGAAACCCTGAAGGAATGGGAAAAAGAACTGAACAACTGGGTACACATTGATTGGTACGCAGACGGGCGCAACACCGAGTATGAATATGCGTTTGTGCCGATTATTGACGATGCCGAGCAGGACATGTTCACGAACAAGATTTTGAGCAGCTTTGACGGTGCGGTGCTGACGGACGGAGACATTAGTTATCACCTGTTATTTGATGCCAGCGTGACCAGTACGACCAGAACACAGCCAAACAGTGTGGTGGAAACTATGAGCAGCCGTTACCCGTATGTAATTTACGGTAGCGACCTGAACTATGAGCAGGGCAATTTTACGGCCACTGTGCTGAAATACAGTTTTGACACGGATGATTATGACGGGGATGGCGGTGCCCGGTACCGCAAGCAGTTTGTGGACTGGTGTACCAACAAGAAGCCGAAGATCCTGAAGCTGTTTGACGGACGCAGCTGGATGGCGAACATTATTAACCAGCCGAGTGTCAGCTACAGTGACCATTATGACAAGGTTGCCGTGGCGTTTGATTTTGTGGAGATTGGCAGCTTGGAGAGCAGCACCGATTTGTACCGCAACGGGTTTATTGCAGAAGATATTGAAGGGAGTTGATGCGCGATGTATGTGCCAAGCACAGAAGACATACGAACCTTATACTCCCATAACATTGAGCTGTACACCCGCATTGACCTGCTGAACGACCGGATGAAGACGATTGACAGTTTGCAGGGCATTACGACCGAGGGAAGAATTTCCGTAGATGCAGATGCGGACATCCGGCGAACGTACACTTCGACCATTGTGCTGGATGAAAAACATGCGATCAGCCAGTACAGCGAGAGCGAGTGGATGAACAAGTACGTTTGGATTTACATTGGTGTGAAGACCCCGATGCTGGACGATATTATCTGGTACAGCCAGGGGGTATATGTGTTCAGTCAGAACGGATACAACTATGACACGCAGACCCGGAGCCTGACCATTAACTGTATGGATCTGACAGCAATGCTGAATGACACGTTGGCCGGACAGCTAACAGGTATTAAGACCGTGTTTAAGGCCGGGGGCGGAATCCGCAGGGCGATGGTGGAGCTATTACAGGAAGTGGGGATCAACAAAGTATTTGTAGAATATTGGAACCGAACAATCCCTTATGACCAGGAGTTTGATGCGGCGACCAGTGTGTGGACAATTTTAACACAGTTGCGGGATTTGTATTACCCGTTTGAAATATTTTTTGAGGATGATGTGTTCAAATGCCAGCAGATCCCAAGCTGTGAGGATGACCCGCTGGTGCTGAATGCCGATGTGTTCAATGATTTGATCATCAGCGAAGACGCAACGGTGGATTACAGCGAGGTGCGAAACTGCGTAGAGGTGTTTGGTGCTGCGGCAAGCCCGGATGTGAGCTGCACAGACCTGGTGGTGGACACAACAAAGAAAACCATAACATTAAACGTGGTTGGGTTGGCATTGAGCGGTAAGAAGCTGATTTTGTTTACGCCGCCGGACAATGTGACCGACCTGTACGATGCTGACAAAGGGTACCAGATGAAGATCAGCGCCAAAGCAACAGAGAGCAGCGATGCGGTTGTGACCGATGTTTTAAGCCTGTATACCATCAGCACAGATGAAGCCGGCAACAACAAAAAGGCCAAGCAGGACTGCATGAAACCAAAAGTACAATATGTGGTGCGCTACGATGCCGATTATTCCCCAAATGAGAATGGCGGCAAAGGGCGCTTTTATTTTTATGGGCAGGTACAGCCGCACGCCATGGTGATGCTGAAAGATACAAAACCGAGCGAGGAAGAGCTGGACAAGCTGAAAGAAACCGAGAACTGCCAGAATTTGGAGGTTGTGAGCACCGCCAACCCGGATATTGAAGGGTATGAGGAGGACGACCAGTTTTTGAACAGCCCGTTCAGCATTGAACGAATTGGACGGCGCAATGTGGTTTTGAGCGGCGGTGAATACGATAATTACACCACAGATGACGGCATTTTGGATGTGGCCGAATACGAGCTATGGAAACGGGCGCGATTGACCGACAGCATTACGGTGAAGATGCTGCTGGTACCGTGGCTGGATGTGAACACCAAGGTTGAATACTGCCCGCGTTACATGGGCGGCAAGACAGCCGTGCAATTTATTATTAAAAAGATTGATAAGAGCTTGGGGCAGGGAACGATGGATGTGACGCTGATGAGGTTTTACCCGTATTACCCGTACCCTGTAAAAGATGAAACAGGAGAGTGATAAGCAATGGCAGATACCTACACAAAGTTCCCGGAAGGCATTGATACGTTTGAAGACAATGCCGACCTGGACAGCGGCCATGCCGCAGCGGCAGCCCAGTACACCAAGTACCTGGCAGACGGCAAGTACACCGAGGCCAGCAATTACCTGAACCAGAACAGCGGCCTGCGCAAATACATTATTAAAGCGGCGGACATTAACCATGTGAAACATGCGATTACTGCATTGGAACAGCACTATGCCGGAGCGGTGAATTACATTATTGATGGCAAGTTTGACCCCGACATGATGATCCATGAATATAGCTACAGTTACAGCGGCGGGACCCATACCTTGACATGCAAGAGCGGTAGCAGTTACAGCAACGCGGCTAACGGCAAAGCATATTTTACCACGGCGTTCAATGACGGGCACAGACTGGTGATCAATGGCAAAGACATGACCAGCAACGCCTACTGCGGCACAGAGAAGCTGGGCGACGGTGCGATTGGTGCTGGGCAGTGGGTGATTTTTCAGTACGATACGAGGAGAAACATTGTAAATTTTACTAATGGCAGCGGCATTGGGGCTTCCAAGCTGGCTGCCACGACTGCTTTGCCGGACCAGGTGCTGGCAGGACAGACATTTTACAGCAAGAACAAAACCCTGAAAACCGGCACCATGCAAAATTACGGCAATGTAACGGCAGAGTTGGCCAACGGCGAGAGCTACCAGATCAAGGCCGGCTATTACAGCGGCGGTGCGATCAGCGCAAGCGGGCTGGACAGCAATACACCGGGCACTGCGGATGAAAAATCTATTTTGGAAGGAAAAACTGCCTGGGTAGATGGTAAGTTGGTGAAAGGATCTATCAAGACTTATTCTGCCACGACCCAGCTGCAGGGCGGCGAGCGCGAGAGCACCAAGATGACCGTGCAGAAAAAGGACGGTGTGACCCGGCTGTGTGTAGCCACAGATAACCAGAAAACCAACGATATTTACAGTGGCTGCTATTACGATAACGTGATGTGGCTGTGGGGAACCGCAAGCACGGCGGCCAAAGCCCTGTTGGAGGATGATACCACCAACGCGGCAACCGCCAATGATGTGGCCAGCGACAAGAAGTTTATTGATAAGAACGGCAACTGCACGCAGGGTACCCTGACCAGACGCAGCTATGGCTTTGCCCATGACATGGGGTTTGGAACCGATAGCGAGTATTTTGCGCTGCGTAATATTGACGAGGGTGCATACAAAAGTGACGGCAATTTTTGGGCACCGGAAGTGCGCGTGAACCTGGCCGATTTCCGCAAAGGGATTGGCTGCACAGAAGATAAGATTGCGAACGGCGAAAGCATTGCCGACCTGACTGGTAAAGCCGGAAGCCGAATTGCAACGATTGATAAGGATACAACCACCGGCGACCATTACAGTAACGTGGTGACGACCGGCAGCTGCCAGCACGCATGGGTTGTGGCCAGTGTGAGTAAGACCGGAACAGAAAACAGACTTAACCGAGTGTGGGTACAGGCCAGCAACGATGGCAGCAACTGGACGGATGTGTGGGACAGCGGAAGCGGACTGCAGGCTGTATACAAGCAGCAGGCTTTGAACACAGCCACAGCATACACCCAATGGCGCGTGAAGCTGAACAGCGATGGCGATAAGTGCCACGCCCATATTGTATTGTTTGTTTGAAAATAGAAAGGGGAGGAGGAAAACATGGCATTAAGTTTTGAAGAGTCGAAACGGATGGCAGCTGAAATGGCGGCCAAAGCAGAGCCAGTGGCATTGCAGGCTGAGGCTGCCCCCATGGCCGCGGTAGTTGATATGCCGGAGGCGCAGGCCAATGATGATGGCGGCTACACCCGCAGTGAAAAATACCTGTGGTACAACCAATATAATGATGATGCGTTTTCGACCATTGACGAGATGAAAAATGTTGTGATGGACAAGAGCCAGATCAACATTACCCAGGAAACCAACAGCCAGGTGATCCCGTTTAAGATGCCGCGGCGATATGACGGCATTGATTTGATGCAGATGATGCTGCAGGTGCATTACCTGAATGTGGACGGGCAGGAAGCATATGCCACGCCGATCAATGTTACCTACAACGAGGATACGATCCGGTTCTATTGGCTGGTTACAAATAGTGTGACAAGCAAGAAGGGGACCGTGCGCTTTGAGATCACTGCAACTGGTGTAAATGAACGCAGCGAGACCTATATGTGGCGCACACGACCAGACGGCGAGCTGAATATCTTGGAGGCTTTGAGTGGCACCAAGATGGTGGAACCGGACAAAGACTGGTACACAAGCTTTGTTGCCCTGATGGACGAGAAGGTTGGCCAGGCTTCCAGCTATGCCAGTGCCGCACAGGCCAGTGCCCAGGATGCAGCCAACGCTGCGGCGGGTGTGGATAATAAGATCCAGAATGCGGCAGCAGGAATTAAACAGGAGCTGCAGAGTGGCCTTGACACCAACTATACCAAGAAAACTGAGCTGACCACGGAGCTTGCCAAGTATTATAACAAGGAAGAAGTGGATGGCTTTGTTACACTGTTGGAAGGCAAGATTTCTGGGATCGACGGATTAGCAGCTTTTAACTGTGTGTATGATGCGGGCACCCGTGCCTTAACGTTTTATAACGGCGATGCAGTGATTAAAACTGTAACCTTGAGCACCGACCCCAGCGCAGAGTGGACGACCGCATATGGCAAGACGGTGGATGCTAAGATCAGCGCGGCGGTAGACCCGGTAAGTACAGCGCTGGATGAATACAAGACCAGCAACAACGAAGCTGTGAAAGCTTTGCAGGATAGTGTAGGCGACCTGCCGAACACCTTGCAGAGTGATTATTATAATAAGGAAGCAACCAACAAACTGCTGGCTGATAAGGCGGACAAAACTGCTCTGGATGGATTTACCAATGATTTGACTGTGACCAAGAATACCGTGGCAGCTTTGCAGGGCAGTGTGGATACGGCCAACAGCGACATTGCAGAAATCCAGGAAAAGATCAAAGATATTAAGCCCAGCAACGGCCATGAGTACGACATTACTTACACCAGTGATGACGGTCATTTGAGCCTGTTGGAAGACGGCACAACCAAGACTGTTGTTACCATTAAAGGTGGTGGCGGTGGTGGCGGTGAGGCAACCAGCACCATTACCATTGAACGAATTGGTGACAGCAGCCTGACGGTAGTTCAGGGTGACAGTGCATTGATCGGCTTTAAGTTTACGAGTGTGGACAATGCTGGCGATGACACCGGCAATGCGACTGGCAACTGGTATGTGGGCAACACCAAGGTGGCAACCACGACCATCATCCAGGGCAAGAACACCTTTGATGTGACGCAATACTTGCACAGCGGTGACAACACTGTGCGGCTGCAGGTTACGGACAGCATGGGCAGTGTGGGCAGCAAGAACTGGTCGGTTAATGTTGTTGAGTTTTATTTGGAGAGCATTTTTGATGACTCTCTTTTTTATTCCGGCGAAGTAACTTACCGGTTTACTCCGTATGGCAATATTGCCAAAAACATCAGCTTTAAGTTGGATGGCAAGGCGATTGGTGGAACAAGCACTGCAGTGACAGGCCGCCAGATGACCTACAATTTGCCCACCCAGAAGCACGGCAGCCACCTGCTGGAAGTGAGCATGACGGCGGAGATCAATGGCAAACAGGTGACAAGCAACACCCTGCGCCACGATATTATGTGGGTGGAAGAGGGCAATAACACCCCGATTATCAGTTGTGCCGTGCTGGATTACAGTGCTAAACAGTACAGCAATGTTGCGATCAGCTATACCGTGTATGATCCGGCCAGCAGCAACACCAATGTGACCCTGGCTGTGGATGGCATTGTTGCCAGCAAGCTAACGGTGGGACGCACCAAACAGACCTGGACGTACAAGAGCAGCGAGATTGGCAGCCATGTGCTGACCATTACCTGCGGCGAGACGGTAAAGACCATCAATGTAAAAATTACCGAGCTGGGTATTAACATTGAGCCGGTGAAAACCAACCTGATGTTTGACTTTAACCCGGCTGGCCGAACCAATGCGGACGAAAACCGCCTGTGGACTGATGGCAATACCGCAATGACTGTAAGCGACAACTTTGACTGGAGCAATGGCGGCTACCAGATTGATGAGGACGGCGATACTTACTTTTGCGTGAAAGCCGGAACTACCGCCACGCTGGATTATAAGCTGTTTGCGGACGATGCCAAAAAGAAGGGTAAGAACTTTAAGCTGGTGTTTAAAACCACCAATGTGCGAGACTACGATGCTACGGCGCTAACCTGCGCAAATGGCAACGTTGGTTTGACGGTACAGGCACAGAAGATTACCTTGACCAGCCAGCAGAACCGCATTGAGCTGCCGATTTGCGAAGATGACTTTTTGGAGTTTGAGTTCAATATTTTGCCGGACAGCAAGTATAAAGAGATGGTGCTATGGTGCGACGGTATCCCCTGTAAGGTGGAACTGTACGATGCAAGCGACAACTTTACACAGGCAAGCCCGGTTGGCATTACGATTGGCTCTGCGGACTGTGATGTGCAGGTATACCGCATGAAGACCTACGGCATGGAACTGACGGACGATGAGATCCTGGACAACTTTATTGCGGATGCCAAGAACGCCGAGCTGATGATTGAACGCTATAACCGCAACGATATTACCAACGTAAGCGGCGAACTGGATGCTGACCTTTTGGCCGAGAAGTGCCCGGATTTGCGCATTATCAAGATCAGTGCCCCGACCTTTACGACCGGCAAAAAGAATGAGGTTTTTAATACCACCATTCAGCAGATTTACAAGAACGGACGCGCTGTGGAGGATAACTGGACCGCGACCGGCAGCCATAAAGGCCAGGGCACCAGCTCCAATGCGTATGGCGAGAGCGGCCGAAACATTGATATTAACTGTTCCGGTGGATTTACGTTTGGCGATGATAGTACCGGCAGCACCTATACCTTGACTAAGGACAGTATCCCGGAGAAATATTTTAATATCAAGGTAAACATTGCAAGTTCTGAAAACGCAAACAACGCCTGCATTGCAGATGATTACAACACGTTTAACCCATATACCCGCCAGGCAAAGAAAGATAACCCGAAGGTGCGCGATACGATGGCGTTTTACCCGTGCGTGGTGTTTATTCAGGAAACGGACGTGGAGAACGCAACGGTGTTTAAGGACGGCCAGTGGCATTTTTACGCCTGCGGTGATATTGGCAACAGCAAGAAGAACAATGATACCCAGGGCATGGACCCCGAAAACCACAAGGAAGTTATTGTTGAGATTGATAACAACACCGATGCCCAGACCCGCTTTTTGAGTGATGATCTGAGCCAGGAAACCTGGGACGGCGACCACAGCTTTGAGTTTCGCTATATTAGCAAAAACTGCACTGAGGAAGAAACACAGGCGGCAAAGAATGCCTGGCAGAGCTTGCTGACCTGGGTAGTAAATGCAGATGATGAAGAGTTTAAGACCCATTTTGAGGACCACTTTATCAAGGACAGTGTGCTGTTCTTTTATCTGTTCACTGAGCGCCACACAATGGTGGATAACCGCGCCAAGAATGTGTTCCCCCACACAGAAGATCTGATCCATTGGGATTTTTGCATGGATTACGACAACGATACCTGCCAGGGCAACGACAACGAGGGCGGATTGACACTGACTTACGGCTATGAGGACACCGACACCATTGGCACCAAGAGCGTGTTTAACGCGGCAGACAGCAAGCTGTGGTGCAAGGTACGAGATCTTTTTGCAGATGACTTGCAGAAGATGTACCTGAACCGTGAGAGCGCTTTGGCCTGGAGTGCAAACCGTATTTTGCGCAAGATTGAGGCGTACCAGGATGTGAAGCCCGAAAAGCTTTGGATCATGGACATGCGGCGCAAATATTTCCGCACCTATGAAGACAATGGAACGACCAGTTACCTGCCGATGATGCACGGCAACAAGCGTCACCAGCGCCGCCAGTACCAGAAATACCAGGAAAAGTATATTGCGAGCAAGTATAGCGGCACGACCTGCACGGCTGATGATATGACGATCCGCGGCTATACCCCGACCAACTGGACAGGTGTGCAGCCGGACGGTACGTTCCATATCCGCCCATATGCAGATACCTATGTGAGTGTTTTGTATGGCTCCAACCCGGTAAAAATGCGCGGCAAGCGCGGCCAGACCTACACGATTGAGTGCCCGATTGCAGCCATGAACGATACCGAGGTTTATGTTTACAATGCCAGCCTGATACAGAGCATTGGCGACATTAGTGGATTTTACCCTGGGTATGTTGATTTTAGCCATGGTGCGAAATTGACCGACTTGAAGGTTGGCAACGGCACCGAAGGCTACCGCAACACAAACCTGACCGACTTTGCAGTTGGTAACAATACGCTGCTGGAACACCTGAATTTGCAGAATGTGCCAAACCTGAAGAAATCCATCAGCTTGGCGGGATGTGTAAACCTGACCGATTTTTATGCCGGCGGCAGCGGTATTACCGGTGTGGCGTTTGCCAAGGGCGGCAAGATTGAAAAGGCTGAACTGCCTGCGATTGCAAGCCTGACGGCACAGAGCCTGAACCACCTGACCGATTTGAAGATTGACGGCTATGAGAACCTGACCACACTGGTTGTGGAAAGCTGCCCGACCATTGACCTGAAAGCTATGTTGGAAAAATGCACAGGTTTGAACCGCGTGCGCCTGACTGGCCTTGATTGGGAATGCGAGGATACAGCGCTGCTTGACCGGCTGTACACGATGACCGGCCTGGATGAGAACGGCTATAACACTGAGCACTCTGTACTGGAGGGCAAGGTGCATGTGCCCATTATGCGTGAAAAGAAGCTGGCAGAATTTAATGCACAGTGGCCGGATTTGAAGATCAGCTACAATACGCTGGTGGAACAGTTTACCTGGACCTTTGTGAATGATGATGACGAGCACACAGTTTTGGATGTGCAGTACATTGACAAGGGTGGTAAGGCTGTTGACCCTGTGACCCGTGCGGAGAAGCCGATCCCGAAGCCGACCAAGAAGAGCACGGTGAGCACTGACTTTACCTATGCTGGATGGGACACAGAGTTTGTTACAGTATTTACCAACCAGACCGTAACGGCCAAATATACCGAGAGTGTACGGAAGTATACCGTGCGCTACCTGAACAATGGTGCGGAGAAACAGAAAACAGTTGCCCCCTATGGCAGCATGGTGTTGTACGAAGGCGATACCCCGACCTACACGGCGGAGGAAGGTGCCTATAAGTTCTACCTGTTTGACCATTGGGACAAGGGCGGATATGTGAACGGAGACAAGGACATCAATGCGGTATATGACAGCTGCGAATACACCTCTGGTTACTTTGACGGCAAAGAGATTGGCAGTTTGCGCCCGGTCGAGATTTACGCAATGAAAAAGGTTGGTGTGGAGAATAAGGTGGTTAGCCCCAAGGACGCTGTGACCATTACGATGGGCAACGACTTTAGCTACTCTGACATTGAAGAGAAGGTTTTGATTAACGAGAAAAAGACCTTTGATGGCACCAACTATGTGGACACTGGTGTGCAGCTGTTGAAGGAAGACCGGGACTGGGTGCTGGCGGTAGATTACCGGATGACCACAACCGATACGGCCAATGCTGTGCTGATGCAGTGTTTTGAAACCAACGGCATGAACGGTATCCGCATTTGGAACAATAATGGAGCCAAGATCAGTTGGGGCACCGAAAGCGCAACAGCTGCCACAGTTGGAACCCGTGACATGGTGGTAATGCGCCACAAGAAGGGCGAAAACAACCTGCATGTGTATACGGCTAACATTTACGGTGACGACATTGTTTACACCGAGATTAACCGTGGACGAATTACACAGACCAATGCAACGCTGGTGTTTGGTTGTGCCAAGGCAGATGACGGGGAATATGAACGGTTTGCCAAGGGTGATGTGTACTGGGCGAAAGTTTGGTATGCAGACCTGGGCGACAATGCCTGCCGGAAGCTGGCTGCATGGCCGCATGAAACCCGCGAATATGAGATGTGCGGATTTAAGCAGTTTTATTTAAGCGATAACACAAACAAGCGCTGCGCAATGACGTTTTTAGCGAAAAATACGCTGGCACGCAAGATGCCGATTACCAGCAGCTATCACAACAATGGTGGTTGGCCCGCAGCAACGCTGCGCACCTACCTGGACAAGCGGCTGCCGAATGCCTTGCCGATTGGATGGCAGCAGTTGATCCAGCAGGTAAAAGTGACATCCAGTGCGGGCGGAACATCCAAGGAAATTGTGACGGCGGATTGTTACTTCTTTATACCGGCTGCATATGAGCTGAACCCCAGCATGAACAGTGAGCCGTATATTTATGAAGGTACAACGATCAGTTACATGACGGATAATCAGAGCCGAATCTGCTATGACGATGATGGCGCGGCCACCACTTATTGGACACGCAGCCCGAATGTTCAGTATGCAGATTACTTTTTGCAGGTTGCGGCAGACGGCCAGATTTACAGCTATGTTACCCCGAATGAGCAGCATGGCGTGCGCGTGATGTTCAGCGTGTAAAGGAGGTTGAGGGACGAAATGTATTACAAGGTGATATATAACGGCCAGGTGATTGATACCCTTGACCACCTGAGTTTTGTGAAATACCAGGCGAAACACGGAATTATGGTGAACTGCACGGCAGATGATGCCGAAGGAATTGTGAGCAGTGATGGGCGCTACATCTGGCATGTTGACGGATACTATAACATTCCGGCGGCAGGATACGATACCGTGCAGTTGGAAGAGATCAGTGTTTACGAATATGACAAGCTGAAAGCCTTGGGGGCCAAAACCCCTGAGGCTATTATTGATGCTTATACCCTGAGCCTAATTGAAGGAGGTGTGCTATGAGCGACTTTGTGGAGAGTTTGCGGCGGTTGTATTTGGATCGCCGATTAAAAGAAGCGACCCTAAATGCGCTGTGGCACAAGGGCAAAATCAGCCGCAATGAGTTTGACTACATTGTGGGCGGAAAGGAGACGAGCAATGTACACGATCCTGATTAACGAGGACAATACCCTGACCGCCAGTGTGGTGGAGCGCGTGATGCAGCAGAGCAAACTGGTAGATACCCTGCATTTTTTGGCTGACCCGGAATACAAAGGCAAAGACATGCGCGACTATGTGGTGATGCTAGAATACCGGTTGCCGGTGAGCAAGAAATACCGCACCGAGTTTTTGACGCTGAGTGACGAGCTGTACAAAAACAAGCTGGAATATAAGTTGCCCTTTGACACAGCGCTGACCAGTGAGGCCGGTGTGATTGAGTTCCAGCTGACCTTTGGCAACATTGAGATGGATGCTGAAGGCAGAACCACCCAGTACATCCGCAAGGTTGGACCGGGCGAAATTAAAATTGTTGATGTTTACGACTGGGCGGCCACGATCCCGGACGAAGCACTGAATGCTTTGGACCAACGGATTATTGCGATGCAGGCAATGCTGAAGGCCATGATTGATAAGAGCAACACCATGATGAACAGCAAGGCCGACAACCTGAGCTACAAGAATGACATGCTGCAGCTGACCGCCAACGGAAGCCCGATTGGCAATGCGGTAGAGATCAAGAGCAGCGGCGGTTCCGGCAGCGGCGGTGATGGTACAACTGATGGAAATATGCGGGTGGTTGAGTTTTAAGGCTTGGCCGCCTGCATTTTTTCTATATAGCGACAAATGGAGAAAGGAGGTGGGAGAATGGCAACTACAAGCAAGTTGGGCTATGGTAACGCAGAAAACCTGGATACAGCGATTACGAATGGAATTATTGACGAGAAGGACCTGGTTATTACCAAGGATACATCGGAGTTTTATTACATCCGTGACGATAAGAGCAAACAGGCGATCCGCCCCCGAACCCGTGTTTTTGACAGCAACGGACAAGCCAATGAACAGCTGAACAACAGCAGCGACACTTATGCCGGGCAGACCGTAATGATTAAAAACACCGAGGGCAAGTATGAACCGTGGATTGTGCAGCTGTTGGATACCGGAAAGTTTGCTGTTGAACCGTTCAACACTGCAAGCACTGGATTTGTTTGGCAAGAATTTTAACCGACAAAAACAACATGAAATTTAAGGAGAGATAATTATGGCAGAAGTAAAATTTAATTATGGTACCAAAGCTAAGTTTGAAGCCCTGCAGGTAAAGGACAACGACACCCTGTATTTTTTGACTGACACTTTGCAGATTTTTAAGGGCGCAGTTGAATACACCAAGAGCTGCAAGCTGGTGAGCACCCTGCCTGCTTCCGGCCAGGTGCAGGGCGTTGTTTATGTGCGCACCAGTGACTTTACCCTGCATGTGTTCAATGGCACCAGCTATATCCAGCTGAACAAGGCCACCGTAACTGAGATCCCGGCTGCTAACGCCAGTGATGATAATGTGCCGACCACTAAGGCTGTTGCCAGCTACGTTGATGCCAAGATTGCGGGCGTTGTTGGCGGCAAGGGCGTGTTTGTTACCGATGTTACCTACAATGAGGGCGTGCTGAGTGTTGCCAAGGGCGGCGACCCCGTTACTACCACCCTGACTGGCGTTGTGCATGCACCGACTTATGATGCAAGCACCCGTACCATCAAGCTGCCGGTATTTGGCGGTGACGAACTGACCATTGCGCTTGGCAAGGATCTGGTTGTGACCAGCGGTACTTATAATGCCAAAGACAAAAATATTGAGCTGACCATTACCAGCGGCGATGTGATTAAGATCCCGGTTGGCAGCCTGATTGATATTTACACCGGTCTGGCAACTTCCACCGCTGAGGTTACTGTTTCTACCGACAATAAGATCAGCGTGAAGGTGAAGGTGAGTGCCAAGGCTGACAACTCCATTACCCTGGAGGAAGACGGCCTGTATGTTGCTGTGCCCGATGCTTATACCAAGGCCGAAGCTGACAAAAAGATCAAGGCTGTGCAGACCGCCCTGGATACGCACGCTGCGAATGCCGACATCCATGTGACCAAGGAACAGAAGGCCACCTGGGATGCCAAGGTGAGCACTGAACAGCTGGCTGCCGCCAAGAGCGAGGCCATTGGTGCTGCCGCTACTGACGCAACCGCCAAGGCTAATGCTGCCCGTGATGCCGCCAAGGCGTATGCTGACAGCCTGAACACTGCCATGGATACCCGCGTGAAGGTTGTTGAGGGCGCTATTACCTGGAAGACCATTGGCTGAGACGGCCAAGCGGTTAGTTATTTCAAGTTGACATAAAAAAATAGCCTTCGCTGCAGGGCCAGTGTTTTGCGAGTAGGAGAACATGCACTGTGCAGCGAAGGTTTTATATTGTATTGACAAACAACGATGTTATATTCGTCAAATTAAATACTGAATCGAAACCGCTTATCTGTACGCAAGTGGGCGGTTTTTTTATTGTTACAAAAAGGAGTTTTACGATGTCAAAACTTTCTTTATGCGAGATCCAACAGTCGCAGCTGGATAAAACTCCTATTGTGGATGGACAGCTGGTATGCTGCTTGGATACGGGAAACACTTACCGGGACACAGCCGGTGGGCGAGTTCGGATTGGAAGCGATCTGGAACGAGTAAGTGAGCTGCCATTGGCCCCGCTGGCCGGGAAGATTTATTACCTGCCGCCCGGAGATTTATATATTTATAACTCTGGTTGGGTAATGCTGAATGATACGGATTTTACAATTGGGGCCAGCAAGGCTGATGCCACAGAAGCCAATTTGGAGCTGAAACATGGTGATGTGGCAAAGGGTACGGTAAAGGTGCGCGGCACCGGCATTACGAGCGTAACGGCGGATGCAGATGGGCGACTGATTATCAACACCCCAAACCCGGAAGCTGTGATTGATGAGATCACGAATACCGAAATTGATAATTTATTCAAAGACGAATAGGGGCTATAAACTACTACTTTATAATACAAGGAGAAAACAATATGGCATTTTTGAATTATGACGGTCTGCTTTATTTTTGGCAGAAAATTAAAGCTTTGCTGGCCGGTAAGGTGGATAAGATTGATGGCAAGGGACTTTCGACCAACGACTATACCACTGCTGAGAAGAATAAGCTGGCCGGGCTGAAGAATTACACCCACCCGACAACCAGCGGGAATAAGCATATCCCTGCAGGCGGTAGTGCCAACCAGATTTTGGGTTGGAGCGCGGACGGCACCGCTAAGTGGGTAAACGAAAAGGATACCACCTACAGTGTGATGAGCGGCGCAACGGCTGATGCGGATGGCAAGAGCGGACTGGTGCCCAGCCCGACGAAGGGTGCGCAGCGCTGGCTGGATTCGACCGGTGCTTGGACGACCCCGCCGGACACCACCTATGGAGCTGCAAGCACCACGAGCGCTGGCCTGATGAGTGCCGCCGATAAGAAGAAGCTGGACGGTGTTGCGGACGGCGCAAACAAATATGTACACCCAGTCACAAGCGGCAACAAGCACATCCCGGTAGGTGGTTCTGACGGCATGATCCTGGGCTGGAGTGCCGATGGTACGGCCAAGTGGGTTGCCGACAAAGATACCACCTATACCAATTTTAAGGGTGCGACTGCTGATACGGCTGGTAGTTCCGGCCTGGTGAACGCACCTGCCAAAGGGCAGCAGGGTTTGTACCTGCGCGGTGATGGTACCTGGGCAACCCCAACCAATACCACTTACAACGATGTAACCCAGAGCGCACACGGACTGATGACTGCCGCAGATAAAAAGAAGTTGGACGGCATTGCCACCGGTGCCAACAAGTATGTACACCCCAGCTATACCGCACATGACAGTGGCCTGTACAAAATTACTGTGGATGCGACCGGACATGTGAGCGCTGTGACTGCGGTTGCCAAGGGCGATATTACGGCATTGGGTATTCCCAGCACCAACACCACCTATAATGATGCTACCCAGAGCACCCATGGTCTGATGAGCACTGCCGACAAGAAGAAACTGGATGGTTTTGGCGCGGCAAGTACCTATGCCCTGAAGAGCGACATTACCGCTATGTACCGTTACAAAGGCAGTGTGGCAAGCTATGACAAGCTGCCGACCAGTGGCCAGACCATTGGCGATGTATACGACGTTGGCGATGGCATGAACTATGCTTGGAATGGCGAGAAGTGGGATGGACTGGGCCAGGTGTTTACCATTGATGCGATCCAGAATACTGAAATTGATACCATTTTGGCATCTTAAAAACTAAATCAAGAGGAGGTGTGGTAAAGTGGGATATTTGAGTAACGCGGGGTTGAGCTACTTTTTTGGCAAGCTGAAAACCATTTTTGCGCCCATTAGCCACGGGCACGGGGGAGCTACACAGAGCGCGGCTGGCTTTATGAGCGCAGCCGATAAGAAAAAATTGGATGGGATTGCCGAGGGGGCGAACAAATATAGCCTGCCCACGGCGACAAGCAGTGTGTTGGGCGGCGTGAAAACCGGAGCGAACATTACAAACAACAGCGGCGTGCTTAGTGTGACGGCGGACAATGTAAAGAATGCACTGGGATACACCCCACCCGAACAGGACACAAACACATGGCGGCCGGTTGTGAACAACTTAACCAGCAGCGCGACCGACCAGAGCCTTGCGGCAAACCAGGGTAAGATCCTGAATGAGAGCAAGGCCGCCATGATTGTGTTGACAAATGAGAACTTGAACGATGTGGTGACACCAGGATTTTACAGTTCTGGCGGCGGCAACAGCGTGACAAATAAACCAAGTAACGTAGACCATTTTGGCCTGATTGTGATTCACCGGGCAAGTGGAAATTATTATACCCAGATTATTTACGGCGACAGTGCTGCTTACCGCCGCCATTGTGCAAACGGGACTTGGGGCGGATGGGTGCAGGACAAGCTGACAGATACCGACACTTGGCGCGGCATCCAAAACAATTTGACCAGCGACAGTACGACCGACAGTTTGAGCGCAGCGCAGGGCAAAGCGCTGAAAACCCTGGTGGATGGCAAGGCGGCTATGGGACATACCCATACTTGGGATAGCGTGACAGGCAAGCCGAGCACCTTTACACCGAGCAGCCATACGCATGGGGTAATTAAAAATTTAAGTGTAAGCGGTACAACCATTACTTATACAAAGGACGACAACACGACCGGGACGATTACGACCCAGGATACCAACACGACTTATGGCACCTTTAAGGGAGCGACCACAAGCGAAGCGGGCAGTACCGGCTTGGTGATTGCGCCAGTGGCGGGCAATGCGAACCGTTACCTGCGCAGTGACGGAACCTGGGCTGTACCCCCGGATACGAATACAACTTATGGTGTGTTTGCGAAAGCGACCGCTGATGTGGCGGGTAGTACAGGACTTGTTCCGGCACCGGCCAAAGGCCAACAGACATATTACTTGCGTGGAGACGGAACCTGGGCTGTGCCGGCAAATACATGGCGAGGAATCCAGGACAACTTGACTTCGACTTCGACTACAGATAGCTTGAGCGCGAACCAGGGCAAGGTATTGAAAGGTTTGATTGATGGTAAAGCGGCAAGCGGCCATACCCACAATTATGCTGGGTCCAGCAGCGCAGGCGGTGCCGCAACGAGCGCCAACAAGGTGAATGCAGCTTTAACGATTAACCTGAACGGGACAAGCCAGGGTGCATGGGATGGCAGCAGTGCGAAATCTATCAGCATTACGGCAGCTAGTGTGGGCGCAACAAGTGTGACAATTAGCAGGTGGTGATTTTTATATGGGAGTTTATTTAGGAAGTACGCAGGTGGATATGCAGGGAGGTTTTGTGACTGGTGGTGCCAGTGGGGCGAGTTTGCAGAGCAAGACGGTTAGCCCCAGTGAGAGCGCACAGACGATCAAGGCAGACAATGGCTATGACGGTTTGAGCCAGGTTACAGTAAATGCAGTATCGAGAACTTATGTGGGAAGCGGCGTAACGAAAAAGAGTGCTGCGACTTATACGCCGGGAACGAGTGACCAGAGCATTGCATCCGGCCAGTATTTGAATGGAACCCAGACGATTAAAGGTGACAGCAATTTGACCGCCGGTAACATTAGAAGCGGTGTGAAGATTTTTAATGTGACAGGTAGTTATGCTGGGAGCAGCAGTTCTGGCGGCACGGATACCAGCGACGCGGACGCGACGGCGAGTGATATTGCCAAAGGGAAAACCGCGTATGTGAACGGGGAGAAAGTGACGGGGACTTTGACAGACAGTACGGTTTCTGTGGAGGCTGATTACGATGTAGTAGATTCTGCCCAAATCAGTCTTGTGGATGAAAGTCCGAAGTCCAAAGCGACAAGTTTTTTAACATATACAACGGACGCAAGCGGCAGCTCGCGAGCTATATTGGATAACTCCAGAGAAAACACTTTCGGCATTGATGTGCGCTATCTGGGGCGATGTTCCCCTGATTATGTGCTGGAGGGATACAATTTTTCCGGATATTATACGAAAACGTCACCTTCTCCATCATATAGCTACACTTATTACAGGGGTTATCTAAACCAGGCCGGTACTATGACCAACAACGGTGCGTGGACATCGACCATTGCGCCCGGCGCAAGCGTGACCATCCCGGCTGGCTACCATAATGGCCGCGGCAGCGTGACGGCAAGCGGCTCTTCCAGCGGCGTGGATACCAGCGATGCGACCGCGACCGCCGCCAACATCCTGAGCGGCAAAACGGCGTATGTGAACGGCAGCAAACTGACCGGCACCATGACCAACAACGGGGCGGTGAGCAAGACTATGACCGCAAACGGTAGCTATACAATCCCAGCGGGCTACCACAACGGCAGCGGCAAGGTGACGGTGAATGTATCGTCAAGCAGCGGCAGCAGCAATAACAACATTGAGGCATATGCCATTACGAACACCAACCCCAGCGTTAGTTTTAAGCGCACTGACGGGGCAATCAAAATTTGGGGCTACGGCACCATGACCAGTTCCAGCGGTTGGGGCGGGCAGACTACGAGCCTGATCGCGTTTGAGGGCGATAGATACTACAAAAGCGCCAGCTGGGGCAGCCCAAGCAGCACCAGTTTGAGCCTAAGCATCAGCAACGGCAAACTGACTGGGCTGCCGAGCGAATTATCCGCAATCAGTGCGATTGTAACGAGAGGTATATGATTATGGCGACAAATACAAAGCTAGATAGTTTAGTAATTAACTACCTAACACAGAGCCAATATGACAGTGCCAAGAATGCAGGCACTTTGAATGCAAACCAGATTTACATGACACCTGCAAGTAGTGGATCGACTTATACGCTGCCTGCGGCGACAGGTTCAACCCTGGGTGGTGTAAAGATTGGCAGCAATATTACGGTGAGCAGCGGTACGATCAGCCTTAGTAAGACTAACGTGACAAATGCACTGGGTTATACGCCACCTACGACTGATACCAAGTACACACTGCCAACCGCGAGTGCTTGGACTTTGGGTGGTGTAAAAATCGGGAGTAACATTACGGAGAATTCCGGCACGATTAGTTTGACAAAGGCGAATGTGACAAATGCTTTGGGGTATACACCGCCGACAACAGATACGAAATATACACTGCCGACAGGTAATGCTTCGACTTTGGGCGGTGTGAAATTGAGTGATTCGACCAGTTCAACGAGTTCGACCAATGGTGGTATTGCGGCAACACCGGCGGCGGTGAAGGCGGCCATTGCGGAAGCAAAACTTGCAGCCTGGCCGATTGGCAGCATTTACATGAGCGTAAGCAGCACAAGCCCAGCAACTTTGTTTGGCGGTACCTGGGAAAGAATTTCTGAACGCTTTTTGCTTGGTGCTTCCAGTAGTTATCCCGCAGGTGGTACTGGGGGTGAATTTACCCATAAGCTTACACAAAGCGAGCTACCGAATTATTCGCTGTCTGTGGCCAACGGAAGCAACGTAATACGCTCCAAAACCGGAAGCTCTGCGGATGCGTATGTCCAAACGCAATCAAGTGGCTGGGGTATTCCGAACTGGGAATCCAAAACCGTAACAGTCGCCTCCGGCGGTTCCGGGGCAGCCCACAACAACATGCCGCCCTATCTGGTGGTTTATATGTGGAAGAGAACAAGATAAGGAGGATAAAGATGCGGCTGAAGAATGGAGAAGTATGTTTTGGGTGGCCGTTGACGCAGCATGTGATTACGGCTGGCTGGAAATATAACAGTGGGGCGCTGCACAGGGCAATCGACCTTCGCGCTTTGGTGGGAACACCGGTGTTTGCGGCGGAAGATGGAACGGTGCGCGTGGTTTACCATTGGAATGGGCGAGTGACCCAGGGTGACACCAACAGTTATGGCAATATGGTAAAGATTGAGCATACGGCGTATAAAGGCGGCAAGCTGGAAACGTTGTATGCTCATTTGAATTCTATCACAGTGAAAGCTGGACAGAAGGTGAAAACCGGCGAAGTGATTGGCTACAGCGGCCAGACCGGCAACTGTTTTGGTGCCCATTTGCACTTTGAGGTGCGCTGGAAAGGTGTGCGTGAGAACCCGCTATGTTGGCTGGATGATGACTTTAAGCCGGCCAGCCGCGGTGTGATTTTGTGGGCCAATGCAAACCAGCACAGTGTACAGGTGGACAAGCAGGAAGCGGCTGAGGAGCCGAAGGTTGAACCGGCAGTGAAAAAGACTGTGACAAAAGCCATTACCCTGAACAACGGCAAATGGAATGTGCGCAAGGGTGCCGGAATGCAGTACCAGTCCGTTGGGGTGATCAGCAGCCCGGATGCCAAGACCGGCAAGCCTGTTTGCATTGGGTATGAGACGGTCGTGAACGGCTGGTTCAAAACGGTTTATGGTTATATCAGCCAAAAAGCGGTGAAGAGCCATACCTGAGTGCAGCCAAAGCAGGTGATTTTTATGAAGGAAAACTGGAGCCTGATGAGGTTCAGCAAAAAGATTATTGTTTTTACGATGGGCGCAACGATTGTTTACGCGATTGTTTACATGATCCTGTGTTTTAGGACCGGACAGTTACCGGAATCGTCTTTTAACATTGGGCTGTTTGCGGCAATGAGTGCAGAGAATTTGTGTAACGCCTGGATTAAGGTGAGGGAAAAAGTAGCGGAAGAAGAAAAAACAGAGGGTAACAATGCGCCCCCTGGTGATGAAATTTTTACGCCGATTGATGAGACAAGTGACACGGAAGAGATTGGAGGTTAGGTATGGAACAGGGAATTGTATATATTGTGATGGGCCTGGTTTGCGTGATTGCTTTTATGGTCGGCAAATATGTGATGCCGAACGCCCAGGAGACAATAAATAAAGCGCTGAACCTGTTGAGCGGCTATCCGCTGTTGATGCAGTGGGGGTTAAGCGCCTGTAAATATATTAAGCAGTATTTTAATGATATTTCCGGCGAGGAAAAGAACAGGCGTGCTGCAGAACTGATTATGGAAGTGGCCAAGCAGGCCGGCGTTACCATTACAGAGGAGCAGGCGCGTGCGATTGCCCAGGCGGCTTACGAGCAGATGAAGGCGGGTGAAGCTGCTGCCGGAGAGAAGGTGAACGCAGATGCCTAACCCGGTATTTACATTTACGGCGCAGGACATACTGACGATGATGCTTTCAGTTTGTGGGGCGTTGGTTAGTATTTCGGCTGCGATTGCCGTGGTGGTTAAGTTCAACAACTTTTTGAAAAAGCCAAACAAAGACCAGGATGCCCGGATGGACAAGATTGAAGGGCGGCTGAAAACGGTGGAAGGGCGCTGCGACACGTTTGACAAACAGTTGGAGGGTGTGAAGAAGCACCTGAATAGCCTGGATGAAAGCATTAACATGCTGCTGCGGGCGGAATTTGCACAGCTGGGGCACAACCTGAACGGCGACAATGTGGAGCAGATGCAGCGAGCATTTGACGATATACAAGAGTTTTTGTTTAAGCGTTAAGGTTGACAGCTTGCCACCCATGGTATATAATACAAGTAGAGGATTGAAGCTCTTAATAAGCGAATACCTCAGTTAGCTGCAAATGAACCAAATACATCTTGGACAATGTACCCAGTTCAGATGAGGCCGCCTAAGTGCTAGTTAGGTAGCCTCATTTCTTTTTACGACCAAAATAAATGGCCACAAAAATGCCAGTCCATGTACCGATGCAGCTTACGATTGCAAGCACATCTATAATAGAATTCATGACATCACCTCCGACAACAAGATTGCCGAAAGGCGAAAATGATTAAACCTCCATTCAGCCTTCCGGCTAGTGGGAGGTGGCCGCCTAAGCGCTTATAAAGTTGGGTGAAATTCAGCGGAGCTTCAATCCTCTGGAAAATAGTATACCATAAAGAGTCGTTGGATCACAAGTAAATTTTACGCTTGAGTAAAAACAGCAAAGAATTATACAAACAGGAATAGGGAGTACCTTTGGTTTGGAACCTTGGGTGCTCCCTATTTTTTAGCAGGTTGGAAGTATCAATACAGTTCAGAAACAGAAAGAACTTTGGCAGGAAGATCTTCGCGCTTGCCGGATGGGGTTGGTGTGGAGATCTTGATGGTTTGAATGGCGGAGTTGATTGCGGGTTCAAAGCCGTCCAGAACGGGGATAACATCACAGGAAAAGAAAACCCTGTTTGCGTTGCCGTCTTTGGTGGAATATTCAGAAATATAGTAAGTGCCAAAATCGCTATTGGCATCATGAATATAATCTGGCAGTTCGATGGTGACGAGTTTTTTACAGGGGACACCGGATGGTTTTTGACCTTGAAGAACCCAGCCAGCCGGAAGACGGTGAGCCTGATACGGATCATTTGACACAAAGGTAAAATAGGTTGTTGTGACGGGGCCATGTTCCGAGGTTCTACGGGTACAGGCAAGAACCCCTACAATAATTTCAGTTATCATGATGGTTCTCCTTTTGTGTTTGATATTTTTTTATAACGCCCACGTTTTATGTCCTTATGGTATTGCTGTTGTTTTTTAAGAATTGCTAAACATTCAGGAGAACAAGCATTACTACGATCTACTGCAGCAAAAGTTTTTCCGCAGACAACACAAATTGTTCCGTTTTTCTGCATGTTCTTTTTGTGGTCTGGGTTTTGTTCACGGTAATTGGCAGCCCAGGCACGTTTTAACGGCTCGGTTTTTTCTTTTAAGGAGATCGGGGCGCATTCTGGACAATATTTTTGAAGGCCACCTTTTACAATATAAGGCTTGCCACACCGCTGACAGATATCGGTAGATCCAATTTGGCGAGTGGTCTTGTTTTTAGCAAGGTTCCGACATTTTTTTACAGCCTGCTTATCACGTTCCGCCTTACATTCTGGGCAGAAAGATGCACGAGGACCACCGGTAAAAGTAGCACCACACGACTTACAAACATGAGATATCATGCGTGGTTTATGAGCGGCCTGTTCACGACATGAGGGGCATAGGCGCTGTTCTTTTTGCCCTTCAAATGAACTTCCGCAGCGAGTGCAGCGACGAAGCATGAAACTACCTCTTAAAATAAATCATTGACAGAGCATTGAAACAGCGAGGCAAGAGTTTGTGCTGCCTGAACAGTAGGTTTGCTTTCGCCAGATTCAATACGTTGGTATTGGCGGGCGGATATACCGAGTTTATCTGCTGCCTGTTGGACAGTCATATTAGCGCGGGCACGCATGGCTTTGAGACCGATGGGCTTGATATCCGAATACTTTTCGACCTGGCCATGATAATAACCAAGAGCAAAGGCACCTTGCAGTTCAACGGGAAGAATGCTGCTAAACCCGCTCTGAACGTCTTCTTCGGTAAGGGTTGAATATGTTTGGGCAATCAGGCGATCCAGCTCTGGAGAGATACGACGTTCAGAACGGGCACGAAGAATCAGCTTGGTAATTTCCAAAAACGGATACATGGTGGCGTTTTGGAAGCTGTTTGCTTTTGGACCATCGTCACCATAAACTGCTGTGGTTAGTTGATTATAGAGAATACCCATTGCAAAAACTTGTTCTGTAGTTAAAGCCATAAGAAAGCCTCCTATCTGTATGACGTTTAATGTCGTTCCTTTGGTTATAGGATACGACATTTTATGTCATATGTCAAGGAGGTTTTGAAGATTTTATCGGGTTCCCTATATTTCGCTAAATTAAGCTTTAGCGAAATTGACGGTTATTTCTTGTTCTTTTTGTATTCGGCCATTGCGTCTGCCAGGCGCTGTTCCCAACCGGCGTTATCGTCTAAAAATTTATTGTAAAGAATTTCTTCGGCTTCTTTTCTGGCAGCGGCTGCGTCTTTTAGATTGGTGAAAAAGCCAAGGTGAATGCGTTTATGCTTAAAGTTAATATATGCTTTGTAGGTGCCTTTTTTGGTAAGCGCAACACCGTTTATCCCGGTTCTAGAGTTTTTATTTACTGTTCCGCTTATGCGCGAACGAATTTTTGACAAATCGGTTCCATCTACGTTTACGACTTTTCTGGTTATTTCCAAAGGCAGGTTGCACAAAGTTATACCCAAGAATGTGTACGCGGTTATTATTTGGTTGACGGGATTGATTTTTGTTGAATTGCCGGCATGTGAGGTGTATACTTTTTGGTATATAGGCTTATAGGGTGTGAAACCGGGAAAACGGCCAATATGAACGGTTTATGAATTGATAGATGATACATGCGACAAGATTGAATTCGGCCGGCGCTGGTTGCTGTAGCTATTACGAGTTTGTTTTACGCCGAAAACTGCAAAAAAAATCAGACCCTCTCCCCTGCTGCCGATTGATGGGCAGAGCATTTAGAGCTGAACTACGAGTTTCTTTTACGGTGAAAAAGCGCAAAAAATACCGATTGTAATAAAGCCAGGACGGTATGGACGGGCGGCGCATGACAGGACTTGAAGTTGATTTATGACCACCCATAGCCAGAATTACGAGTTTGTTTGACCAAAAGATTGAAAAAATATGGTTCAGACGGCCAGATATGGATGGTTGATGCAGCGGAATGAACTACGAGTTTTTTGATTTGAAAAGGCGTAAAAAAAATCAGGGGCGGGACCACTCCCCTACCCTATCCGTTTGGCTTAAAACTACGAGTTTGTTTGACAAAAAGCGCAGGAAACAAAAAATTTAACGTGAATTACGAGATTATTTGATGCGAACTGCGAGATTTTTTGACAGCAATTACGAGGTTGTTTGACAGCGAAAAGCAGGATTTTGCGTAAAAGAAACTCGTAGCAGGAATAAAAGAAACTCGTAGCCAGTATAAAAGAAACTCGTATGAGGAATAAAAGAACCTCGCAGCTCGTGTAAAAGAAACTCGCAATATACCTTATATAATATAAATATAAAATATAAATAATAAATAATAATAAGCGCAAAAAATTTTACTACGAGTTTTGTTTTGAAGAAAAGCGCAAAAAAATTAGGCTTGACGAGCGGATAAAAATAGGGTAAGATAAAGATATAATGCGTTAGGTATACCCACCTGTGCGATGCGATACATACACTGTGATTTGGAGGTTGAGCTTGACATGGCGGACAGGCTATGCGGGCGAACAGAATAATGAAAGACCAAAAAGTAAACCGTGCAGGCACAGGAACGGTGATTACCGGAGAGGTGATGACGGACGAAGAGGTTAAGGCGAAAAAGGAGCAGGAAAAGAAGACCGGCTCCCCTTTTGCCGTTGGCTCTTACATCACCAAGAGCAATGACCTGATCCAGAAGACCAAGTATTCCCTGCCGCGCAACGAGCAGAAAATTTTGTTCATGCTGCTTTCCAAGATCGACCAGAAAAATGACACGGATGCTTCGAAGTATTACACGATTACGTTCAGCGACTTTTCAAAGCTGACAGGCGTGAATGCGGAAAAGCCGGCCTATGTGGCATATTTGCAGCACACGATTGAAAATTTGGAGAACCGGACATTTTGGGTACCGATTGCCCCAACCAAGTACAAGAGCATGAGCTGGGTACGCAAAGGTTCGATCATTGATACTGAGGGCAAAACCATCAGTATGCGGTTCAATGAGGACATTTGGAAAGATATTGCACAGCTGACAAGCAATTATACATCTTACAGCATTGAATACCTGCTGATGATGCAGAGCACCTATTCCATGCGGGTGTATGAAATTATTTTATCTTATGATAATGGAAACCGGGACTACGAATACGCCAATGGACTGGTGTTTGAGCCGGTGACGGACGAGGTGCTGGGGATGTTCCCCGCAAAGCGGAACCAGCTGCGTGGATACAAGTACAAAAAGTTTGGCATTGATGATTTCAAAAACCTGCTGTCTGTACCGACCAAAGAAGAGCGCGGCATGAACCGCAAAAAAGCCGATGTGGATAACAAGTATGACCGCGAAAAACCATTGACAGAAAAGTACCCGAATTTTTCAGACTTTGAACGCAATGTTTTGAAGCTGGTAAAAAATGAGATCAATGAGATGACAGACCTGTGGTTTGACTATGAGCCGGTGCGAACCAAGGGCGTGCGGAAATACACTCATCTGTATATCTTTATCAAGTACAAATCACGCAAAGAGATGGAGAAGGTACGGGCGTTTTTGAGCGCGAACCAGCGCAGCGATCAGGAGGTGGCACGCAAACAAAAGGCGAAGAAACAAGCTGTGTTGGCGGCTGAAACCGGAGAGGTCTCTCCCCTGCCCCCGGCTGTGATGGGAATGACGTTCCGCAAGGCGCGGAGCGAGATAGAAGACCGGGCTGGCTATGCGGGCTACAAGAAGGAGCTGACCGTAGAAGAGCGGAATGTTTTGGCAAATGTGTTTACTTATGCAGCCAAGATATTGACCAACCAGAACAAACAAGACCAGGCTGAAGAAACACTGGAAGCGCTGAACGGAATCATCCAGAACAACCACGGGCTGAAAAGCTGGGCGTTGGGTGAACTGGAGAAGTTTAGCGTGATGCTGAGGCAGGATGTGGAAAAGAAATCTGCGCAGTATTACCGCACGGTGGTGTACAGCGACATTGTAGAAAATTCCGCCACGATCATTGAAGGCGGGAAACGGCGGATGGGACAGGACGGCAAAGAGCCGATGTTTCAGCTGGATGAAACAACATTTGAAGAATAACCAGGGGGAGCTGCTGACGAGGTGGCTCCCCTATTTTTAACTTTGTTACAGCAACAGGAACTTTTGAGTTTGACAGATGCTCTACCCCGTTGACATTACTACGAAGTGTGATATAATCAAATTAAACAGCAACAGGAACTTTTGAGTTTGACAAGTGAGGGTTAGCTATGGCAGCAAAAATTATTACGATTGCGATTGAAAAAGGCGGCTCTGGTAAGACGGTTACGGCTTCTAACCTTGCTTACCTAATGGGGGATGAAGGAAAAAAGGTTTTGTGCGTAGATACCGACCCGCAGGGCAACTTGACCTTTGCATTGAGCGGCGGCAATACGATTACAAGCAATGCTTATTCCCGCAATGCGCTGTACGATATGTTTGACGGGTTCAAGTACACCTCCACGAAAGAGTATATTGTGGGGACAGAGTATGAGAATGTTGATATGATCCCGGCAAGCAGCCAGACACCGCGGATCAACAAGAGGCTGCCGGACCTGTTGGCTGATGCGCAGCAGTATGATGTGGGCGACCCAAGACGGTTGGAATCTACAGCCGACTTTTTGCTATACTTTTTGGACCAAGTGCGGGAGAACTATGATTATATCATTGTAGATACCCAGCCGACCCGTGACAGTATGATCCTTTCAAACGCATTGGTGGCAGCGGATTATGTATTGATCCCGATGATGTGCGATTCGTTTTCTGAGGATTCAGCATTTAGAACTTATTCCATTTGCAATGAGCTGCGCAAGAACCCAAAGACGAACCTGAAAGGAATCGGCGTGATTTTGACCATGGTGGACAAGGGTGCGGCCACGAGAGAGACGCGGGAAGAATGTCAGAGAGTGCTTGGCCCTACCCTGTTCAAGACTGAGATACCCAGCGCTTTGGCCGTGAAGACATCGGTGAGAAGATGTGTGCCGGTATGTTATTCTGCCAAAACACAACCGATTGGCAAGAGCTATGTGGCAGCTTATAAAGAGCTGAAACAGCGGCTTGAAAAACTGGACAAGGAGGAAAAGTGAGATGGGTTTGAAATCAAAGCCGAAGAAAGGCAATGAAAAGAAACTGAACATTCCTACCAGCAGTGCAGCAAAAGAAGTGAACGATAACGATGCCGGCCGTGCCCTGGTTGGAAAGATTGTTGGCAATAAGACCATTGAGTTTGAAAATAAGGATATCAGCCTGGCAGACATCCGACTGAACCCGGACAACGAGATTTTCCGTCAGAATGACAACGGAGAAGATATTGAAATATTAGCCGAAGACATTAAGCGCAATGGCCTGCTGCACAACCTGGTTGTGTTCCCTGAGCAGGAAGATGGTAAGACGGTGTATGTTTTGCTTTCTGGCGAGCGGAGATACCGAGCATTGATGCTGCTGCAGGAACAGGACGCGACATGGAATGCGGCCAAGAACTGTAATGTAGTTACCACTCCCCTATCCCACAATGAAAAGAAAGTTATTTTGTACAGCGCTAACCTGCAGGTGCGCGGTGGTTTTGGGGATGAAATGATCCGGCGCAAGGCATCAGCTGAATTTATTGAGTGTTTACAAGAAGAACCATATAACATGAACCAGACCGAGGCCAAGAAAGCCTTGAAAGAAATCAGTGCCGCAAGTGGGAAAATGATTGATAGAGATTTGCGCCTGGAAAACGAGCTGAATAAAGGACTGCTGAAACTGCTGGATGACAAAAAGCTGAAACGCTCAGAATGCGACAGATTGATCAAATTTGAAGAGAAACAGCAACAGGAACTTTTGAGTTTGTACAATAGATTGTTTGCGATTAACTGTGTGAACGAAGAAGACCGAGACAGAATCCGCAATGATACCCAGCAGGGATTGGACGATGCCTGGAACGGAGACTCGACAGAAGAACGCGAGGAGAGGCTGGAGCGGGTATTACAAAGTTTTGAAACAAGCGTGGCCGCACTTGAAACAAAGATGGCGGCCGAAAAGCCTGCTGAAACCGAAAAACAGGCTGCACTTGAACGCGAGATTGAAACTGCTGAGAAGAAAGCCGAAACCAAAACATTTGTTCAGAAAACTTTACAGCCGCTGGCCGGTAAGATTGGCAAGAAGATTGCAACGCCGGCATATAAGAGAGGACTGAAAAAGATGAGCCAGGAGCAGCGGACAGAAGACATTAAGACGCTGACAGAGCTGATTGAAAAAGCTGCGAAGTTGAAAGAGCTGCTGGAGACGGTTAAGTGATGGCAAAGGAAGTGAAAATCAACCTGCGGCTGAGTATGCGTGTACGCGAGGTGCTGAACGACGAGGCCGAGGTTGAAGATACCCGCATTGGAACCGTGGCAAACCGGCTGTTGCAGGAAGAGCTTGGCAGGATGATGGCGGTGGGTGCCGACCGCTGCGTGATGAAAGATACCAAAGAATACCGGGCTTTGATGCCGCACCTGGAAGAAAGCTATGTGCTGCCGACAGAACTGGAAATCAACCGGCACATTACAACGCGGCTGGATGACAAGAACTACCCGCAGGTTTCTTTGTACTTTACAAAAGAGCAGGCAGAGTTCATGGCCGGACTGGTGAAAAAGCAGAGGATACGAGGAACCCTTTATTATGACGGCAGTGTGAAATCTTACCGGTATGTGATTGTGGGGATGCTGTTGAAGAACCCGTTGTTAGCTGATTTTGGCCTGAACTAAAAAGATAGCCCCCGTCCGCTGGGTGACAGTGGATAGGGGCTATGTTGTTTTATTCGCTGACTTTTACTGCAAAGTTTTTAAGCTTTTGATAACAGTCAACGTAGAGTTCCTGCTTATCGCCGTTATAGGTGGCTTCGTAATACAGGCCGTCTTTGACAGGGGTGGTGAAAAGACCTTTATTGTTTTGAAGAGTTTTGCACGACCAGACGGTGTAGATATCATCCGGTGACAGATAGACACCAGTTACATCGGCGTTATCATTGAAGTAGCGGGAAATGGCAGTGCAGGCAGCCAGTTCAAATTCTTTAGGATTCATGGGCGATACCTCCGGTAGAATTACAGGTTACATCAGGCGGCGCTTTCCAGATTATATCAAGCGGCGTTTTCCGTGGGGTTGGAGTGGGGATAAACGGCATGTTATCAATCGGCTTGGTGTTTGGCGTTACCGGCAGAACTGTTTCGCCCTGTTCGGTTGTGATGGTGCGCTTGACGAGATGGCCGGCATCATCGAACTCTTCCGTAAAGGTAAAAATTGTTTTACTCAACTTTCCAGCCTCCTTCCTTATCCCAGGCAATGAGCTGGTTAAGGGTTTTGGGGGTATAATCATGCAGCATACAGCCAACGTTGATGATGTTGCCCTTGTTACTGGCAATACCGACCGCGTTATCGCGCAGTTCTGCTTTCCACTTAGCGAGATAAGTATTCTCACGGGTGTTATGGACGTGGCCGCAGAGCATGTAGCAATCCGGCGAATAGGAGTGGTTGTAGAACATGATAGGGTAGTGGCAGAGAATAAGTTTATATTTGCCGGCTGCGAGTTCATCATAGCCCTTGATGGAAGAAAAGTAGCGCATCATTTCCGGCGAGATTTTATCGTGGTTGCCCTTGATGAGATGGATATGGCCATTGAGCTGCTCAAGGATCATAGGAGCTTCGGACGGGTCCCAGAACATATCGCCAAGGACATAAACGTTATCGCCAGGAGAGACAACGCTGTTCCAGCGCTTGATAAGCTCCGCGTGCATAGAGGGCAGGTCTTGAAACGGACGGTCATCGAAGCGGATAATGTTACGGTGAGAAAAATGAAGGTCAGCAGTAAAGAAATTCATAGCGAAATCACCTCTGATATGATAAGATAAAAGAAAAAGGCAAGGAGTGGTTATGGATGGCAGGACCGACAAGCGTAAGATTTTGCAATGAGATGCTGGAACTGTGCGGCTACCAGGAGGATGCCCTGAACGAATGGAAACAGCGGATACAGGAAGGGGACAGCTGCACAAGAGAACAATACATCCAGATTGAAAAGGAACAGCAGGCGCTGCGGGAGATCCAGGCAAAAATCACAGACTATTTTAAGGTGCGGGCCAAATTTGACGAGGAGTTTGAAACAGCGTTTGAAATGCCGAAGCGGAGTTTGTTTGGGCATGCACAGCCGCGAGTGGTGGTAAGACGGAAAAGATAATCAATGCTTGCTGCTGCTGATATGAGCCCAGAAGAAGATGCCGCCGATCAGGCAGGCCCAGGCGTATGTAGAGGGTAGCATTTGCGGGGTGAAGGATGCGGTATTGAATAACTGATTCAATGTGGAGCAGATGGCGGTGCCAAACAGGGGAACCAAAATGAACTTGGCGAGGGCCAGGTGGAACCAAAAGACCAGAAAATAAACCAGAACGGTAATGAGAATGCCGGTAAGAATTGAAAGAAGTTTATCAGTATTAGCTGTCATTGCTTACATCTCCTGTGCAAGTGCGGCGATACGGGAACGGTAGATTTTTTGGAGCTTGACCTCGCCATAGAAATCCTGACCGCGGAAGACCTGGGAAAGGCGGCGCATACCGTTGTTATCACCAGAGTAGATATCGAGATCGACCTGGGCGTCATAATCACCATCAATGATACAGATAGAATCTTCGCCGATACGCTGAAGAGCAAGCCGCATCATTTCAATATCAAGGTTCTGAGCCTCGGTAATATAGACGGCGCAGTTCATGCCGGTGGTATCAAAGCCGCGCAGGTCCGAGAAGGGGAGAAGCTGAATTTTGTTGGCGTCAATATAGCGCTGGAGTTCCATGGTATCGCCGAGTTTCGCGCCGAGCATGTTGCCGATTTGGCTGTCAAGCAGCTTTTCATCGCGGGTGCCGGGGTAAAAACCAAGACGGGCAGCGCCGGATGTGGCGCAGGGGTTGGTGAACACGATGATTTTATCAATCTTATGGGTTTCCAGCAGCTTGAGCATGTGAGCCAGAGCCAGATAGCTTTTGCCAGTACCGGCAGGACCGCACAACATGGTGATTTGGTTATGTAAAAGGCTATCAAAGGCGAGCATCTGGTAGATATCTTTATCCTTGGCCCTGACAGCGCCAAATGCCTGCGTTTTGAAGGGCTTATAATCCACCGCGACATATTTACCGTCTGCCCACTTAAACGCCTGTACGGAGCTGTCTGCGGGGCTGTGAGCGATAAGATATTGATTGGAGATAAGGCCGAAGGTATTTCGTTCCGGCTGTTCATAGAGGGCAGCGTATTGCTCATTGGTTGGAGTGACCTCCAGAAAGCCGGTATAGCTTTGGCGAGGGAGAAGATCCTTGGAAGAACAGACGGGCAGGTGGGCAAGAGAAGAGGCCAGGTGCTTGCAGCAGAGATCATCCGTGCAGAAGATCATATCGTGGTTTTGGCTGTATGCTTTCCAGGCCGCATAAATGATGATGGAATCCGGGGTGTTGGGCAGTGTGCTGCGAAACGGGCAGGCATCATCGTTCAGATAATCGGTAGCATTGGAGACATGATAAAAGTCGGAATCATGGGTGCTATCGAGATAGTGAGTCATTTGGCGGGCACGATAACGAACGGATTCATCTTTGGCGCGGCTGGTTTTGATGGATTCCAGCTCCAGCAGGGTTTGGACGGAGATAATAAATGGGCGACCGACAACATGTGCGCCCATATTGAGCAGGGCGCAGGTATCATAAAAAATAAGCAGAGAGAATTCCCCCTTTGAACGTCTATTGCAGTTTGAAAACCGCTGTGATATACTGAGCGCATAAAATATTTTGTAGGAGGTTAGCACCATGCCAAGAACCAAGGGAAGCAAGAACAAAGTGAAAGCTGTTGCCAATGACTATGAGGCTTTGATTGCCCAGGCGCAGAAAGAAAAGGAAGAAGCGGAGGCCGAGGTTGCCAAGACCAATGCCAGCATTGAGGAGCTGAAAACCGACCTGCAATCCATGAAAGAAACCTTGAAAATGCAGAAGGCGGATGTGAAGGCCGCGGAGAAAAAGCTGACCAAGCTGGAAGAGAAAAAAGCCAAGGCGGACATTGCTGCTGAGGCGGAAGCAAAGAAAATTCAGGCGCAGGAAATGATCAACCAGCTGCTTGCAAACGGCATGAGTGCTGATGAGATTTTGGAAAAATTAAAGTAATGAGATGGACCGTGTGGGTGGTTGTGCCTGCACGGTTTTTTGTTTGTAAATCAGGACAGCTCCCAGTAAGATTTGACATCTTTACCGATTTCAACTGATAACTTACGAGCAATCAGGCGGGCGTGGTTGTACTGGGCCTTAATGCCGTAAAAATAAGAAGCGTCCAGAGATGACAGGCTATCTTTGGCAACAGCATCAGCTGTTTCAATGTTCTTACGGTTTTTACGCAAAAGATCGTCCTGATAGAGCTGCAACAGGCGCAGCAGTTCTGATTTTTCTGATAATGTCATAAATAATAAACCCCATACCCACCCGCGCGTTAAGAGCGCAACCTTTAATGTTTTTGTTACTTATTTAGAGCGTTGATTTGATCCATCAGCTCACGAATTTCAGCGGTTTCCTGAACGGGTTCTGCGGATTCCAGAAAGAAAATGCTATGTTCGGTTGTGATGGCAAGCTTGGCATAGCCTATATCAAGGATAATTTCAAGCTCTTTAACAAGGCTGGTATGTAAGAAGCCAGACTTGGAAGCGCCGAGGTTGTCTTTGGAGTATTCAAACCAGGCAGGATAGCCGGGGCCAAGGAAAGAAATACCCTTGAAGGTGCTGCCGATGCGGCGAAGGTAATCGTCCTCGGTGCGGGTTATGACACCATCGGGGTATGTAATGTCTGACATAACCCAGGTGGGAGAGATTTTTTCAAGGGCGTTTGGAACAAAAGTAAGATTCATTGAGTGTTGCCTCCGATAAGACCGTGTTCTTGCAGAAAGATGATAAAGTCGTCCATGGATAAGTTTTCTTTGAAGAAATCAAAGTTATAATCCTTGGTGGAACATTCCTTGTACTGTGCTCGGATGACGACAGGAGCTTTGAAGGTTTTGGCGGTGATTGTTAGATTATCTCCAGTACAATGAAACGTAACAAATCTATCATAAAGCAAGGAGTTGCCAGTGCTGCAAAATGAACAATCAGAAGAAGAAGCAAAATCATAAAGTTCTTCAAAAGTATGAAAACTTTTGAAATAGGGAGGCGGCGCACCTTCTTTGAAAGTATAGTTGTTGTAAATAGAACGGTTGCTACTACCTAAATCCAAGAAGCAATTCATATGATAAAACTTGTGCATTACTGTTCTCCTGTACTTCCGAAAGATCCGCTACCACGGTCGGTATCGGGGAGTTCTGTGACCTGGGTGACGGTGCAATGGACAACGGGTTGGACGACCAGCTGGGCGATACGATCCCCGATGGCGAACGCCTGAGGTTCATTGCTGTAGTTATGTAAGGCCACGATGATTTCGCCGGTATAGTTTTCATCAATGACACCAACCATATTGGCGGGGGCGAGGCCGGTTTTGGTGGCAAGGCCGCTGCGGGGATAGACAGCGCCGAATGTGCCATGGGGCAGCTTGATGGCGATGCCGGTATGTACTTTGGCGGTCATGCCAGGCTGGATAATACAGGTGGCAACGATGACGGTACCGGGGGCTTCCACACTGATGGCGTGCAGATCCAGGCCGGCGTCCGTGGGGTGAGCATAGGAGGGGAGGGGAATATCGGGGGCAAGAGGTTTGACGGAAAGTTCATCCTTAAAAACGACATCGCCAAAAAAATTTCCAGGGATGATATAGTTTACATACGGAGTTTCATAGTGCATAAAGTACCTCCTTTACTTATACAGACCAATCATCTGGCGGCGAAGATAGCGGAACCATGCGCGGCACATGGCGCGGTAATTGGGCTTGGCCGGGAAAACGGGTGCCGGAGTGGTTACAGGTTCGGGAGTTGCGGTCGGTGCCGGAGTAGCTGTGGGCGCAACAGTCGGTTCCGGGGTAGGTTCCGGTGTGGCAGTAGGTTCAGCGGTGGGCGCAGGAACGGGGCCGAGCCACTGAGCGTAGAGGTCCATATTGCCGGTACAGACATATTCCTGATGAGGGGAATACCAGGTGCCGGAGCCATCGGACTCTGTGTTCCAGCCGTTGAAGGTGTTGGCACCGTTGGTAGGCTTGGAATCAATGATCTGATAGGTTTTGCCTTCCTCCTGCTCATACTTTTTGGTAGCGAAAGAATAAGTCGGGCGGGACCAGTTGCTCCACCAGCAGCCGCCATTGGCGTGATAGGTGACGATGTAAGTGGTGACGGCGGTTTCGGGAGTGGAAGACTCAGCATAGGCGGTGGCGCTGAGCCGGGGGCAGAAAACAATCAGAACAAGCGCCGTAAAGAACGCTGAGAAGAGCACGCCAAAGCGAAAAAGTTTGTTGCATTTATTGAGATTCATAGTTAATCCTCCTTGAGGTAGAGGCCGCAATGGCACTGGCCGGAAACCTGAGAACGAAATTCCTGACACATACATTTGTTGGCCGGGATATGCTCAATGCGACAGGGACAATAGCCGTTGTTGGACTTGATGGAGGCGCGGAATTCTTCGACCTCCTCTTTTGTCCAGCTGGGGTTTGTAATAATTTTCATTTGTACTCCTTTTGAAACAGGATTGTTTTATCAATCGGTACATTTCCGCTGAGTTCATAAAAACGCTGGTTTGTTTTTGGATTGTCAAGGCCGCCGAGTTCAGAGACATACGGGCCAACCTTGATAAAATTGAAGTATACGCCGTAATTGCGCGGTCCACCGTCATACATCAGGTAAACAAAACTTGGGTAGTCAAGACCTGTGTAGAGGCATGTTTTCAAGTTGTACCGATGTGCAATTTCACATGCTTTCAGCAGTTCGGTTTTGTTCTGGTCACCGCCCATAAAACACACGCAGGTAATCATGGACCGGTATTTATTGATGACCGATGGAAGATTCTCCAGCAATGGGTTGCCGCTATACTCCCATAAGAATTTGGAGTGGCAGTCAGGGCAGTGATGCGGACAACCTGTAATATCAAACACAAGACTTATCTCACCGGGGACTTCTTGGAATGTTACATCGTAGTGGCTATACAGAAGCGGTTTGCAATCAGTCTGCATAATAGCGCTTCGCTGCCTCCTTTTGACGGGCTTCGGAGAAGCTGGATACGCGCTTGAGATAACCAATGACACGGGTTGCATAGTCCAGGTTCTCACTGCCGCACTTAGGGCATTTATGCAGGTGGTGTTTAGAAATGTGTCCGCAGTCATTGCAGATGGTATTCGGCACATTTACCGTCCAGTAAGGGCACCCAGTCTTGATGGCCACATTCATCAGTTTGCGGTACTGCTCCTTATCCAGATGTTCCTCCAGATTCAGATGCAGAGCGCTGCCGCCGTCCAGATACTGCGTCATTTTGGAGCCGTGAAGCATAAATTTATCAAGCGGCTTGGTAGGATCTTCGACAACATAGAAGTAACTGTTGTAGCAGTCACGCGGAACTACGAAGCCATCCTGCTTATCCCACTTTGCGTTCTTGACACCAAGGTTTTCAGCGGGGACATATTCTGTGTTAAACATAATGCCGTCAGAGCGATCTGCCTTGTTCTCGTCATAGATGACCTTGAGCACTTTGTTCGTAAAATCAACATAGTTTTGGTCGTCCGGGGAGATGGTGTAGCCAAGGAATTCACAACCCTCAACAAAGCCGTTAATGCCAATGGTCAGGAACTGCTTATCCAAAGAGATATATCCGGCATCGTAGATAGGGAGCAGTTTTGCATTGAACTCGTCCTTCAAAATTGCGTTCCATGCCTTGAGGTAAACATGGATGTCTTTGACTTGTTCACGAACGGCCTCGCAAATATCGCGGCCATCGGCAACAGCAGTCTGGATTAGGCGATTCATATTGATGGTGATAACACCCTTAGACCCAGTAGCCACGCCGCCAGCACCAAGAGTATAACTGAAGGTATTGTCGCTCATTTCATTGCGCAAACGGCAGCAGGATGCCAGAGAGTCCACACTATTGGAGCGATAGATAAAGAAGCTATGGCCTTTAGAAAGCATTTCGGCAGCATTGTCAGCCCATTCCTTATCGACATAATCAGTGCCATCATCAAGCAGGTTCAGAGTCTCGACAGGGAAGGTGAGAATCTTCTTCAGACGCTCCTGATTCAGCCATTCCATAAAGCGCTTTTGCAGCCAGGATACGGACTCCCACTGCATTTCTGTGCCATCAGGGAATACGAAATCAGAGAACATGCCCTCAAAATACGGCTTGTCGAAGTATGCGCAGTTCCAGAAGATGGACTGGAAATTACGAGCAGCGGCAGGCTGATTCAGAGAATAGACGACCTGCTCAAACTGGTCAGTAATAACCTTGTCGATGGTACGATGACGGCTGGAAAGATCAACGACCTTATCAGCGTGCAGGTAATAATCGTCGCCATAATCCTTGCGGATAAAGTAATCAAGATACGAGATAAACTCAGGGGTAGCAACTGCACCGGCAAACTGAGACGCAATGGCAAAGCACAGGTTGATAAATTCACCGCAGAAGGAATCAAGATTGTGAGGAGCAGATGAGCCGCCGCCGATGCTTTCCAGGCCATTGAACAGAAACGGATACATGGTAATGGAGACGCAGTACGGCAGGCACGGATTTGTTTCGTCATGGCGGTAAATAAAATGGTGGTCAAGCTGGTAAATGTATTTGTCGGCATACTCCTGACCGTACAGCTCTTTGATTTTTTGCCACATACGCAGACGGTTGATACCGATACCGTCCTTTTTATAAAGCTCACCAGTCAAAGTGGTGACATTCTTGCATTCCACATTCGCGTTTGCATCAACCTTACTGCCAGTGGCTGCGTTGCTGGATGCGGCATATTCCTTGATAAAGTCAAGATACGGCTGATATTTTTCATATTGTTCGATAGCCATTACATACCTCCTACGATTTTGATTGCTTCTTTGAACCCATACTGCTGTTCGCCCACCTGCAGAACAGGCATCATATCCATGCCCATTTCAAGCATTTTCTGTACATCGGTAAACTCCGTATAGTGGATGCCTTTCTCCTGCAGTTTGTTTGCCAGAATCAGACAGCGCGGACAATGCGTGGTATAGAGAATTACATTTTCCATAAACCCTCCTTGTAAATAAACAATTTTTTGGCGACACGCGCCTTACTGCCTACATATTTCGAAAGTGTTCCTCCGCCTTTTCCTTATTCAGCACCTTGCAGCGCGGACAATGGTTCGGTATCTCCCTTCAATGTGGCGGCGGAAGCACTGCGAGAGGTGAGGATGGTGTCGTCAGAGATATACTTGCTGTAATCTAACTGCTGAGTTGTACGATATGTAACGGCGGAAGCGGAAGCGGAAGCGGATTTGCGCTCCTTGGCCTTATCCAATTCCATGACAGTGAGGACGCAGTAGTTGGCGAGATCCAACAGAGTATCGCGCAGAGATTCGTTGACCTTGGCGGGGGTGCCCTTGATAAGATTCATGAAGCGGTGGTACTTATGGGAGATCTGGACGGCGGCGGTGATGATGCCGTTATCGCCAAACTCCTGATAGAGCTGGGAGAAGGAATTGCCGTAATCTGCGTTTTTGGATTTGAAGGTATCACACATTTCAACCTGGATGCGACCAAAGCGCTGAACATCATTCATGAAGTAACCTCCTTATAGATACATAAAAAATTTAATTAGCCAGCCGGCAAAAAGGGCGACCAACGCGGGCGGGCAGAGACCGGCAAGAGTGCCGAGGAAAACACACAAACCATCCGGCAAAGACCAGGAATCAAAGCAGCTGGACTTGCCGTCAATGACGTTTTGAACATCATTCTGCAGGGGGATTTTGTGGGAGATGCCGGTGGTATCAACGATGAATTCAAGAGCCAGGCCGATGCCGGCTGCATGAAAGATGCCGATGGTGGGGATGGGGCCAATGGCTAAAAACCAGTTCCAAAGTTTGGATGCGGCGAACCCCCAGACGGGAATGTGCAAAGCCCAGGCAGCAACGGCGCAGGCGTTAAGCTTTACAGCGCGGGTGAAATCAGCGAGAACTTTATGAACAACTTCGGACAAGTCACGAATAGCAGTTTCATCGTTTTCCACCTGGTTGATATGTAACTCGCAGGTTTTGAGGAGCTTGCGGATTTCTTCTTGGGTCATTCGGACGCCTCGATATCATTGAAAATTTCAGGGTAGACAGCTTGCAGCTCCTTGAGGACAGGAATCATGAGGGCGCGGATAGCGGGGTGAGCATCCTTGGCGGTGCGAAGGCGAAGGACCTCGTGCCATTCGCGCAGGTTCCAGGTACAGACGATCTCGGTTTTAAGGCAAAGAGGCAGGACATCGCGGGCTTCTTCCGGGGTGGCACCAGCATTCAACATGTCACGATAGCCTGTTTCAGCAAAGCCACAATAGTTTTTCCAGGAAATACGTTTCCTGCCGGTATAGCCATGGTCAATAACTGTGATTTCATTGCCGAACTTATCTTTGTTGTAATTGCAGTAGCGGGTAGATTCCTGGGCATAGGAGCCGATACGATGACGGACGATCTCGTTGGCAACGCCGCGGTCGGTGATGAATTTAATGGTCAGGCTGATGTGCTCGATCATAGCGTAATGATGATTTTTGCAGAGCATGGCGACCATTTTGGAATCACTGCCGGGTTTGATGGCATCCTCGCTTTGATAGCAGGTACGGGCGATGCGCTCGATACGCTGCATGGTGACATCACGGTTGAGCGGGGTGATCCATTCGTGGGATTGAGGGATAATTTTCATGCGGGGTCGGCCTCCTGTAAGATAATGCAGTTGGATGGATAGAGAAGGATATAATCTTTCTCCCAGGCATAACCGCGGTAGGTAGGGTTAGAAACTTTGACGCGGCAAGGGGTAAAACCGATCACAACATAAGTGTTCCAGTTGATGCCGCTGTTTTTATCCGTCTGCGCATAGGCAACGGTATCGCCGACATGGATTTCGCGGCCAATGGCATCGGTAATAGGTTCAGTCATGGGCGGCCTCCTGTTCGGGTTCGTGCTGCTTGATAAGATGGCCGATCCAGAACAGGCGCTTAGGGGTGGTGGGATCTTCTTTTAGGCAGGCAAGAGTGTGGTTTTTGCGGAAACGAGGTTCAAACTCCAGGGTAAAAACGGTATCCGCATGGGAGAGAACGAAATCTTTATAGTCCTGGCGAAGGTTAGGCCAATCGGGATCGTTTTGGATAGCAGTGAGATCGAGCTTGACTTTATCACCATCTTTGTAATCCAGGATATTGCCGGCGTTCTGATAGAGCCAGGCGATGGCTTTGCCGTTGCGCTTGATGTTGACGGCGTTTGCGATTGCTTTGTTTTTGATAAGATCACCTGCTTTGGTAAGAGTGAAAAGGTTGGCGGGCATTGAACGCTGCACGCTGGGCGGGTGTTAGATCATTGATGTTATAGGTAATGATGAGAGCGGAACATTTGGAAGCATAACTGCGGCAGATAGATTCAAGCTCTGCCTTGGCACGCTCTTTGCGGTGGAGTTCACGGGTAGTATTCATGGGGGCGGTGGATCAACTCCTTTAACGAGAAGATAGGTTTTGCCCTGGAGGGCGGCCGGGAGAAAGACCAGGCGGCCGGCAGCGAGGACGAAGCAGCCGATTTGAAGGCGGGTGATGACTTGATAGCTGCGGTGGGCACGAAGCAGGGGAGAGGCGGATGGATAATTGGAAAATAGGACGGCTTGCATCATGGCTGAACCCCCTCCAGGTGCTGTTTCATTTCGCGGTAGAGGATATCATGGATGAGCTTGCCGGAGGTTTGAGGTTCACAGAAAATAAGCTTGCAGTCATAGCGGGCAAGCCAGGTTGTGAGGCTGGCCACCATGGCGACAGGGGTCATTTTGCTGCGGTATGTACCGGCGTAAAGCATTTCCCAGGTAGTGCGCTCAACAAGCAGATAGGTACGGGCACCGGCTGCTTTGGCACGTTCAAATTCACGGGTAAAGCGAGCACGCTGGGAGGTAAAGCAATTTGCGATTTCGTCGCTGGACATCTTCCGTTCGATCACGACGATATTTTCCAGGCTGTAAGGAACGCCGGTGGGCAAGATGACCTTGGCAGAATAATCGCCAAAATTGAGCTTTTGCCGTTCGACTGGGCAGCCCATTTGCTGAATGCGTTGAGCGAGTGCCGAGGTTTCGTGCTCACGGGTATCAATCAGGATAGTAAAAGTTTCAAGGGCGGATTTGACAAAGACTGGTTCGATAATATCACCCCCTAGGATCTGAATCACCAGAACAAGCTGAAAACGATGGCTGTGAGAAAGAGTTTGTACCAGTCATCACGAGATAAAAACCAATTGTCATTGGTCGAGGGCTTTGAACCGCCCCACCGGCCAGGCGAGAATGAGGTTGAAGGGATAGATGAGTTCAAACTGGGAGGGGAAGAAGACGTGGAAATTAAAATGGGCGTATCACCAGACACCGAACTTTTAGTGACGTTACCGAAAATAGTGGCAATAACACTGATGGCAGTATTGAGAACCGCCATAACCAGAAAAAAATTAACGTACATGGCTGTATTTATAAAGGAAGGTGTTGAAATCCGTTGTGGACTGGACCCAACCGGCATCGGTGCGGGACCACTTGCCCTCCTGCTTGGTGCCAAGAACCTTGATGATATCGCCTTTAGCGATGGGGTTTTGATCCAAAGTGGAGGGACGGATTTTGAAATTGACGGTTTGACCGGTTGCAAGCTGGTACAGTGCGATGGTCTTGTTTTTATATTTGCCGTCAATAGAGAGAATGTAGTGGTAGGTAGAAGCGAGAGAAGGGTTTTGGTATTGGAGGTAGCCAAGATTATCCATCTCGTACTGAAGAATATCGCTGACCGGAGTGATGATTTCTGAGGTTTCTTTGGCGCAGTGACGGACAATGCCGAGCCAGTCCACGTTGATGTATTTCTTTTCAGTTTCTTTCTCACATAAGGTGAGCATTGCATCATGGTCAATGAACGGGTCAACGGTTGCTTTGGAGAGCTGAATGGAATCACTGTACTTATCGAACAATTCAACCTGGGCTTTGAGCTGGTTGGGATTGCCGAACTCGTGGAAAAAATCAAGTTCAATCAGGATTTGAAGTTGGCGGGAATTGACCGAGGTTTTATGCTTGATATCTTGCAGGAGGCTGATAAAATCAGCGTAAGTGTTATCCCGCAGAGCATAAAGTTCACGGCCAATGCGCTTGTTGAGGTATTTGATGGAAGCCATGCCTTTATAGATGGCGCGATTGGCAACATCCGGGGTGTATTGGTCCAGTGAGTGGCGGAAGCGGATGGGCATGATTTTGATGCCGCGCTGTGCTGCCAGAGCTGTGCCGGCAAGGATTTTCTTTTGGTTATCCGCGGTGTTGAGCAGGGCGGTAACGAATTCAACGGGGTAGTAATAGCGATAATAGGCACAGTAATAGGTAAGGATGGAGTAGCCGGAGGCATGGTTCAAACCGAACTGGTAACTACTACTATCTTGTATGATTTGAAGGAACGCTTTGGCTTCTTGCTCTGCTTGGGAACGGGAGCTGGAAGCATGAGTGCAGTAACCTTCAAGAATACGAGGGAGGGCCTCTGCAATTTCTTTTTCGTTTTTGTGGCCGATAGCACGACGAACAGAGTCAGCATCGCCGCCGGACATACCGCAGATTTGCTGCAGAAAGGCGATCGTTTGCTCTTGAAAAATCAGCCAGCCGAGGGTGTCTGCCAACAGATCATCAATCTCTTTGGAGGGGTTCTGGCCGCGTTCATGGTGGAAAAGCTTGTCCCGATATGATGCTCCACCAGGGCGGATAGCAGCGGTTACAATGCTGAGATCCTTGATGCTGTGGACATCGTATTTTTTTAAGGATTCAAAGGCGAAATCTTCCACGAACTGGAACAGACCATAGGGACTGGTTTTCATATCCGCCCAGACGGCAGGGTCATCAAAGTTAATCTGCCAGGTATGAGGGTAGGGGATATGAGCGAGCTTACAGGTTTCATCGAGCTGGGCGATTGTTGACAAACCGAGGATATCGTATTTGGCCAGGCCCACAGCATGAGAGGCGTCCATATCCAGCGCAAGAACTTGCAGGCCGTCTTTATCACGGAAGACGCTGTAACGGTCATAAAGATCAATAGGGGCGATAATAATGCCAGCCGGATGATGAGAAAGTGAAACAACTGTATCCTTGATGCCATCAAAGTAATAGAAGAGATCGGGATACTTAGCTTTGCAGGTTTCGGGATCGGCATCGTATTCGTCTTTGATTTGAGCGATACGATCGAGCGACCATGGGTTAGATTCTTTAGAGCTGGTGGGATTGGCTTTCTGCCAGCGTTTGGCGAGGGCACGGCCAATTTCATCAATCGTACCTTTGTCGGACACAGTACCGAGAGCCAGTACATAGGCGCATTTGCGTTGGCCAAAGGATTCAAAGATGTGGTCATAAATCAAGGGGCGGTAAGCATCAGGAGTATCAATGTCCACGTCGCCAATTTCGACACGGTTTTCATTACAGAAGCGGGAGAAGACGAGGTTCCAGCGAACGGGGTCAACGTCGATAATGTCTGTAACAAAAGCCGCACGGGAACCAGCTACAGAACCACGGCTGGGACCAATGGGGATATTCTTTTCATGTTTGGCCCAGATCATAAGGTCTGACATCGACAGCATGAAACCCAGCATGTTTACCTTTTTGAAAACAGCCAGCTCTTCCTCGATATCTTTGCGGAAGGCAGCGACTTCATTTTGGGGAATGATGCCCTTTTGGATCTTATCTTCCAGCATGGTGTGGGTGCGCTCGATGTAGGCTTTAGCATCGGACTCCACAGAGCCGGTCAAAATGGGGTAGCGGGCTTTGGTATTGAGCTTGAAACCCTTGGTGGAGTCAGCCAGACAGTTGGTGTTTTCAATCGCCTGCATCCAGACTTCACGCGGTAAGGAATCCTGCTGCTCAAAGGCCGCAACCAGCTGCTCGTAAGTTTTGAAGGTAAGATCGAACTCATCTTCGCCAGTAAACTCAATACCTTTACCTTCCATGAGAACTTTGCGACACTCGGCTTTATATGTGGTGGAGCTGTGGGTATCGGTGGCCGCGATGAGGGGCTTGTGATATTTTTGAGACAGCTCATAGAGGTACTGGTTGAATTCGATCTGTTCTTTGCAGTTATGGTATTGAATCTCCAGAAAGTCGTAGCGTTGAATCAGCTGCTCATAACGGGCGGGGTCAAAATCTTCAACGTCCGCAGTGTAGTGATGCAGAGGGCTGGCAAGGCAGGCGGAGGTGGCGATGACGTTATCAGACAGGTTGTAGAATTCATCGAAGGTGACACGAGGTTTGTAATATTTATGATCTTCCCGATTGGAAAGACTGATAAGGTTATTGATCTCCATAACGCCTTTGGTGTTGCGGGCGATCAGAACCGTGTGGTAGTTATCGCGCAGCTTATGAGGCTTATCTTCTCCGGGAGATTGGTGGGTAAGGCGATCGGTAAGATAACATTCAACGCCGAAGATGTACTTGAGGCCAGCTTTTTCTGCTGCCTGCTTTTTAGCTGTCCAGTTTAGCAGGGTACCGTGGTTGGAGGAACCAAGGGCAGTCATGCCGCTTTGAACGGCCATGTTAATGTAATCCTGATATTTGGTGCAGGAATCAAGAACAGAGCCTTCGTCATCGTGAAGGTGATAGCAGAGGTAATTTGGACTGGAAATTTTTATTCACCTCCTGTAATTTATTTCAAAAGCCCTGCGGGGGCGGGGAACGGGTGGTCATGGGCGGCTCCTTGGTTAAAACAAATCAGCTTCGGTTTTGGGAGGGTCTGCGATGAGGGCCTGGGCGTTATAATCCCGGATGGCGGGGCAGATTTTGCGATAACTGCAAAGGTTATTGCAGAAGAAAGCACTGTCCTTATCGACCTTACGGGCAGGCCAGGGAGTGGTTTCATCCTGGGGCAGGGACTCATAGATATCGGCGACCTTGTTGATATAAGTAAGAGCTTCCTGTTTGAGTTCCGGGGTATAGGGGTAAGGCTCTACAAAAGGTTTGATGATAAACTGCTGGGCGACCGACATGGGGAACTTGGGACCGAGAAGATTCGTCTCTTTGAAATCCAGCATGGCAAATTCAATCTCGGCTTCATCCATACCGGCATCGCGGCAGGCGGATTCGACCGCGGGGGCGATGGTATCGTAAATTTTGGAGCGGTTGACGATGCGGATACACTGGGTTTTGTTGCGCGAACGGGATGTGGCGTACCAGGTGTAGCGGATCTCGACATACTTGAGCATGATCCAGGCGAGGTTTTTGACTGTATAACCGGCCTGTTCCAATGCCATAGCGTAGATCACGAGCTGGCGACCATGCTCCAATAGGGTAGATGGGGCGAATCGTGTGCTCGTTTTCCAGTCGTAAACCGACACAGAGCCATCGGGTTCCAATTTCATCAGGTCAATGTAACCTTGAATGGCGCGGGTAGGACTGACGCGGTAGATAAGCAGCTGTTCTGTTTTGAACTCGCCCCTAGGCGGGTAAAAGTTCTGGCAGAAGTGAGTCATGTCCTTGACCCATTTCTCTTTGATGGAGTCATTGCCGCGAAAATCCTTAGGAAAGGTAAGGCCGAGGGTTTCACATTCATCCAGGGCATTATGTAGGGCAGGAAGAAGGTCATCACAGGTTGCTTGCTGGTGAATCAACTGTTCCAAAACATCGTGCATAGAGCCACCTAACCGTGAATAAATACCGTCGATTCCTTTTTCATGTTTGATGTAGGAGTACCACGCCTGGAGTTGGCACTGCTCAATGGTGCCTAATTTTGAAAAGCTGTATACATTTACGCCGGCATCGAAAAGTTCTTGCAGACGGGGGTCTTTGGCGCGTTCGATTATAACCACCTCACTTTCGTTTGCAGGCAGGCAACATAGGCATCGCGGCCAAGGTCAGCGGGATTTTGTTTGCTGCCTGCGGGGATAATATCGTGGTCGGGGTCCCAGACATAGCCGACCCTGGTAGTTAGGATTAAATTATTTTGGACAAGCTTGGCGGCTTCTTCCCGGATAGCGTCTTCTTCTAATCCTTCATCAAGAGCGAGAACGATAGTTTTGGGGCGAAGAGAAAAGATCATGCTGCGCTGGGCCTGAGAGACATGGCAGCCGCAGAGACCAAGCGAGATATGGGCACCGAATGATGCGCACTGCATGGGGGCTTTTTCCGATTCAAAAAGGACCACATTCTGGGTTTCGATGATGCGCTGGTAGTTTTGCTGCAGGGCGAACAGGGTTTTGCTGCGCGGGCAACTGACGATGGGATACCAGCGGTCTTGATGGGGGCAGTTGGGGTCATTGGAGCGACCCATGATACCGCAGAGCTGGCCATCAAAATTACGCTCCGGGATGGTGATACGGTTGGAAAGAAAATCATAACCAACCTGAAATTTTTGCTGGGTTAAGTAATCAATGCCATCGCGGAAGAACATCTGGTTGTACTTGCCCAAGTATGGCTGCAAAGTTTCCTCTGGGATTGGAGGTACGGAAAAATCCTCCGGTTGATCAGGGAGGAGCTTGCGGTAGAAGCCGCCGAAGGGGTAGTGAACTTTGGCCGAGAAATCGTTTTGGTCGAGATCCAGAACGGTGGTGACAAAGGTCAAGCTGTCCGGGAAAGTGCAGTTCAGGCGCGACATGATGAGGGTGAAAAGATTGCCTTTGCCGTTGGTGGAAAAGCAATAAAACCGTAAAGAATCAACATCCAGAACAATGCTGGTAGGGTTGGTGCCGTCCGCCCGTGAAAAGCGGAACTGGGCTTTGGCTGAATTAAACGTAATGTTTTCATAGCCGAGGGTTTCGAGGATGGTGTAGATATCATCCGAGTGGCCGATCAGGCGCTGGGAGAGGAGTGCCGCGTTCATGGGCGCACCCCCTTTAACGGCCGATGGCTACATGGTCATTGCGGATGGTACAATAGCCGACCTCTTTCCAGTTGTTCCAGCTGAGGTTTGCTTCATACAAAAATTGCTGACCGTCTTCATCGTTACGGGTTTTATCGAGAAAGGCGACGATGTACTTTTTGGTTTTATCCAGCGTGATGGGGGTGGTGAATTTTTCCCAGGTGCCATCCGGTTTGCGGGTGCGGGTGTATGCGTGACAATCACATTTCTCGCCGGTGTATTCATCCTGCCAGAGTTCCCGAATATAAATCATTTCGGAAAAGACCTCTTTGATTTGCTTGCCGTTGGAAAGGGTGGAAGCATCGAGAAAGCGCTGGTTTTTCATGTAGAGGGCCAGCTGATAGGTACAGACGATGGAGACGTTTTCCCGGCTGGCACACTGGAAAATTTTGCGTGAGGACTGCAAGAGCTGGCGATACATTTCCATATTGCCGCCGTCATCGTCCGACTTCATGGTGTCCCACAGGAACATTTGGTAGCCGAGTTTGGAATATTTGCGAACCGACTTGATGACGCGGGAGGTATCGTTATCGAACATTTTGATGAAGCGGATGGAAGAGTATTTCTTTTGGCTGATGGCTGCCGCTTTACACAGCATTTCTTTTTGTTCATCCGTGAACTTGCCGACCTTGAGATGCTTGCGAGTCATTTTCCAGTAGCCGAGATCATTGGTGAGAATATGGATGGTGAGCAGCTGTTTGTAGGCACGGACCTGCATTTCGTTTGAAATGATGCAGCACTTGACACTGGATTCGGTTAAAGGCAGGATCATATTTTCAAACACGAAAGAGGTTTTGCCGGTGCCGGAGAAGCCGCCCAGCATGTAAAGATCACCAAGGGGAAGGCCGAGAGTGGCCCAGTTGAGGCGAGGGCAGTTTTTACCGTAATTCAGACCGACCGTTTCGCCCTTATCCAGCTCTGTGATATACGATTCATCAAAGGCAACAGATTCGACTTTCATATCGCGGGTGGAGTTCATGCTGATGGTATTGAGCTGATAGTCGAAAAAATCGTAGACTTGGGAGTTGGACATGGAATCAAAGCGGGAGGTATCCTGGAAAGTTTTGAAAAACTGCTCGCAGAGATCGGAGAGAGTGTTGAGCTTGGAGATGCGGTCAAAGTAGGCTTCGACGTTATCAACATCCACGAGGGATTTGAGCTTTTCGACTTCCGGGTAGCCGCCGTAGGCCGAGAAGACTTTGCGGGTATCGGCTTTATCCGAAAGGTAAGTATCGACTGAAATGCTGTCGAAATTGCGGAAGCCGGAATCATACATGCCGCGGCCAAGCTGGTAGTAGAAGAGAGCATCCTTGGTTTTGATGGTTAAATCATTGCCAAAGTTGACCTGATCGTACTCGCCAAACAAAACCGGTTCTTTCCAGAGGCAGAAGACAAAAGAGGCTTCGTCCTGAGCGCGGGAGGTATTGATTTTATCAAGACAGGTTTGGAGTTCGATATTTAGTCACCGCCTTCCAGAAAATCTGTGATATCTTTGGGCTGAGCAGCGGAAGTGAAATCCTGCGGGGGCGGAGCCGGTTGGGGTGCGGCCTGACGGGATTCAAATTCCTGCTGAGATTTGAGGCGGCGGGCAACATCGTTGATATTGTTGGTAAGGATGGCCATGAGGTAGGATGCTTTTTGATAGTCCGAACCGAAAGAGCGGGAAGCCAGAGCGTATTCAATTTTGGACTGGCATTCCTCCATGGTGGCAAGGACAGCGGCATAGCCGTAATGCTTGAATTGCATGAGGCCGCGGGTGATGACCGTTGGGAAAACATCGCCCGGCTCATAGCCCATATAGGAGGCCATGCGGGTAACGACCTGGCGGTAATAATCAGATTCCTGCTTTTTTTGCTCATACAGCTCTTTGGTTTGGTAATAAAAACCATCAGGAGCCTTGAAATAATCCAGCGAATTGCCATAGATGCCGGTGGCGTGACAGATGACGCGGCGGCCTTTACGGACTTTGGGTGCTGCCATATTTGACACCACCTTTACGCTGTGAAGAGGTCAGCGATCTGGCGCAGGGTTGCAGCCGGGATGTTGGGGGAGGAGAACTTGGGTTCACCGGTGGCGGCCAACAGCTCCTTGGCTTTGGCCTTGATTTCATCCGAGGCATTGGAGAAGCCATTGACGATGGTGTTGTAATATTCATCACGGTGAGATTCGTCCTGTTCAGCCTGCTTTTCGGCTTCCTCTTTTTTGCGGGCTACGGCTGCCTGTTTGGCGGCGGCTTTCTGCTTGGCCTTGGCGGCAGCGTCGATCTGCTTATCCGTAACCGGAGCAACCGTGTGAGCACCGGCGACACCCTGTTTGAAGGCGGCGAGGAAATCCTGCGGATTAAGGGTAATCGTTTCGGGCAGATCATTGAAGCGGGAACCGGCATCAATGGTGGAGGTGCCGCGCAGATGGATGACGCGCTTTTCGTTTTCGATTTTGCCGGATGCGATATCGCGCTCGATGGTGCCAACCATGACCATCTGGGCGTTATCAGCAATGGCACTGTATGTACGGTCCTGCATGAGGTTTGTGAGCTGCTCATACTTTTCGCCGGTGAGGGGGTCCGTGCGCTCCTTAAACTTGGTATGGGACAGGATGAAGACGGCGATGCCGGCGTTGCGGATACGGGAAAGCTGATCGTTGATGATTTTAATCAGGCGGTCAGAGCCGCGGTTGTAGCCGCCGAAGGCATCATTGATGGATTTGCAGGACTTGCCGGTTTCACGACGGGATTCCCGCATGACTTCATCGGTGGCGATATCAAAGAGGGTATCAAAAGTATCAAAGCAGACACCCTTGATGCCGAAGTCAGCATTGATTTCGATCAGATCATCAACAATCTGGACAAGGCCGCGGTGGCCGGTTTCTTCATCGTAATCATCGTCCCAGGTGAGGGCTTCTTCGACCTGGAGGTTATCGAGGTGGTGGAAGCCGGACTCGGTGCCGCAGGAGATGAGCAGACCCTTGGAGGCATTGCCCCAGGCGGCAACAACGAGGTTGCGCCACCAGGTTGTTTTGCCGAATTTGCGCGGGGACAGCAGCATGTAGTAGGGGTAGCTGGCAAGATCACAGCTGATCTGATTCATTTTGAATGCCATAGGTTCACGCTCCTTTTGTGTTGGTGGTTAATTAAAACAGCTCGTCTTCATCCCGCGAGGTGGGGGCAGTGAAGGGCGGGGTTTCAGGCTCTTTTTTGGCGGACTTTTCCATATCGGCAACCGATTCATCCTTGGTGGGGGTGTAGATCAGGTCAACAAACTCGGAGTTCTTGAGGCCGAGGTCGATCGGGCCATCCTTGAAATCATTGCGGGGCATGGGGCGCATGAGGCGGAGTTCCTGAACACGGTTGCCGTAGATGGAGCCGCGGGGACGGAAATCATCGAGGGTGGCATTGCCGGCCTTGATGGAACGCAGCTGGAAGGGAGTAAGGCAGGATTCATCGAACGGCTTTTCTTCAGCACCGTTGACAACACGGCCTTCCCACATCATGCAGAACATCGTTTTGGCTTTGGTATCCAGCTCGCCCATGCGGTACTCATAGGTGGACTTTTCACCGGGGTCATCCATGTTGTAGACGGCAGTATTGAAGATCATCTGGAGGGGCAGGTATTTATCGCCTTCGTCCTTGTTGATGTAGGATTCAACATAGCCGTTGACGTAGATCTTGCCGGTTTCCTTGAGGTCGGCTTTGTCGATACAATCCTTGTTGAAGATGAAGGGAACCATGATGGCCAGCTTGGGCTTTTCGACCGGTTCGCCGTCTTTATCGAGCAGGGGTTTCCAAACGGAATCAATATTGAAGTTGCGGCGCAGGATGCCTTTGGAATCGTAACGGAGGACCATGCGGCCATTGACGGTGATGCGGCCGGTATAGTTCTTGAGAGCTTCGGATAGGTACTCGGCCAGGTCATAGCCGGTGATGAAGGTTTTGGTTTCATCCGAGCCGATGTTGGTGCGGTAGGTGCGGTAGGGGGCAACCTTGGAGATAACATCGGAATCAAGGCGGTCAGACCAGCGGACGTCAATGGGGTTATTATCCCGGTCGTAAGTTTTGATGACATCGCCAGAGCGAGAAGTGTCCAGCAGGGAGACGAACTGAACGCTGCTGCCGACCTTGACACCAAAGTTGAGCTGGAGGCGGGTATCAGACATGCCGCCGTAAGTAACCGGGGTGGAGGTGAGCAGATCATTTTTGGTGGAAGGAGTAAAATCACCAACAAAGTTGAAGGTGATAATGTTGTTTTTTTTAGGCATAAAGGACTCCTTAATATGGCATATTTACGAAAACTTGTAATTAGAAAAGAAAAAATAAAAAGGCGGGGTTAATCAGCCGTCAAAATCAAGGTCGGAATCGTCATCATCGTCTTCTTCATCGGTTTCGTCATCCTCGAAGTCATAGGATTCATCGTCCTGGGAGGCGGCACAATCACCGGAGCAGTTCGAGCAATCGCCGGAACACGCTTCATCGCAGGGGAAGAAGGCATCATCGACGGTGAGATGGGGGCTGATGGCACAGACAGATTCAATGGCGGCGGCAACAGTATCGGCACAGGAATCGCAGACGGTGAGGTCAAAGATATCGCCGTCATTTTCGGAGCCATAGCCGAAGCGGTAGTTCATGCGCATACCGTAACTTTTGAAATCAGGAAAAATCTTTTTGCAGACATTGCAAATAAACATGTAAGAACACCCCCGTTAAGATAAGTGAAAAAATGATTGCGGTGGTTGACGAAAAAACGGGGGCGGAGAGCGCGGTAGGATGAACGTGGCGGACACCTCCTGACAAATCATTTCAAGGCGAGAAGGGCGGTATGCAGGGCAAAGAGTTCTTCCGCTGTGGAGGCCACAATGCGAACCGATGCGGAATAATCCAGGCTCATAAGGGAGAGTAGGCTTTTGGCGTTGGCCTGGTTGCCGTTGCGGTCGATGACAACGACCTGGCCGCATTCTTTGGCGACCTGGTTAAGACGCTGGCACTCGGCAAAGCTGCGGATGCGGGCGGTAAATTCGTGTGCTGTGCCCATCACGCAGCATCCTGTTTGGTGTTTTTGTGGGCGATGAAGCCGGGGATGGGTTCACCCATAGCTTTGCAGGCGGCGACACACTTGCCGATCCATTCATTGAAGGGGTCGTGATCGAAGGGCTTGGCGAAACCTTTGGAAGCGGACTTGTCGTCAAAGCTGGAGGTGTAAATAGCACAGCATACGGTATTGCCGGAACGCTGGAAGATCATATCGCCGCCCTGTTCCGTGACGCGGGAGGACAGTTCCATAACCTTTTTGCGGGCTGCTGCGATTTCATCATCAGTCCAGGTGATGGAGGCGGGATCATTGGTGGCCTTGGTGATAGCGGCATAGGACTTGAAAGCCAGCTCGACAGCTTTGTGAGCGATACGGTGAGCTTCGGCCTTATCGTCCAGGGAGACTTCGATCTCGATGGTGACGGTATCCGGCTCTTCGTCATCATCTTCCGGGGCGGGCTTGGTGGATTCGACCAGTTTGACTTCATCTTCCCACAAGACAAAATCGGAACGCTTGCCGCTTTTGCCCTGGTAAGAATAGGCATAAACAGTTTTGCCGTCGGAACGGGTGCGAGGTTTGGATTCGGCTTCAATGATGGTATAGGTATCGCCGGGCTTGACACCACGGATATCTTTATCCAAGCCAAAAGCCTTGTACAGATCGTTGAAAATTTCGCTGTCCTTGACATAATCAGGGATGGGGGCAACATAAGGTTTGATGACGGTGACACGATCGCCAAGACGGAACTTAGGTTTCATAATTCATTCTCCTTTGAAGATGGTAAAATTATTAAGATCAACAGCGCCGGAGCCAAATGGTGGTTCCGAAAACACTTTTGAACCGATAGGAGGGGTAAGGCAGTTCTGCCCGGACAGGGGAGCTATCTGCATACCGCCGATTCGGCCACAAACCGTACAGTAACGGAGCGGATAATAAAGCAATGTTGTTTTACCGGTAATTTGATTGGTGTAACAATGAACATACCAGGCTTTTGTGTAAATGTGCTTATGCCGGGAGCGGGGACGACCGGTAGATTTGCCGGGTTTGCGGTGAGGTGTGGGTTCATCAAATTCAGATTCCATGACGGTGGTGGGGGTGATGGTGTGCGGATTGGGTTTGGAAGTGTTCATGATCTAATCCTCCTTATCATGGAGATGGGCGCGGACACCGATGGCGGCATCAACAAGGAAGCCGGCAGCAAAAGCAAGCAGGACAAGAAACAATAAGGTACCGGAATGAAGAATGACCATGAGAGCACCTCCAAATGCGGAACATGATTTAGTTGGTGGTATCGACAATAATGGGAGCATCGGAACCGGCCTGGACAGTGGGAAGCTGACCGTTCCATTTTTCATACATCTGTTGCTGGATCAGTTCCGGGGTGAGGGACTGGGAAATCAGACGGTTGGCATCGGCCTGAGCCTGGGCTTCAATCAGTTTGGCTTCGGCGTTGATCTGAGCGGTTTCTTTTTCCTGGTTGGCTTTCGTGATAGCAACTTCTTTTTCTTTTTCGGCGTTAACGTTGGCGGTCTGCTGCTCGATCTTTGCCAGTTCCAGATCCTGCTGAGCGTTGACCTTTTTCTGGACAGCAGCACGGGTTTCGTCATCGGGGTCGATATTGATCAGAGAAACGGATTCAATGATGATGCCATAAGGCTCGAACTTATCCTTGAGGTAGGCGGTGAGTTCCGAGTTGAGGGAAGCACGCTGGTCGCCAAGCAGATCAATGACGGAATACTTGGCCGTGACCTCTTTGGTCCAGGACATGATGTTGGGCTTGATAAAAACCTCTTTGACGTCTTTACCGGACTGACCCTTGAAACGGGTGAAGGTATCGGCGACATGATCGGGATCAAAACGGTAGGTAAAAGTTAAATCGACCGTGAGACCTTTACCATCATTGGACGGGACTTCGAACGATTCATCACCTTTGGAATCACCGTCCGAACCGGAGGTGAGGTAAGACTGTTCGATGCCGATGGTGTAGGTAGTGACTTTTTGGGTGGGTTTGACAAGATGGAAGCCCTGAGTAAGGGTGGTTTCCGCCACGCCGCCGTTCATGTTGTAAATGACGCCGACATAGCCAGCAGGAATACGGACAGTACAAAAC